>CAVWFR010000010.1:0-252748 GCA_963754305.1 uncultured beta proteobacterium | reverse complement strand
CCAGCGGACCCGCTAGCGTCGATATTGATCGAGCATGGCCGCGTGATCGATCGGCATCGTGGTAGCCGCGCTGACTGTCGGGATTGCCTGCGACGAGTCTGGCATTAGACGTCGCCACTGCAGCCGGATTCACAACACTTCACAATCGCGGGCGCAGCAACCGCTGCTGGATTTCCGGACCGTCGCGTCTGCGATCGAGGCCTATCCCGCGCCGGCGCGAGCCTTCGCCGTCGGCGCGGTTTACAAACGATCGGCGTCACCTTGCGATCGTTTGTAAGAAGTCGGGCGTAACCGGTTGAGCGGCGTAAGGCTCCCGCCGCTTGGTACGACTTGTGCAGGCTTTGGCTTGGTGTTAGGAGATCAGACCCCCATGACCAAGACCTTACCCAAGGGGCACGCCTCGTGCCTCACAACCGCTTTCAAGTACACGCCCGCCTCGCACACCGATCTGGCCAAGACGTTCGCGCGGCTGCGAGAGCGGCAGGAGAAAGCGAAGAAAGGTGCGGACAGCGGCAACGTCCGCGCGTTGCAAACCAGGAAGACGAGCTAGCTCGACCGGCCCGCCGCGGCCGGAATGCCATCTCGGACCGCCGCCGCCTGCGGAACGCGTTTCACCGCCCTACGCCGCGTCGCCCTGCTTCGACGGCTGGGTCGCTGCGAAAGCGTCTAGCTTCATGCATGTCTCGAAAATCCGGACGATCACCGGATACGGTCCGAGGTCGCACTCATAGCGCTGCGCGTTGAAGACCTGGGGCACCAGGCAGCAGTCGGCGATGGTCACCATATCCCCGTAGCAGTAGCGTCCGGCGCGCCGCTCGCGCTCGAGGTAGCCCTCCAGCATCGCGAACCCGTCGGCGATCCAATGGCGATACCACGCGTTGATGGCGTTCTCATCGAGGCCGTAGCTGCGCTTGACGTGCTTGAGCGTGCGCAGGTTGTTCAACGGGTGGATCTCGCACGCCACGATCTGCGCGGCCGCGCGGACGTAGGCTCGGTCCGCCGCGCCGTGGGGCAGGAGCGGAGGCGCGGGATGCGTCTCGTCGAGATACTCCATGATCGCGAGCGACTGGATCAGGACCCGTCCGTCGTCCTCGAGCGCCGGCAGCAGCCCCTGGGGGTTGACTGCCTGGAACTCGCCCGCACGGTGCTCGCCCTGTGGCAGGTTGACGTAGCCGACGTCGTGCCTGAGGCCCTTGTACGCGAGCGCGATCCGCACGCGGTAGGACGCCGACGACCGGAAGTAGGTATAGAGCTTCATCGGTACACTCCGGGGTGGAATTTCGACGCGAACCGGCGGGAAAGTCTACTCTCAGGAGTGTGGGTTTAGGCGCCGCCCCTCTTCCGCTCGGCCTCGCGCAGCCGCAGCACCCGCCGCTGCACTTTGCCGGTGGTCGTCATCGGCAGCGCGTCGATGAATTCGATCTCCTTCGGGTACTCGTAGGGCGCAAGCCGGCCGCGGACATGGCTGCGGATCTCGTCCTCCAGCGACGCCGACGGCTGGTGGCCGGGCATCAGCACGATGAACGCTTTGACGACATTGCCGCGCTCCGGGTCGGGACTCGGCACCACGGCCGCATTCGCCACGGACGGATGCTTGACCAGGCAGTTTTCGATCTCGGAGGGTCCGATGCGGTAGCCGGCGGCCTTGAAGACGTCGTCCGCGCGCCCCTGGTACCAGAGGTAACCGTCATCGTCCCGCCGCGCGAGATCGCCCGTCCGGCACCACTCGCCCGTGTACTTGTCGCGGGTCGCAACCTCGTTCTTCCAGTAGCCGAGGAAGAACACCGCGTCGCGGTCGCCGTGGATGTCGGTCCGGTGGACCGCGACGTCGCCGATCTCCCCGGGCGGGACCTCGCTTCCGCCCTCGTCGATGAGCGCCACGCGATGGCCCGGATACGGCCGCCCGATGGAGCCCGGCTTCGCCGGCCACAGCGTGTGCGAGTTGCCGACGATGTAGTTGATCTCGGTCTGGCCGAACATCTCGTTGATGGTCACCCCGAGCGCGTCCGTGCTCCACGCGAACACGGTCTCGCCGACCGCCTCGCCCGCGCTCATGATCGAGCGCAAGGTGAGGTCATATCGGCGCCGCGGCTCCGGCACCGCCTTCATCATCATCTTGAGCGCGGTCGGGAAGAGAAACGCATTGCGCACCTGGTACTTCTCGCACAGATGGAACGCGCGCTCCGGATCGAACCGCCCGCGATAGCCGAGGATCGGCTGGCCGTGGTACATCGTGGGGAGCAGCGCATCCATCAGCCCGCCGGTCCACGCCCAGTCCGCGGGCGACCAGAAGAGATCGCCTTCCTGCGGGAACCGGTCGTGGGAGAACCCGAAACCCGGGAGATTTCCGATCATCACGCGCTGGGGTTTCAGCGCGCCTTTCGGCGGGCCGGTCGTGCCGCTGGTGTAGATCAGGAGCGCCGGGTCCTCGGCCGACGTCGCGACGGGAGAGAACCGCCACGAGGCCTGCTCGAGCAGCCGCTCCCAGGCGATGACCCCCGCTTCGAGTGCACCCGCCACGCCGATCACGGAGCGGAGATCGGGCAGACGATCGCGGATCGCCGCGAGGTTCGAAAGCGAGACCGGGTCGACGAACGCGAGCGCGGCCTCGCTATTCTGGAGGCGGTACTCGAGGGCGTCGGGGCCGAACAGGATCGAAAGCGGCATCGCCACCGCGCCGAGCTGGTAGCAAGCGATATGCGCGATCACCGTCTCCGGCCGCTGGGGCAGGATGATCCCCACCCGGTCGCCCCGCTTGACGCCAAGCGCGGCGAGCGCATTCGAGAGCCGGTTCGCCTGGACCTGGAGGTCCCAATACGTCCAGGCGGACGTCGCGCCCGACTCGTCCTCCCAGTACAGACAGAAACGATGCCGGTCGCGCGCGTGGCGGCCGCAACAGGCTTCCGCCATATTGAACTGCGCCGGGACCTGCCAGCGGAAGCCGCGGTACAGCTCGTCATAGCGGTCGACCATTCCTCCTCCTCGTGCCCGACCTTAGCAGTTGCGCTGACGGAGTGCTAACCTGGGAAGGCGGTGGCGACGAAACGCGGCAGGATATCGCCCGCGGAACCGAGCATGCTGAACGTCGCGACGCCGGTCAGCGGCGTGCGGTCTTTATTGATCTCGATGACCATCGCCCCAGATTGCATGGCGGTGAGCGGCAGTTGCGCTGCCGGAAACACTGCCGCGGAAGTGCCGATGGAGAACAGCAGGTCGCATTCGCGCGCCGCGGCCTCGGCGGCCGCAAGTGCTTGCGGCGGCAGCGTTTCGCCGAACCACACGACGTCCGGCCGCAAGTGGCCGCCGCAGCTCGGGCAGCGCGGCGGCCACGCGGCCGAATTCGGTGCATCATCCGCCACGATGCCCTCGTCGAAGCACTTGTTGCGGTGGAGATTGCCGTGCAGCTCGATCACCGCTCGAGAGCCGGCGCGCTGGTGCAGGCCGTCGACGTTCTGGGTGACGAGCGTAAGCTCGGGAACGAGCCCGGCGAGACGGGCGAGCGCCCGATGGGCCGCGTTCGGCTCCGCCGCTGCAACCAGTCGGCGCCGCCACTCGTACCAGTTCCACACGAGTTGCGGGTCGCGCCGGAATGCCGCCGGCGTCGCGAGCTCCTCCGGCCGGAAGCGGGCCCACAGCCCGGTTTGTGCGTCACGGAAGGTGGGCACCCCGCTCTCGGCGGAGATGCCGGCCCCGGTAAGCACCATGACGCGGCGCGCGCCACGGAACCTCTGCACCATGCGCGGGTCGAATTCGCCGCTCATGACGCCCGGACGCAAGACGCTGGGATGCGAAACGCCGAAACTCGAAGCACCGAGGTCAGCTCGAGATTTGGCTCGAGGGTTAGCTCCACGGTTCGCTCAAGGGCTCGCGCGAGCGCTCGTCGGCGCAAATCGCGGCTCGCGCGTTACCGGACTCGAAGTGTCGCAACTTTGGGGCGTCGCAACTTTGCCACACACCTTGCCTTAAAGGCGGGTCTGGCCCGAAAATCGCTATAAGTTCCTACTGAGCGACGAACGCGAAGCAGATACTGCCCACACGTTCCTTGCAGCGGAGGTTCGCATGGAAGGAAAGCCCACCCAAGTCTTCTCCGCCTTCGGCGAAGCAGCGACGACCGTAGCGCCGAGGCACGGCGCCAGCGCGCACGAGGCGCGCGGCGTGCTCTCCCGCTTCCAGGCGCGCTACGAGAGCCGCATGGAGGAGGAATACTCGCTCCAGGAGTATCTCGAGCTCTGCAAGTCCAACCCGGCTGCCTACGCGACCGCCCCCGAGCGGATGCTCATGGCGATCGGCGAGCCGGAGATGATCGATACCCGGAACGATCCGCGCCTGTCGCGCATCTTCTCCAACAAGACCCTCAAGGTCTATCCAGCGTTCCGGGACTTCTACGGCATGGAGGAGACGATCGAGCAGATCGTCGCCTACTTCAAGCACGCCGCGCAGGCGCTCGAAGAGCGCAAGCAGATCCTCTACCTGCTCGGTCCCCCGGGCGGCGGCAAGAGCTCGCTCGCCGAGGAGCTGAAACACCTCATGGAGCAGATGCACTTCTACGCGCTGAAGGGTTCGCCGGTGAACGAGTCGCCGCTCGGTCTCTTCACGCAGGACGACGACGGCGCGATGCTCGAGGACGAGTACGGTATCCCGCGCCGCTATCTCATCCAGATTCCCTCGCCGTGGGCGGTGAAGCGCCTCGCCGAGCACGGTGGCGACCTCACGAAGTTCCGGGTCGTGAAGCTCCGCCCGTCGACGCTCGCCCAGATCGCGATCTGCAAGACCGAGCCCGGCGACGAGAACAACCAGGACATCAGCTCGCTCACCGGCAAGCTCGACATCCGCAAGCTCGAGCAATACTCGCAGGACGACCCGGACGCGTACAGCTACTCCGGCGGCCTCTGCCGCGCCAACCAGGGCCTGCTCGAGTTCGTCGAGATGTTCAAGGCGCCGATCAAGGTGCTGCACCCGCTGCTCACCGCCACCCAGGAAGGCAACTACAAGGGCACCGAGGGCTTCGGCGCGATCCCGTTCGACGGCATCGTCCTCGCGCACTCGAACGAGGCCGAATGGCAGTCGTTCAAGAACAACAAGAACAACGAGGCCTTCATCGACCGCATCTACATCGTCAAGGTCCCGTACTGCCTGCGCGTCACCGAAGAGATCAGGATCTACGACAAGCTGGTCGCGAACTCCTCGCTCGCCCACGCGCCCTGCGCGCCCGGGACGCTCAAGATGATGGCGCAGTTTGCCATCCTCACCCGCATCAAGGAGCCGGAGAACTCGTCGATCTTCTCCAAGATGCGGGTCTACAACGGCGAGAACCTGAAGGACGTCGACCCGAAGGCGAAGTCGATGCAGGAGTATCGCGACTTCGCCGGCGTGGACGAAGGCATGACCGGGCTCTCCACCCGGTTCGCCTACAAGGTGGTGTCGAAGGTCTTCAACTTCGATCACACCGAGATCGCCGCCAACCCGGTGCACCTCCTTTACGTGCTCGAGCAGCAGATCGAGCGCGAGCAGTTCCCGGCCGAGACCGAGAAGCGCTATCTCTCGGCGGTGAAGGAGTACCTCTCGGCGCCGTACGTCGAGTTCATCGGCAAGGAGATCCAGACCGCCTATCTCGAGTCTTACTCCGAGTACGGCCAGAACATCTTCGACCGCTACGTCACGTTCGCCGACCTCTGGATCCAGGACCAGGAGTACCGCGATCCGAACACCGGCGAGATCCTCGACCGCGCGGCGCTGAACGACGAGCTGGAGAAGATCGAGAAGCCGGCGGGCATCTCCAACCCGAAGGATTTCCGGCACGAGATCGTCAACTTCGTGCTCCGCGCGCGCGCCGCGAACCAGGGCAAGAACCCGTCGTGGACGAGCTACGAGAAGCTGCGCACCGTGATCGAGAAGAAGATGTTCTCGACCACCGAGGACCTGCTGCCGGTCATCTCGTTCAACGCCAAGGCCTCGGAGGACGAGCGGAAGAAACATCAGAACTTCGTCGACCGCATGGTCGCCAAGGGCTACACGCCCAAGCAGGTGCGCCTCCTCGTCGAGTGGTACCTGCGCGTGCGCAAATCGTCGTAGCGCTGCAGGCGAAGCGCTCGCCCGCGGGCGAGCGCCAATAACTGGTAGCCTTGCTCGATGTCGGACATCATCGACCGGCGTGAGAACCCGCGCCACAAGAGCGCGGTCAACGCGCAGCGCTTCCTGAAGCGCTATCGCGCGCAGGTCCGCGACGCGGTCGGACGGGCGATCGCCGGCCGCAAGATCGCCGAGGCCGATCGCGACGCGAGCATCACCATCCCCTCCCGCGACCTGAGCGAGCCCACCTTCCAGCACGGCGCCGGGGGCAAGCGCGAGGTCGTGCTGCCGGGCAACCAGGAGTACGTGACCGGCGACGAGATCCAGCGCCCGCAGGGCGGCGGCCGCGGACAGGGTAGCGGCGCTTCCGACGACGGCGAAGGCGAGGACGCGTTCCGCTTCCGTCTCTCGCGCGAGGAGTTCCTCGACTTCTTCTTCGAGGACATGGCGCTGCCCGATCTCGTAAAGACCCAGCTCACCGCGATTCCGCATCACCGGCGCATCCGTGCGGGTTACCGCACCGACGGCACCCCGTCCAACCTCGCGATCGTCCGCACGATGCGCGAATCGCTCGCGCGGCGCATCGCCTTCCAGGGCCCGTACGCCGTGCGGCTGCGCGAGCTCGAGGCCGAGCTCGAGGCGCTCGGGGGGGACGAAGCCGACCGCGACGACCCGCGCGTCGTGAAGCTCCTGGAGGCGCTCGACGCCCTGCGCCGCAAGATCGCGGCGATCCCGTTCATCGACACGTTCGATCTGCGCTTTCGCAACCGCGTCACCCAGCCGCTGCCGATCGCGCAGGCGGTGATGTTCTGCCTGATGGACGTCTCGGGCTCGATGGACGAGACGCGCAAGGATCTCGCCAAGCGCTTCTTCATCCTGTTGCACCTGTTCCTCAAGCGGCACTACGAGCGGATCGAGATCGTCTTCATCCGCCACCACACCACCGCGAAAGAGGTCGACGAGGAGGAGTTCTTCAACTCCACCGAGACCGGCGGTACGGTCGTGTCGAGCGCGCTCTCGCTCGCCGACGAGGTGATGACCGACCGCTACCCCCTCGACCAGTGGAACATCTACGTCGCCCAAGCCTCCGACGGCGACAACTGGGAGGGCGACTCGCCGCGCTGCCTCGAGCTGCTGGTGAACGACATCCTGCCGAAGGCCCAGTACTACACTTACGTCGAGATCACCACCGGCGAGCCGCAGAACCTGTGGGTGCACTACGAGCAGGCGCGCGCGAACCGCCCCAACCTCGCGCTCGGTCGGATCCGCGACCGCACCGACATCTACCCGGTGCTGCGGGAGCTGTTCGCTAAGAAGGACAAGGCCGCCGCGTGACGAGCTCGCCGGCGAAGCCCAACACGAGGCGTACGCAGATGCCCTTTGGCCCCGAAGAAGGAACGTCGGCGATGGACGAGGCACGGTACCACGCGCCGCTCAGGCGCCGCCCCGGCGAACCGCTGCCCTCGGGTTCGGAGTGGCGCTTCGACCTGATCGAGCGCTACGACCGGGAGATCGCGCGCGTTGCCGAGACCTACCGCCTCGACACCTATCCCAACCAGATCGAGATCATCAGCGCCGAGCAGATGATGGACGCCTACGCGTCGAACGGCATGCCGATCGGCTACCACCACTGGTCGTTCGGCAAGCGCTTCCTCGCCACCGAACAGGTCTACAAGCGCGGCGCGATGGGGCTCGCCTACGAGATCGTCATCAACTCCAACCCCTGCATCGCTTATCTCCTCGAGGAGAACACGATGCCGATGCAGGCGCTGGTGGTCGCGCATGCCTGCTACGGCCACAACTCGTTCTTCAAGGGCAACTACCTCTTTCGCACCTGGACCCAGTCCGACGCAATCATCGACTACCTGCTGTTCTCGAAGCAGTACATCATCGACTGCGAGCGGCGTTACGGCGAGGAAGAGGTCGAGCGGGTGCTCGACGCCTGCCACGCGCTCGCCAATTTCGGCGTCGACCGCTACAAGCGGCCGCCGAAGCCCACGCTCGCCCAGGAGCGGCTCCGGCTGAAGGAGCGCGAAGAGCACCTGCAGCAGCTGGTGAACGACCTCTGGCGCACGCTCCCGTTCCGCGACCAGGCGGACGCCGCGCAGGCCGAGATCCGGTTCCCGTCCGAGCCGCAGGAGAACCTGCTCTATTTCCTCGAGAAGCACGCACCGCTCCTCGATCCCTGGCAGCGCGAGATCGCGCGCATCGTGCGCAAACTCGCGCAGTACTTCTACCCGCAGCGCCAGACCCAGGTGATGAACGAAGGCTGGGCGACGTTCTGGCACTACACGATCATGCAGACGCTCTACGACGAAGGCCTGCTCGCCGACAGCTTTCTGCTCGAGGTGCTTCACTCCCACACCAACGTGCTGACGCAGCCGGGCTTCGACAGCCCGTACTACGGCGGCAGCCTCAACCCCTACGCGCTCGGCTTCGCGATGTACCGGGACATCCGCCGCATCTGCGAGGCGCCGACCGAGGAGGATCGCCGCTGGTTCCCCGACATCGCCGGCTCCGATTGGCTCAAGACGCTCGATTTCGCGATGCGCAACTTCAAAGACGAGAGCTTCATCCAGCAGTTTCTCTCGCCGAAGGTGATCCGCGACTTCCGCCTCTTCTGCCTGATCGACAACGACGAGATGCCGAACTACCGCGTCGGCGCGATCCACAACGATCAGGGCTACCGCGCGGTGCGCGAGACCCTCGCCAGCCAGTACGCGCTCTCCGAGCGAGAGCCCAACGTCCAGATCGTGTCGGTCGATGTGAGCGGCGACCGCTCGATGACGCTGCGGCACTTCCGCGCCGACCGGCGCCCCCTGCACCCGATGTTCAAGGATGTGATGAAGCAGCTCGCGTACCTGTGGGGCTTCACGGTGCGGCTCGAGACGGTGAACGAGGACGGCACGATCGATCCGACGCACGAGATCAAGGTGGACAAGCGGCGGCGGCCCGACCTCGCGCTTGCCGCTGCGCTCCGCACCCTCCCCTGAGGCCGCTCGCCGCGTCGCCCGGACTCGTCACGGTACTCGAAGCCGACGTCCTCGCGGCCCTCCTCGAGCCGGGCGAGGCAGCGCCGACACAGCGCCGCGCGCTCCGGCTCCCATTCCGCCGCAACGCCCGCGCGGAGCTCGCGCGCGATCCGGCCGAGCTCATCGTGGAACCAAACCCGTTCGCTCGGATCGCCGAACCGCACGCGCTCGAGTACGCGACGTGCATGTGCGCGCCGAGAATGCGTCCGGGACCGCGCGGGGTTCCCCCGGGTTCCCCTTGTGCCTCACCGTGTGCGGCGGTGCACAGGCGGTGAGGGCGGCCAAGGCAAAGCATCACGAGCGGGTGGGCCGCAATCGTTGGGCATAAGGATGCGGGACGGCGCGGGTTATCATAGCCCGGCGTAACTCGAACCCTATGAAGTTCTGCTCCAACTGCGGCGCGCCGGTAGCGCTCAGGATCCCGACCGGCGACAACCTCCCGCGCCACGTCTGCGCCACGTGCGACACCATCCATTATTTGAACCCGAGGATGGTCATCGGGTGCATACCGGAGTGGCAGGAGGAGGTGCTCCTCTGCCGGCGCGCGATCGAGCCGCGGCACGGGCTGTGGACGCTGCCCGCCGGCTTCATGGAGAACGGCGAGACGGTCGCGCAGGCGGCGATACGGGAGACGCTCGAAGAAGCGAAGGCGCGGGTCGAGCTCACCGAAATGTTCTCCGTGCTGTCGGTGCCGCACGTGAACCAGGTGCACATCTTCTATCGCGCGCGGCTGCTCGACCTCGACTTCGGGCCCGGCACCGAAAGCCTGGAGGTGAAGCTCTTTCCCGAAGCGTCGATCCCGTGGCAGGAGCTCGCTTTTCGCACCGTCTCCACGACGCTCCGGCACTTCTACGCCGATCGCACCGCCGGCGGCTTCTCCTTCCACTCGGGCGAAATCCTGCCCGTAAAGTGAGTCCTGAGGGGAGAGTCGGCGCTTTGGCGGCGATTCTCCTGAGCTCGGGGAACACGAAAGGGCGTGCCCCCTCGTAGCGTGAAGACTAGGACGTAGCCCTTCTTTCCCGGTCAGCGGTCTGCCGTAGCGGAGATCTTGTGGATCGCGAGATCCGCGCCTTCGAACTCCTGCTCCGGGTCGAGCCGCAGCCCGACGATCGCCTTGAGAGCCCCGTACACGATCGCGCCGCCGACGAGCGCGATCACGATCCCGAGCAGCGTGCCCGCGACCTGCGACATGAGCGCGACACCGCCCATCCCGCCGAGCGCCTTCGCGCCGAAGATGCCGCAGGCGATCCCACCCCACGCGCCGCACAGCCCGTGCAGCGGCCAGACGCCGAGCACGTCGTCGATGCGCCAGCGGTTCTGCGCGATGGTGAAGAGATAGACGAAGAGCGCGCCGGCCACCGCGCCGGTCGCGAGCGCGCCGATCGGATGCATCACGTCCGAGCCGGCGCAGATCGCCACCAGACCGGCGAGCGGCCCGTTGTGGACGAATCCCGGGTCGTTGCGGCCGGCAACCATCGCCGCCAGCGTCCCGCCGGCCATCGCCATGAGCGAGTTGAGCGCGACGAGCCCGCTCAGCTTCTCGATCGTCTGCGCCGACATGACGTTGAACCCGAACCAGCCCATCGAGAGGATCCACGCGCCGAGCGCGAGGAACGGGATCGACGAGGGCGGGTACGACGCCTGGACGCGGCCGTCCTTTCCGTAGCGCCCGGTACGCGAGCCGAGCAGAAGCACGGCAACGAGCGCGAGCCAGCCGCCCATCGTGTGCACGACGACCGAGCCGGCGAAGTCGTGGAACTCCTCGCCGAACGCGCCTTTGATCCACGCCTGCACCTGCCCAGGGTTCCAGACGATCCCTTCGAAGAACGGGTAGACGAAGGCGACGATCGCGATCGAGGCCACGAGCTGCGGATAGAAGCGGGCGCGCTCCGCGATCCCGCCGGAGACGATTGCCGGCACCGCGGCGGCGAAGGTGAGCAGGAAGAAGAACTTCACCAGCTCGTAGCCGCTCCGCTGCGCGAGCGTTTCCGCGCCGGCGAGGAAGTTCACGCCGTAGGCGATCGTGTAGCCGACGAAGAAGTAGGCGATCGTCGACACCGAGAAGTCGCACAGGATCTTCACCAGCGCGTTGACCTGGCTTTTCGCCCGCACGGTTCCGAGCTCGAGGAACGCGAACCCCGAGTGCATCGCTAGCACCATGATCGCGCCGAGCAGGATGAAGAGCGCGTCGGCTCCGGTCTTGAGTGCGTCCATGACTCCTCCCTGGTTGCGGTGGGCGCGGTCTGGGGCCGCCCTGTGGTCGAACCGGTTACGCGCGCCGCGAGCCGAGCAGGCGTTCGTCCGTGGTCCGGGCGCACCGTTGCGGTGCGCGGCGATCATACACCGGCAGTCGGGCTACCCGCGCCGGTGCGTTGACAGGGCGCCCGCGCGTCGTCTAGCCTCGCGCGGACGGAGACCGCCGATGGAACGACGCGAATTTGTTCGTGCCTGCGCACTCGCTGGCGCCGCGGCCTCGTTGCCCGAGTTGGTCGGACAGGCGCTGGCCCAAGGCGCGGCGAGGCCCCGCCTCTATGCGCGTGCGCGCCTGGTCGACACGAGCGGTCAGCCGATCAAGTCGAAGCGCCTGCCGGTGGGGCAGAACCTCATCTTTCACTATCCCTACGCGGGCACGCCCTGCTTCCTCCTCAACCTCGGCAAGGCGACGCGCACCGCCGCGCGGCTCGCGACGGCCGACAAGCGCACCTACGAATGGTCGGGCGGCACCGGCGCCGACGGCGCGGTCGTCGCCTACTCCGCCATCTGCGCGCATCAGCTCACTTATCCCACGCGCGAGATCAGCTTCATCAGCTACCGCGGCGACAAGACCCCCGGCAACCGCCACGCCCAGGTCATCCACTGCTGCTCCGAGCACAGCCAGTACGACCCGGCCGACGGCGGCCGCGTCCTCGCCGGCCCGGCACCGCAGCCGCTCGCGGCGATCTTGCTCGACTACGACCGTGCCGCGGATGAGCTGTTCGCGGTCGGCACCCTCGGTGGCGAGATGTTCGCCGACTTCTTCGCCAAGTACGAGTTCCGACTCTCGCTCGAGCACGGAGGCAAGGCGAGAGCCGCGGTCGAAGGCACATGCGTCGTGAGCGAACTGGAGCGATACTGCCGGCAGCAGGTGAAGTGCTGAGCCGGAACGCATGATCGCCTGGCTGGGCGCCGACACCCCTTTCCCGCCGCTCGCCGCCGCTCTGAAGGAGCCCGACGGTCTGCTCGCAATCGGCGGCGATCTCTCGCCGAGTCGTCTCCTCGACGCGTACCGGCGCGGCATCTTCCCGTGGTACTCGGAGGGCGACCCGATCCTGTGGTGGAGCCCGGATCCGCGGATGGTGCTGTTCCCCGACGAACTGCGCGTCACCCGTTCGCTCGGCAAGGCACTCCGCAACTCGGTCGGCGAGATCCGTTTCGACACCGCCTTCGATGACGTGATGCGCGGCTGCGCGGCCCCCCGTCCCGGCCAGGGGGGCACCTGGATCAGCGCCGAGATGCGCACCGCTTACCGCCGGTTGCACGAGCTCGGCTACGCCCATTCGGTCGAGACCTGGATCGACAACGCGCTCGCCGGCGGCCTCTACGGCGTAGCGATCGGCGCGGCGTTCTTCGGCGAGTCGATGTTCACCCGCAGCCGCGACGCCTCCAAGATCGCTTTCGTGCATCTCGTCCGGCGGCTCGCCGCGGAAAGCTACGGGCTGATCGACTGCCAGATGCATACGACCCACCTCGCCTCCTTCGGCGCTCGGGAAATTCCACGCGCGGAGTTCGCCCGCCGGGTCAAGGACTTGGTAGACTACCCGCGGCCTCCAGGGCAATGGCTCGCAGCCGAATAGACGACAGGGACACATGTCGCAACTGAACGATCTGCCGCACGCAGTCCTGCAGTTCTACGTGACTGCGCCCTACCCTTGCAGCTACCTGCCGGGCAAGATGGCGCGCTCCCAGGTCGCCACGCCCTCGCATCTGATCGGCAACGACCTCTACGCCGAGCTGGTGCGGCTCGGCTTTCGCCGCAGCGGGATCTTCACCTACCGGCCGTACTGCGACGCCTGCCGCGCGTGCGTACCGGTCCGGCTGCCGGTACGCGAGTTCGAGACCTCGCGCTACCAGCGACGCGCGACCCGCAAACACGGCCACCTCACGGCGGCCGCGTTGGGGCTTCGCTTCCGTGTCGAGCACTACGCGCTCTATCTCCGCTACCAGGCGGCGCGCCATGCCGGCGGGGGCATGGACCAGGACAGCCGCGATCAATACTCCCACTTCCTGCTGCAGAGCCGGGTGAACACGCGGCTCGTCGAGTTTCGCGACGACTCGAAGCTCGTGATGGTGAGCATCGTGGACTTCCTGTCCGACGGGCTGTCGTCGGTCTACACGTTTTTCGATCCCGAGCTCGAAGGCGCGAGCCTCGGCACGTTCAACATCCTCTGGCAGATCGAGCAGTGCCGTGCGCTCGGGCTGCCCTATCTCTACCTCGGCTACTGGATCCGCGACAGCCGCAAGATGGCCTACAAGGCCCGCTTCCGGCCGATCGAGGGCCTCGTCGACGGCATGTGGCGCCGGCTCGCCGATGGCGAGATCGGCGGCTGACGGCCGCCGCCCACGCTTATCCGCTCTTCTAGAACACCCGCTTCACCAACCGCCGTCTCGCCGATGTGCTCGGCGCGGATCCGCGAGGCACCTCTCATCCAGCGTGGTGTGCTGCGCCGGCTGGCCGGAACCTAGCGCCCTCCCGGCGCCCTGATCGCATCCGCTGGCCGCCTTGCCTCCGGACGCCCCGATCGCGCTCCACGCTAAACTCCGGGCATGCTGTACGGACTCGCGCGGCCCCTGCTCTTCATGCTTGACCCCGAGACGGCGCACGAGCTGACGCTGCCGTCGGTGAAGCTGCTGCAGCGTCTCGGGTTTCCGGGCCTTCCCGGCAAGGCCATTGCCGGCAACCGCGTGAAGGTCATGGGACTCGACTTCCCCAACCCGCTGGGTCTCGCCGCCGGGCTCGACAAGCACGGCGAGTTCATCGACGCGGTCGCGGCGTTCGGCTTCGGCTTCCTGGAGATCGGCGGCGTGACGCCCCTGCCGCAGCCGGGCAACCCGCGGCCGCGCGTCTTCCGGATCCCCGAGCGCGAGGCGATCATCAACCGTCTCGGCTTCAACTCGGTCGGCGTCGAGCGGTTCGTCGATAACGTGCGCCGGGCGCGGTACGAGGGCATCCTCGGGGTGAATCTAGGGAAGAACAAGGACACCCCGCTCGAGCGCACCGCCGACGACTACATCGCATGTCTCGAAAAGGTCTACCCGGTCGCGACCTACGCTACGGTGAACGTCTCGTCGCCCAATACCAAGAGCCTGCGCGCACTCCAGGCCGCCGACGAGCTCGGCGCGATCCTCGCCCGGGTCACGAAGGCACGCGACCGGCTCGCGCGCAGGCACCGGCGGCGGCTGCCGCTCGCGGTCAAGATCGCTCCGGATCTCGATGACGAACAGATCGCGGGGATCGCGCAGGCGCTGATCGAGTTCGGGCTCGACGCGGTGATCGCGACGAACACCACGATCTCGCGCGCCGGCGTGACCGGTCTCGCGCATGGCGCGGAGTCGGGCGGGCTGTCTGGTGCGCCACTTCGGAGCGCCTCGACGGCCGTGATCCGGAAGCTCGCCGCCGCGCTGAACGGAAGCGTGCCGATCATCGGGTCGGGCGGGATCATGAACGTCGCCGACGCGCGCGAGAAGCTCGACGCCGGCGCCTCGCTACTGCAGCTGTACACCGGGCTCGTCTATCGCGGGCCCGGGCTGGTGCGCGAGATCGTCGGCGGCCTCGCCGCACCTGCTGCCCGCGCGGCCTAGCATCGATGCGGCCGGTGCGCGAAGACGCGATCGACCGCGTGCTCCCCCAGACGCAGTGCACGAAGTGCGGCTACCCGGCATGCCGACCCTATGCACGCGCGATCGCGGCCGGCGAGGCGGACATCAACCGCTGTCCCCCCGGCGGGGACGCTGGCGTCCGGACACTCGCCGCGCTGACCGGCCGCGCCTACACGCCTCTCGATCCCGCATGCGGTGTCGAGGCGCCCCGGCGCACCGCTGTCATCGACGAGCGCAGGTGCATCGGTTGCACCCTGTGCATCCTGGCGTGCCCGGTCGACGCGATCATCGGTGCACGGAAGCAGATGCACACCGTGATCACCGAGCTCTGCACCGGCTGCGACCTGTGCGTGGCGCCGTGCCCGGTCGACTGCATCGAGATGGTGCCGGCCGCAGGTACCGATGCCGCCTGGGACGCAAGCCGTGCGGATGCCGCCCGCGAGCGCTGCGATCGCAGGCAAGCGCGGCTCGCGCGCGATCGCGGCGAGCGCGCGGTGCGTCTCGCCGCCCGTGCGCCGCGCGCTGTCGCTTCTCCCGCGGCCAAGCGGGCGGCGATCGACGCCGCGCTCGGGCGTGCCCGCGCGCGGCGCGCCGCGCACGCCAAGCGATGAACCCGCAAAAGCGCGGCGAGATCTTCGCCCGGCTCGCCGCCCGGAATCCGGAGCCGGCCACGGAACTCGCGTACCGCACGCCTTTCGAGCTGCTCGTCGCCGTCATCCTCTCCGCGCAGGCCACCGACCGGAGCGTGAACGTCGCCACTCGCGAGCTCTTCCGGGTCGCCGACACGCCCGAGAAGATCGCCGCGCTCGGCGTCGACGGGCTCATCCCCTACATCAAGGCGATCGGCCTCTTCCGCACGAAGGCCAAAAACGTCGTCGGGACGAGCCGCCTGCTGCTCGAGCGCCACGGCGGCGAAGTGCCGGCGACGCGCGAGGCGCTCGAAGGTCTGCCGGGCGTGGGGCGAAAAACCGCGAACGTGGTCCTCAACACCGCGTTCGGCCAGGAGACGATGGCCGTCGACACGCACATCTTCCGCGTCGCGAACCGCACCGGGATCGCGCCGGGCGACACGCCGCTCGAGGTCGAGGAACGGCTGCTGAAGGTCGTCCCCGCGCCGTATCGCCGGCACGCGCACCACTGGCTGATCCTGCACGGGCGCTATGTCTGCAAAGCGCGCAAACCCGAGTGCCCGCGGTGCCCGATCGTCGATCTGTGCGAGTACCGCGCCAAGACGAGGTCGGTCTGATGTTCAATCCCTCGCGCGAGCAGGTCCGCAACTTCTTCTTCGACGCCTGGCGCAAGTACCGCGACGGCCGGCCGCTGGAGGGGCTCGAGACGGTCGCCGTCGAGGCGATGCTGCTGCATCCCGAGTATCACCATGTGCTCGACGAGCCCGACCGGTTCCTCGAGCGCGAGTACACACCCGACGACGGCGAGGCGAACCCGTTTCTCCACATGAGCCTCCACGTTGCGGTCGAGGAACAGCTCGCGATCGATCAGCCGCCGGGCATCCGCGCCGAGTTCGAGCGGCTGCTCGCCGATCGCGGCGACCGGCACGACGCACTGCACGTCGTGCTCGAATGCCTGGGGGAGGTCGTGTGGCGGGCGCAGCGCGAGCGCGGTGTGCCCGATGGTGAGGCCTACATGGAGTGTCTCAGGCGGAGGTGAGCTCGAAGAGACTTGCGAGAGGCCGCGAACCCCGCCCCGCTCGCTCGGCACCCCCTTCAGGGCGGCAAGCGGCGGTGGCTAACGCTCGTCCCGGGCGAGCCGGTGCAGCGGAATCACGTGGAGCGTGCTGTGCTGACCGGCGTAGTACGCGGCCAGATCTTCCATATCCTTGACCGTGAGGTTCTGCGTCTGGCCGGCCATGACGGCGTTCTTGCGCTGGCCCGACTTGTAGGCTTTGAGCGCGTGCACGAGGTAGTCGTAGTGCTGGCCACCGAGCTTCGGGAACTCCGGCTGCAGCGGCTTGTTGCCGTCCTCGCCGTGGCACGCGGCACAGACCGACTTCGCCTTCTCGGCACCTTTTGCCGCATCGCCGGCCGCGGCCGCCGGTGCGCAAAACGCCGCCGCGATCGCGAGTGCCAGAAGCGTTCTCATCCGGCGTCTCATTTGGCGGTGGTGCCGTAGTAAACGGCGAGATCGGCCATGTCGCGCTCCGACAGGCTGCGCGCGATCGCGCGCATGCTCGGGTGGGTGCGCTCCCCGGACTTGTACGCCTCGAGGGCCTTCACGATGTAGCCCGGACTCTGGCCGGCGATCATCGGCACGTAGTAGACGGAAGGGAACGCAGTCCGGTAGTCCGGTATGCCGTGGCAGCCGGAGCACATGGAGATCTTCTCCTTGGCCCGCTTCGGATCGCCCTTCACCTCCCCTTGCGCCTGCGCGGTCACCGCGAACGCGAGCAGCGTCGCGCCAAGGATCCATCTCGTTGTCATCGTTCGCGTGGCCGGGGTGGAAAACCGCGCGATTCTACCCGAGCGCAGATCGCCGGGTCAAAGCGGACGGTGCGGATCGAGGCACGCGTTGGCGCCGGCAGCGACCGCCTCCGCGATCCGACGCTGCGTCGCCGGGTCCCGCATCGCGAGCTCCTCGGCCCGATTCAGGATAACGCCCGCTTCGAGCAGCACTGCGGGCTGTGCAGCGGTGTGGAGGACCACCAGGTTGTCGAAATAGTGCACGCCGTTCACGCGGTCGGCGAAGGGTTTCGATTCGCCCGGGATGGGCTCGGCATGATAGAGCGACGGCGCGAACCCCGCAGCCCGGAGCGCGGCGCCGATCGCCGACGCGCAGGCGAGGCTCGCCGCGACCGCGGGATTGCGGCGCGAAACGAAGAGCGAGAAGCCGGCGAACCGGTCGGTGAAGCGGCGCGTCTCGCCGTCGTGCGTCCACTCCTCCAGGTAGTGCGGCTGGGCCGAGTCGTGGTGCACGGAAACGAGCAGGCTGGCCCCGCGTGCTGCGTCGGTGCGCCGGGACAGCACGCCCATGTCGCCCGCCGCACCGATCAGCAACACGCGCGCACCGCGCGCTTCGAGCGCGGTGCGGACCTCGAGAGCGAGATCGCGGTTGAACTCGAGCTCCGGCCTGCCGCGAGCGCTGATCGCTCCGGGTTCGGCCGCGAAGTGCCCGACATCGATCGCGACGAGCGGCGGCTCGCGCGCGGCGGCGGCCGCTGCAGCCAGAGCCAAGAGAAACAGGAAGACGCCGCGCATGACGAGCGGGCATGGTGCCCCAGATTCGCGCGCATTGCCCTCGCCTTCCGCAGAGGGGCGGGGGGCGCACGGTTATAATCGCCCGACGTTCACCACGAGGTTTCTCATGCGCTTCAAGGGCTCCGCCTCCTACGTCGCGACCGACGATCTCAAGCTCGCGGTCAACGCGGCGATCACGCTCCAGCGCCCGCTCCTGGTGAAGGGCGAGCCGGGCACCGGCAAGACGCGACTCGCGATCGAGGTCGCCGAGGCGCTCGGCGTGCCGCTCCTCGAGTGGCACATCAAATCGACGACCAAAGCGCAGCAGGGTCTTTATGAATACGACGCGGTCAGCCGGCTCCGCGACTCGCAGCTCGGCGACCCGCGCGTGCACGACATCGCGAACTACATCGTCAAGGGCATGCTCTGGCAAGCGTTCACCGCCGACTCTCCGGTCGTGCTCCTGATCGACGAGGTCGATAAGGCCGACATCGAGTTTCCGAACGATCTGCTGCGCGAGCTCGACCGCATGGAGTTCTACGTATACGAGACGAAGGAGCTCGTGCGCGCGACGCACCGGCCGATCGTCTTCATCACCTCGAACAACGAGAAGGAGCTGCCCGATGCGTTCCTGCGCCGGTGCTTCTTCCACTACATCCGCTTCCCCGACAAGGAGACGATGGAGCGGATCGTGGACGTGCATTTCCCGGGGCTCAAAAAGAACCTGCTGCGTGAAGCGCTTGAGGTATTTTTCGAGCTGCGCGAGGTGCCGGGCCTCAAGAAGAAGCCCTCGACCTCCGAGCTGCTCGACTGGCTGAAGCTCTTGCTAGCCGAGGACATCCCGGCCGAGGCGTTGCGCGCCAAGGACCGGAAGACGATCATCCCGCCGCTGCACGGGGCGCTGCTCAAGAATGAGCAGGACGTGCATCTGTTCGAGCGGCTCGTGTTCATGGCGCGGCAGAACCGGTAGCGCGGCCGTGCGCGTCCTGCCGAGCGGCTCGTGTTCGTAGCGCGGCAGAACCGCTAGGCGCAGTCCGTGCCGAGGCCGTCGAGCTGCCGGCTTTTCGCCGGCATCTTCGCGACGATCAGCCTCCAGGCCGCGCATGCCGCGCTGCTGCAGGACGTCGAGCTCGACAACGCCGGGGCCGTCCGCCGCGCGATCGACTCCGGCGAGGCGACGCCGAACTCGCTCGCCCGCGAGCCCGGTAATCTCGATCCTCGCCGCCGCGGCGCGCGCCGGCAGCATGGAGGTCGTTCGCTGCGAGCGGCGTTAGCGGAGACCGCTTAGTGCCAGCCCCTGCCGCCGTGTCCGCGATGACCGTAGTAGCCGTGCCCGCGGAACTTCTGCGGGCCGTAGTAGCCGCCGTAACCGCCGGCCCGATAGACGACGCTCGGCGGCCCGTAGTACGGACGCGGAAACGCCGGGTAGGCGATGACCGGCGGCGGGTAGTAGGCCACGGGCGGCGGCGGATAGTAGACGACGGGCGGCGGGTAGTACACGGGCGGCCCCCCGATCGAGATCGAGAAGCCGACGTTGGGTCCGCCGGCAAAGCTCGCCGCAGGAACCGCGGCCGCTCCGACGGCCGCGATGCCGGCAAAGGTCAATACTGCTGCTCTCATGGTCGACTCCTGGTTGGGGTCAAGGCGCCGGGTTGCGGTCGCCTGTTGCTTCCCTGCCCCCTTTAACGCGACACTACCGCGACGGTTACTAACTCTGCTGTAACCCTTTGTATCGGAACGTTACATGCTGATCGGCTTCTTCCTGAGGCTCAAGACCGCAAAGGTGCCCGTCTCCATCAAGGAGTGGCTGACGCTCATGGAGGGCATGCACAAGGGCGTCATCGAGCCGTCGATCGACCAGTTCTACTACCTCGCCCGGACGGCGCTGGTGAAGGACGAGTCGAACTACGACAAGTTCGACCGGGCGTTCGGCGAGTACTTCAAGGGCGTCGAAAGCCTAATGGGCGCCGAGGCCGACATCCCGCTGGAGTGGCTGCTCAAGCAGGCCGAGCTGAATCTCTCGCCCGAGGAGAAGGCGATGATCGAGTCGCTCGGCGGCTGGGACAAGCTGATGGAGACGCTGCGCAAGCGCCTCGAGGAGCAGAAGGGCCGCCACCAGGGCGGTAGCAAGATGATCGGCACCGCCGGCACCTCCCCGTTCGGCGCGTACGGCTACAACCCGGAGGGCGTGCGGATCGGCCAGGACAAGTCGCGTAATCGGTCGGCGGTGAAGGTGTGGGACCAGCGCGAGTACGCTAACTACGACGCGGCGGTCGAGCTCGGTACGCGCAACATCAAGGTGGCCCTGCGCCGGCTGCGCAAGTTCGCGCGCGATGGCGCGCCGGAGGAGCTGGACCTCGACGTCACGATCGACAAGACAGCACGCAACGCGGGGCTGCTCGACATCCACATGCGCCCCGAGCGCCACAACGCGGTCAAGGTGCTGATGTTCCTCGACGTCGGCGGGTCGATGGACGACCACATCAGGCTCGCGCAGGAGCTCTTCAGCGCCGCCAACACCGAGTTCAAGCGCCTCGAGTACTTCTACTTTCACAACTGCCTGTACGACTTCGTGTGGAAGGACAATCGCCGCCGGCACTCCGAGCGCACCCGCACCGCCGATCTCATGCACAAGTACGGCCACGACTACAAGGTGATCTTCGTGGGCGATGCGACGATGAGCCCGTACGAGATCCTGCAGCCCGGCGGCTCGATCGAGTACCACAACGAGGAGGCTGGCGCACTTTGGCTGCGCCGCATGCTCGAGGTCTACCCGAAGACGGTCTGGCTCAATCCCGAGCCCGAGCAGCTCTGGCCGTATCGCCAGTCGATCGCCGTGATCCGCGAGATCTTCGGCGGCCGGATGTATCCGACCACCATCGAAGGGCTCGAGCGGGCGATGCGCTACCTGTCCAAATGACAGCGGACGGCGCCGGCGCCACCGGCGCGCCGCGGTCAATTCCGACGCAAGGCGGGATCCCGAATTAATCATCCCGACGCGAACCGGGATTCAGTCCGCGCCGTGCTGGGTCTCGGCGTTCGCCGGGACGACGGATCTACCGACGCGGCCGCAGCGCGAGCACGTTCCCCGGCCGCAGCCACCGCCGCTCGAACTCGCTCGGCGTACCCGCCTCCGCGAGCAGATGCCCGGAGTATTCCTCGCAGCCCATGTTGCGCAGCAGGTCGAGCTCGGCCTGCTGCTCCACGCCCTCGGCGATGGTATTGATGCGCAGGCTCTTCGCCATGTCGATCATCGCCTTGACGACGATGCGGTCGTCGGGGTTGGTGGTCATGCCGCGCACGAACGAGCGGTCGATCTTGATCCCGTCGATCGCGAACCGGCGGAGCTGGCTCATCGACGAATAGCCGGTGCCGAAATCGTCCAGCACGACTCGTACGCCGAGGTTCCGCAGGCCCCCGAGCACCGCGCGCGCCTCCTCCGGGTTGCGCTGCAGCGCGCCCTCGACCAGCTCGAGCTCGAGCATCTTCGGGTCGAGGCCGCTCGCGTCGAGCGCGCTTCGCACACGGCCGAGCAGCGCCCGGTTGAACTGCTTCGGCGAGATGTTCACCGAGATCGCGAACGCCGGGCCGTGGAGCGCGTGCCAGCCTTGCGCCTGGTCGACCGCGCTCGCCAGCACCCATTCGCCGATCGAGTGGATGAGGCCGGTCTCCTCGACGAGCGGCATGAACCGCCCGGCGGTGAGGAGGCCGTGCTCGGGATGCTGCCAGCGGAGCAACGCTTCGGCGCCGGTGAGCGTGTCCCCGCCGACGTCCGCGCGCGGCTGGTAGTAGACGCGCAGCTCGCCACGGTCCACCGCCCCGCGCAACGCCGCCTCGAGGCGCAGCCGCTCGGTTGCGCGCACGTTCATCTCCGCCGAGAAGAACTGGTAGTTCTTGCGCCCGCTCGACTTGGCGACGTACATCGCGGTGTCGGCGTGGCGCATCAGCGTCGTCCCATCGGTGCCGTCGGTCGGGTAGATCGAGATTCCCGCGCTCGCCGCGGTGTTGAGCGTGTGGCCCTCGATATCGTAGGGCTGCGACACCGCGTCGATGAGCTTGCGCGCGACTTGTCCGGCGTCCTCCGCCGCCTTCAGCCCCTCGAGCAGGACCACGAACTCGTCGCCGCCGAGCCGCGACAGCGTATCGCCCTTGCGCAACACGCCGCCGATGCGCTTCGCGACCTCGCGCAGCAGCTGGTCCCCGATGTCGTGGCCGAGCGTGTCGTTGATGCGCTTGAAGTGATCGAGGTCGACGAACATCACCGCGAGCAGTCCGCCCTCGCGCTGCGCGCCGGCGATGCCGCGCGCGAGGCGGTCGGAGAGCAGGAGCCGGTTCGGCAGCCCGGTCAGCGGATCGCGCGTGGCGAGCTCCGCGATTCGCGACTCGGCCTGCTTCCGCTCGGTGATGTCTAGCGCCGTGCCCCGGTAGCCGATGAACCGCCCTTCGCCGTCCAGGATCGGTACCCCGCTCACCAGCTGCCAGACCTGGCTGCCGGAGCGGCTCATCGAGCGGTGCTCCAGGTTGCGGAAGGCCTCGCGCGTGCGCACGATCTGGGCGAACGAGTCGCGCACCCGCTCGGCCTCGCCCGGGGGCATCAGATCCGTGGGCTTGCGGCCGAGCAGCTCGTCGGGCGCGTAGCCGAGTACCTGCTCGACGCGCCGCGAGAGGAAGGTGTAGCGACCGTCGACGTCGAGCTCCCATACGTATTCGCCGGCGGCCTCGGCGAAATCGCGGAAGCGGCGCTCCGATTCGCGCAGTTGCCGCTCCGCGCTCTTGCGGTCGGTGATGTCCATCACCGAGGTGACGGAGCAGGCCTCGCCACCGACATCGAGCAGGTCGGACGAGAGCAGGACGTCCGCGATCTCGCCGGAGCGCTTCCGCAGGCGGCATTCCATGTTGCGCACGCCGACGCCGGTTTGGAGCATGCGGACGAACTCCCCGCGATCGCCCGGATGGAACCAGATCCCCAGCTCGATCGAGGACTTGCCCACCGCCTCGTCGCGCGCCCAGCCGGACCACTTCGCCCAGGCGTCGTTGACCTCGAGGTTCATCGCGTCGCCGAGCCGGGCGAGCACCACCGGCACCGGGCTCGTGTGGAAGATCTTGGTGAACCGCGCCTCCGATTCGCGGAGCCGCCGCTCGGCGCTGTTGCGCTCGGTGATGTCGAGACCGGTCGAGAGCAGCACCGGTGACCCGTCGAGATCGACGACGTCGCCCGAGAAGAGGACATGGGCGATCTCGCCCGAGGCCTTGCGCCAGCGCGTCTCGAAGTTGCGCACCGCCCCGCTCGAGAGCAGCACCTCGCGCAGCCGGCGGCGCGAGTCGGGATCGACCCACAGGCCGAGCTCGACGAAGCTCCGGCCGAGGATCGCGTCCCGCGAGTAGCCGTAGGTCCGCGCCCACGCGTCGTTCACGTCGACCACCGCGCCGTCCTCGATGCCCGAGATCGCGATCGGCAGCGGGCTGCCGCGGAACATGCGCTCCAGGCGCTCGCGCGACCCGCGCAGCTCGGTGAGTGCCCGGTTGCGGTCGGTGACGTCGGTGAACGTCGAGATCACGCAGCGCTCGCCGGCGAGATCGACCAGCTCGCCCGAGAGCAGCACCTCGCGGACCTCGCCGCCCCGCCCGCGAACGTGCAGCTCGAAGTTGCGCACCGCGCCGCGCGCGCGCAGCAGGGCGTCGATGCGCGCGCGGTCGGCCGGCTCGACCAGCACGTCGAGCGCTTCGAGCGTGCGGCCCACGACCTCGCCGCGCGTGTGCCCGAAGAATACGCACCACGCGTCGTTCACTTCGACCACGCGGTGATCGCCGATGCGGTTGATCAGCATCGGGTTGGGGCTGGCGCTGAAGATGCGCGCAAAGAGCTCGCGCGACTCGCGAAGCGCGCTCTCCGCTTCCATTTGCGCGGTGATGTCGCGGCCGACCCCGCGGTAGCCGCGGAACTTTCCCGCGGCATCGAACATCGGCTCGCCGCTGGTGACGGCGTAGCGCATGCGGCCGTCGGGAGCGCGGCGGACGAGCAGGAGATCGCGGAACGGCCGGTGCGCTTCGACCTCGGCGCGGTGCGCCGCCCACGCCGGGGAGTCGCGCTGCTCGAACGGCAGTTCCCATCGCCGGCGGCCTATCGGATCGAACGCAAAAGCGGCGTGGAAGCCGGGCGAAAGCTCGGTGAAGCGGAGGTCCTCGTCCTGCTCCCAGTACCAGTCGACCGAGAGATCGGTTAGGCCGCGGAAACGCCCCTCGCTCCGCTGCAGCCGTTCGGCCGCCTGGCGCCGCTCCGTGCTCAGCGCGCAGAGGAGCAGGGTTGTCAGGGTCACCGAGGCGAGCAGCGCGACGGTGGCCACGAGCCCGGCGGCATTGGCGCCGCCGGGGAAGGCACCCACCCCGAACCACGTCGCGCCGAGGACGAGCGCCGCGAGCGCGACGTTGAACGTCGCCACCTCGCGCGGCGGAAAGCGCACCGCCGGCCAGACCGCCAGCGGGAACAGCACGAAGGCGACGAGGATCTCGGTCCGCTCGCGCGGCAGATGGCTCGAGAGCACGATCGCGCCCGCGAAGAGGACAGCCGCGATCAGCGCCGCATGACCGAGCGCCTCGGCGACGGCGGCGCGCGGCCGGAGATCGCGCGCCCAGGCAAGCACCAGGGGCGTGAACAGCAGGATGCCGAGCGCGTCGCCGGCCCACCAGGTGAGTCCGGCGCGCACGGCCTGCTCGGTCTCGAGCAGGCCGGCCTGCACGAGCGCGGCCACCCCGATCGCCGCCGCGATGACCGGAGTGCCCAACGCCGTCGGAAAAATGATGCGGAGGACGTCGCGCATCCGCGCGAGTGCAGGATCGAACCGATCACCCGCGCGGGTCGGCCGCCCGAGGAGCCAAGCCGCTGCGACCGCCGCAAGCGTGCTGCCGACGGCGATCACTGCCGCCCAGGCGAGCGGCACGCCGTGTGTGGAGTGGGCGGCGAGCAGCCCCGCCGCAACGCCCGGCGCAAAGCGCAGGCCCCAGAGCACGAGCGCGGCGACCGCGATCCCGGACGCCGGCCAGAGCAGCGAGACGTTCGCGCCGACCAGGGCGAAGACAAACCCCAGCTTCGCCGCGCCGAAGCACGCCGCGGCGAGGACGAGGTTGCCGGCGATGGCGCGAAGGACGGTCAAGGGCGGAAGGCGGGCAGGGAGCCAGGTCGAAGTGAGCAGCCGATGCCCTCTCATTCGCCTGTCATGCCCCCTCGTGCTGGTGGGGGGGCGCGACCTTGAGCACTTCCTCCAGCGTCGTCGTCCCCGCCGCGACCTTCATCGCGCCGCTGATGCGCAAGGACTTCATCCCCTCCTTGTACGCCTGCTCGCGCATCTTGCCGAGATCCGGGGTCGTGCTGATGAGACGCTTGATCCCGGGGGTGAGCAGCATCACCTCGTAGAGACCGCTGCGGCCGCGATAGCCGGTCATGCGGCACTCGAGGCAGCCCACCGCCTTGTAGACCCGGCTCGGCGCCCGCGCCTTCCACGGCGTGACGAGCTCCTCCCAGGCCATGTCGTCCGCGCGGTCCTCGCCGTACGGCACCTTGTGCTTGCAGTGCGGGCAGAGCGTCCGCACGAGCCGCTGCGCCATCACGCCGAGCACCGTCGCGTTGAGGAGATACGGGGGCACGCCGAGATCGAGCATCCGCGTGACCGCGCTCGCCGCGTCGTTCGTGTGCAGCGTCGAGAGCACGAGGTGGCCGGTGAGCGCCGCCTGGATCGCCATCTCGGCGGTCTGCAGGTCGCGGATCTCGCCGATCATGATGATGTCGGGGTCCTGCCGCATCAGCGCGCGAACGCCCTCGGGGAAGTTGAGGTCGATCGCCGCCTGCACCTGCATTTGGTTGAACGCCGGCTCGATCATCTCGATCGGATCCTCGATCGTGCACACGTTCACGTCCGGCGTGGCGAGCGTTTTCAGCGTCGAGTACAGCGTCGTCGTCTTGCCCGAACCGGTGGGACCGGTCACGAGGATGATCCCGTGCGGCTTGGAGGTCATCTCGCCCCAGCGGCCCTGGTCTTCCTCGGAGAAGCCGAGCTCGGTGAAGTCCTTGACCAGCACCTCCGGGTCGAAGATCCGCATCACCAGCTTCTCGCCGAAGGCGGTCGGCAGCGTCGAAAGGCGGAGCTCCACCTCCTGGCCTTCCGCCGCGCGCGTCTTGATGCGGCCGTCCTGGGGACGCCGCTTCTCGACGACGTCCATGCGCCCGAGGATCTTGATGCGGCTCGTCATGGCCGCAATCACCGGCGCGGGCAGCTGGTAGACGTTGTGCAGCACGCCGTCGATGCGAAACCGCACCACCCCCACCTCGCGGCGCGGCTCGATGTGGATGTCGCTCGCGCGCTGGTCGAACGCGTACTGCCACAACCAATCGACGATGTTGACGATGTGCTGGTCGTTGGCGTCGAGCTGGCGGTTCGCCTTGCCGAGCTCGACGAGCTGCTCGAAGTTGGACAGGCCCGAGCGCGCCTCGGCGGTGCCTTTCGCGCCCTTGACCGATCGCGCGAGGTTGTAGAACTCCACGATGTAGCGCTGGATGTCGAGCGGGTTGGCGAACACGCGCTCGATCTCGAGGCGGTGGACGCGCTTCAGCTCGGTTTCCCACTCTCGGGTGTACGGCTCGGCGGTGGCGATGATCGCCCGCTTCTGGTTGACCTCGACCGGGAGGATCTTGAAGCGCTCGGCGTAGGCGCTCGACATGATCTCGGTCACGCCGGCGAAGTTGATCTTGAGCGGGTCGATGTGGTAGTACCGCAGCCCGGCCTTCGCCGCATACCACTCGGTCAGCGCCTCGAGCGTGAGAAGGCGATGGGGCGCCTTCGTCGAGCGCCACTTCTGGTCGGCGATCGCGACCAGCGGGTGCAGCACGCCCGCCTTGTGCGCCCTGCGCTCGGCGGTCAGCCGCTCGGCGTCCTCGCGCGGCACCAGGCCGTCCGCGATCAGGTCGTTGACCACCTGTGGCAAGGTCAGACGTCGTTCTTCGTTCGAGACGGCGGCAACCGGCATCCGGGTCGGCCTTGAGTGTAACGTTTGACTATAGCCACAAACTCGTTGTCTCTCAACGGCTTCTGACTGATTTCTAGTGACGTTTTGACTTCCCCGGAGACATCGGCGATGCTCGGGCTCCCCCGCATCCAGCGAACGGTTCGGGAAGCACGAGGGGCATGCCCCCTCGTATCGTGAGGAACCAGCTAGGAGACTGACCAATGGCCATCAAAGTCGGCGACCGCCTGCCCGAGGGCAGGTTGACCGAAACCGTCGAGTTCGACGCGCAGGGCTGCCCGATGAACCCGAAGGAACTCAACGTACAGGAGCTCGTGAAGGGCAAGAAGATCGTGATCTTCGGGCTTCCGGGCGCCTTCACCCCCACCTGCTCGGCCAAGCACGTCCCGAGCTATATCGCCAACTTCGACGCCCTCAAGAAGAAGGGGGTCGACGAGATCTGGTGCATCTCGGTCAACGACGCTTTCGTGATGGCGGCATGGATGCGCGACCAGAAGGCCGCGGGCAAGGTACGCATGATGGCCGACGGCAGTGCGGAATTCACGAAGAAGCTCGGCCTCGAGCTCGACCTGACGGCGCGCAACATGGGCGTTCGGTCGACGCGCTACTCGATGCTGGTGCAGGACGGCGTGGTGAAACAGCTCAACGTCGAGGCGCCCGGCAAGTTCGAGGTGTCCGCCGCGGAGGCCATGCTCGCCCAGGTCTGAGCGGCGAGGCCTGGCAAGGCGACGCCACCGTCCGTCGGCGAGCGAGGGGCGGTCAAACTGAACCGATGAGCCGAAGGTTCAGCTGAACCACGCAGCGGTTTCGACCGTGTTGCAATGGATCTCGACGGTGTCGTCGACATCGCGCGCATAGCCGCCCGCCATCGTCACCGCCACCGGCACGCCCGCCGTTGCGCACGCCGCAAACACCAGCCGGTCGCGGTTGAGGAGCCCCTGCTTCGTTAGCGCGAGCCGCCCGAGCCGGTCGTCGTAGTAGGGGTCGGCTCCGGCGAGGTAGATCGCGAGCTCGGGCCGCGAGCGCGCGAACGCTTCCCCCAACGCTTGCATGAGCGCGTCGAGGTAGCGGCGGTCGTCGGTGCCGTCGGGCAGCTCGACGTCCAAATCGCCTCGCTCTTTCGCGAACGGGAAGTTGTTCGCGCCGTGGATCGAGAACGTGAACACGTCCGGGTCGTCGCGGAAAATCGACGCCGTGCCGTTGCCCTGGTGGACATCGCAGTCGATGACCACCGCGCGCCGGACGAGTCCCGCGGCCTGCAGCACCCGCACCGCGATCGCGCTGTCGTTCAGCACGCAGAACCCCTCGCCGCGGTCGCGGAACGCGTGGTGGGTCCCGCCGGCGAGGTTCACCGCGACCCCCTCGTCCAGCGCGGCACGCGCCGCGGCGAGCGTCGCGCCGCTCGTGCGGCGCGACCGCTCCACCATCTGCGGCGTCCATGGAAACCCGATCGCGCGCTGCTCGCCGGCGCTGAGCGTGCCTTCGGCGACGCGGCGCAGGTAGTCGGGACAATGCGCCAGCACGATCTCCTCGTCGCGCGCCGCAGGCGCCACACGGCAGCGAGCGGCGAACTCGCTCTCCAGCACGCGGCCGCGCAGCCGCGCGTACTTGCTCATCGGGAAGCGATGGCCGGGCGGCAGCGGCAGGACGTAGTGATCGGAGTAGAAGATCTGCACGCGGGGATACCGAGTCAGCCCGGCGTCCAGATCCGCCCACCACCGCCCGCCAGATCGAGCATCAGTTCGTTCATCCGCTTCACGAACCCGGCCGGGTCCTCGAGCTGCCCGCCCTCCGCGAGCAGCGCCTGGTCGAGCAGCAGTGCCGCCCACTCTGCGAACCGCTTGTCCTCCTGCTTGAGCCGCTCGACCATGGGGTGCCCGGGATTGATCTCGAGGATCGGCGCGAAGCTCGGGACATCCTGTCCGACCGACTTGAGGATGCGCTGCAGGTTCGCGCCCGGATCGTGCTCGTCGGCGACGAGGCACGCGGGCGAAGCGGTGAGCCGGGCGGTGGTCCGGACGTCCTTGACTCTTTCGCCGAGCGCCTGCTTGATCCGCCCGACGAGGTCCCGCGATGCGTCGGCCTGCTTGCGCACCGCGTCGCGCTCGGCTTCCGACTCGAGCGTGCCGAGATCCAGATCCCCACGCGTGACCGAAACGAGCGGCTTGCCTTCGAACTCGGGCAGGTGCGCCACCACCCATTCGTCGACCCGGTCCGAGAGCAACAGCACCTCGACGCTTTTCTGGCGGAACACTTCGAGATGCGGGCTCGACTTCGCCGCGGCGAACGTGTCGGCGGTCACGTAGTAGATCTTCCCCTGCCCCTCCTTCATGCGTGCGACGTAGTCGGCGAGCGACACGCTCTGGTCGGCGCTGTCGGCATGAGTCGAGGCGAAGCGCACGAGCTTCGCGATGCGCTCGCGATTCGAAGAGTCTTCGCCCATTCCTTCTTTCAGCACGCGCCCGAACTGGAGCCAGAACGTGGTGTACTTGTCCTTGTCGTTCGCGACCAGGTCCTCGAGCAGCTGCAGCACCCGCCGCGCGCACCCCGACCGGATCGCCTCGACGTCGCGGCTCTCCTGGAGGATCTCGCGCGACACGTTGAGCGGCAGGTCGTTCGAGTCGACCACCCCGCGGACGAAGCGCAAGTAGGCCGGCAGCAAGTGCTCGGCATCGTCCATGATGAAGACGCGTTTCACGTAGAGCTTCAACCC
Source organism: uncultured beta proteobacterium (assembly GCA_963754305.1). Classification (GTDB taxonomy): domain Bacteria; phylum Pseudomonadota; class Gammaproteobacteria; order Burkholderiales; family SG8-39; genus DATEDA01. The sequence continues at coordinate 222,872 of CAVWFR010000010.1, read as the reverse complement.
GCGGCGGTGGTTGCGGTCCCAGAGGTCGAACGGCGCCCGCGCGGGAATGTAGAGGAGCTGCGTGTACTCCTGGCGCCCCTCGACCCGGTTGTGGGTCCAGGTGAGCGGCGAGTCGAAGTCGTGCGCGACGTGCTTGTAGAACTCCTGGTACTGCTCGTCCGTGATCTCGCTCTTCGGCCGCGCCCAGAGCGCGCTCGCCTGATTGACCGTTTCCTCGAGCCCGGTGCCGACCGTCTCCTTCTTCTCCTCCGACCACTCGAGCTTCTGCATCACGATCGGGATCGCGATGTGGTCGGAGTACTTGCGCAGGATCGCCTTCAGGCGCGAATCCGATGCCAGCTCGTCCTCGCCCTCCCGCAGGTGCAGGACGACGTCGGTGCCGCGGCTCGCCTTCTCGACCGCCTCGATCGTGTACTCGCCGGTGCCGTCGGACTCCCAGCGCACGCCTTCGCCCGCCGGCGCGCCCGCGCGCCGCGTGAGCAGGGTGACCCTGTCCGCGACGATGAACGACGAGTAGAACCCGACCCCGAACTGCCCGATCAGCCGCGCATCCTGCGCCTGGTCGCCGGTCAGCGTGGCGAGGAACTCGCGCGTGCCGGACTTGGCGATCGTCCCGATGTTCGCGATCACCTCCTCGCGCGACATCCCGATGCCGTTGTCCGAGACGGTGATGGTTCTGGACGCCTTGTCGAACGACACCCGGATCTTCAGCTCGCCGTCGGACTCGTAGAGACCGGGGTTCGCGATCGCCTCGAAGCGCAGCTTGTCGCACGCGTCGGAAGCGTTCGAGACGAGCTCGCGCAGGAAGATCTCCTTGTTGCTGTACAGCGAGTGCACCATCAGGTGCAGGAGCTGCTTCACCTCGGCCTGGAAGCCGAGCGTCTCCTTCACGGCGGTCACGCGTTTCTCCCGTGCGGCATCGATCCGTGGAAAATAGGGCTTCGAACGCCCGGGATCAAGCCCTGCGTCGATTGGAATCCACCCCGCCTCACCCCTACCGCGGCGGGGTTCGGCGTTCGATCTCGCCGCGCGGTTCTTGGCGTCGAGCGGCTTGCCGCGCCCACGGCGATAATCCGGGCCTCGCGTGGGCGGGAGCCGTAGGTGGGGTATTCGCCTATTTGATTCCCGTTCGGCGCAAGCCCGGAGTGCACCACCGAGGTATCGGCAGGTCTCGTACCCGGTCGGCACGCCGGACGACTGAAATGGCCGCCGACTCGCATCGACCAATGGGCTCCACACACGGGCGTCCACACACGGGCGTCCACACACGGGATTGCGAGCGGCTCGCCGAGGCCGAGCGGACGTCCCGGTTGCGCCAAGGGAGCGCATGATGAAACTGATACGCCACGCCGCTTTCGCACTCTCACTCGCGCTCCCCACGGCGTCGGCGGTCGCTCAGGACTATCCGACCCGGCCGATCCGGTTGATCATGCCGAACGCGCCCGGCAGCTCGATCGACACCGTGGGCCGCCTCATCGGCGTGCGCCTCGGCGAAGTGCTCGGACAGACGATCGTGATCGAGAATCGCGCCGGCGCGGCCGGGGCGATCGGGATCGAGACCGCGAAAACCGCCATTCCGGACGGTTACACGTTGCTCTTCGCGTCAGCGAGCGGAATGTCGATCGCGCCCTTGCTCCAGAAGACGATTCCCTACGACCCGCTGAACGACTTCGCTTTCGTTTCGCTCGTCGCCGTGATGCCGAACGTGCTCGTGGTCAACCCCGCGCTCCCGATCGCGAACGTGAAAGAACTGATCGAGTACTCGCGCGCGAACAAGGGCAAGGTCAACATGGCGTCGGCGGGCCCGGGCGCGGCGAGCCATCTCGGCGGCGTGCTCCTGATGGTCATGGGCGACTTCGAGTCGTTGCACGTGCCGTACAAGGGCGGCGGCCCGTCGGTCGGCTCGGTCGTCGCGGGCGAATCGCACTGGACCATCGCCCCGGCGCCGGCGGCGATGTCGCTCGTGAAGTCCGGGCGCCTCCGGGCGATCGCGCACAGCATGCCGCAGCGCGCGCCGCTCTTCGGGGACATTCCGGCGGTGGCGGAGACAGTGCCCGGCTACGACTACAGCGGCTGGGCCGGATTGCTCGCACCGAAAGCGACGCCAAAACCCGTCGTTGACAAGCTGCACGCCGCGCTCGTGAAGGCGGCCGCGAGCCCGGCGCTGAAGGAAGGGTTCGCGGCACAAGGCGCGGAGGGGGTCGTGACTTCTCCGGACGAGTTCCGCCGGTTTCTCGAGCAGGACATCGCGAACACCGCGCGGGTGGTGAAGGCGGCGGGGCTCCAGCCGGAGTGAAGCAGCTTGTCAGGCTCGGCGTGGATCCGGCACGACCAGCGCCGGCGAACCGACCAAAGCAGCGCCTACAGGTGAACGAGATCCGGTGTCAGCCGAAGCCCACCCGCGCGCAGCAGACGACGCGCTGATTCAACGGTCTCGATAGGAAAGGGCCTGCGCACGGGCTGGCGCTCGATTGGCTCCCGCATGCCGAGGCAGCGCGCATCTCTTACCGTCAGCTCCCTATTGATCCGTGCGAAAGTCTTCGCGACATTCGTGTCCGCGGCGGGCGTATACCGGAACGCGTTCGATAGACACGAGACGTGCCCTTTCGGCAAGGTCCTCGTCATGACGACATCCTCCTTGGTCCGGCTGGCCGATCCAGCTCTGCCCGCAGGGTAGGTCCGGCGGGAGGAGCACGGGCCGTACTCTTACCCAGGCGGATGTGACGAATTCACCGACTCCCCCCGGGGGCATTGTGCTGGTCGGGGTCGAAGAGGGACGGTGTCTGGCGCCGCCAGACACCGTTGACAAAGATGAAATCCGCCGCATGACCTAGGCAAAACGACAACGTCATTAGGCGGAATGAACGTCCAGGGCCGGACAAAATGAGTACGAAGAAAACGATGGACGAACAGCGCTCGGCTTTCGTCCTAGCGTTTCAGTCGTATTTTCCACCGCCGGGCATGATGGCAAGCTTCGCCGGCGTTTCCGCTTCTTCGCCGCGATCCAAGTCGAATCCGTCACGATCGAAGCCGGACGCAATCCTTCCTCAACTTCTATCTTGAAAGGTGACGATTATGGCTTTGGATTTTCGCACAGTGAACGTCCGCTTCGATCCAACGCGAGGACAGTCGCAACGGGAACCCGCTACGGCGGTATTCTCGCGTCAGGTATTGAGAGCGGAAGCCGCCCTAAAGGGCTTCAACATCGGCTACACCGACGGCGATCACCATATTCTCCGCCAGGAAGTCGATGTCGATATCACGGGGATTCGCAACAACGCAGTGGACCTCGCAGTCGATTTCCTGTTGCGCGACAGCTCCGGGAACATCGACGATCGTTTCAACGGGTCGGTTGAGGTCCTGGTGCTCGCCGAGACCGCGTAGCTCGATCGAACTCGGCCGCCGCGAATCATGGGTTCATGAGGGCCGGCGGCCGACTTCGGCGTCTGACATCGGGTGCCTGCAGCGCGATATCGACGCGATCACGTTGCCTGGTCGGGAGCAAGCGCACGCCTGAGCTTGCCAACCATCCTGACTGACGGCGTCTCGCCGCCCTCAGTCGATCTTCGCCCCCGACCGCTTCACCACCTCCGCCCACTTCGCGGAGTCCTTCCCGATCAGCGCTGCGAAGTCCTCCGGCGTGCCGCCGGCGGGCTCGTCGCCGATCTGCGCGAACCGCTCGACGAACATCGGCGAACGGATCGCGGCATTCACCGCGGCATTGAGCCGGTCGAGGATCGGGCGCGGGAGGCCCGCCGGCGCGATCACGCCGGTCCACGTCCCCGCCTCGTAGCCCGGAACGCCGGCCTCGGCAATCGTCGGTAGATCGGGGAAGCCGGGCGAGCGCCGCTCGCCGCTCACCGCCAGCGGGCGCACCTTCCCCGACCGCGCGTGAGGCGAGATCGAGTTCAGGCTCTCCCACATCACCTGCACGTGCCCGGCGATCAGGTCGTTGATCGCGAGCGCGCCGCCCTTGTACGGCACGTGGACGATGTCCGTCGCGGTCATGTACTTGAAGAGCTCGCCCCCGACGTGGCCGGGCGAGCCGTTGCTCGACGAGGCGTTCATGAGCTTGCCCGGGTTCTCCTTCGCATACGCGATCAGCTCCGGGACCGACTTCACCGGCAGCGCGGGCGAGACCGCGAGCAACAGGTGGCCCTTGGCGACCAGCGCGACCGGCTGCAGATCGCGTTCGATGTCGTACGGGAGCTTGGCGACCATGTGGCGGGTGATCGCCAGCGCGCCGATCGGACCCATGCCGATGGTGTAACCGTCCGGCGCGGCCTTGGCCACGATGTCGATCCCGATCGTGAGCGCGCCGCCCGGGCGGTTGTCGACCACGACCGACTGACCGAGCTGCTTCGCAAGCTCGGGCGCGAGAATCCGCGCGACGGTGTCGGTCGCGCTTCCCGGCGCCTGCGGCACCACGAAGCGGATCGGCTTGTCCGGATACTGCGCCCGCGCGCCGGTGGCAAACACGGCGGCAACCATGGCGGCCAATAGGGTGGCGAGCACCGCGGCCCGGCATGCCGCGACCGATGCGACGAAGCGAAATCTCTTCATGTCCCCCCCGGCGCCCGGCTAGCCCCAACCGATCAGCGACGCAAGGTCCGTCTGCGGCGAGTCGTACGCGTGGCCGAGCGCGCGGTAGCGGCTGCCGTGAAAGACGAGCGGCGCGCGCTCGTCCGCATGGGCGAGCTGCAGCACGCGACCCACCACGATGACGTGATCGCCGGCGTCGAAGCGGGCCTCGACCTCGCATTCGAACGCGGCGAGGGCGTCCTCGAGCACCGGTACCCCACCCTCGCCGATGCGGTGCTTCACGCCGGTCCACTTGTGCTCGCCGCTCGCGCGCGCGAAGCGATCGGAGAGCGCGCGATGCTCGGCGGCAAGCACGTTGACCGAGAAGTGACGCATCGCGGCGTACACCGGGAACGCGAAGCTCGAACGCGACGGGCAGAACGACACGAGCGGCGGATCGAGCGAGACCGAGCTGAACGAGTTGACGGTCATGCCGACCGGGGTGCCGTCAGGGCCGGGTGCGCCGATCACCACCACACCGGTGGCATAGGTGCCGAAGGCCCGTCGCAGGGCGGCGGGGTCGATGCTCACTGCGCTCATTGCCGCTGTCTCCGGCTCGCCGGACGGGCGAACCCACCCGCGATGATAAGCCGCCGGCGCGGCCGCGCGGCGCCGGTCAGGCGCTCCGACGGCTGAGCTCGCTGAACGCGGGGATCGGCTGCTCCAGCACGCGCACGTCCCATGCCGGCGCGGTCCGGAAGGCGTCCGGGATCTTCCCGACCCAGTGCCAATTCCCGAACATCGGCTCCCACAAGCGCGGTTGCCACTCGTCGGTCAGATAATCGGTATCGGCCGAGTACTCGGAGCGCCCACCCGCCGGATTGGGCATGTAGTAGAAGAGCGTCGACGAGATCCGGTGCCGGCCGATACCGACGTCGCTCGGCCACCCGCAGCGCTGCATGTGGTTCGCGCCGGTCATCAGCTCGTCGATGTTCTCAACGCCGAAGGACGCGTGGTTCCAGCCGAGCTTCGGCATCTTCAGCAGGAAGAGGTTGTGATGGTCGTTGCGGCCGTCGCAGCGCATGAATACGCCTAGCCCGCGCGACACGTCGCTGATCCGGAAGCCGAGGCGGCGGGTGTAGAAGGCGACGCCGGCGTCGATGTCCGGAGTGCCGAACACGACGTGATGGATGAGCTTGGGCCGAGCGCGCTCGTACCACTTCCGGTGCGCGTTCCAGCGCCGGATGTCGCCGAGGCCGTTCTCGGGCGCAGTGTCCTTGGCCGGCGGCACACGCGCCCAAACGCGGAACCCGATCGGGATGCCCAGGTCGTCGCGCGTGCGCAGCGTGCCATCGGCGGCGCGGGCGAGATCGCGGTCGCGCGCGAGCTCGCGCCCTATCTCCTCCAGGGAGGCCGGCGAATCCACGCCCCAGATCACCTCGCGGGCACCCGGACCGTCGGCGAAGCGCGGCGGCAACGACGGGTCGTCGGCGCGGCGGAGCAGGATGCGCGAGCCCTCCGGCAGCTCGAAATCCGCGCCGCGTTCGTCGCGGCCGGCGAGCGGCACGCCGAAGTCGTCGTAGAACTTCGTGCAGGCATCGAGATCGTCGACGCCATACGCGATGGTCTGCACGCCGAGAATGCTCATGGCGACCTCTCAGAACTTGCCGTCGATCAGGACGAACGCGACCCGGCAGACGTCGTCCGAGCGATTCGCCCAGGCGTGGTTGGTGCCGCGCTGGATCAGCACGTCGCCCGTACGCAGCAGCGTCTCGCCCTCGTCCATCCGCGCGTAGATCTCGCCGTGGAGCACGATTGCGTAGTCGACGCTCTCGGTCGTGTGCATCCCGGGATGACCCGTCTCCGGCCGGTGCGCCGCATCCTTGTAGATGCTCGCGAACGTCGCGCGCATCATCCGTTCGCGCTCCGCCGGATCCTGCGACTCGGGGGGAAAGTCGATGATGCGGAGGACGGTGCCGTCCTTCGGCGGCATGACGCCCTCGATCTCTCCCGTCCGCTCCGGATCCGCGATGGGCGCGGGGTTCCCGTGCGTCGTCCAGACGTTCTGCGCGCGGTAGCCGGGCCGCTCGGGAACAGTCTTGACCGCGGCCGTCGGGCCGTCGGCGACGAACCTCGACCGGCCGTCCGCATCGGTGCCGGTCACCACGCGCCGCGTCGGCGGAAGCTCACGTGCCATCGCATCCTCCATCTGGTTGTCATGCTGCGAACCGCTGAACCTCTCGCGCTCCCCGAGCCCGGAACCGCGCCGCCCCGGGGGCGAGGCTCGCCTCAGAAAGCCTCTCCGAGCCGGGCATAGCGCACGTTCACGTCGGCTTGCATCCGCGTGCGTACGTACTCCAGTCGCGCCTGCTCGGCGCCCGGCGCTTCGTCGTGGGAGCGTAACCCCGTCTCGAGCGAGCCGCGCTGGGTATAGAGGCACCGGTCGTAGCGCCGCTCCAGCCACTCGGCCAGCACCCGGTCCAGCGCCTCGCCGCGCTCGAGGAGCCGCGCGAGCAGCACCGCGTCCTCGATCGCCATCGAACCGCCTTGCGCCCAGAACGGCGTGCCCGCGTGCGCGGCATCGCCGAGCACCACCACTCGTCCGCGGAACCAGGGACGCGGCAGATGCACCTCCTCGATCGCCGTGTAGACCACCTGCTCCGGGTCGCGGACTAGCGCGAGCAGGTCCCGCGCGAGCCACCCGTACGCCGCGAACCGAGTGCGGCAGAGCTCCGCCAGCGCGGTACGGTCATGCCGCGGGTTTCCGGGCTCCTTGGTGACCCCGGCGATATAGAGCGAGTCGGCGGCGATCGGGACGATACCGAAAGTCGTCCCGCGTCCCATCATCCAGACCAGGCGCCGCACCTGCGGCGGCCGCGGCAGCACGACGCGCCAGTTCGCGAAGCCGCTGAACCGGGGCTCGACGCCGGGGAACAGAAAGTTGCGCACCTTCGAGCGCACGCCGTCGGCGCCGACGACGAGGTCGAAGTCGCCGGCGGTCCCGTCGCTGAACGCGACGTGCACGGCGGCGCCGCGGTCGGCGATCGCCTCGACCGTCGTACCCAGCCGCACCCGCACTCCGCGCTGCGCCACCGCTGCGGCGAGGATGTCGTGCAGCACGCGGCGCCGAATCGGTACGATCGCCGGCACGTCCGGACCGGCGAGCCGCGGATAGCGGATGAGCGCGAGCTCCGCCCCCTGCGCATCGGCGACCGCCGTGCGGTCGTCCTCGATCGGGTAGCCGGCGCGGACGATGTCCTGCACCACGCCGATATCGGCCAACGCCTTGAGCGCGTTGCTTTGAACGTACATGCCGGCACCGACGATCTCGAAACCCGGCTTGAGCTCCACCACCTCGCAGCGGATGCCGCGCTGGCCGAGCGCGCAGGCGAGCGTCTGCCCGGCAATGCCGCCGCCGACGATGAGGACGCTGGCGACGGCCGCCATGCGCGCGGCTACTCGGGGAGTTTCAAGGTCGGGATCAGCGCGGCCTTGGTCTTGTAGTCCGCGTCGATGCGCGCCGCAAAGGCATCGCGATCGAGATAGCTCGACTGCTGAAACTGCCTTTCGGCGAGATCCTGGTACGCGGCATCGCCGGTGGCTTCGCGACAGGCGGCTTCCAGCCGCGCCATGATCGGCGCCGGCGTACCGGCGCGCACGAACAGGCCGCCGTAGCCGGACGGCAGGACCGGGAGGCCGAGCTCGGCCACCGTCGGCACGTTCGGGTACAGCTTGACCCGCTCCGGAGCGAACACCGCAAGGGGCTTCAGCTTCTGCGACGCGACGCCGGAGGTCGTGATGATGCCGAGATCGACCTCGCCGGTCAGCAGGTGCGGGAAAGCGGACGCCTCGCCGGCATAGGGCACGTCGGTCAGCTCGACACCGGCCTTGCGCCACAGCTCCGCGCCGGCGAGGTGCGGCGAGCTCGCGATGCCGGGCGTGACGTAGCGCAGCTTGCCGGGATTCGCCTTCGCGAACGCGACCAGCGACTGGAAGTCGCTGAACTGCGACTTCGGCCCGACCGCCACGAAGAACATGTTCTCGAAGGTTTGGCAGATCGGGACGATCGCCTCCCGCGTGTACGCGAGCGTCTTCATCCGATGTGGCTGGATGGTGATCGGCGTGACGGGGGAATAGATCACCGTGTACCCGTCCGCCGGCGCTTGCGCGAGGGCGACCATTCCTATGGTGAGGCCACCGCCGGGGCGATTCACCACCAGCACGCGCTGGCCGATCCTGCCGTCGAGCGCCTGGGCGAAGCCGCGCCCCATGATGTCGACGATGCCGCCGGGCGGGAACGGCACCAGCATCTGGATCGGCTTCGCAGGATAGTCCTGCGCGGCGGCGATGTTGGCTGCCACGGCAAGCGCAGCGATCGTGGCGCGCAGCGCCCTGTCTCGGACTCTCATGACGTGCAACCCTCCCCTGTGCGGCCCCGGTGGCGCTCCGGCGGCTAGGCGCGGTATTCGTCGGTGCCCTGGACGACGCGGTTGCGCTGCCGTCCGAGGCCCTCGACCTCGCACTCCACCACGTCGCCCGCCTCGAGGAACTCGCCGCGCCCCTGGCCGACGCCGCTCGGCGTGCCGGTTGCGAACATGTCGCCGGGCTCGAGCGTGAGCATCCGCGAGGCGTACTCGATCTGCTCCGCGGTACCGAAGATCATGTCGGCGGTGTTGCCGTCCTGCTTCGTCACCCCGTTCACGGCGAGCCAAACGCGCAAGCTCGCATGGTTCGGGACGAACGCCGCCGGCACGAGAAACGGTCCGGTGGGCGCGAACGAGTCGAAGCTCTTGCCGGCGAGCCAGTCGGAGCGGATGGTCGGCCGGTCCTCGCGCCAGGTGAGCGCGCGGCAGCTCACGTCGTTGGTGGTCATGAATCCGGCGACGTGCTCGATCGCTTTCGCCGCGGGAATGTTCCTGCCCGCGTGACCGACGACCACCGCGAGCTCCGCCTCCCAGTCGATGCGATGGTCCCCCGCCGGCAACACGATGTCGTCGGACGCGCCCGCGAGGCAGCTCGGCGCCTTCATGAACAGATACGGCCGCAGGCGCGCCTTGTCGCCCTGCGCGTCCTTGGCCTTGTCGAAGTCGCCGCCGGTGAACTGCGAAGCGCGCATCTCCGCGACGTGCGCCCGATAGTTCGCCGCCGCGTAGAGCATTTTCCCGGGCCGCAGCACCGGCGGCAGGACGCGCAACGCATCGAGGCGCTCGACCGCCGGCCGGACGCGATCGCTCGCTACCCCTTCGGCGGCAAGGAACGCGGCCATCTCCTGCAGCACCCCGAAGCTGCGACGCCAGTCCTGCAGCAGGTCGAGGACCGCGCCGCTCGCGTCGAGCCGGCCGGCCTTAGCCCAGTGCGAATCGGCGTAGGCGGCGTGGAGCCGGGCGATGTCGGCGACCTCGGTCGCCGCCTGCGCGCCGAGCAGCAGTCCGGCGAAGGGGCGCCCGGCGCCCCGCGCGAACGTCCCCAGCTTGAAGACCGTATCGGCCATCTCAGTCGTCACGACACGAGGGCCAAAGCCGCTTCGCGGCGCCCCCTCGTGCTCGCTTCGCGGCGCCCCCTCGTGCTCGCCCAAGACGGGAAAGCGATGCCTGCTGCATCGGTTCTACCTAGCCACCCTCGCTCGTCGCGGCGCACGCGTTCCAGAACGTTTCGAAGCCGTGCAGATCGAACGGGCACTCCCAGTGCTCGACGATCCGCCCGTCCGCGAACCGCCAGATGCCGAACGCGCGCGTCTCGAGCTTCGCGCTCCCCCGCTCGGCGCTCAGCCGCACCGGAACCATGCCCCACTCGTCATCGGCCAGAAAGGCGCCGACCGCGTTCACGCGGAACGTTCCACCACTGAGCGCCTGGCCGTCGGCGATGTGCTGCCGCATGCCGTCGACGCCGTGATGGTCGCCCGATACGGGCGCGCGGCCTGGGGTGTGGCACACGTAGTCGGGAGCGAGGGCCGCGAAGAATGCTTCGCGGTCGCGGGCGTAGATGCGCCGCAGGATCGCGACGTTGGGGTGCTCGTCGGGCACGTGTTTCTCCTCCTTGCCGTCGCCGCGCCTGCGGGAGGCAGCCTGCGGACCGATTATTCCCAACACCGGGAATTATGTCAATCGCGGCGTCGGAGGCCGTCGGCGAGCAGATCCGCCGCGAACCGGGCGTAGGCGCGCTCGAGGCTCGCCGACCCGCCGCGTTCGCCGAAGAGCGTCTCGACCAGCGGGCTCGCCGTGGCAAAGAACTCACACAGCGCGACCATTGCGAGATAAACGAACCGGGGGTCCACTTTTCGGATTTCGCCCGCCCTCATCCCCGCCGTCACCGCACCCTCGATCGTCGGCAACGCCCGCTGCACGAAGCGCTCGAGCAGCTCGCTTGCCGTCGGATCGTCGCCATAGAAGACGCGGTCTACGACCAACTCGTGGAAATGGGGGTTCTCGATGAAGATCTGGAGCCACACCGCGAGCTGATCGCGCAGCTGCTCGAGCGCGGTACCGATTTGGGGGAGCGCGGCGGTCCGCGCGCGCAACTCGTCCGCAACCCGCAGGATGACCTCGGTGAAGAGACTGGTCTTGTCGCCGAAGTAATAGCGCACGAGGGCCGCATCCACGCCGGCCCGCCGCGCGATCTCGTCGCGGGTGATCCGGGCGGGTTTTTTTTCGCGCAGGAGCGCCCGCGTGGCGGCGACGAGCAGCGCCTTCGTCGCCTCGGTGTCGGCGCGGACCGGCCGGCCCTGCTTGCGCTTGCTGCGGCGGGACGCGAGGGGTGGATCGGGGGACGGAGGAGCCGGAGATCGAGTCACTGAGGATCCGGACACGGAGGTTCGAGGGCTGGGGTGGTTGCGGGGATGCCCGGCATGTTGCCGCCTGTCGGCTCCCGATGGCAACCGGGCGGCGCCCGGGAACCTTTCCTCGAACCGGCGCTCAGAGGTGCCGGGGCGAGCGAGCCCTCAATTACAATAGCGACGCACGGCCGGGATCGGCCGCTACTTATGCGCCGCCGGGACGCCCCGGTCGCGCCTCCCGGGAGTTACAGCCAATGTCGTTTGTCCGTTCCGCGCTCCTCGCCGGGCTCGTCGCGCTGCTCGCGCCCTTCGCTGCCGGCGCGCAGGCGCTGCCGTCGGGCGTCACCCGCGGCCCCGCGATGGGCGGGATCAGCGAATACAACTTGGCCAACGGCCTCAAGGTCCTGCTCTTGCCCGACCCGTCGCAGGATACGATCACCGTCAACGCCACCTATCTCGTCGGCTCGCGCCACGAAGGCTACGGTGAGCGCGGCATGGCGCATCTGCTCGAGCACTTGCTCTTCAAAGGCACCCCGCGCTACCCCAATCCGAAGAGCGAGCTGCTCAAGCGCGGCGCGCGCTACAACGGCACGACGTCGTTCGACCGCACCAACTACTTCGAGACCTTCCCGGCGAGCGACGAGACGCTCGCGCTGGTGCTCGACCTCGAAGCCGATCGCATGGTCAACGCGACCGTCTCGAAGCAGGATCTCGACAGCGAGATGACGGTGGTGCGCAACGAGTTCGAGGCCGGCCAGAACAGCCCGTTCGGCCTGCTCCGCGAGCGGACGAGCGCGGCGGCCTATCTCTGGCACAACTACGGCCGCTCGGTGATCGGTACGCTGTCGGACATCGAGAACGTCCCGATCGACCGGCTGCAGGCGTTCTACCGGCACTACTACCAGCCCGACAACGCGGTGCTCGTCATCGGCGGGAAGTTCGATCCCAGCCGCGCGCTCGAGGTCGCGGCGAAGACCTTTGGGGCCATCCCCAAGCCCGCCCGCCAGCTCCGCGCGACGTACACGGTCGAGCCGCCGCAGGACGGCGAGCGGAGCGTGATCCTGCGGCGAGTCGGCGACGTCCAGCTCGTGCACGCCATGTACCACATGCCCTCGGGCTCGCACCCGGACTTCGTCGCCGTCGACGTATTGACGCAGATCCTGATCGCGCAGCCGACGGGCCGCCTGCACAAGGCGCTCGTCGAGACCGGCAAGGCGGCCTCCACCTTCGGCGCCGAGCGGCAGACTCGGGAGCCGGGGTCGGCGTACTTCGGCGCGGCGGTGCGCAAGGATGCGTCGCTCGACCCGGTGCGCGAGGAGCTGCTCGGGGTGCTGGAGGGATTCGCCAAGAACCCCGTCACGGACGAGGAGCTCGAGCGCGCGCGCACGAAGCTGAAGGGCGACGTCGAGCAGCTGCTCACCAACACGCGCTCGGTCGCGCTGACGCTCTCGGAATTCGTCGCCATCGGCGACTGGCGCCTGCTGTACCTGTACCAGGACCAGCTGGGCAAGGTGAAGCGCGAAGACGTGCAGCGCGTCGCGACCGCCTACCTCCGGCCGGCCAACCGCACTCTCGGGCTCTTCTACCCGACCGCGCAGCCCGATCGCGTCGCGGTGCCGGCCGCGCCGGACGTCGCGGCGACGCTGAAGAACTTCGCCGGGGCGGCCGAGGTGGCGGCCGGCGAAGCGTTCGATCCGACGCCGGCCAACATCGAAGCGCGCCTGATCCGGAGGGAGCTCGCCTCCGGCATGAGGCTCACCCTGCTGCCGAAGAAGACTCGCGGCGGCACGGTGGTGGCGCAGCTCGGCCTGCGCTGGGGCGACGAGGCGACCAAGGCGAACCGCGCCAACGCCTGCTCGATCGCCGGCGCGATGCTCTCGCGCGGCACGCAGAAGCGTTCTCGCGCCGAGCTGAAGGACGCTCTCGACCGGCTGCGGGCCTCGGCCTCCGTCAACACCGAAGGGGCGTCGATCGAAACGGTGCGCGCGAGCCTGCCGGAGGCGCTCACGATCGCCGCGGAGATGCTCCGCGAGCCGTCCTTCCCCGAGGCGGAGTTCGAGCAGATCAAGCGGCAGGCGCTCACGAGCATCGACACGCAGCGCACCGATCCGCAGTCGCTCGCCAGCCTGACGATCACGCGCCATCTCAACCCGTACCCGCCGGAGCACTGGCATTACACCGCCTCCCTCGACGAGCGCACCGAGCGGCTGAAGGCGGTGACGCTGGAGGACGCGCGGCGCTGCCATCGCGAGCTCCTCGGCGCCTCGAACAGCGATCTCGTCGTGGTCGGCGATTTCGATCCCGACGAGGTGACGAAGCTGGCCGAGCGGCTCTTCGGCGACTGGAAGAGCCCCGGCCCGTACCGGCGGATCCCCTGGCGCCACTTCGACGTGCAGGCCTCCGACCGCGTGATCGAGACGCCCGACAAGGCGAACGCGGTGTTCCGCGGCGGCCAGAACCTGAAGGTGCGCGACGACCACCCGGACTACGCCGCGCTGATCCTCGGCAACTATCTCCTCGGCGGGTCGTCGGACGCGCGGCTCGCGCGCCGGATCCGCGAGAAAGAGGGCATGTCGTACAGCGTCGGCTCGTGGCTCAGCATCGGGTCGCAGGACGAAGCCGGCGAGTTCGGCGTGTACGCGATCTACGCGCCGCAGAACCGCGCGCGGCTGGAAGCCGCAGTGCAGCAGGAGCTCGCGCGCACGCTCGAGGAGGGCTTCTCGCAAACCGAGCTCGACGACGGCCGCCGGGCGCTGCTCCAGGCGCGCAAGGTGGCGCGCACGACCGACGGCACGCTGGCGGGACGGCTTGCGGGCTACAGCGTGATCGGGCGCACCCTCAAGTGGGACGCCGAGTTCGAGCAGCAACTCGCGGCGCTCACCCCGGCGCAGGTGCGCGAAGCGCTGCGCCGCCATCTCGATCCGGCGAAGCTCTCGCTGGTGAAGGCAGGCGACTTCACGCGGGTGGCGGCCGGGAAGGCCGAGTAGCGGGCGTCAGTCGAGCGGCGCGTAGCGGATCGAGCGCACCTCGATCTCCTCGACGCCGCCCGGCGTCCGCAGCGTGACCACATCGCCCTCGCGCGCCTTGAGCAGCGCTTTGGCGATCGGCGAGATCCACGAGACGCGGCCGCGCGCGGGATCGACCTCGTCGACGCCTACGATCGTCACGGTCCGCTCGGCGCCCGACCGATCGGCGTAAGTCACCGTCGCGCCGAAGAACGCCTGTTCGTCGTCGCGGCCGGCGTTGTCGACCACCGCCGCGCTTTCGATCCGCTTCGATAGGAACCGCAGCCGCCGGTCGATCTCCCGCAGCCGGCGCTTGCCGTAGAGATAGTCGGCGTTCTCGGAGCGATCGCCGTTCGAAGCCGCCCAGGCTACGGTCTCGACGAGCTTCGGCCGCTCGACGTCCCACAGCTCGGCGGACTCCGCGCGCAGCCGCTGGTATCCGGCGGGCGTGATGTAGTTCTTTGCGCCCGGCGGCTCCGCGGCGACCTCGAGGTCGAGATCGTCGTCCTCGGGCGCGTCGGATTCCTTCGTAAAGGCTTTGCTCATACGGTTGAATCATAACGCCAGCGCGCTCCGATCGACGACGCCTCTGCACCGCGAAGACGCATGGGACCTTGACCGGACGACGACGGAGCGAGGAGCGCTTCCGCGCCGTGCCTTCGCGGTCACGTGCGCGAGGCACGCGGACCCACGTCGCGCAAGCTCAGCAGCGGCACCAGCGCGAGCGCCTGGACCGCCACGCAAACGCCGAACGCAGTGGCGTATGCCGCGACCGGATAGCGTCCGCCCTCCTCGAGCGCCCAGAAACTGAGGATCGCGCCGATCCCCCATTGCGCGCCGAACGCGCCCAGGAAGGCGAGGAGGTTCACGGCGGTGTTCGCCCGGCCGGTCAGCGCGCGGTCATAGCGGCGGGTCAGGATAGTGTACGAGAGCGTGCTGACCGGCCCGACGAACGCGAATAGGCACCACGCCGGAACGGCCGTCGCGGTGAGACCGAGCGCGAACGTCGCCGTCAGAGCCGTGCTCGCGATCGCGCCGCACTTGTAGATCGCGAGCGGCGCGATGCCGCGGCGGGCCAGGCGGTCGGCGAGAATCCCCGACGACGCGAAGCCCGCGGTCGTCGACGCCGCCATCGCGAACAGGACGTTGGCAACAGTGGCGCGATCGTAGCCGGCGACGTCGCGGAGCCAGGGTGCGGCCCACAGACCCTGGGAGGCGAGGAACACCGCCTGGACGGTCATGCTGATGACCGCGATGCGCCAGAACACCGGATCGCCGAAGATCGTCGCGAACCCACCGAGCAGCTCGCGCAAGCCGGTCCGCGCATGACTGTCGGCGCGATCGGGGACGACGAAGAGGATGATCATCGCGGCAGCGAACGTTGCGCCCGCCAGGCCGTCGAAGAGACGGCGCCAGTCAGTGAGCTCGAGCAGGAGCGCGACCGGCGCGGAGGCCGACATCGCGCCCAGCCCGCCGATCGCGAGCAGCCAGCCGTTGACGGTGGCGAACCGGTTCATCGGAAACCAGAGCGAGAACGCCTTGAGGCTCGCCATCAGGCATCCGGACACCCCGAGGCCGATCAGCGCCCGTCCGGCAGCGAGACCGCCCAGGCTCTCGCTCATGCCGAACACGAGGGCCCCGCAAGCGGCGACGACGAGGAGGATGGCATTGACACGACGCGGGCCGAAGCGGTCGAGCGCGATCCCGAGCGGGAGCTGGGCGGCGGCGAAGGCAAGGAAGTAGGCGCTAGTGAGGAGCCCGAGACGATTCGCGTCCACCCCTACGTCGCGCACGAGATCGGGCGAGATCACCGCGTTCACGACCCGGAAGAAGTACGAGAAGAAGTAGCCGCAGGCGAACGGGAGGAAGACGCTCGCGAATACCCGCAGCGGCAGATGGGGTTCTGGTGGCATCGGGGGCGCGGGCGATCTTACGGGCCCGGCCCCCGACGGGTTACGAAATGTTTCCGCTGTAACCGCCCGTGAATTCAGGGAACCAGGCGGAGCGCCGCCTGCCCAAGGCAGGGTAACGATAAACCTTTGGAGGGTGCATGTTCAGCAAGAGGACCGCGACGCTCGCCGTCGCTGCGGCGTTCGGCGCCGCCACGCTCGGCTACCTCGGCGCCGAGGTCTACCCGATCTCCCGGGCGCAAGCCGCTGCGCCCGCCGCAGCCACCGGGCAACCGGCCCGCTCGCTCCCCGATTTCACCGGGCTGGTCGAGACTCAGGGCGCCGCGGTCGTCAACATCAGCGTCGTCGCGCAGCGCAGCGCGGCCGCGACGCGCGAGCAACCGGTCAGGCCGGACGACCCGATGAACGAATTCTTCCGGCGCTTCCAGATCCCGATGCCCGATGCACAGCCGATGCCGCGCCAGGGACAGGGCTCCGGCTTCATCATCACGGCCGACGGCTACATCCTCACCAACGCTCACGTCGTCGCCGACGCGGGCGAAGTCACCGTCAGACTGGACGACAAGCGCGAGTTCAAGGCGAAGGTCATCGGCACCGACCGCCGGACGGACGTTGCGGTCGTCAAGATAGACGCGACCGGACTGCCGACCGTCCAGATCGGCGACCCGGCGAAGATCAAGGTCGGGGAATGGGTCGCGGCGATCGGCTCCCCGTTCGGCCTCGAGAACACCGTCACCGCCGGCATCGTGAGTGCGAAGGCGCGCTCGCTCCCGGCCGACGGGTACGTGCCCTTCATCCAGACCGACGTCGCGATCAACCCCGGCAACTCCGGCGGGCCGCTCTTCAACATGGCCGGCGAGGTGATCGGCATCAACTCGCAGATTTACAGCCGCACCGGCGGCTACATGGGGCTCTCGTTCTCGATTCCGATCGACGTAGCGGTCAAGATCAAGGACGACCTCGTCAAGTTCGGCAAGGTCACCCGCGGCCGCATCGGCGTCTCGGTCCAGGGCGTCAACAAGGACCTCGCCGACTCGTTCGGGCTCGACAAGCCGAAGGGCGCGCTCGTCGGCTCGGTCGAGAAAGGCGGCCCGGCCGAGAAGGCGGGACTGCAGCCTGGCGACGTCATCCTCGCCGTCGACGGCAAGGCGCTCGAGCAGTCGAACGACCTGCCGCGCGTCATCGGCGAGACGAAGCCCGGCACGACGCTCGGACTCCAAGTGTGGCGCCAGGGCGCGACGCGCGACGTCCGGGTGACGGTGGGCGAGATGCCAGGCGAGAAAGTCGCCGCCGCCGCGACCGGCGATGAAGCGAAGCCCGCGAAGCTCGGCGTATCGGTGCGGCCGCTGACGCCGGACGAGCGCAAGAAGCAGGGTATCGAAGGCGGCGTGATGGTCGAGCAGGTGGACGGCCCCGCGGCCAAGGCCGGCATCCGGCAGGGCGACGTGATCCTCGCGTTCGGCGCCGAGAAAGTCGAGAACGCGGAGCAGCTGAAGAAGCTCGTCGACAAGGCAAGCGGCAACGTGCCGGTGCTGGTAAAGCGCGACGAAGCGACGATCTACGTGCCGGTGAAGATCGGCTGACGACTGCCGCCGTCCCGATCCAAGGCCTCTAGGCTCGGTCAGTACCCTCCCCCTTTCCGACCGGGTCTCTTCCACGCCCGCCTCCCCGGCGGGCGTTTTTTTGGCTGCCGCCCATGTCAAGCCCCCAACCGTGAATTGTTCACACTCGACCCGGGACTTGTGACGAATTCCGGCCTTTCCGCACGCCTACCCTAGCACCGTGTCGATCAGGGGATCGACCGCAAGCAAGGCGAACGGAGGGAATCATGGAATCGGTGAACGACGTGTTTGCGGGGCGTGACCGTCTCGTGCCCGGGGACTGTTCGGTGGCGGCTGGCGCGCGGCGCCTCCGGTTCGCGACGCCGGCGTTGGCGCCGGTGGACGCCGCGCGGATCCTGATCGTGAACGACCACCCGCTCGTGAGCCAGGCGGCCGCCGGGATCCTGGGCAGCCTATCCACGCGAACGGAGGTGGTCGGCGTCGAGACCGTCGCGCGGGCGCTTGACGACCTCGCCGCGCATCCCGACACCGCGATCGTTCTGCTCGATCCCGCGCTGCCCGCCGGGCCGGGCGCAACCGCGCTCTTGCGGCTCCGCGCCGCGCACCCGGGCATCCCGATGATCGCATTCTCCGCCGCGCGCGACCGCGCCGACGCGCTCGCGGCGCTCGCCGGCGGGGCCATGGGCTTCCTGCCGGAACGCTCGCCGCCCGGCTGCCTGGTCGACGCCGTGCGCCGCGTGCTTGCCGGCGAAATCTACATGCCGCCCGGCATCCTTTCGGGCGGGAACATCGTGGCGGCGCGCGCGCCCGCTGCCGGCCACAGGGTCGAGCGTCTGACCCCCCGTCAGCTCGAAGTGCTCGCGCTGCTCGTGCGCGGCAAACCGAACAAGCTGATTGGCCGCGAGCTCGGTCTCGCCGACGGTACGGTGAAGACCCACATCGCGACGATCTTCCGCCTGCTCGGCGTCAACAACCGCACCCAGGCGGGCTTCGCGGTCAACCGCATCGGTATCGCGCTGCCCGGCGCGGCGACCCGCAGCGCCTGACCTCGCGCCGCTCTGATCCTTCGGGCCCGAAAGGGCTGCGCGCGCGGCACCTGCACGCGACGCGGGTTTCGCGAAGTTCGCGGCTGCTAGAATCGCCCGACATTGCCGCGGAGCCCGAGCACATGTCAAAGCCCTCTCCCGCTCTACCCCGGTATCTCCGCTTCGACACGCTCAGCCTGCACGCCGGACAGCAACCCGATCCGCAGTTCGGCGCGCGCGCGACGCCGATCTACCAGTCCGCCTCGTTCGTCTTCAAGGACAGCGACCATGCCGCGTCGCTCTTCAACATGGAGCGTGGCGGGCACGTCTATTCGCGCATCTCCAACCCGACCAACGCAGTGCTCGA
Source organism: uncultured beta proteobacterium (assembly GCA_963754305.1). Taxonomy (GTDB): domain Bacteria; phylum Pseudomonadota; class Gammaproteobacteria; order Burkholderiales; family SG8-39; genus DATEDA01. The sequence continues at coordinate 203,710 of CAVWFR010000010.1, read as the reverse complement.
GGAGCGCATCGCCGCGCTTGAAGGCGGTGTCGGCGCGATCGCCGTCGCGAGCGGCCAGGCGGCCATGCACCTCGCCATCGGCACCTTGCTCGGTGCGGGCTCCCATATCGTCGCGAGCCACTCGCTGTATGGCGGCTCTCACAACCTCCTCGCCTATACCCTGCCCCGCTTCGGCATCGAGACGACGTTCGTGAACCCGCGCGATCTGGACGCCTGGCGGCGTGCGATCCGGCCGCACACGCGCCTGATTTTCGGGGAGACGCTCGGCAACCCCGGTCTCGACGTCCTCGACGTTCCCGCGGTCGCCGAGATCGCGCACGCGGCGAAGCTGCCGCTACTCGTCGATTCCACTTTCACCACGCCGTACCTCATGCGCCCGTTCGACCTCGGCGCGGATCTCCTCGTCCACTCCGCCACGAAGTTTCTGAGCGGTCACGGCATCGTGATCGGCGGGCTGCTGGTCGACGCCGGCGCGTTCGACTGGGAAGCATCCGGAAAGTATCCCACGCTGACCGAGCCGTACGCCGGCTTTCACGGGATGGACTTCAGCGAGGAATCGACAGTGGCCGCCTTCCTGCTGCGCGCGCGCCGCGAGGGCTTGCGCGACTTCGGCGCCTGCATGGCGCCGACGACGGCGTTCCATGTCCTGCAAGGCATCGAGACCCTGCCGCTCCGGATGCAGCGCCACGTCGACAACACGCGCAAGGTCGTCGAGTTCCTGTCCAAGCAGCCCGCGGTCGAGGCGATCGGCTACCCCGAGCTAGAGTCGCATCCGGACCATGCGCTGGCGAGGAAACTGCTTCCGCGCGGCTGCGGGGCAGTGTTCAGCTTCTCGATCAAGGGCGGGCGGCCGGCGGGCCGCAAGTTCATCGAGACCTTGCGGGTGTTCTCGCATCTCGCAAACGTCGGCGATGCCAAATCGCTCGTGATCCATCCTGCGTCGACGACCCACTTCCGCATGGACGACGCCGCGCTCGCCGCCGCCGGCATCGGGCCGGGGACGATCCGGCTCTCGATCGGCCTCGAGGATCCCGACGATCTGATCGAGGACCTCGGGCGCGCGCTCGGGGTCTCGCAAAAGGCCTGAGCCATGGAACTGGTCGTCGACGGCAAGCGGGCTTACGCGTACACCGCCGGACGTGCACTCGACGCGAACCTGCCGAGCGTCGCGTTCGTGCACGGTGCAGCCAACGATCACAGCGCGTTCCTGCTGCAGAGTCGCTACTTCGCCTACCACGGCTGCAACGCGCTCGCGTTCGACCTGCCCGGGCATGGGCGCTCCCAGGGGGCGCCGCTGGCGACGATTGGCACGATGGCCGATTGGGTCGACGCCGCGCTACAGGCCGCGGGCGTTGCACAAGCTGCACTGGTCGGACACAGCATGGGGTCGCTGGTCGCACTCGAGTGCGCGGCGCGGCATCCGGACCGCGTCCGGGCCCTCGCGCTCGTCGGCACGTCCGCTCCGATGCCGGTCGGCGCCGTGCTGCTCGACGCGGCGCATGAGGACAGCCCTGCGGCATTCGACATGCTCAACATTTGGGGCCATTCCGGCGCAGCGCAGATCGGCGGCAACACCGTGCCGGGGATGTGGATGACGGGCGCCTACCTGCGCCTGCTCGAGCGCGCGAAGCCGCAGGTGCTCCACGTCGGTCTCAAGGCGTGCGCGGACTACGTCGATGGTCCCGCGTCGGCTGCGAAGGTGAAGTGCCCCACGCTCTTCGTGCTCGGCAGCCGCGATATCATGACGCCGCCCCGGAATGCGAAGGACCTGCGCGCGGCGATCGCCGGGAGCCGCACCGTTACGCTGGAAGGAGCCGGTCACTCGCTGCTGGCCGAGCGGCCGGATGCGGTGCTGGACGCGCTGATCGGGTTTGTGGCTTAGCGGCGCGCACGCGTCCGCGAAGCTCGTGCCTCTCTGGATGCCCCGCGCGGTCGAGGCGTGCATTCGCGAACGATCGGATCTAGTGCTCTGCAACATCGCGCTTACCGACCGACTGGCCTTCGAGCGGCATGCGACGGAAAAAAGCGGGGGTTGCGGATGCTTGCTTCGCGACTCATGAGGGTCGCATTGGCCCAAAAAACGCGGCCGCTTGACCAAGGGGCATTGCCTATCTCGCGCATGCGCCCTCAAAATGCTGCTGCACCTGACGGCGCGAGGCCTTGTGCTGGGCCGGGGTCGCTGCGTTCGGGGGCTGCGAGCGAAGAGCCGGATTGACTCTCACCGGTTTCATGCCGTTTCAACGAAGGAGGAGGCCGCAAATGAAACGACTGTCTGTCATCGCCATAGGGCTGTTGGTCATCGGGATCACCGTTTTCGGCTGCGCACAAATGTCCGGCGCAGACGCCGGGTGGACCACGCTTATCGACGGCACCGCGGGGTTGGACAACTGGAACCGCGTCGGCGACGCGAACTGGAGGGCGGAGGACGGTGCCATCGTGGCTGACAACGGAAAGGGCGGCTTTCTGGTCTCGAAGCACTCGTACAAGGACTTTCAGATAAGGGCCGAGTTCTGGGCTGCTCACAACGCCAACAGCGGCATCTACATGCGCTGTGCTGATCCAAAGGTCATCACCGACAAGAGCTGTTACGAGGCCAATATATTCGACCAGCGCCCCGATCCGACGTACGGCACGGGGGGCATCGTCCATATCGCACCGGTATCGTCGATGCCCAAGGCTGGCGGCAAGTGGAATCTCTACGAGATAACGGCCATGGGCTCGCAGCTCATCGTCGTGCTGAACGGCGTCCAGACCGTCAAGGTCGAGCACAGCCAGTTCGCGCAGGGACCGATCGCACTCCAATATGGAACCCTCCCGCCCAAAGGCGACCCCGGCGGCGCCATCAAGTGGCGCAAGGTGCAGATCAAGCCGCTCTAGCCTGCGCGCCCGGCCTGACGATTCGGATTCCTATTGCTGGCGCTAACCGGACGAATCAGTGATTGGCACATGGAGAAGCGCCCGCTCGACGTGATTCCTCCCACGTTCGAAAGCGTGCTCGCGTTCTTACGCAGCCGCGGCGGCACGTGGCCTAATCCTTCCATCGGGCGGACGGTCACCGGCCAACCGGCGTCCGCCGCTCATGCCACACGTCATGCGTCGCCGTAGACGATCCCTCCTGCTCGCCGGCAGCCTCGCGACGATCGCGGGCGGCATAGCCATTTGGCACTCTGGCCCCCCTCGGGTGGGTCCGATCTACCGCAAGATCGCTGGTCGCCGGACCGTCGATGATGTCGTCGCAACCTATGGCACCGAAGTTGATGCGAAGCTCGCGCCGCTGCACGCGACCAAGGGGATCGACTATCCGCCAACGGAACTTGCGCTCATCGCGACAAAGATGGAGCGAAACCTCGAGGTGTGGGTGCGCGGCCACGATGGGCCATTCCAACGCCTTGTCTCCTACCCGGTCCGCGGTGCTAGCGGTCGAATCGGGCCCAAGCTCCTTGAGGGCGACGGCCAGGTTCCCGAGGGCGTGTATCGCGTACTCAGCTTGAATCCGAACAGTCGCTTTCATTTGTCGCTCGAACTGGACTACCCGAACGAGTTCGACCGTGCACAGGCCGGAAAGGACGGTCGTACCAACCTCGGCGGCGAAATATTCATTCATGGTGGTTCGTGGTCGATCGGGTGTCTTGCCATGGGCGACGATGTGATCCAAGAGCTGTTCGTCTTGGTTGCTCGAACCGGGCGTGAGAACGTGCGGGTGGTCATCGCCCCGCGGGAACCTGCCCGAGGTGCCTTTTCCCCGCCGGAAGCGAACACGGTACCGTGGGCGCGTGAGCTACATGAGCAGATTCTCAATGCGCTCGAACGCGTCCGTGGTGCGAGAGACACGTGATGCCGTGCTGAAGGCGGGGCCCCTCGCGGGCCGGTGGACCGAGTCGTTTCGGCGTCAGTGAAGAAGCAGCGGGTCTAGCCCTGGATTAGCATCGTCGCAGCGCGGATTCATCACCCGTTCGCTCCACGCGGCTTCAGAATCGCGTAAGTTACGAAGTCCCAAAGCGCGGCGCAGATCGATAGCTCGAGATCGCGAATGCTGGCTAGCACAGAAACCATCGCGACGATTGCGGACCATTGGCTAGCGCAGTTCGAACGGGCCCTTGCGGAGCCCGACGACGTTCTGCTCAAGACGCTGTTTCATCCTGCTAGCCATTGGCGCGATGCGCTGGCCCTGACCTGGGACATCAGGACGGTCAACGGTTTGGACGCGATTCTTGGAGAGCTGAAAGCGCATATCGGCCGGGCGAATCCGACCGGTTTCAGGATCGATCCCCACCGGACTGCGCCCCGCCATGTCACGCGCGCCGGCACCAGCGCGATCGAGGCGATCTTCAGGTTTGAGACCGCCGCGGGCCGCGGCAGCGGCGTTCTACGGTTGATCCCCGATGCCAATGATGGCGAGACCCTCAAAGCGTGGACGCTGCTTACAGCGCTCGACGAGATAAAGGGGTTTGAGGAACAAGTCGGGAGCTCTCGCCCCAAGGGAGAGTCCTATTCGCGTGATTTTCGCGGCCCAAACTGGCTCGACCTCAGGAAATCCGCCGCCGAGTACGTCGAGCGGGATCCGGTCGTGCTGGTCGTGGGCGGAGGGCACGCCGGGCTTTCGATCGCCGCACGCCTCACTCAATTGCAGCTCGACACGCTGATCGTGGATCGCGGAGAGCGCATCGGTGACAACTGGCGCAAACGCTATCACGCGCTGACCCTGCACAACCAGGTGCAGGTCAACCACCTTCCGTACATGCCTTTTCCGCCGAATTGGCCGAGCTACATTCCCAAAGACAAGCTTGCCGGCTGGTTCGAGACCTACGTGGAGAGCATGGAGCTCAACTACTGGACGGCCACCGAGTTCGAGGGCGGCACGTACGATGAAGGATCGGGACGATGGTCTGTTCTGCTGCGCCGGGCGGACGGCACGGCGCGGGAAATTCGTCCGCGACACGTCGTCATGGCGACCGGAGTCAGCGGCATTCCGAACCTTCCGGCTATCCCGACGCTACGGAGCTTCGCCGGCAAGATTCTGCACTCCAGCCAATACGACGACGGCGAGGCATGGCAGGGCAAGAAGGTCCTCGTCATCGGCACCGGCAACAGCGGCCACGATATCGCGCAGGACCTGCACTCGAGCGGCGCAAAGGTCACGCTCGTTCAACGCAATTCCAGCCTGATCGTCAATATCGAGCCGAGCGCGCAACTTGCCTACTCGTTGTATGACGAAGGCCCTCCGCTGGAGGATTGCGATCTCATCACAACGTCCATCCCGCTGGCACTGGCAAGGAAGAGCCACATCCTCTTGACCGAACAAGCGAGGAATCTGGACCGGGAACTGCTCGATGGATTGGAGCGCGTGGGGTTCAAGCTCGACTTCGGCGAAGACGGGACGGGCTGGCAGTTCAAGTACCTCACCCGCGGCGGCGGCTACTACTTCAATGTCGGCTGTTCGGATTTGATCGTTGATGGTGAGATAGGATTGGTGCAGTTTTCCGATATAGCCGGGTTCGTCGCGGAGGGGGCGCGGATGCGCAGCGGCGATACGCTTGCCGCGGATCTGATCGTGCTGGCGACCGGCTACAAAGGCCAGGAATATCTGGTCCGCAAGCTGTTCGGCGACGATGTCGCTGCCCGCGTCGGTCCCATCTGGGGATTCGGCGATGAACAGGAATTGCGCAACATGTTCATGCGCACCGCGCAGCCGGGCCTCTGGTTCATCGCCGGCAGTCTGGCCCAATGCCGCATCTACTCCAAGTATCTCGGGCTGCAGATAAAAGCCTGCGAGGTCGGCTTGCTACCTTCGCTTCGCGCGCTACCGGGCACTCTGGGAGTTCTGGACGATTCTCGCTAGCTTTCGTCATTTCCGCAGGAACCAAAGGATCAGCGAGAGAACGATCGACACGAGAAGTCCCGTCGTGATCGGGAAATAGAAGCTGAACCCGTCTCGCTCGATGTGGATGTCGCCGGGCAGCCGTCCGAGCCCGAACTTCGCCAGGATCGGCCACAGCAGGCCGAGCGCGAGCAGGATGAGGCCGGCGATGATCAGGAAGCGCTGCATGCGCCGTGATTGTGAACACGAACCGCAAACCCGTCAGAAGGCGTGATGCGTGTATATACTGTGCGCCCCGCGTGCAATGTGCTGCCCCGAGAGTCCTGGCCCGCGATTCGACGCACGGTCAACGGCGCTGCCGCGCCGCTGCTTCGGGCCGGTCGCTGCTCGAGGACACACCGGGAGGCACCATGGCAGTTGGATTCGCGCGCGTACTCGCCGCGTTATTGGTCATCGATGGCGTGACGCCCGCGTTCGCCCAGACCCAAGGCCCGGCGACCGCCGTGCCCGCCGCCGAGACCGGCATCGCCTCGGTCTACTCGTCCGATCTCGAAGACCAGCTTACCGCGAGCGGGCAGCGCTACGACGGCAGCCGGCTGACCGCGGCGCACCGGACACTCCCGCTCGGCACACGCATCCGCGTGACCGATCCGGCCAGCGGCCGCGCGGTGACCGTCCGGATCAACGATCGCTGGGGTGGCGGACCCGGAAGGGTCGTCAACCTTTCACGGCGCGCGGCCGAGGAACTGGGCATCGGCAGCTTCGGCCAGCTCACGGTGCGGATCGAAGTCGAAAGGCTCGGCGACGGGCAGATCGAGCCGCCCGAGGACAAGGCCGTTCCTCGAGAACCGCTTGCACCGCGACTCGAGAGCACCACCAACGACCCCGGCAGCCGCACCCAGCGCTGCGAGAACGAAGCGGACATCCTCGGCCTGCGCGACCAATGGCGCGCGGTGCATCTCAAGACTTGCCTCGCCCGCAAGCCCGGGGGAGGCAACCGCTGACGGACGGTGAGCGGAAGCGCAGAATACCCGCCGTCCAACAACAACGAGGAGGAAGCCCGTGAAACCACTGCTGCTGCTCGGCGCCGGACTCGGCGCGCTCGCGCTCAACGTCCACGCCGCATGTCCGTCCGATGTCGACACTGCGTTGATGACGGCGCGCTACGCCAATCGCCAGGCGGTGCCGAACCCGCCCGCGGACATGAGCATGGCCGATGCGCTCTGCGGGCGAGACAAGTTCACGGCTTTTCTCGGCCAGAACGCCGGCAAGGTCGTCGGTTACAAGGCGGGGCTCACCAACCCGGCGGTCCAGAAGCGCTTCAATCATGCGAGCCCGGTGCGCGGGACGCTGTTCGAGAAGATGCTCCTTAAAGACGGCGCGGAAGTGCCCGCAGCGTTCGGGGCGCGTCCGGTGTTCGAGGCGGACATCGTCATGGAAGTGAAGGACGCCGGAATCAACAAGGCCAAGACGCCGCTCGAAGCGCTCCAGCACATCTCGCGGATCTATCCGTTCATCGAGCTGCCGGACCTGCTGGTCGAGGATCCGTCCAAGATCACCGGCCCGAGCCTCGTCTACTCGAACGTCGGCGCGCGGCTCGGCGTGCTCGGCAAGCCGATCGAGGTCAAGGCAACGCCCGAGCTCGTCAGCGCCCTCGGCAACATGACGGTGAAGCTCGTCGACCAGGACGGCAAGGAGCTGGATACCGCCAAAGGCAGCGCCATCCTCGAGCAGCCCCTGAATGCCGTGCTATGGCTCGTCAAGGATCTGAACGGCAGCGGGATCGCGCTGAAGAAAGGCGACCTGCTCAGCCTCGGCTCGTTCTCTCGGCTGCTCCCGACCAAACCCGGCACCGGAGCCAAGGCGATCTACGAGGGCTTGCCCGGGAATCCGACGGTTAGCGTGCGGTTCAAGTAGCGCGGGGCGAGGCGACTGACACGCGACTTCGATTTTCTCGGCGGTCATCCGAAACCCCGATGCGAAGCGACGCCGCTTCGCTGGAGCGCCTGATCGACGCGTACTGCGCCGCGTGGAGCGAGCCCGACGCCGGCCGCCGGGACGCGATCCTCGCGGAGGTATGGGCCGACGATGCGACCTACACCGATCCGCGCGGTCGTGCTGCGGGGCGGAGCGAGCTGTCCGCGCTGATCGCCGCCATTCTCGCGGGCCGGCCCGGCGCCAAGGTCGTCAGGACGAGCGCGGTCGATGCGCATCACGGCGTCGCCCGCTTCGCCTGGCGGGTGGTGCAGGCCGATGGTGCGATGCTGCCCGAAGGGATCGACTTCGCCGAGGTCGGCGGCGACGGCAAGCTCGCGCGCATCACCGGGTTCTTCGGCCCGCTCGCCACGGCTGACGCGCGAAGTTAGTCCGATGAGCACCGCCCACCTGCAGACCGCGACGGAGCTCGCGCTGCGCGAGACGAATCGCCGGTTCTACGATCCGATGTGGACCGACACGCGCATCGTCGAGCCCGACCGGTTCAACACCTGGCCGCTCGTCTCCAAGCTCGTCGCCCGCTCGGGTCCGCGGCTCGAGGTGGGTCCGGGCCTGCGGCCACGGCTGCCGATCGAGGGCACGTTCGTGGTGGACATGAGTGCGCCCGCGGTCGCCAAGCTCCGCGCGCGCGGCGCGAAAGCGGTGCGCGGTCTCGTGACCGCGCTGCCGTTTCCGGACCGTGCTTTCGAGCTGGTGTGTGCGCTCGACATCGTCGAGCACGTCGACGACGAGGACGGCGCGCTGGCGGAGCTCGCGCGGGTCGGAGCGCCCGGCGGGACATTGCTGCTCTCGGTGCCGCTCCATCCTTCCCGCTGGACCCCGTTCGACGACCTCGTCGGGCACCGCCGCCGCTACGAGCCCGCGCGGCTGCTGGCCAAGCTCGCCGAGCACGGCTTCGCGGTCGAGCTCAGCGCGGCGTTCGGGATGAAGCCGGAACCCTCGCGCCTGTTCGATCTCGGGATGTGGTTTCTCGAGCATCAACGCGAGCGCGCAATGTGGTGGTACGGCCGGGTGTTCATGCCGCTCGCCCTGCGCTTCCAGAAGCAGCTCGCGCTCGCCCGGGGCGTGATCGCGACCGACGGCGTGGACGAGATCCTCCTGGTCTGCCGGCGCACCTGAGGCGCGTGTCGGCCGCGACGGCGGCCCGGGCAGGGTTCATTGGCAGACCTTCGCTGGCGTGCATGGAGTGGCCCGTTGACGCGAGCACCGCCAGATCACGCCATGACTCAGCCGGCGCGCCTCGGCAAGTACGACATTGTCGGAGTGCTCGGGGCCGCGGCGCGATGGGCGTCGGACGACTACTCGCCCAACCGCAACAACACCGGCTGGTGATCCGATGCCCGCGTCGCGCCGTCGACCACGACGTCCTCGACCCGCGCGGCGAGATCCTCGGTAACGAAGATGAAGTCGCACGCGAACGGCGCGCCCGGCCATTGCTGCTTGTCGTAGAGGCCGATCGTCGGCGCGTGGGGCGCATCGCCGTGGCGGATGCGCCACGCATCGCGGTAGGCCGGGCTCCCTTCGATCGGCGCCTGGAGCCGCGCGTAGAGCGGATCCTCCGGCCGGAAGTTGAAGTCGGCGGTGAGGATCCCCGAGCGCGGCCGCGGCTGCGCCTCGAACGGCCCGCCGGCCTTGGCCGGGAACGGCGGGTCGGCGGCGTGCGCGACGGCCTCCGCCTGCAACTCGCGCAGCCGCTCGACCTGGACGCTGCGCTGCTTCGCAGAGTAGTACTCGAGGTGGGTCGTCGTCACCCGCAGCGGCCCGCGCCGGCCGGCGATCACGACCTCGACTGCGACGCGCTGCATGGTCGGAAACGCGGGATCGGCCGGCCACGGCAGCAGGTGCCGGAACGCCTGCAGCACCGGCCGGCGCGTGAGGATCAGCTCGCCGAACTGGCGCCGCGTCGCGCCGGGGCCGAGGGTATCGACGCCGAGGCCCTCGACCGCCGTCCAGCCCGGCAGCTCGGCGGCGAGCGCGGCGAACGTATCGCGCCCGCCGCTACCAGTCAGCCCCGCGAAGTTCCGCGCTGCCTCCTGGAAGCACAGCACGTCCGCATCGCCGAGCTCCCGACAGACGCGGATGATGCGGGCCGGGTCGACGATGCCGTCGGCGCCGCGGGCCCATTGGATGTTCCAGGTGATGAGCTCCATGTCCGGCTCCCCCGCTAACGTATCCCCGCCCGCACGAACGACTGCACGAACTGCCGCTGGAACAGGAGGAACGCGACGAGCAGCGGCGCCGAGGTCATCAGCGTCGCGGCGGTGATGATCGACCAGTCGATGCCTTGATCGGCCGAGGAGAACACCTGCAGCCCCACCGTGAGCGGCCGCGATCCCACCGTGTTGGTGACGATGATCGGCCACAGGAAGTTGTTCCAATGGTAGCTCACCGAGACGAGACCGTAGGCGACGTACACCGGGCGCGCGAGCGGGACATACACCTTCCACAGCACCTGGAGCGAGCTCGCTCCCTCGACGCGCGCCGCCTCGTCAAGCTCCCTGGGGATGGTCTTGAAGGTCTGCCGCAGCAGGAAGATCCCGAACGCGGAGGCCATGTAGGGGAGCCCGATCGCCGGAATCGAGTCGAGAATGCCGAGCACGCTCATGGTGCGGTAGTTCTCCACGATGAGGACGTCGGGCATGATCATGAGCTGCACCAGTACCAGCATGAACACCACCTCTCGCCCGAAGAACGCGTAGCGCGCGAACGCATAGGCCGCGAGCGTGCCGATGACGAGCTGCCCGGCGAGGATCATCGTCACGAGCGCGACGGTGTTCACGAAGTAGCGGGCGAACGGCGCGGCGTTCCAGGCGTTGACGAAGTTCTGCAGCGTGAGCGGCGCGCCCAGCGTGAAGCGCACCGAGAATTCGGGCGGGTGGAACGCGGTCCACAACGCATAAGCGAGCGGCGAGATCCACAGGATCGCGAGCAGCCACGCGCCGGCCGTCTCCACGGCATGCACCCAACCGCGCGCTTCGCGGATGCCGTTCACTGGTAGTGGACCCGCCGCTCGAGGAACACGAACTGGCCGATCGCAAGCAGGCCGAGCAGCAGGAGCAGCACCATCGTCAGCGCGGACGCGTAGGCGAGATCCCAGAACTTGAAGCCCACCTCGTAGATGTAGAAGAGGAGCAGCGAGGTGACGTTGTCGGGGCCGCCGCGGGTCATGACGATGATGTGATCGACCAGCCGGAACGAGTTGATCACCGCGTTCACCAGGACGAAGAGCGTCGTCGGGGCGAGCAGCGGCCAGGTCACGCGGCGGAAGAAATACCAGCGGCCTGCGCCTTCGATCGCGGCCGCCTCGGCGAGGTTCGGCGGAATCTGCTGCAGCGCCGCCAGGTAGAAGATCATGAAGAAACCCGCCTCCTTCCAGATCGCCACGACGATCACGCACGCGAGCGCGGTGTCGCGGCTCCCCAGCCAGTTGTGGCTCGGCAGGCCGACGAGGCCGGTGAGCTGCTCGAGCAAGCCGTACTGCGGCGTGTAGAAGAAGAGCCAGATGTTGGCCACTGCGATCATCGGCAGGACCGTCGGCGTGAAGTAGGCAAGGCGCAGGAAGCCCCGGCCCGCGAGCTTGCGGTTGACGAGTACCGCCATCGCGATCGCGAGCGCGATCGAGACCGGGATGGTGCCGAGCGCGAACCAGGCGTTGTTGGCGAGCGACTGCCAGAAGACCGGGTCCTCGATCATCGCCCGGTAGTTGTCGAGACCGACGAAGACGGCGCCGCGGCCGGGCTTCGGCGTCGAGAAGAAGCTGTGGTAGAGCGTCGCCGCGGCGGGGTAGTGAGTGAAGGCGACGAGCAGCACCGCGGCCGGCAGCAGGAGCAGCCAGCCGTGAATGTGGACGCTGAGGCGGTTCAAACCGTCACCTCAGCGCACGCGGGCCCGGAAAAGGGTTGGGATTGCGAGCATGCGCGGGAGTGGAGGGGGCGTCACCCCTGCGGAAGCCGCGGTCCGGAAGCCTGGATTCCGGCTTTCGCCGGAATGACATCACCGCCGGTACGGCTTGAGGATCCGCTCTGCCTCGCGCTGCGCGTCCTGCATCGCCTGCGCCGGTGTCTTCGCGCCGGTGAGCGCAGCCTGGAGCCCGTCGTTCAGGGCCTTGGTCACGCGCTGGTTCTCGTGGGTCGAGAGCTCGGCCACCGCGTATTGCAGCTGGTCGCGCGCCACGGCCGCGGGCGGGAAGCCCGACACGTACTTCTTCATCGTCGGTGTCTCGAACGCGTCGGGCCGGACCGCGACGTAGCCGGTGTCGATGCCCCACTGCGCCGCCCGCTCCGGGCTCGTGATCCAGCGGATGAACCGGAGCGCCGCCTGCTGCTGCTGGGGCGTGCTCTTCTTGAAGACGTAGAAGTTCCCGCCGCCGGTCGGCGAGCCGCGGCGCTTGCCGGCGGGCAGCATCGCGACCCCGAAATCGAACTTGGCATTGTTCTTGACGTTGGTGAGATTGCCGGTGGTGGTCCACATCATCGCGATCTTCCGCTCGAAGAAGTCGCGCGGCGTCGTGCCCCACTCGACCACCCCTTGCGGCATGACGCGGTGCTTGCGCCCGAGGTCGACCCAGAACTGCAGCGCCTCGATTACCTCCGGCTTGTCGTAGTAGGTGATGTCGCCCGCGGCATTCATCAGCTCGACGCCGTTCTGCGTCGTGAAGCCCTGGAACAACCAGTAAGGAAAGCCCGATGAGGGCACCTGGATGCCCCACTGCGTCGTGTTGCCGGAGGCGTCGCGCCGGGTGAGCTTCTGCGCGTACTCGAGCATCTCCTGCCAGCTCGCCGGCGGCTTGTTGGGGTCGAGACCGGCCTCCTTGAACAGCTCCTTGTTCCAGTACAGCACGACAGTCGAGCGCTGGAACGGCACGCCCCAGACCTTCCCGCCGGTCTGGCTGTTCATCATGAAGGCCGGAAAGAAGCTGTTCAGCCACGCCCTGTCCTCGGCCGCCGTCGCGACCGCGTCGATCGGTACGATCGCATCTTCGTCGATCAGCGTGAACATGTCGGTCGAGAGCAGCACCGAGGTGACCGGCGGCTCGCCCGCCTTGTGGGCGGTGAGCGCCTTCACGATCGTCTCCTGGTAGGTGCCGGCGTAGATCGGCTTCACCTTGATGCCCGGATTCTCCTTCTCGAAATCGGCGGCGAGCCCGTCGATGATCTTCGTGATCGGTCCGCCGACCGCGACCGGGTAGTAGAACGAGATCTCGGTCTGCGCCTCGGCCTGCGCCAGCGCGCCGGCGGCAGCGAGCGCTGCCAGTCCTTTCGCAATACGTTTCACCAGCATGACTTCCTCCTCGCCTCGTTATCAGGCCGCGATCGCGGCGCCTTGAACCGGTTCCACGCGGCGGCCGTCGCCGGCGTCGAAGTAGTGCTGCGCCTCGCGGCGCCAGGCGAGCCCGATCCGCGCGCCCGCGCCGAGCTCGAGCTTGCCCGGTGCGCGCACGATGATCGGCTCGTCGCCTACGGTGCAGGCGACGATCGAGTCCGCGCCGAGATACTCCAGCGAGATGACGGTCGCCGGCACGCCGCCGGGCTCGATCGCGATCGCCTCCGGACGCACCCCGAGCAGGCGCCCGTCACCCTTCCCCACCGCGACCGCGGGGCCCTCGGTGCCGCGGATCACCGCGCCGCGGGGGCCGTCGGCTAGCCGCGCGAGGTTCATCGGCGGCGTGCCGATGAAGCGCGCCGCGAATGCCGTGGCCGGGCGCGCGTAGAGCTCCGCCGGGGCGGCGTCCTGCTCGACCCGACCCTCGCGGAGGAGGACCACCTGGTCGGCCATGCTCATCGCCTCGGTCTGGTCGTGGGTGACGTAGACCATCGTGATGCCGAGCTTCTGCTGCAGCGCGCGGATCTCGCGGCGCATCTCATGGCGGAGCTGGGCGTCGAGATTCGACAGCGGCTCGTCCATGAGGCAGACCGGGTGCTCGGCGATGATCGCGCGGCCGAGCGCCACGCGCTGCTGCTGGCCGCCGGAGAGCTGCGAGGGTTTGCGCTCGAGCAGCTTGTCGAGGCCGAGGAGCTCGGCCACGCGCTGCAGCCGGCGCGCGCGCTCGGCGGCGCCGACCTTGCGCACCCTCAGCCCGAACTGGATGTTCTCGGCGACCGAGAGGTGGGGGAAGAGCGCATACGACTGGAACACCATCGCGATGTTGCGCTTCGACGGCGGCGCGTCCGTGACGTCGACGCCGCCGATGCGGACGCGGCCGCTCGTGAAGATCTCGAGCCCGGCTATCAGCCGGAGGGTCGTTGACTTGCCGCAGCCGGAAGGCCCGAGCAGCACGGCGAAGGACCCGGCCTCGACCGCGAAGCTCACGTCGTCGACCGCGCGGGTCGCGCCCCAGTGCCTGGCGGCATGCTCAAGGGCGATCGCTGCCATCGTCTCCTTCCTCCGGCGCGGTCGTTGTTGTCGGACGGGATGGTTCGATGCCGCGTTTACCGGATTGTGACAACTCTGGCCCCGTGCAGAAAGGGCGACGCCGGTTCAGGCGAAGAACGCCCGAAACGCGGCCACCGCGCGGTCGATCCCGGACGCCGAGACGTCGAGATGCGTGGCGAGCCGCGTCCGCGGACCGATGAGCGCGAGCACGCCCTCCCGCTCCAGGTGCGCCTTCAGTGCTGCGGTGCTCTCGGCCGGGATGCGCACGAACACCATGTTGGTCTGCGGCGGTTCGACCTCGAGCCCGCGAATGCCGGCGAGCCCCGCGGCGAGCCGCTCGGCGTTCGCATGGTCCTCGGCGAGCCGGTCGACGTGATGCTGGAGCGCGTAGAGTCCCGCCGCGGCGACGATCCCGGCCTGGCGCATCGCACCGCCGAGGATCTTGCGCGCGCGGTACGCGCGATCGATGACCGGCTTCGCCCCCACCAGCATCGTCCCCGCCGGCGCACCGAGCCCCTTGGAGAGGCACGCCGACACCGAGTCGAAGCCGCGGCAGAGCGCCGCCACCGGCGTCCCGAGCTTCACCGCGGCATTGAAGATCCGCGCGCCGTCGAGATGCGTCGCGAGGCCACGACGTCCGGCGAGCGCCAGCGCCGACTCGAGATAATCGCGGCCGAGGACGCGCCCGCCGATGGTGTTCTCGAGCGCGAAGAGCCGGGTGCGCGCGAAGTGTGGATCGTCCGGCTTGATCGCCGCCTCGACCTCGGCGAGGTCGAGCGAGCCGTCGGCGCGGTTGGCGAGCGGCTGCGGCTGAACGCTGCCGAGCACCGCGCCGCCGCCCGCCTCGTAGCGGTAGGTGTGCGCTTCCTGGCCGACGATGTACTCCTCGCCGCGCTGGCAGTGGCTGATCAGCGCCGCCAGATTCGATTGGGTACCGCTCGGGAAGAACAGCGCGGCCTCCATGCCGAAGAGCGTAGCGGCCCGCTCCTGCAGCTCGAGCACCGTGGGATCGTCGCCGAACACGTCGTCGCCGACCTCCGCTGCCGCCATCGCCGCGCGCATCCCCGGCCCCGGCCGGGTGACGGTGTCGCTGCGGAGGTCGATCACCTCAGCGCCTGCAGCAGGTTGTTGAAGTCGTCGGTCCACACCGACACCTTCGACGGCACCTCGATCGGCGCGGCGATGCCGGCGAGCTCCGGCCGCTCGAAGAGCGTCGAATCGGCGGTCACCAGCGCGAAATCGGTCACCGAGTAGAGTGCGTATTCGACGTCGTCGGGGCTGTGGCTCACCAGCCGCGCGTGCAGGCCGAGCGAGTCGGCGAGCCGTTTCACCACCGGCGCAAGATCGAGATAGCGGTTGGTGACGTTGAAGACGACCACACCGCCCGGCCGGACGTTGCGCATGTACAGCTCCAGCGCCTCGCGGGTGATGAGATGCATCGGCACCGAGTCGCTCGAGAACGCGTCCGCGGCGAGGAGATCGAACTTCTGCGGCGGCTGGCTCTCCAGCGCGAGCCGTCCGTCGCCGAGCACCAGCTCGATCTTCGCCTCGCTGTCGCGCAGATACGAGAATTCGGTCTGCGCGAGCTCGATGACCTGCGGATTGATCTCGTAGAACTTGTAGACATCGCCCGGGCGGCCGTAGGCCGCCATCGTGCCGGCGCCCAGACCCACGATGCCGACGCGCATGTCGGGATGCCGCAGCGCTTCGAGGGCGAGCACGATGCCCGACTTGGGCCCGAAGTACGCGATCGGCTGGCGGCGCTTGTCGGCGTCGACGAACTGCTCGCCGTGGTTGATGGTACCGTGGATGAGCTTGCGCACCGTGCCCTCCTCCCGCACCTCGTCGCGCGTGCGCAGGCTCGAGTAGAAATTGCGCTTGAGCACCCGCGTGTCGGCCACCGTGTTGGTCACGTAGGTCACCACGCCGTAGAACGTGAGGAGCGCCGCCGCCAGTCCGCCGACGAGCGCGGGCCGCCCGGCGGGAGCGACCTTCCAGGCGAGCAGGATCGCGGCCGCCATGAGCCCGAGGGCGACCTCGAAGTCGCCGGGGAGGACGTGCGGCGCGATGATCGACACCAGCATCGACCCGAGCGCGCCGCCGAGCGCGATCAGCATGTAGAACTCGGTCAGACGCGCGGGCTCCGGCTTCATGAGCACCAGCTCGCCGTGACAGAGCATGCAGAGCACGAACAACCCCCCGGCGAAGAGCGGGATCGAGAGCTTGAGGTCGAGGATCAGGTTGGGATCGGTCAGCACCCAGGCCATCGCCGCGACGGCGATGCCGGCGAGCGGCAGGAAGACCGCGCGGCGATACCAGCCCCGCCCGTCGAAGCACAGGATGAACGTCAGCAGGTAGAGCGACAGCGGCAGCACCCAGAGGAACGGGATCGACGCCACGTTCTGGCTGAGGTGATTGGTGACGGCCAAGAGGAGTAGCGATGCGAGCGCCGGCAGGAGCACCCACTGCAGCCGCACGCCCGGGCGCGGCGCTGGGCCGGGCTCGAGCCGCAGCGGCGCGGCGCCGGCCGCGGCGAGCTTGCGCAGGCTGTATACGGCGGTCCCGCCGCACAGCACGGCGAACGCGGCGTAGCCCCACGACCAGGCGACCGCCTGCAGCCGCGTCGGGACGAACGGCTCGACCACGATCGGGTAGCACAGCAACGCCGCAAGGGAAGCGAGGTTCGAGAGCGCGAACAGGCGATAGGGCGAGTCGAACCGGCGCGCATACCACGCCTGCACCAGCGGGCTGGTGGTGGAGAGCAGGAAATACGGCAGTCCAACGGTCGCGACCAGCAGCCCGAGAATGCGCAAGCCGGGATCCTCGTCTC
The DNA here is from genome assembly GCA_963754305.1 of uncultured beta proteobacterium. Lineage (GTDB taxonomy): Bacteria > Pseudomonadota > Gammaproteobacteria > Burkholderiales > SG8-39 > DATEDA01. Next base: position 186,695 of record CAVWFR010000010.1, on the reverse strand, counting down.
CGGACGGCTTCCACCCCGCGTCGGCGAGAATCGGCAGGCCGGCGAGGCTGAGCGCGAGCAGCGCCAGATGCAGGGCGAGCTGCGGCCGCGCCGGCAGCCACCGCACGATCGCGTGTGCGTAGGCGTAGCCCGCGAGCAGGAGAAACTGGAAGAAGAAGACGCAGGTGGTCCACACCGCCGCCGAGCCGCCGAACCACGGCAGGATCTGCTTGGCGACGATCGGCTGGACCAGGAACAGCAGAAACGCGCTCACGAAGATCGTGACGGCGTACAGCAGCATTTTTCTGCTCACCCCACTGGTTCGCACAGTCGAGGAACGCCTTGTACTCGTGGTTTCACGCCGGCCGTCATGCCGGCGAAAGTCGGCATCCGGAACGGTCTGGCCCCCGGGGGCCGCCGGGGCGACGGGCCCGGCCGCTCACGGCCACACTCCCGCCGCGATCTTCTCGGCCCACAGCACGCCGACGATCGTCTTGGCGTCGCTGATCCGTCCCTCCCTCACCCAATCGGCCGCGGTGGCGATGGCAAGCGGAAACGTCTCCAGGAACTCGCCCTCGTCCAGCGTCCGGCCGCGGTGCTCGAGCCCACGCGCGAGCCACAGCTCGATCCGCTCGCTCGAATAAGAGCACAGCGGATGGAGCGTCGTCAGGCACCGCCATTCACGCGCGATGTAGCCGGTCTCCTCGAGCAGTTCCCGTTGCGCCGTCGCGAGCGTCGCCTCCCCCGGATCGATCTTGCCGGCCGGAAGCTCGATGAGCTCGCGCCCGACCGCGTAGCGATACTGGCGCTCCAGCAGCAGCTCGCCCGAGTCGAAAATCGGCAGAATCGCGACCGCACCCGGATGCTCGATGTACTCGCGCACCGCCGGGCAGCCGTCGGGCAGCCGCACCGCGTCGCGCCTGACATGGAGCAGCACGCCGTCGTAGACGGCCTCCCCGCTCACCCGCGTCTCGGTCAGCACCACGTGCCCGCCGTCGTGAAAGATGTCGGCCATCCTTCCCTACCGCGCGAGCGGATAGACGCCCTGGATCGCCGCGAGACAGAGTCCGAACAGCGGCCCGGGTACGATGCCGAGCACGAGCATCGCGAGGCCGTTCGCCGATAGGACCACGCGCATGTCCAGCCCCGGCTCGATCGGCGCCGCGCTATCGGGCTCGTCGAAGTACATGAGCTTCACGACGCGCAGGTAGTAGAACGCCCCGATGACTGACATCACGACCGCGAACACCGCGAGCCACAGCTGGTCCGCCTTGACCGCAGCGTCGAGCACCACGAGCTTGGCGTAGAAGCCGACCGTCGGCGGCAACCCCGCGAGCGAAAACATCACCAGCAGCATCAGGAACGCGTACCACGGCGCGCGCTGGTTGAGCCCCTTGTAGTCCGTAAGCTCCTCCGCCTCGAACCCCGCTCGCGACAGCGCGAGCACCATGCCGAGCGAGCCGAGGCTCATCAGCACGTAGACGACGGCGTAGAACATCGCCGCGCTGTACGCGCCGGGCGCCGACAGGGCGTTGCCGCCGACCACGCCGGCGAGCAGCCCGAGCAGCATGAAACCCATGTGCGAGATCGCCGAGTACGCGAGCATGCGCTTGATGTTCGTCTGCGCGATCGCGGCGAGATTGCCGACCGCCATCGACAGCACCGACAGGATCATCAGCATCTGCTGCCAGTCGACCGCGAGGTCGAGGAGGCCGTTGACGAGCAGCCGCATCGCCATCGCGAACGCGGCGAGCTCCGGCGCCGTGCCGATGAACAGCGTCATCGCGTTGGGTGCGCCGTGATAGACGTCCGGGATCCACATGTGGAAGGGCACGACGCCGAGCTTGAACGCGACCCCCGCGACTACGAACACCAGCCCGAACAGCAGTATCCCCTTGTTGGCCTTGCCGGCGGCGATCGTCGCCGCCATCTGTTCGATCCCGAGCGTCCCGGTCGCGCCGTACAGCATCGACATCCCGTATAGCAGCAGCCCCGAGGCGAGCGCGCCGAGGATGAAGTACTTCATCGCCGCCTCGGTCGACAGCGCCGAGTCGCGGTTCAGCGCGACCATCGAATACAGGCACAGCGACATCAGCTCCAGACCGAGATAGACGGTGAGCAGGTGGCTCGCGGAGATCAACACCATCATGCCGAGCGTCGCGAACAGGGTCAGCACGAAATACTCGCCGCGCAGCAGGTCGCGATCGGCCAGGTAGCGACGCGAGTACACGAGGCACGCCGCGACCGCAACGTAGGTCAGGAACTTCAGCGTATGCGCCATCAGGTCGGCGACGAACATGTCGCCGAAGGTGTGGGCCGGCTTGCCGCCGGTCGCCTGGACGACGAGGATCGTGAGCGCCGCGCAGCCCGCGAGGGTCGCGAGGGAGAGCCAGTACACCACGTCGCGGCGGCCCTCGGGCAAGAACAGGTCGACGATCAGTACGACGGAGCCCATCGTGAGCAGCCAGATCTCCGGGTACGCCGGGAAGAGCGGCGGGAGCGCCAAGTCCATCATCGTCGTACCCCCGCGACTCTGCCGCCGCGCGCATCGCCGCCCCTCATCGGATCTTCCCCGCCGCCACGTGCCTCAGGAGCCCGTCCACCGAGGTGTGCATCACCTCGGTGAACGGTTGCGGATAGACGCCCATCGCGAGCACCGCGAAAGCGAGCAGGCCCAGCACCAGGAACTCGCGCGCATTGATGTCCTGCAGCGCAGCGACATGGTCGTTCGCGACCGCGCCGTAGATCACACGCTTGTACATCCACAGCGTGTACGCCGCCCCGAAGATGAGCGAGGTCGCGGCGACGAGGGCGATCCAGAAGCTGACTTTCATCGCGCCCATGATGACCAGGAACTCGCCCACGAAACCGCTGGTCGCTGGCAGCCCGCAGTTCGCCATCGCGAACAGCATCATGAACGCGGCGAACTTGGGCATGGTGTTGACCACGCCGCCGAAATCGCCGATCAGATGCGAGTGCATGCGGTCGTACATGACGCCGACGCACAGGAAGAGCGCCGCCGAGACGAAGCCGTGCGAGACCATCTGCACCAGCGCGCCCTCCAGGCCGTAAGAGTTGAAGAGGAAAAAGCCGAGCGTGACGAACCCCATGTGGGAGATCGACGAGTACGCGATCAGCCGCTTCATGTCGGGCTGCACCAGCGCGACGAGCGCGATATAGAGCACCGCCACCAGCGACAGCGCGATCATCAACCCGGACAGGGCGTGGCTCGCGTCCGGCAGGATCGGCAGCGAGAAGCGGACCACGCCGTAGGCACCGAGCTTGAGCAGGATCGCCGCCAGCACGACCGAGCCGCCGGTCGGGGCCTCGGGATGCGCGTCGGGCAGCCAGGTGTGGACCGGCCACATCGGCACCTTCACCGCGAACGCCGCGAGGAAGGCGAAGAACAGCAGGACCTGCTCGCGCTTCGAGAGCGGCAACGCGTGCCAGTCGAGTACGGCGAAGCTGCCGCCGGACTCGTTATAGAGATAGATGAAGGCGATCAGCAGCAGCAGCGATCCAAGCAGCGTGTAGAGGAAGAACTTGAGCGCCGCGTATACCCGGTTCTCGCCGCCCCACACGCCGATGATGAGGTACATCGGGATCAGGGTCGCCTCGAAGAACACGTAGAACAGCGCGCCGTCGAGCGCCGCGAACACCCCGTTCAGGAGCCCCGACATGATCAGGAACGCCGCCATGTACTGCGACACCCGGGTCTGGATCGACTCCCAGGCCGCGATCACGACCAGCACGGTGATGAAGCTGTTCAGCAGCACGAACAAGACCGAGATCCCGTCGACACCAAGGTGGTAGTTGATGTTGAAGCGCTCGATCCAGGGCGTCTTCTCCTGGAACTGCATCGCGCTGGTGGCGACATCGAACCCGGTGTAGAGCGGGATCGTGACGAGGAAGCCGACGAGAGCGCCGGCAAGGGCGAGCACGCGCGCGATGCGCGCGTTCTGGTCGCCCCCGGTCGCCATGACCACCAGGCCGGCGAGGATCGGGATCCAGACCGAGAGGCTGAGCCAGTTCGCGCCTGCCATCGCCTACCCCGGGAACGCGATGCGCAAGAGCCACCAGCTGAGCAGGACGAACAGCCCGATGATCATCGTGAAGGCGTACTGGTAGATGTAGCCGGTCTGAAAGAGCCGCACGATCTTCGCGATCGCGCCGACCGCCTTGGCCGAACCATTGACCATGACCCCGTCGATCACCGCCATGTCGCCCCCCTTCCACAGCCCGGTGCCGACCTTCACCGTGCCGCTGCCGAAGAGCCACTGGTACAGCTCGTCGAAGCCGTACTTGTTCTCGAGGATGCGGGTGACGACGCCGAATTTCCGCCGCACCACGCCGTGCAGATCGGGGCGCGCGACGTACAGGACGTACGCGGTCGTGATCCCGGCGACGACGAGCCAGAACGGCGCGGTGAAGAAGCCGTGGGTGATCATCGCCACCACGCCGTGAAACTCCCGCGCCATGTGCGCGATGCCCTCGTGCGCCGGCGCGATGACGATCGAGCTGCCGAAGTAATCGCCGAAGACGATCGAGCCGACCAGCCAGCCGGCGCAGATCGACGGGATCGCGAGCAGGATCAGGGGCACCGTCACCACCCACGGCGACTCGTGGGGCTCGTGGACCGCACCATGGCCATGCGCATCGTGCACATGCCCTTCATGGCCATGCGGGTCGACCTGCCGAAACCGCTCCTCACCGTGGAAGGCGAAGAACACCAGCCGGAAGCTGTAGAGCGCCGTGACGAAGGCGCACGCGAGGACGCAGGCGTACGCGAACGTCGCGCCCGGCACATGGGCGAGCTTCGCCGCCTCGATGATCGCGTCCTTCGAGAAGAAGCCGGCGAACGGCGGGAAGGCCGCGTTCGCGAACGCCCCGATCAGCATGACCGCGTAGGTGATCGGCAGGTACTTGCGCAGGCCGCCCATCCGCCGCATGTCCTGCTCGTGATGCATCGCGATGATCACCGAGCCGGCGGCAAGGAACAGCGCCGCCTTGAAGAACGCGTGGGTGAAGAGGTGGAAGATCGCCGCCGGATACGCCGAGGCGCCGAGGGCGACCGTCATGTACCCGAGCTGCGAGAGCGTCGAGTACGCCACCACGCGCTTGATGTCGTAGACGACGAGCGCAATCAGCGCCATGAAGAACGCGGTGATTCCGCCGATCACGATCACGAACGACAGCGCCGCCTCCGACAGCTCGAAGAGCGGCGACATCCGGGCCACCATGAAGATCCCGGCGGTCACCATCGTCGCGGCGTGGATCAGCGCGGAGATCGGCGTCGGACCCTCCATCGAATCGGGCAGCCAGACGTGCAGCGGGAACTGCGCGCTCTTGCCCATCGCGCCGATGAAGAGGCAGATGCAGATCACCGTGACGATCAACCATTCGACCCCGGGGAAGAGCTGCATCGTCTGACCCGCCATCTTCGGCGCGTCGGCGAACACCTCGGTGTAGTCGAGCGTGCCAAAGTAGTTGAGCACCAGCGCGACCCCGAGCAGGAAGCCGAAGTCGCCCACCCGGTTCACCAGGAACGCCTTCAGGTTGGCGTAGATCGCCGTCGGACGCCGGTAGTAGTAGCCGATGAGGAGGTACGAGACGAGACCCACCGCCTCCCAGCCAAAGAAGAGCTGGAGGAAGTTGTTCGCCATCACCAGCATCAGCATCGAGAAGGTGAAGAGCGAGATGTAGCTGAAGAACCGCTGGTAACCCCCGGGAGAGGTGTCGTCGTCCGCCATGTAGCCGACGGTGTAGATGTGCACCATCCACGACACGGACGTGACGACCACCATCATCAGCGCGGTGAGGCGGTCGATCAGGAAGCCGATCTCGAACCGGGTGCCGCCGGAGGTAAGCCAGGTGTAGACCGTGCCGTTGAAGGTGTTGCCGGCGAGGACGTCGGCGAACACGACGCACGAGCCGAAGAACGAGATGCCGACGGCGATGATCGTCACCCAGTGCGCGCCGGCGCGGCCGATCGCCTTCCCGAAGAGCCCGGCGATGATCGCGGCGACGAGCGGCGCGAGCGGCACGACGAGGTAGAGGAGCTGCATCCGGGTCATCGCGCTCAGCCCTTCAACTGGTCCAGGTCCTGCACGTTGATCGTCCGCAGCGTGCGGAAGAGCACCACCAGGATCGCCAGCCCGATCGCCGACTCCGCCGCGGCGACCGTCAGGATGAAGAAGACGAACACCTGCCCCGAGATGTCGCCGAGGTAGTGCGAAAACGCGACGAAGTTCATGTTGACGGCGAGCAGCATCAGCTCGATCGCCATCAGCAGGATGATGACGTTCTTGCGGTTGAGGAAAATGCCGACCACGCTGATCGCGAACAGCAGCGCGCCAAGCACCAAGAAATGCGACAGCGTGAGCAACCTGCCTCCCCTCTAGATCGACCGGGGACGAGCGATCCCCCGGACGCGAGTGCTCAATCCTTCTTCTCGGCCGACATCGAGACGAGCCGGACGCGCTCCTCGCGCCGCACCGTCACCTGCCGCGCCGGATCCTGGTATTTCGTGTCCTTGCGCTTGCGCATCGTCAGTGCGATGGCCGCGACGATCGCCACCAGCAGCAGCACCGCCGCCAGCTCGAACGGATAGACATAGTCCGTGTACAGCACCCGGCCGAGCTCTTTGGTGTTGCTGTAGGTGCGCCCCGGGTCGGCGGGGGGCGGCGCCTCGGCAAACCCCGCCTGGCGGCCGGCGAGGACGAGGACCATCTCGACCACCATGACGGCGCCGACCACCGCCGCGAGTGGCAGATAGCTCCAGAAGCCTTCCCGCAGCCGGTCGAGGTTGATGTCGAGCATCATCACGACGAAGAGGAACAGCACCATCACCGCGCCGACGTAGACGAGCACCAGCGTGATCGCCAGGAACTCGGCGCGCAGCACCAGCCAGATCGCCGCAGCGGTGAAGAACGCGAGCACGAGGTGGAGCGCGGCGTGCACCGGGTTGCGGCAGGTGATCGTCCGCACCCCGGCGTAGACCAGGATCGCGGCGAAAAGATAGAAAACGGCGGCTTCGAAGCTCATCCGGCGAACGTCATCGGTAGGCGGCGTCGGTGGCGCGGGCGCGGGCGATCTCGTCCTCGTACTTGTCGCCCACCGCGAGCAGCATCTCTTTGGTGTAGTACAGGTCGCCGCGCTTCTCGCCGTGGTACTCGAGGAGATGCGTCTCCACGATCGAGTCGACCGGACAGGACTCTTCGCAGAAGCCGCAGAAGATGCACTTGGTGAGGTCGATGTCGTAGCGCGTGGTCCGGCGCGTGTTGTCCTCGCGCTCGGCGGTCTCGATGGTGATCGCGAGCGCCGGGCACACCGCCTCGCAGAGCTTGCAGCCGATGCAGCGCTCCTCGCCGTTGGGGTAGCGACGCAGCGCATGCAGGCCGCGGAAGCGCGGGCTCACCGGCGTCTTCTCCTCCGGAAACTGGATCGTGATCTTGCGCGCGAAGAGATGCCGCCCGGTGAGCGCGAGGCCGCGGGCGAGCTCCACCAGGAGGAAGGTCTTGAAGAAGTCGCGGACGCGCTCGAGCATGGCCGTTCTCCTACGCCCAGGGATTCCACGGCGTCTGCATCCACGCGGCGATCACCACGAGCCAGACGATGGTGAGCGGGATGAAGACCTTCCATCCGAGCCGCATGATCTGGTCGTAGCGATAGCGCGGGAAGGTCGCGCGGAACCACAGGAAGCAGAACAGCAGGAAACCCACCTTCGCCACCAGCCAGAAGATCCCGGGGACGGCGTTGAGCACCGCCCAGTCGAGCGGCGGCAGCCAGCCGCCGAGAAACATCAGCGCCGCGAGCGTCGACACGAGGATCATGTTCATGTATTCGCCGAGGAAGAAGAGCGCGAATGCGGTCCCCGAATATTCGACGTGGAAGCCGGCGACGATCTCCGACTCGCCCTCGGCCACGTCGAACGGCGCGCGGTTGGTTTCGGCCACCGCCGAGATGAAGTAGACGAGGAACATCGGAAAGAGCGGCAGCCAGTTCCACGACAGGAAGGTGAGCCCGCGCTCGGCGAACCAGCCGCGCCCCTGGACGGTCACGATATCGCTCAGATTGAGGCTCTGAGACACGAGCAGCACGCACACCAGCGCGAAGCCCATCGCGATCTCGTAGGCGACGATCTGCGCCGCCGAGCGCATCGCGCCGAGGAACGCGTACTTCGAGTTCGAGGCCCAGCCGGCGATGATCACGCCGTAGACGCCCATCGACGTGATCGCCATCACGTAAAGCAGCCCCGCGTTCACGTCCGCGAGCACCACCCCCGGACTGAACGGGATCACCGCCCACGCCGCCATCGCCGGCATGAGCACCATCATCGGGCCGAGGAGGAACAGGAACTTGTTCGCCCCGGTCGGGATGATGATCTCCTTGAACACCAGCTTGAAGACATCCGCGAACGGCTGGAACAGTCCCATCGGGCCGACCCGGTTCGGTCCGATCCGCACCTGCATGTAGCCGATGACCTTGCGCTCGGCAAGCGTGAGATAGGCGACGCTCAGGATCAGCGGGATGGCGATCGCGACGATCAGGACGAGCGTCTTGACCAGCGTCCAGAGCGGCGGCCCCCACGTCGGCCCGAACACCGAGGTGGAGTAGCCGGCGAGCGTCTGGATGACGTCCATCGTTAGCAGATCGATGTTTAGAGCCGCTCGATCGAGATGTCGCCGAACATCGCCCCGAGCGCCGCGGTCGACGGATGCGCGGCCGCAACGCGGACCACGCCGTCGGCGAGGGCGTCGTCGCGCCCGAGTTCCAGCACGGCTTCGCCACCGCCCTGCCGGACTTTGACCCGGTCTCCGGCTTTCAGGCCGAGTCGCGCGAGGAGCGCGCCGCTGGCGACCGCGCGCGGCGCCGCGCCGTCGGCGGTCTCGGCGAGCGACGGCGCCCGCCGCACGAGCGGATCGGCGAAGTAGATCGGCACGTCGGCGACTCGCTCGATCGCCGGGGACGGCTTTGCAACCGGCGCCAGCGCCACGCCGTCCAGCGCGTTCGACAGCCGGCCGGCGATCGACTCGGCCGTGCCGACTTCGTCCCGCACCTGCTCGCTGCGATCCTGGGCGAATCCGGTCAGCTCGAGCAGGTTGCCGAGCACGCGCAGCACTTTCCAGGCCGGCCGCGATTCGCCGCGCGCCTTCACCGCCGGGTTGAAGCTTTGCAGGCGGCCTTCGGTATTGACGAAGCTGCCCGAGGTCTCGGTAAAGGGGGTGATCGGCAGCAGGACGTCGGCGTAGTCGTGCGCGGTACCCTGGTACGGCGAAAGCGCGATCACGAGCTCGGCCGCCGCCATCGCGCGCGCCGCCTGACCCGGGTTGCCCGTATCCAGCTCCGGCTCGACGTTGAGGAGCAGGTAGGCCTTACGCGGTTCGGCGAGCATCCGCGCGGCATCGAGTCCGCCCGCACCGGGTATGCAGCGGGCGAGGTAGCCGCCAACGCTGTTGGCGGCCTCGCCCAAGAAACCGAAGCGGGCGCCGAGCACGGCCGCGGCCTCCTGCGCAAGCCAGTGGAGCTGGCTCGCGCGCGGATGCTGCTGCGCGCTGTTGCCCAGGAAGATTGCGGGATTCGCGCCCGTTGCGAGGCTCTTTGCGATGGCGCGCGCGGTGTCGCCGACCGAGAGGGACGCGAGCGGGAGCGGCACGGCTGCGCCCTTCTCCTCCGCCGCCGCTCTCACCACCTGCGCGAGCATGCCCACGAGCTCGCCCGGCTTCACCACCGCGTTGTGGCTCACGTTCATCGCGAGGTCGTCGCCCGCGACGTGGATCACGCTGATCTTCTGGCGGCGTTTCGCCGCCTGCCGGAAGCGGTTGGCGAGGAGCGGCTGGTCCTTGCGCAGGAAGGCGCCGACGACGAGCACGCGGTCGAGCTTGCCGAGCTCGGCGACTTTCATCCCCAGCCAGGGCGCGCCCTTCATCCGGCCGTCGGCGGCGAAATCGGACTGCCGGAGGCGGAAATCGACGTTCTCGCTGCCGAGGCCCCGCACGAGCTTCTGCGCGAGCTGCATCTCCTCCAGCGTCGAATGCGGGGAGACGACCGCGCCGATCGCGCTGCCGCCGTGGACCTTCCTTACCTTGCGCAGGCCGTCGGCGACGAACCCGAGCGCCTTGTCCCAGTCGACCTCGCGCCACTCGCCGCCCTGCTTGAGCATCGGTCGCAGCAGCCGGTCGGGCGCATCGAGGCCCTCGTACGAGAAGCGGTCCTTATCGGACAGCCAGCACTCGTTCAGCGCCTCGTTCTCGAACGGCAGGACTCTCTTCACGCGGTCGTGCTGGACCTGGACGATGAGGTTGGCGCCGAGGCCGTCGTGCGGGCTCACCGAGCGGCGCCGGCCGAGCTCCCAGGTGCGCGCGCTGTAGCGGAACGGCTTCGAGGTGAGCGCACCGACCGGGCACACGTCGATCATGTTCCCCGACAGCTCCGACTCGACCGCCTTGCCGACGAACGAGACGATCTCGGCGTGCTCGCCGCGGCCGATCATGCCGAGCTCCATGATCCCGGCGATCTCCTGGCCGAAACGCACGCAACGGGTGCAGTGGATGCAGCGCGTCATCTCCTCGGCCGAGATGAGCGGCCCCATCGGCTTGGAAACCACCACTCGCTTGGGCTCGTGGTAGCGCGATGCGCTGCCGCCGTAGCCCACCGCCAGGTCCTGGAGCTGGCACTCGCCGCCCTGGTCGCAGATCGGGCAGTCGAGCGGATGGTTGATCAGCAGGAACTCCATCACCCCGCGCTGCGCCTCCTTGGCGTATTCCGAGCGGGTCAGGACCTTCATGCCCTCGCTGACCGGCGTCGCGCAGGCAGGCAGCGGCTTGGGCGCTTTCTCGACCTGCACGAGGCACATGCGGCAGTTGGCGGCGATCGAGAGCTTCGGGTGCCAGCAGAAGTGCGGGACGTAGACGCCGAGCTTGTTCGCGGCCTCCATGACCATCGAGCCCGCCGGTACCTCGACCGGCCGGCCGTCGACTTCGAGCTTCACCATGGCGGTCACTTCACGCCGCCCGTTCCAACGCGGGTGCCACGGCGCCGGGACCGACCAGGCAGCGCTTGTGCCGAATGTGGTGCTCGAACTCCGCGCGGAAGTGCTGGATGAAGCTCTTGACCGGCAGCGCCGCCGCGTCGCCGAGCGCGCAGATCGTCCGCCCGGCGATGTTGTCCGCAGCGTTCACGAGAACGTCGAGATCCTCCATCCGGCCGCGCCCGGTCTCGATCCGGTGCACCATGCGGTAGAGCCAGCCGGTGCCCTCACGGCAGGGCGTGCACTGCCCGCACGACTCTTCGAAGTAGAAGTACGAGAGCCGCTCCAGGCAGCGGACCATGCAGCGCGTCTCGTCCATCACGATGACCGCGCCCGAGCCGAGCATCGAGCCGGCCTTCGCGATCGAGTCGTAGTCCATGTCGGTCTGCATCATCGCATCGCCCGGCAGCACCGGCATCGACGAGCCGCCGGGAATCACGGCCTTGATCTTGCGGCCGCCGCGCATCCCGCCGGCCATGTCCAGCAGCTTCGCGAACGGCAGCCCCAGCCGCACCTCGTAGTTCCCGGGGACCTCGACGTCGCCGGAGACCGAAAAGAGCTTCGTGCCGCCGTTGTTCGGCCGCCCGAGCTCGAGGTACTTGTCGCCGCCGTTCAGGATGATCCACGGCACCGCGGCGAACGTCTCGGTGTTGTTGATGGTGGTCGGCTTGCCGTACACGCCGTAGCTCGCCGGGAACGGCGGCTTGAACCGCGGCAGCCCCTTCTTGCCTTCGAGCGACTCGAGAAGCGCCGTCTCCTCGCCGCAGATATACGCGCCCCAGCCGTGCTGGGCGTAGAGATCGAAGTGGACGCCCGAACCCAGGACGTTCCGGCCGAGCAGGCCGGCGCCATAGGCCTCCGCGAGCGCCTCCTCGAATCGCTCGTAGACGTCCCAGATCTCGCCGTGGATGTAGTTGTAGCCGACGGTCGAGCCGGTCGAATAGCCCGCGATCGCCATGCCCTCGATCACGATGTGGGGGTTGTACCGAAGGATGTCGCGGTCCTTGAACGTCCCCGGCTCGCCCTCGTCGGAGTTGCACACCATGTACTTCTGCCCCGGATAGTTCTTGGGCATGAAACTCCACTTGAGCCCGGTGGGGAAACCCGCGCCCCCGCGGCCGCGCAGCGCCGATCGCTTCAGCTCGGCGATCACCTGGTCGGGCGTGATTCTCTCGGCGAGGATCTTCCTGAGCGCCGCGTAGCCGCCGCGCGCCTCGTAGTCGGCCAGCCGCCAGTTGGCGCCGGTGATCCCCTTCATGATGATCGCGTCGGGGCCGTAGACCGCGGGATCGAAAGGCGGAAACGCCGATTTCACTCGAGCTCCTGGAGAAACCTGTCGAGCGCCGGCGGTGTCATGAAGCTCATCATGCGCTTGTTGTTGACCAGCATGACCGGGGCGTCGCCGCAGGCGCCGAAGCACTCGCCCTCCTTGAGCGTGAAGCGGCCATCGCCGGTGGTATCGTTCCAGCCGATGCCGAGCTTGTGTTTGAGATGATCGGCCGACTCGTTGGCGCCGCGAAGCGCGCACGGGAGGTTGGTGCAAATCGAGATCTTGTACTTGCCGACCGGCGCAAGATCGTACATCGTGTAGAACGACGCCACTTCCTCGACCGCGATCGGCGGCATGCCGAGATAGTTCGCGACGAACGTCATCAGCTCGGGCGTGAGATGGCCGTGCTCGTGCTGGGCGATCGCGAGCGCCGCGATCACTGCCGACTGCCGCTGGTCGGGCGGGTATTTGCCGAGCTCGCGGTCGATTCTCTGCAGCGCTTCCGGCGACAGCATCGGCGTCATCGGTCTACCTCGCCGAACACGATGTCCAGGGTGCCGATGATCGCCACCGCGTCCGCGATCATGTGGCCGCGCGAGATCTCGTCCATGGCGGCGAGGTGCGCGAACCCCGGCGCGCGAATCTTGAGGCGGTAGGGCTTGTTGGCCCCGTCGGAGACCAGATAGATCCCGAACTCGCCCTTCGGCGCCTCGACCGCCGCGTAGGCCTCGCCCGCCGGGACATGGATGCCCTCGGTGAAGAGCTTGAAGTGGTGGATCAGCTCTTCCATGCTGACCTTCATCTCGACCCGCGACGGCGGGGCGATCTTGTGGTTGTCCGTGATCACCGGGCCGGGGTTCTGCCGCAGCCACTCGACGCACTGCCGGATGATCCGGTTCGACTGGCGCATCTCCTCGACCCGCACGAGATAGCGGTCGTAGCAGTCGCCGTTCCGGCCCACGGGGATGTCGAACTCCATCCGGTCGTAGACCTCGTAGGGCTGCTTCTTGCGCAGGTCCCACTCGATGCCGGAGCCGCGAACCATCGGGCCGCTGAAGCCGAGCGCGAGCGCGCGCTCGGGCGTGACGACGCCGATGCCGACCGTGCGCTGCTTCCAGATCCGGTTGTCCGTGAGGAGGGTCTCGTAGTCGTCGACGTAGCCGGGAAAGCGGTCGGTGAAGTCGGCGACGAAATCGAGCAGCGAGCCCTGCCGGTTCGCGTTGAGCTCCGCGACCTCCTTGGCGTTCCGGAACGAGGAGGTGCGGTAGCCCGGCATCGTGTCCGGAAGGTCGCGGTAGACGCCGCCGGGACGGTAGTACGCCGCGTGCAGGCGCGCGCCCGAGACCGCCTCGTAGCAGTCCATCAAGTCCTCGCGCTCGCGAAAACAGTACAGGAACATCGTCATCGCGCCGACGTCGAGCGCGTGCGCGCCGAGCCACAGCAGGTGGTTCAGGACCCGGGTGATCTCGTCGAACAGCACCCGGATGTACTGCGCTCGGAGCGGGACCTCGACCCCGAGGAGGCGCTCGATCGCCATGCAGTAGGCGTGCTCGTTCACCATCATCGACACGTAGTCCAGCCGGTCCATGTACGGCAGCGACTGGATGAAGGTCTTGTGCTCGGCGAGCTTCTCGGTGGCGCGGTGCAGGAGACCGATGTGCGGATCCGCCCGCATGATCACCTCGCCGTCGAGCTCCAGGACGAGGCGGAGCACCCCGTGCGCGGCGGGGTGCTGCGGCCCGAAGTTGAGCGTGTAGTTGCGGATCTCAGCCATCTAGTGCTTCGTCGCCTGCCCCGCCGGCCCGCCCATGTTCCCTAGATCCCCGTACTCCGCTTCGCGGATGATCCGCGGCACGACCTCGCGGGGCTCGATGCTCACCGGCTGGTAGATGACGCGCTTCTGGTCGGGGTCATAGCGCATCTCGACGTGTCCCGAGACCGGGAAATCCTTCCGGAACGGGTGGCCGATGAAGCCGTAATCGGTGAGGAGCCGGCGGAGATCGGTGTGGCCGGAGAACATGATCCCGTAGAGGTCGAACGCCTCGCGCTCGAACCAGTTGAGGCCCGGCCAGACGCCGGTCAGCGAGTCGACGACCGGGAACGCGTCGTCCGGCGCGAACGTGCGCACCCGCAAGCGCCAGTTGTGGGTGACCGAGAGCAGGTGGACGACGACCGCGAACCGCGGGCCCTCCTGCACGATGTCGCCATAGGCCGAGTAGTCGAGGCCGCACAGGTCCATCGCCTCCTCGAAGCGGAGCTCGGGATGGTCGCGCAGGGTCTCCGCAGCGGCCGCCCAGTCGGCGGCGGGCACGACGACGGTGATCTCGCCGAGCGCAATGGTGAAGCTGGAGATCCTGCCCGCAAGCACTGTCTCCAGCGCGGCCTGCAGACGTTCGAGCCTGGTCGGCATCAGCGCGCGATGGTGTTGGTCCGGCGGATCTTGTTCTGCAGCTGCACCAGTCCGTAGAGCAGCGCCTCGGCGGTGGGCGGGCAGCCCGGCACGTAGATGTCGACCGGGACGATGCGGTCGCAGCCGCGAACCACGGAGTAGGAATAGTGGTAATACCCGCCGCCGTTCGCGCACGACCCCATCGACACCACCCAGCGCGGCTCGGGCATCTGGTCGTAGACCTTGCGCAGCGCCGGGGCCATCTTGTTGCAGAGCGTCCCGGCGACGATCATCACGTCGGACTGCCGCGGGCTCGGCCGGAAGACGATCCCGAACCGGTCGAGGTCGTAGCGCGCGGCACCGGCGTGCATCATCTCGACCGCGCAGCAGGCGAGGCCGAAGGTCATCGGCCACATCGAGCCGGTGCGCGCCCAGTTGAACAGCTTGTCGAGCTGGGTGGTGACGAAGCCCTCTTGCAGTACACCTTCAATGCCCATGGCCTACTCCCATTCGAGGGCGCCCTTCTTCCACTCGTAGATGAAGCCGATGACGAGGATCGCAAGGAACACCATCATGGACCAGAAGCCGAACGCGCCGAGCTCGTTCAGCGACACCGCCCAGGGGAAGAGGAACGCGATCTCCAGGTCGAACAGGATGAAGAGGATCGCGACCAGGTAGTAGCGCACGTCGAACTTCATGCGTGCGTCCTCGAATGCCTCGAAGCCGCACTCGTAGGGCGCGAGCTTCTCGCTGTCGGGCTTGCGCGGGCCGAGGACGAAGCCGGCGCCGAGCAACAGGGCGCCGAACACGATGCCGACGATGATGAAGAGCAGAACCGGAAAGTACTCGGCGAGCATCCGATCAACCTGCCGCAATGCTGCGGCCGAAGATCGCGGCTTGCCCGGGGCCTGCTCGCACGACGATTACCTTTCTCAGAGCAGGGGAACCCGGCGAGCTTCGCCGCGATCCCCGTTCGATGTTGGTGCCGACGGGGAGACTCGAACTCCCACAGCCTTGCGGCCACCAGCCCCTCAAGCTGGCGTGTCTACCAATTTCACCACGTCGGCCTGCGGGAACCGCATCGCGCGCGCCGACCATCGCGATGCGCCCCCTCATTTTACTTCGGAACGTCGGTGCCTTTCGGGCTGTCCTGCACGGGCGGCTTCGGCGGTTCGGCCGCGGGGGCCTTCGTCCCCGCCGCGGCCGGCGGCGCGCCGGCATCCATCACGCTCGCCGCCGCTCTTCGGCTTCAGGTTCGCGAGGTAAGCGAGTCCGAGGCTCGAGAGAAAGAACACCGCGGCGAGGATCGCGGTGGTCCGCGACAGAAAGTTCGCGGACCCGGTGGCGCCGAAGAGACTCCCGGAGGCGCCCGAGCCGAACGCCGCGCCGACGTCGGCGCCCTTGCCGTGCTGGAGCAGCACGAGCCCGATGACGCCGAGCGCCGCGAGCACGTGCACGATGAGCACGATCGTCATCCAGATATCCACGTCGATCTTCCTATTTGAGAGTCGCTAGCGCCGCGCCGTCACGCCGGCGCGGAGAATTGCGAGAAAATCCTCGGCGACCAGCGATGCACCGCCGATCAGTCCGCCGTCGATGTCGCGCATCGCGAACAGCGCCGGCGCGTTCTCCGGCTTGACGCTTCCGCCGTACAGCACGGGAAGCCGCTCCGCCACGCCCAGCGTCTGCCGCCCCGACCGTGTCGCGGATGAATGCATGTACCGCTTCGGCCTGCTCCGGACTCGCCGTGCGGCCGGTACCGATCGCCCATACCGGCTCGTAAGCGACGACCGCTTCGGCGAGCGCCGCAACCCCCGCCACCTCCATCACCACGCGGATCTGCCGACCGACGACTTCCTCGGTCGCGCCCTGCTCGCGCTCCGCGAGCGTTTCCCCGACGCAGAGAATGGGCACCAACCCCACCCGCTGTGCAGCTGCGAACTTCGCCGCGACCTGCGCGTCACGCTCCGCGTACAACGTCCGCCGTTCCGAGTGTCCGACGATCACGTAGCGGCAGCCCAGCTCTCTTAGCATCGCGCCCGATACTTCGCCGGTATACGCGCCGGCATCGTGCTCGCTCAGGTTCTGGGCGCCCCACGCGACCCGTGTGCCGCCCAGCGCCGCGGCGGCCTGTTGCAAATAGGGAAAGGGGACGCAGACGGCGGCTTCAACGCCGGGCGCACTCTCGACCCCTGTTCTGACGGACTCCAGAAGGCGCTGGTTTGCCGCGAGGCTCCCATGCATCTTCCAGTTGCCCGCGACGAGCCGTGCGCGCATCAGCGCTCCGCCACGAAAAACACGTGATTCTAGCGGCCGAGCGCGATTCTGGTCAATGAAAACCGGGGGTTAGCGGCCAGGACGCGAGCGACTCCGCATGCTTAGCGCGGGCACTCGCGCGCTCGTGCGCAAACGAATTTCGCGCCATCATCGATCGATCGCGCGAGCAAAAGCGTGCGGCCCCAGCGGCTTGCGTATCGTCAGCGGTGGGCAGCGACG
Source organism: uncultured beta proteobacterium (assembly GCA_963754305.1). Classification (GTDB taxonomy): domain Bacteria; phylum Pseudomonadota; class Gammaproteobacteria; order Burkholderiales; family SG8-39; genus DATEDA01. Next base: position 169,532 of record CAVWFR010000010.1, on the reverse strand, counting down.
AGCGTGGCGAACTCGCGCGCGCGCATCCCGACCTGCGCGCCGCGCGCGAGCGCCGGCTCGTTGAGATGCGCCACCACGCCCGTATCCCAGAGCGAGCGGGCATCCCCGATGCGGGCGGTCATTCCGCCGACGGCGGCGGTGGGAATGCCGCGCGCGGCCAGAACGGGCAAGCGCGTGACACCGGCTGCGCCGACCCCGGCGTCGTGGAACACAGCGGCGCGCGCAGCGATCGGCAGCGCGGACTCCGGTCGGCCGCCGTGCAGCGCCGCGTGCGAGCCGATCACCAGCACCCGGCCCGCGTCCTCCGGCACGAGCTTGCCGATCGAATCGAGCCCCCAGATTTCGGGCGCACCGGCCTGGCGCTAGGCCCGGGCGGAGGTCCGCTTCGGACCGGGCTTGTCGCACAGCGCGACCAGCGCGGCGACAACCTTGTCGGCGGTGAGGCGCGCTTCGTCCTCGAGCGGCTTCGAGTAGCCGACCGGGATGCGCGGCGCCCCGATGCGCTTCACCGGGACGCCGAGCTCCTCGGCGACGGTCGCCGCCACCTCCGCGCCGAACCCACCGGCCCGCACCGCTTCGTGCGCGACGAGGAGCCGGCCGGTCTTCGCCACCGAAGCGAGCACCGCCTCCCGATCCCACGGCCAGATCGTGCGAAGGTCGATGACTTCGACGGCAAGCCCACGCTTCGCGGCGACTTCGGCCGCCTCGAGCGCCGTGTGCACCGTGCTCGACCACGTGACGAGCGTCACATCGCTCCCGACGCGCCGCACATCGGCCGTCCCGAGCACGATGCGGCGACCCTCCGGCACGTCGCCTTCGGTTCCCCATAGCTCCTTGTGCTCCATGTAGATGACCGGATCGCCGCTCGCGATCGCCGCGTGGAGCAGCGCGTAGTTGTCGGCGGGCGTGGCCGGGGTGACGACGACCAGCCCGGGCATGTGCGCGAACCACGCCTCGAGCGACTGCGAGTGCTGCGCCGCGGACGCGCTCCAGAGGCCGTTCGGCATGCGCGCGACGAGCGGGACGCGGCCCTGCCCGCCGAACATGTAGCGCGCCTTGGCCGCCTGGTTCACGACCTCGTCCATCGAGCAGAGCGCGAAATCGACCACGCGCATCTCGACCACCGGCTTCAGTCCGTTCAGCGCCATGCCGACCGCCGCGCCCATGATCGTCGCCTCCGAGATCGGGGTGTCGATCACGCGCTGCGATCCGAACTCCTGCGCGAGCCCGCGGTATTGCGCGAAGATCCCGCCACGCCCGACGTCCTCGCCGAGCGCGACGACGCGCGGGTCGGCGCGCATCGCCTCGGCGAGCGCGGTGCAGGCGGCTTGTGCGTACGTGAGACGCGCCATGGTCAGAACCAGCGCCCTGACCCGATGTCCTGGATATCGCCGTAGGCGGCGGCGGGGTCCGGGAACGGCGCGGCGTTCGCGGTGGCCACGGCCGCGGCGATCTCGCGCTCCGCGTCGCTGCGGATGCGCTCGACCTCACCGGCGGCGACGCCGAGCGCGGCGAGCTTCTGCTCGGCGGCTCGCAGCGGATCCTGCTCGAGCGCGCGGTCGAGCTCATCGGGTTTGCGGTACGCGGCAGGATCGACCGACACGTGCCCCTTCACGCGGTAGGTGACGGCGTGCAGGAGGCGCGGGCCGTTGCCGGCGCGCACCTCGGCGGCGAGCGCCGCTGCCGCGGCGTCGACGACCTCCACATCGTTGCCGTCGACGACCACGCCGCGGATGCCGATCGCGGTTGCGCGCGCCGCCGCCCCATCGCCGCCCGTCATCGCCTCGGTCGCGGTCGTCGCCGAGTACCGGTTGTCCTCGCAGACGAAGAGCACCGGCAGCCGGTAGATCTCGGCCCAGTTCAACCCCTCGAGAAACGGTCCGCGATTGATCGCGCCGTCGCCGAAGAAGCAGGCGACGATCTCGCGCCCCCCGCGCAGCCTGATCGCGTGCGCGGCGCCGGCGGCGATCGGGATTCCGGCGGCGACCACGCCGTTCGCGCCGAGCATCCCCACCGAGAAATCGGCGATGTGCATCGACCCGCCCTTGCCGCCGTTGAAGCCGGTCGCGCGGCCGAAGAGCTCGCACATCGTCGCGGTGGCGTCGGCGCCCTTGGCAATGGTGTGGCCGTGCCCGCGATGCGTCGATGTGATCAGATCGGTGCGCTCGAGGTTCGCGCAGACGCCGGCCGGAACCGCTTCCTGGCCGGTCGACAAATGCAGCGGGCCGCGCACCAGCGCCTGGGCGCCGAGCGCCGCGCCGAACGCGGCGACGCCGCCCTTGCTCGCCTCCTCCGCCGCGTTCTCGAACGCGCGGATGCGCGCCATGGTGCGGTAGAGAGAGAGGAGTCGCCGGGTGTTGCGCGAGGCCATGGCTTGAGGGATCGTGGGCGACCCGGGCGGCGAGCGCGTGGTCGAAGGAGCGCGGAGTCTACTGTCGCAGCCCGGATCGCGTCAATTTGCGTTCGCTTGACGCGCGGGAAGCGCGGCTGCTAGCGTCGTGAACTCGACCGGTCGGGCACGCGCACCGCAGGCGATCGACGCACGCGATCGAGTACTCGCGCTCAATGGAGGATTTCAATGCTCACCCTCGCCCCTGCCCGCTTTCGGATCGCCGCGTTCACCGCGTCCATTTTTTTCGCCGCATCCGCATCGGCGCAGACGCTCACGCTCAAGATGGCGCACATCTACGCGCCGGGGAACATCTGGTACGAGACGGCGGAGTCCTACGCCAAGGCGGTCGCCGAGAAGAGCGGCGGGCGGGTGAAGATCGACGTCGCGCACAGCGGCTCGACCGGCGACTGGCCGAAGTCGATCGAAGCGCTCAAGATCGGCACCAACGACATCGTGCTGCAGAGCGTCGGCACCCTCGATCGCTACAACACGATCGCCGGGATCGAGGCCTACCCCTACCTCGTCCGCGACATCGAGCACTTCAAGCGCGTGTACTACGGGCCGATGGGCCGCGAGCTCTACAGCGAGATCGCACAGAAAACGCAGTTCCGCATCATCGGCGCGGGCTATCGCGGGGCCCGGCACATGAGCTCCAACAAGATGGTGCGGAACGTCGCCGAGCTGAAGGGGGTGAAGCTGCGCGTGCCGCCGCTCAAGATGTACCGCGCGACCTGGGAATACCTGGGTGCGAGCCCGGTGCCGATGGGCGTGGCGGAGCTCTTCACTTCGCTGCAGCAGGGCGTCGTCGACGGCCAGGAGAATCCGCTCGAGGTGATCGAGGGCCAGAAGTTCAACGAGGTGCAGAAGTACGTCATCGAGACCGGCCACGTGATCGGCGCGATGACCTGGATTCTCTCCGAGCAGCGGTTTAAGTCGCTGCCGCCGGACGTCCAGAAGGTCCTGCTCGAGCAGGGCGACGTCACCATGCTCGCCGCGACCGACCGCATGGCGGCGCTGGAAAACGAGATCAAGAAACGGCTCGAGGGCAAGGGCATGCAGTTCGTGAAGGTCGACACCGGACCGTTCCGCGAGCGGCTCGCGCCGATGACGAAGGATTTTCCCGAGCTCGCGGTCTGGGTGCAGAAGATTCAGGCCGTGAAGTGAGCGCGGCGCGGCTCGCCACCGCAATCGAGCGCATCCTCGACGTTCTCATCGCCGCCGCGCTGGTGGTGATGGTGGCGGCGATGGTGCACCAGGTCTTCGCGCGCTACGTGCTCGAACGCGCACCGAGCTGGTCGGAGGAGCTCGCGGGCTTTCTGATCGTGTGGCTGACGATGCTCGGCGCCGCGGCGGTGTTGCGCGGCGGCGGCCACATTTCGGTCACGGTGCTGACCGACCGCCTGCCGCCACGGCTCCTGCGCGTCGCGCTCGCGCTGCGCGACTCGGTCATGGTCGCGACCTGCGGCGTCCTCGCCTGGTGGGGGATCGGGTTCGCGCGCATCAACGGGGCGCAGGAGTCGGCCGCACTGGAGATACCGATGACGATCCCTTACGCCGCGCTGCCGACGGGCATGGCGCTGATCGTGCTGATGGTGCTCGCCGCACGCCTCGCCGGCGAGCCGTTCCCCGCCGTTCCCGGCGAGGAGTTCTAGGGCCGCCATGGCGGTCGCCGGGATCCTGCTCGTCGCCGTCGCGGTGCTGATGGTGCTCGCGGTCCCGGTGGCGTTCAGCCTCATCGCCGCGACGGTGATCGCGATCCTGTGGGTCGGCGGGATCAACCTGATGATCGTCCCGCAGCAGATCATCTCCGGCGTCGACAGCCTGCTGCTCCTCGCCATCCCGTTCTTCCTGCTCGCCGGCGACCTGATGACCGCCGGCGGGATGACCGATCGCCTCCTCGCTTTCACGAACGCGATCCTCGGGCGGTTCCGCGGCGGGCTCGCGATGAGCAACGTCGCGTCGGCGACCTTCATGTCCGGCATCTCGGGCTCGGCGGTGGCCGACACGAGCGCGCTCGGCCGGGTACTCATCCCGGCGATGGTGAAGGAAGGCTATTCGCCGGGCTTCGCCGCGGCGCTGACCGCCGCCGCGAATATCGTGGGCCCGATCATCCCGCCGTCGATCACTTTCGTGATCATCGGCGTGCTGACGAACCTTTCGGTCACCCGTCTCTTCCTCGCGGGCGTGCTCCCCGGGTTCCTCTACGCTTTGGCCATGCTCGCCATGGCGTGGTGGATCTGCCGGGTACGCGCGTACCCGGTGCACGGGAAGTCCTCCGGCGCGGAGATCTGGCGCACGTTCCGCGCCGCATTCTGGGCCCTGCTGATGCCGGTGCTGATCATCGTCGGCATCCGCTCGGGCGTGTTCAACGTCACCGAGTGCTCCGCGGTCGCGGTGTTCTACGCGCTCGCGGTCGGCATCTTCGCCTATCGCGGGCTCACGCTCGCGCTCGTGATGCAGGCGCTCGTCCGGACCGCGCGGACGACCGCGGTGATCATGCTCGTCATCGGCGGCGCGCAGGCGATGTCGTGGCTCCTCGCCTACCAGAACGTGCCGCAGCAGGTGGCCGACTGGATGCTGGCGGCGACGGCGAATCCGCTCGTTTTCCTGTTCCTGGTGAACGTATTCCTGATCCTGATCGGGACGTTCCTCGAGAACGGGCCGGCGCTGGTGATGCTCGCCCCGGTGCTCTACCCGATCGCCGCGAAGCTCGGCATCGATCCGATCCACTTCTCGATGGTGATCGCGCTGAACCTGGTGCTCGGGCTCATCACGCCGCCGGTCGCGATCAGCCTGACGATCGGCGCGCTGATCGCGCGCGTGCCGGCGCGCGAGGTGACGCGCGAGGTGGTGCCGTTCTTCATCACGGCGCTGGCGGTGCTCGCCCTGGTGACGTTCGTGCCCGCCATTTCGCTCTGGCTGCCGAACCTGCTGATGGGAAAGGGATGACGATGGGGCGCCTGCAGGACCGTGTCGCAGTGGTCTTCGGGGCCGGCTCTTCGGGGCCGGGTTGGGGTAACGGCAAGGCGACCGCCGTCACGTTCGCGCGCGCCGGAGCGATCGTGATCGCGGTCGATCTGAACCGCGATGCCGCCGAGGAGACCCGCGCAATCATCGCGGCCGAGGGTGGTCGCGTGGAGGCCGGGGTCGCGGACGTGACCGACACCGCCTCGGTCAAGACGCTCGTCGACCGGGTCGCCGCGGCTCACGGCCGGATCGACATCCTGCACAACAATGTCGGCGTCACCGACATGGGCGGCCCGATCGAGCTGTCGGAGGAAGCGTGGCAGCGGGGACTGGACATCAACGTCACCAGCGCCTTCCTGACCTGCAAGCACGTACTGCCGGTGATGCTCCGGCAGCGCCGGGGCGCAATCGTGAACGTCTCGTCGATCGCGGCGGTGCGCTACACCGGCTACCCCTACATTTCGTACTACGCCGGCAAGTCGGCGCTGAACCAGTTCACGGTGGGCATCGCGCTGCAGTACTCGAAAGAGGGCATCCGCGCGAACGCGATCATGCCGGGGATGATGAACACGCCGCTCATCTACACGCAGATCTCGGGCCAGTACCGGAACGACGCGGACATGGTCGCGAGCCGCGACGCGGCCTGCCCGATGGGCCGGATGGGTACTGCATGGGACGTAGCGAACGCGGCGCTTTTCCTCGCCTCCGACGAGGCGGCTTACATCACCGGTGTTTGCCTGCCGGTCGACGGGGGGCTGAGCTGCCGCGCGGCTTAACCGAACCGGCCGGTAATGTAGTCCTCGGTCTCCTTCTTCTTCGGCTTGATGAAGATCGTGTCGGTCACATCGAACTCGATCAGCTCGCCGAGGTACATGTAAGCGGTGTAGTCCGACACCCGCGCGGCCTGCTGCATGTTGTGGGTGACGATCAGGATCGTCACCTTGTGCTTGAGGTCTGTAATCAGCTCCTCGATGCTAGCGGTCGCGATCGGGTCGAGCGCCGAGGTCGGCTCGTCGAAGAGCAGGATCTCGGGATCGGTCGCGAGCGCTCTGGCGATGCACAGCCGCTGCTGCTGGCCGCCGGAGAGATTGAATGCGAGATCGTCGAGGCGGTTCTTGGCCTCCTCCCACAGCGCGGCGTTGCGCAGCGCCTGCTCGACCTTCTCTTCCAGCAGCCGGCGGTTCCGCTCGCCCCGCACGCGCAGCCCGTAGGCGACGTTCTCGAAGATCGACTTCGGAAACGGGTTGGGCTTCTGAAACACCATGCTGATCCGCATCCGGACTTCGATCGGGTCCACTTCCTTGCCGAGGAGATCGGTGTTGTCGGGGTAAAGCACGATGTTGCCGTCGTACCTGTTCCCCGGATACAGATCGTGCATGCGGTTGAAACAGCGCAGGAACGTCGACTTGCCGCAGCCTGACGGCCCGATCAGCGCGGTAACCTTCTTGTCGTGCACCGGCATGTTCAGCCTTTTCAGGGCTTGAAAGTCGCCGTAGTAGAAGCTCAGGTTCTTCGCCTCCGCTTTGAGCGCGACAGCGGTCTCGGGCCCGGTCATGTGCACTCCCCCGTAGATATCGTGGTCTGTTCACCACTTGATGTTCTTGCGCAGGCGGTAACGGAGCCAGATCGCGAGCCCGTTCATCGCCAACGTCATCAGCACGAGCACGAACCCGGCGGCCGCGGCATTTTGATGGAAAGCCGCCTCGGGCCGCGAGGTCCAGTTGAACATCTGGATCGGCATCACGCTGAACGGCGAGAACAGCCACTCGAAGCTCACGAAGGGGAACGTCGGCTGCACCGGCGAGGGCGGCAGGAAGGCGATGAACGTCAGCGCACCGATCGTGATGATCGGCGCCGTTTCGCCGATCGCACGCGCCATCCCGATGATCACGCCGGTGAGGATCCCCGCCGCCGAGTACGGAACGATGTGATCCTTCGTCGTCTGCCACTGGGTGGCGCCGAGCGCGTAGGCACCTTCGCGGATCGACTGCGGAATCCCCCGGATCGCCTCGCGCGTAGCCACGATCACGACTGGGAGGATCAGCAGCGCGAGTGTCAAGCCCGCCGACAGGATGCTCTGACCGAACCCGAACTGATATACGAACAGGCCGAGCGCCAGCAGGCCGTAGACGATCGAAGGCACCCCGGCGAGGTTGGTGATGTTGATCTCTATGATGTCGGTGATGAGATTCTTCCGCGCGTACTCTTCGAGGTAGACGCCCGCCGCGACGCCCAGGGGCACGGCGAAGAAGGCGGTGACGAGCATCACGAGCGTCGAACCGACCCAGGCCGACAGAATCCCGGCTTCGGCCGGCCGGCGCGACGGAAAGTTGGTGAAAAAATCCGGCTGGAGACGCGGGATACCGTCGATCGCCATGTCGACGAAGAGCGCGGTGAAGGTGAGGACGCCGACCATCAGCGCGACTACCCCGATCACGCCGAAGATGAAGTCCCAGCGCTTGTGCCTGGCGATGATCTCCCGGATCGTCCGGACGTCCTGGGCAAGGGGCGGAGCGACGGCCGACATCCTAGTATGCCTCCCTGAACCGCTTCCGCAGCACGTGGCCGAGGATATTGAAAACGAGTGTCAGCAGCATCAACGTGAGGCCGGCGGCGAAGATCGTCTGATACCCGATCGAGCCGTGCGGCAGATCGCCGAGCGCCACCTGGACGATGTACGCCGTGATCGTCGCCGCCGGCTCGAGCGGGTTGAAGGTAAGGTTCGGCTGCATCCCGGCGGCCACCGCCAGGATCATGGTCTCGCCGACCGCGCGCGAGATGCCCAGGATGTAGGCTGAGGCGATCCCGGAGAACGCCGCCGGCACGACTACATTGACCGCGGTCTGGTAGCGCGTCGCCCCCATCGCGTACGACCCCTCGCGCAGCGCCATCGGGACCGCGCGCATGGCGTCCTCGCTGATCGAGCTGACATAGGGAATGATCATGATCCCCATCACCAGGCCGGCGGCGAGGATGTTGAAGCCGGGCAGCTCCGGATAGATCCGCTGGAGGAGCGGCGTGACGAACAGCAGCGCGAAATACCCGTAGACGATCGTCGGAACTCCGCCAAGTAGCTCGAGGAACGGCTTCGCGATCTCGCGCACCTTGAACGGGGCGAACTCGGAGAGGTAGATCGCGATTACGGTCCCCAGGGGGATCGCGATCACGAGCGCCACCGCCGAGCTTGTTAGAGTGCCCGATAGCAGCACCATGATGCCGAAGTGGGCATCGTCGAAAAGCGGCGTCCATTGCGTATCGGTTAGGAAGCTCCAGAGCGAGACGTGCCTGAAGAACTGGACCGATTCGCTGACCAGGACGTACACGATCCCGACCGTGACGAAGACCGAGACCGACGCCGCCGCAAAAAGGATGAGCTCGATCGCCTTTTCGCCGACGATCCGGCTGCGGCGCTGGGCGAGGCGGGCGGTGGTGAGCCCCTCGGCGGTCACGTTGGTCGAAGCGGAGCCGCTTGGCGCGACGGCGGACATCGTTATCGTCTCCCCCGGAGTTTAGCCGACCAGCACCCAGAACGCCGGCGGGGAGGGGTCCCGTCCCCGCCGTGCCACGAGCCAGACGCTCAAAGCTTCGCTTCGCGCTTGAGCAACTCTTCGATCGTGACGCCGACCTCCGCGGTGCCGCCGAACACGGTGCCCTTTTTGCCCTTCTGGAGGTGATCCAAGCCGGTCGTGTAAGCCATGTCAGGAAGCGGCACGTATTTCACTTCCTTCGCGAGCTTGGAGCCGTGCTTCATGTAGTACTCGACGAACTCTTTGACTTCGGGCTTGCCGAGCGACTTCGCGTTCACGTAGATAAAAATCGGCCGCGCGAGCGGCGTGTAGGTGCCCTTCAGCACTGCCTCCATCGACGGCTCCACCGCCTGGCCCTTCTCGTTGACGATCGGGACGGCCTTGAGCTTGTCCTTGTTCTCGATGTAGTACGCGTAACCGAAATATCCCAGGCCGTTCACGTCACGCGACACCCCCTGCACGAGGACGTTGTCGTCCTCGGAGGCAGTGAAGTCGCCGCGGCTCGACTTCGACTTGCCGACGACCGCCTCGGTGAAGTAATCGAATGTGCCGGAGTCGGCGCCGGGACCGAAGAGCTTGATCGGCGCATCGGGCCAGGCGGGGTTCACCTGGTTCCAGCGGGTCACCTTGCCTTGCGCGCCCGGCTCCCACATCTTCTTGAGCTCGGCCACGGTGAGGGTCTTGATGAAGTTGTTCTTGGGGTTGATGACGACGGTGAGGGCGTCGAACGCGACCGGCAGCTCGAAGTACTCGATGCCGGCCGCCTTGCAGTCCGCCATCTCCTGCTTCAGGATCGGGCGCGAGGCGTTCGAGACGTCGGTTTCGCCGCGGCAGAACTTCTTGAAGCCGCCGCCGGTGCCCGAGATTCCGACGGTGACCTTGGTAGCGCCCTTCTTCGCCTTCTGGAAGTCCTCGGCGACCGCTTCCGTGACCGGGAAGACGGTGCTGGAGCCGTCGACCTTGACGACCTGCGCGGTTGCCGCCGGCGTCGCGGCGACGCCACCCAGCACGGCCGCGACTGCGGCATAGATCTTGAGCTGTTTCATGCAGACTCTCCTCATGACTAGAGCACGCGTTCCTCGCGTGATCCGGAGAGTCTAGATCGGGGCAGTTACAGTTCCGTGACACCGGGCGCGGAGTCGGGCACCCGGCGCGGGGTCATTTCGTTCCCGCCGCGTGCTCAACGCACGCTGCGAGGTCGGCCGCAACCGCACCCACCTCGGCTTCGTCCTCTCCCTCGACCATTACGCGGAGCACCGGCTCGGTACCCGAAGCCCGCAGCAGCAGCCGCCCCCGGTCTCCCAGGCGCTGCTCCGCCTCGGCCCGCGCACGCCCGACGCCGGCGTCGCGCTCCCAGTCGAAGGCCCCCGAGAGCCGCACGTTGATGAGCTTCTGGGGATACAGGCGCAGGCCGCCGGCAAGCTCGGCGAGGGGCTTGCCCTCCCGGCGCACGGCCTCCAGCACCTGCAGCGCCGCGACGATCGCGTCACCGGTAGTGTGCCGGTCGAGGCAGATGATGTGGCCGGAGTTCTCGCCGCCGAGGTCCCAGCCCTTCTCCTGCATCACTTCAAGGACGTAGCGGTCGCCGACTTTCGCGCGCGCGAACCCGACGCCGAGACGTCCGAGCGCCCGCTCGAGCGCCAGGTTCGTCATCAGCGTGCCGACCACCCCCTCGAGCCGTGCCTCGCGCACGCGCGCGCAGGCAATGACGTACAAGAGTTGATCGCCATCGTACGTCGCGCCCGAAGCATCGGCCATCAGGAGCCGGTCGCCGTCGCCGTCGAGCGCGATGCCGACATCGGCGCGATGCTCGCACACCGCCGCGGCCAGCGCGGCCGGATGCGTCGCGCCCACGCGGTCGTTGATGTTGAAGCCGTTCGGCTCGTCGCCGACCGCCACGACGTCGGCGCCAAGCTCGTGGAAGACGTGCGGGGCGACCTGGTAGCCGGCGCCATGCGCGCAGTCGACGACGATGCGCAAACCCCTCAGGTCGAGCGCGTTCGGGAACGTGCTCTTGCAGAACTCGATATAGCGGCCGGCCGCGTCGTCGATCCGCCGTGCCTTGCCGAGCTCGGCGGAGGGACGGCAGGCGAGCGGACGCTCGAGGGCGGCCTCGATCTCCTGCTCGACCGCGTCGGCGAGCTTGCCGCCGTCGGCGGAGAAGAACTTGATGCCGTTGTCCGGGTAGGGGTTGTGCGAGGCACTGATCACGATCCCGGCCGACAGGCGCAACGCCCGGGTGAGGTACGCCACGGCTGGCGTCGGCATCGGTCCGCAGAGCATCACGTCCACGCCGGCCGCGGCGAAGCCGGCCTCGAGCGCCGCCTCGAGCATGTAGCCCGAGACCCGGGTGTCCTTGCCGATCAGCACCGCCCGCCGCTCGTGCCCTCCGGACGCGCGCGCCAGCACTTCGCCCGCGGCGAAGCCGAGGCGCAGGACGAACTCCGGCGTGATCGGCGACTCGCCCACCTTGCCTCGTATCCCGTCCGTGCCGAAATACTTCCTGGTCATCGAGGCTCAGGTGTTGTCCTGCACCGCGGCGAGGATCGACAGGGCATCGCAGGTCGCCGCGACGTCGTGAACCCGCACGATTCTAGCCCCGCGCTCCACCGCGAGCAGCGCCGCGGCGACGCTCGCCGCGAGGCGGTCGTCGGCCGGCTTGCCGGTGAGCTTCCCGAGGCTCGATTTGCGCGACCAGCCGGCGAGCACCGGGTAGCCGATCGCGGCGAGTCGATCGAGGTGGGCGAGCAGCGCGAGGTTGTGCGCCACGGTCTTGCCGAAGCCGAAGCCCGGGTCGAGGACGATCCGCTCCCTCGCGATGCCGGCCGCGGCGCAGGCCGCGGCCCGAGCGGCCAGAAAGTCGCGCACCTCGGCGACGACGTTGCCGTAGACCGGGTCTGCCTGCATCGTCCGCGGGCTACCCTGCATGTGCATCAGACAGACGCCGGCGTCCGACGCCGCGAGCACCGCCACCGCGCCGGGTTCGGCGAGGGCGGTGATGTCGTTGATCATCGCGGCGCCGTGGGCGAGCACCGCGCGCATGACCTCGGGCTTCGTCGTGTCGACCGACAGCGGGACGCGGGACTCGGCGAGACCTTCCAGCACCGGCAGCACCCGGTCGAGCTCCGTCGCCGCCGTGACCGGCGCAGCGCCAGGGCGGCTCGACTCGCCGCCGATGTCGAGCAGATCCGCCCCCTCCTGGATCAGCCGCTGCGCATGCTCCAGCGCCGCACGCGGGTCGACGTGGCGTCCGCCGTCGTAGAACGAGTCGGGCGTGACGTTGACGATCCCCATCACGAGCGGCCGGTCGAGGGGTAGTGTGTACCGGCCGCAACGGAGGACCGAGGGCATACTGGAGCGGCGGCGTGGGAAAGAAAAAGCCCGCGGGCGGCCACTCCCCGCGGGCTCGCTCGCTACTCGCCGTCGGCTCAGGCCGCAGGCGCGGGCGCGGTGGCGCTCGGCGCGTCGGGTTTCGGCGGCTGCTGCGGCGGCTGGGCGACCGGCTTCGGCGGCCGCGGCGGCAGGCCCGACATGATGTCGGCGATCTGGTCCGCGTCGAGGGTCTCGAGCTCGAGCAACGCCCGGGCCATGGCCTCGACCTTATCGCGGTTGCTCTCGATCAGCCGGCGGGCGAGCGAGTACTGCTCGTCGATGATGCGCCGGATCTCGGCGTCCACCTTCTGCAGCGTCGCCTCCGACACGTTCTTGTGCGTCGTGATCGAGCGGCCGAGGAATACCTCGCCTTCATTGTCGCCGTAGACCATCGGTCCGAGCGAGTCGGACATGCCGTAGCGGGTCACCATGTCGCGGGCGATCCCGGTCGCGCTTTCGAAGTCCTGGCGCGCGCCGGTCGTCTGCTGGTCGAGGAACACCTCTTCGGCGATGCGCCCGCCGAACGCCACGGCGATGTGCGACAGCATCTGTTGCTTGTCCATGCCGTACCGATCCTTCTCGGGCAGGAAGAACGTGACGCCGAGCGCACGGCCGCGCGGGATGATGGTCACCTTGTGGACCGGATCGGCTTTCGGAACCATCTTGCCCACGACGGCGTGCCCGGCCTCGTGATACGCGGTGGTCGTCCGCTCTTCCTCGCTCATCACCATCGAGCGCCGCTCGGCGCCCATCAGGATCTTGTCCTTCGCCCGCTCGAAATCGTCCATGTCGACGAGACGCTTGTTGCCGCGCGCGGCGAAGAGCGCCGCCTCGTTGACGATGTTGGCGAGATCGGCGCCCGAGAACCCGGGCGTGCCACGGGCGATGATGTCCGCCTTCACGTCCGGCGCGAGCGGGACCTTGCGCATGTGCACGAGCAGGATCTGCTCGCGGCCGCGGATGTCGGGCAGCGGCACCACCACCTGCCGATCGAAGCGACCAGGACGCAGCAGCGCCGGATCGAGCACGTCGGGCCGGTTGGTCGCGGCGATCACGATCACGCCGGTGGTGCCCTCGAAGCCGTCCATCTCGACCAGCAGCTGGTTCAGCGTCTGCTCGCGCTCGTCGTTGCCGCCGCCGAGGCCCGCGCCGCGCTGGCGCCCCACCGCGTCGATCTCGTCGATGAACACGATGCACGGTGCGTGCTTCTTCGCCTGGTCGAACATGTCGCGCACGCGCGCCGCGCCGACGCCGACGAACATCTCGACGAAATCCGAGCCAGAGATGGAGAAGAACGGGACCTTCGCCTCGCCGGCGATCGCGCGGGCGAGCAGCGTCTTGCCGGTGCCGGGAGAGCCGACCATGAGCACGCCCTTGGGGATCCGCCCGCCGAGCTTCTGGAACTTGGACGGGTCGCGGAGGAAGTCGACGAGCTCGGAGACCTCCTCTTTCGCCTCGTCGCACCCTGCGACGTCGGAAAAGGTGACGTTGTTGTTCGACTCGTCGAGCATCCGCGCGCGCGACTTGCCGAAGCTGAACGCGCCGCCGCGCCCGCCGCCCTGCATCTGGCGCATGAAGAACACCCAGACTCCGATGAGCAGCAGCATCGGGAACCACGAGACGAAGATGTTCATGAGGAGCGAGGGCTCCTCCTCGGGCTTTGCCTCGACCTTGACGCCGTACTTGAGGAGGTCGTTGATCAGCCAGATGTCGCCGGGGGAGTAGCTCGTGACGCGCTTGTCCTCGGTCGTGACCGCTTTCAACATCCGGCCTTCGACCGTGACGCTCTTGATCTTGCCCGCCTTCACGTCCTCGACGAACTGCGAATAGGGCATCGGCGCTTGCGCGGTCGAGCGCGTATTGAACTGGTTGAAGACCGTCATCAGTACCAGGCCGATAACGAGCCAGATCACCAGGTTCTTGACGAGATTGTTCAACTCTCTTCCTCCGGGAACTGCGATCGTACGCGAAGCGAAAACGCGCGCGAATAAGTGCGCGGATGCCGCTGATTCTACGCCCAAACCCCGGGTGCAGCGACAAGGAACCCTGTCGCAAAAGCCCGACGGCGTCAAGTTCTGATACGTGGTCCGCGCGCCAACAGATACATCTCGCTCGACCGGCTCCGGGAGGCCTCGGGCTTGCGCGAGGCGACCCGCGCGAAGCCCGCCCGCAGACGTGCGAGAAAAGGTGGAAACCCGGCGCCCTGGAACGCTTTGACCAGCAGCGCGCCGCCCGGTTTCAGGTGCGCAAGGCCGAAATCGAGCGCGAGCTCGCACAGCTCGACGCTTCGCGCCTGGTCACTCGTCGCCACACCCGAGAGATTGGGCGCGAGATCCGAAAGCACAAGGTCCAGGCGTTCCCCGCCTAGCGCGTGCTCGAGCGCGCGCACCACCGATTCCTCCGTGAAGTCGCCACGGATGAACGTCACGCCCGGGATCGGCGCGAGCTCCAGCACATCGACGGCGACCACCCGTCCGCCGGGGCCGATTCGCTCGGCGGCGACCTGCGACCAGCCGCCCGGCGCCGCGCCAAGATCCACCACCCGCTGACCGCGGACGAACAGTCGATCCCTCGCGTCGATCTCGGCGAGCTTGAAGGCCGCTCGCGAGCGGTAGCCGAGCGCCCGCGCCCGCTTCACGTAGAGGTCGGCGACATGCCGCTCCACCCACGTACGGCTCGCTTTCGCCTTGGTCATCAGGGATTTAGAATCGCCGCCTTGAAGGAGACCCGATGTCCAACGAGCTTACGCCCGCGCAACGCCGAACGCTGAAGGGCCGTGCGCACACCCTCACTCCCGTGGTCCACATCGGCGTCGACGGGCTCACGCCCTCGGTGCTCGCCGAAATCGACCGCGCGCTGCACGCGCACGAGCTCATCAAGATCCGCGTGCTGGGCGCCGACGGGGGCGCGCGCGACCATCTTCTGAGCGAGCTCTGCGCCGCGACGAACGCCGCGCCGGTCCAACATATCGGCAAGGTGCTGATCGTCTACCGGGAGGAACCTGCGGCGGAGCAAACCGCCGCACCGACCCGCAAGGCACCGACGCGGCGCGATCCGCGGCCCGCGAAGCGGAGCCCGGCGCTCTCGCGGCGCGCCAAACTCCGGTCCCGCTGACCCCCAAATGCCCGCGACGCGCGCTGGGCAACCACTCCGCGGCAACTACTCGTACTTGACGTCGACGATCTCGAACGCGCGCGTCCCGCCCGGCGTCTGCACCTCGACCTGATCGCCGGGGTACTTGCCGATCAGCGCGCGCGCGATCGGCGAGGTGACCGAGATCTTGCCCTGCTTGATGTCGGCCTCGTCCTCGCCGACGATCTGGTATCGGGTGAGCTCGTTCGAGGCCACGTCCTCCAGCTCGACCGTCGAGCCGAACACGCAACGGCCCTCGGCGTCGACGAGCTTGGGGTCGATGACCTGGGCGTTCGCGAGCTTCGACTCGACCTCCGCGATGCGGCCCTCGATGAAGCTCTGACGCTCCTTCGCTGCAGCGTACTCGGCATTCTCCGAGAGATCGCCGTGGGAGCGCGCATCCGTGATCGCCTGGATCACCGCCGGGCGCTCGGCGGTCTTGAGCCGGTGCAGCTCGGTCTTCAGCTGCTGCGCCCCGCTAACGGTCAAAGGGGTCTTGGTCATCTCGTTGTCCGGGTACGAAAAAGGAGCGGGTGCTGCAACGGGTACGGCTCACGCGTGCAACATCGGGTGCCAAAAGCAAACCCCCGGGCGTAGGACCCGGGGGCGGGGGGATGGTGCGCATCTTAAGCGGCCTTTAGGCGCCGGTGCAAGTCCTGAAGGCTCAGGGGCGTCAACGACTCCATGTGGCTGAGGCCGGCACCGGCTGCCCGGGCCCCGGCGATGGTCGTGTAGTAGGTGATGCGGCTCTGCACCGCGGTGGTCCGGATCGAGCGCGAGTCCGAGATTGCGGTCCGCTTCTCGTCGACGGTGTTGACGATCAGGTCGATTTCGCCGTTCTTGAGCATGTCGACGATGTGCGGGCGGCCCGCGGCGACCTTGTTCACGGTCGCGACCGGGAGCCCGGCGGCGGCGAGTGCTGCCGCGGTGCCGCCTGTCGCCACGAGCGAGAAGCCGAGCGCGGCGAGCCCTCGGGCGATCTCGACCACCGCCGGTTTGTCGGCATCGCGCACGCTGAGAAACGCCCGCCCGCGCCGCGGCAGTCGCACCCCGGCGGCGAGTTGCGACTTGACGAACGCCTCGCCGAACGACTCGCCGACGCCCATCACCTCCCCGGTCGACTTCATCTCGGGCCCGAGGATGGTGTCCACGCCGGGGAACTTGATGAACGGGAAGACGGCCTCCTTGACCGCGAAGTACGGCGGCACCACTTCTCCGCGGATCCCCTGCGCCTCGAGCGAGGTCCCGGCCATGCAGCGCGCGGCGATCATGGCGAGCGCGCGCCCGGTCGCCTTCGACACGAAGGGCACGGTACGCGAGGCGCGCGGATTGACCTCGAGGACGTACACCTCGCCGTCCTGGATCGCGAACTGGGTGTTCATGAGTCCGACGACATCAAGCGCCCGCGCGAGCGTCACGGTCTGGCGCCGCAGCTCGTCCTGTAGCTCGGGCGAGAGCGAGAACGGCGGCAGCGAGCAGGCCGAATCGCCCGAGTGGACGCCCGCCTGCTCGATGTGCTCCATGATGCCGCCGATCACGACGCGCTGCCCGTCGCTCACCGCGTCCACGTCAACCTCGATCGCGTCGTTCAGGAACCGGTCGAGCAGCACCGGCGAGTCGTTCGAGACCTTCACCGCCTCGCGCATGTAGCGCTCGAGGTCGCGCTGCTCGTGCACGATTTCCATCGCGCGCCCGCCGAGCACGTAGCTCGGCCGCACGACCAGCGGATAGCCGATATCGCGGGCGATCGCGAGCGCCTCGGCTTCGGTGCGCGCGGTCCGGTTGGGTGGCTGCTTGAGGCCGAGCTCGGTCAGGAGCTTCTGGAACCGCTCCCGGTCCTCGGCGACGTCGATGCTGTCGGGCGTGGTGCCGATGATCGGAACGCCCGCGCGCTCGAGGTCGCGCGCCAGCTTGAGCGGGGTCTGCCCGCCGAACTGCACGATAACGCCCGCCGGCTGTTCGATGTCGACGATCTCGAGGACGTCCTCGAGGGTGAGCGGCTCGAAGTAAAGCCGGTCGGAGGTGTCGTAGTCCGTCGAGACCGTCTCGGGGTTGCAGTTGACCATGATGGTCTCGAAGCCGTCCTCGCGCAGCGCGAGCGCGGCGTGCACGCAGCAGTAGTCGAACTCGATCCCCTGTCCGATCCGGTTCGGCCCGCCGCCGAGCACCATGATCTTCTTGCGGGCGGTCGGTTGGGCCTCGCACTCGTCCTCGTAGGTCGAATAGAGATAGGCCGTCCGGGTCGCGAACTCCGCGGCGCAGGTGTCGACCCGCTTGTAGACCGGGCGCACGCCGAGCGCGACGCGCCGCTCGCGCACCGCGCCGTCGGAGCTGCCGAGCAGCCGTGCCAGCCGCCGGTCGGAGAACCCGCGGCGCTTGAGCTCCCGCAACTCCTCGCCCGGGATCGAGTCGAGCGAGCGGCCCGCGAGCGCGCGCTCGCGCTGAACGAGGTCCTCGATCTCCGCCAGGAACCACGGATCGATGTGCGTCGCACGCTGGATCTCGTCGAACGCGAGGCCGCAGCGGAACGCATCCGCGACGTACCAGATCCGCTCGGGCCCGACATCGCGGAGCTCGGTGTCGATCGTCTGGCGATCGGTGGTCTTCTCGTCCAGACCATCGGCGCCGACCTCGAGGCCCCGCAGCGCTTTCTGGAACGATTCCTGGAAGGTGCGCCCGATCGCCATGACCTCGCCGACCGACTTCATCTGCGTGGTCAGCCGGCTGTTGGCGTGCGGGAATTTCTCGAACGCGAAGCGCGGGATCTTCGTCACCACGTAATCGATCGTCGGCTCGAAGGACGCCGGTGTGGCACCCCCGGTGATCTCGTTCGCGAGCTCGTCCAGCGTATACCCGACGGCGAGCTTGGCCGCGATCTTCGCGATCGGGAACCCGGTCGCTTTCGACGCAAGCGCGGAGGAGCGGCTCACGCGCGGGTTCATCTCGATCACGAGCATCCGCCCGTCGCGCGGATCGATCGCGAACTGCACGTTCGAGCCGCCGGTGTCGACGCCGATCTCGCGCAGCACCGCGATCGAGGCGTTGCGCAGCAGCTGGTACTCCTTGTCGGTGAGCGTCTGCGCCGGGGCGACGGTGATCGAATCGCCGGTGTGCACGCCCATCGGATCGAGGTTCTCGATCGAGCAGACGATGATGCAGTTGTCGCGCCGGTCGCGCACCACCTCCATCTCGAACTCTTTCCAGCCGATCACCGACTCTTCGATCAGAAGCTCGCGCGTGGGCGAGGCGTCGAGGCCGCGCTCGCAGATTGCGACGAACTCCTCGCGGTTGTAGGCGATGCCGCCCCCGGAGCCGCCCAGCGTGAAAGACGGCCGGATCACGACCGGGAAGCCGACCGCGCCCTGGAGCTGGAGCGCCTCCTCCATCGAGTGCGCCAGCGCCGAGCGCGGGCAGTCGAGCCCGATGCGCTTCATGGCGAGCTTGAATTTCTCGCGATCCTCGGCCTTGTCGATCGCCGCGCGGCTCGCACCGATCAACTCGACGCCGTGCTTCTCGAGCACGCCGTGCCGAGCGAGGTCGAGCGCGCAATTGAGCCCCGTCTGCCCGCCCATCGTGGGTAGCAGCGCATCGGGTCGCTCGCGCGCGATGATCGCCTCCACCACCTGCCAGGTGACCGGTTCGACGTAGGTCGCATCGGCCATCTCCGGGTCGGTCATGATGGTCGCCGGGTTGGAGTTGACCAGGATGACGCGATAGCCCTCGGCCCGCAGCGCCTTGCAGGCCTGCGCGCCCGAGTAGTCGAACTCGCACGCCTGGCCGATGACGATCGGGCCGGCGCCGATGATCAGGATGCTTCTTATGTCGCTGCGCTTCGGCATCGCGACGGCTTCATTTCCGATTCTCGGCCATCAGCCTTGCGAACCGGTCGAACAGGTAGCCGATGTCGTGCGGCCCCGGGCTCGCCTCGGGATGTCCCTGAAAGCAGAAGGCGGGCCGGTCGGTTCGCGCAAGGCCTTGGAGACTCGCGTCGAAGAGCGACACGTGGGTCGGCCGGAGATTCGCCGGCAGGCTCGCCGGATCGACCGCGAAGCCGTGGTTCTGGCTGGTGATCACGACCTGCCCGGTGTCGAGATCCTTCACCGGGTGGTTCGCGCCGTGGTGCCCAAACTTCATCTTGACGGTGCGCGCGCCGGAAGCGAGCCCCATCAGCTGGTGTCCGAGGCAGATCCCGAACACCGGGACGCGCGTTGCGTCGAGCAGCTCGCGGATCGCCTCGATCGCATAGGTGCACGGCTCCGGGTCGCCGGGGCCGTTCGACAGGAACACCCCGTCGGGTTTCGCCGCGAGCACCTCCCGCGCCGGCGTCTGCGCGGGGTAGACCGTCACCGCGCAGCCGCGGTCGACGAGCATGCGCAGGATGTTCCGCTTCACGCCGTAGTCGTAAGCGGCTACGCGATAGCGCGGACGCTCGAGCTTGCGGTAGCCCTCGCCGAGTCCCCAGCTGCCCTCGCCCCACTCGTACGCGCGTGCGGTCGTGACCACTTTCGCGAGATCCATCCCGGCGAGCCCGGGGAACGAGCGCGCTTTCGCGAGCGCCTCGGCCTCGTCCACCCGCACGGCCATGAGGCAACCGTTCTGGGCGCCCTGCTCGCGGAGGATGCGCGTGAGCCGGCGCGTATCCAGTCCGGCGATCGCCACGACGCCGCGCGCGGCGAGGTACTCGGGCAGCGTTTGGTCCGCGCGCCAGCTCGATGCGCGGACCGGGAGTTCGCGGATGACGAGACCCGCCGCATGGACCTGCGGCGACTCCTCGTCGGCGGCGTTCACGCCCGTATTGCCGATGTGCGGGCAAGTGAGCGTGACGATCTGCTCGGAGTACGACGGGTCGGTCAGGATCTCCTGGTAGCCGGTCATGGCAGTGTTGAACACCACCTCGCCGACCTTCGTGCCGTCGGCGCCGATCGATAGCCCGCGGAAAAGGGTGCCGTCGGCAAGTGCGAGGAGTGCGGGCGACGGCGGGGCGGACACGTTCGGAGGACTCTCGTTCGCGAAAACGGGACGGGCCGGTTGGTGGAGTTTCCGCCCGGCTCGTCCCGTTTCGGCACGCGATTATATCGCGGTGCAGCGTGGCCGACTTGCTCTCACCCGAGTTGCTCTCACCCGCTTCAGTTGACAGCCGCGATGCCGGGGGCGATGCGCTGCGCCGCGAACGCCACCTCGCGCCGCGCGTTGTTCTCCCACACAAACGCGGTGCCGCGCAGCTCGTCACCGGCCACGCGCCCGCGAAACTCGTACCGCACCGGCGGCCGCCCCGGGCCGAGCTCGACCATGAACACGAGCGAATCGCTGCGCAGGCGGGGCGTCTGTAACCTCGTCGGGCGATTGGCGAGGGCCTGCGCACGGCCGGTCACCACCTGGAACCGCTGCTCGAGCTCGAACTCGAGCGGCCAGCGCTTTCCGGCGACCGGAATCTCGGTGCGCCAGCGCCCGGCGACGCGCGCCGGGACGTGCCACAGGTACACATGGCTGTACCCGGCGAGACCGACCGTCTTCTCGGGCACCGCCAGCGTCCGGGATTCGTCCGGGAGCCAGTCGCCCATGTGGTAGTCGTGCGCGACGATCCGCGTGCCGGGCGGCAGCTCGAGAAGCTTCGGACGCAGCTTGAGATTCATGTCGGGAAGGAGATAGGTCGTGATCACCGTCGCGCCCCGCAGATCGGTCTCGAACAGGTTCTGCTCCCTGAACGTCGCACGCTCGGTGAGTCCCTCGCGTTTCGCCGCCTCCACGGCAACGCCGAGCAGGTGCCGGTCGAGATCGACGCCGAGCGCACGGGCGCCGCGGCCGGCGGCACCGAGCACGACCCGGCCGTCGCCCGAGCCGAGGTCGATGACGAAATCGCGGGGACCGACCTCGGCCATCTTCAGCATCGTTTCGACGACGACCGGCGGCGTGGGCACATAGACGACGTCGCCGGCGCCTCTCTGCGCGAGCACCGCTGGCGCGGCCGCGAGCAGCACCGCAGCGACGGCGAGGAGCGCCCTGCCCGCCCGCTGCACCGGCCGCTACGTCAACCCGAGGACGTCGAACATGTCGTAGCGACCGGCCGGCCGGCCCACGAGCCAGCGTGCGGCGCGAAGGGCGCCTTGCGCGTAGGTCATACGGTTTCCCGACCGTACGGTCACTTCGACCCGCTCGCCCTCGCCGGCGAAGATCACCGTGTGCTCGCCGACGATGTCGCCGCCGCGCAGGGCGTGGAACGCGATCTGGCGACGGTCGCGCTCCCCCGTGATCCCTTCACGGCCGTGCACCGCCACCGCCCTCAGGTCGCGGCCGAGCGCGCCCGCGACCGCTTCGCCGAGCCGGAGCGCGGTCCCGGACGGCGCGTCGACCTTGTGGCGGTGGTGCGCCTCGACGATTTCGACGTCGTAGTCGTCGCCGAGGATGCGGGCAGCGATCTCGGCGAGCTTGAAGGTGACGTTGACGCCGATCGCGAAGTTGGGCGCCATCGCGACCGGGATGCGCGCTGCGGCGGCGGCGATCTGCGCCTTCCCGGCCGCATCGAAGCCGGTGGTGCCGATGACCAAATTCTTGCCTGCGGCGACGCACGCGTCCACGTTCCTGGCCGTGCTTTCAGGCAGCGTGAAATCGACGAGGCAATCGCCGGCCGCGACCGCCGCGGCGACGTCCGCGGTCAGCGTTATGCCCGCAGGCGTGCCGAGCGCCGCGCCGGCATCCCGGCCGAGCAACGGATGGCCGGGCGCCTCGAGCGCCGCCGCGAGCGCGAGATCGCCCGACTTGAGCACCGCCTCGATGAGCGTCCGTCCCATGCGACCCGCGGCCCCGGCGATCACGACTTTCATTTGCCGCCCGCGGGCACGGGAGCGGGCGCGTTGCCCGCACCGACCTGACCGGGCACGACGTCGCCCTCGACGCGGGCGAGCTTCCCGTCTTCGAAGAACACCGACACCCGCCGCTCCTCGGTCTGGGACGCGTTCTGCCGCCGTCGCATGAAGACGTAGTCCCAGCGATCCTCGTGGAAGATGTCGGCCACGAGCGGCGTACCGAGAACGAAGCGCACCTGGTCCTTGGTCATCCCGGACTTGAGCTGGGACACCGCTTCCTGCGAGATGAAGTTGCCCTGCTGGATTTCCATTCGGTAGACGGAGAAGAAGTTGGTCGGGCCGCAGGCCGTGAAGAGCGGCAGGGCGACCACTAGAACGAGAATCGCCGCCGTGGGGCGGCGATTCTCCTGAGATCGGGGAGCGCGAAGGGGTATGCCCTCTCGCGTCGTGGAAACTAGCCAGAGGCGGCGCATGCGGCGCGTATCGGAGGCGAGCAAAGTCAGTATGATAACGGATCGATTCGTCGCGCCACGCCAGGTACCCCGCCCAGTGTCCGGATCCGTGTCCTGCTCCGTGTGCTGCTAAGGTTCCCGATGACCAACGCCTCCGACCTCAAGACGATAGGCCTCAAGGCGACGGTGCCGAGGTTGCGGATTCTCGAGCTGTTCGAGCGCAGCTCGGTCCGCCACCTCGCCGCGGAAGACGTCTACAAGCTGCTCATCAAGGACGGACTCGACATCGGGCTCGCCACCGTCTACCGCGTGCTGACACAGTTCGAACAGGCGGGGCTCTTGCAGCGCCACCATTTCGAGTCGGGCAAGGCCGTGTTCGAGCTGAACGACTCGAGCCACCACGACCACCTCGTCTGTCTCCAGTGCGGCCGCGTCGAGGAGTTCTACGACGCCGAGATCGAAAAGCGTCAGGGCCGGATCGCCAAGGATCGCGGCTTCCACATCCGCGAGCACTCGCTGTACCTGTACGCCGACTGCTTGAAGCCCGATTGTCCCTACCGGATCAAGCCGGCAGGTTAGCGCCTGCGCGTCCCCGCTCCGATGGATCTTCTCCTCTGGCGTCACGCCGAAGCCGAAGACGGCGTCCCCGACGGCGAGCGCGCGCTGACGAAGAAGGGCCGCAAGCAGGCGGCGGCAGTCGGAGGATGGCTGAAGACCCATCTGCCGAGGCGGCCGCGGATAATCGTGAGCCCGGCGACTCGCGCGCAGCAGACGGCCTCCACGCTGGAGCTGCCGCTCGAGACGGCGCGCGAGGTAGGCGTTGGCGCCGCGGCCGCGGACGTGTTGAAGGCCGCCGGCTGGCCGGATGAAGACGGGACCGTGCTCGTCGTGGGCCATCAACCCACCCTCGGCCGAGTCGCCGCGCTGCTGCTCGGCGGCGCCGAGGCGGATCTGTCGGTCAAGAAGGGCCAGGTGTGGTGGTTCAGCCGCCGCAGCCGCGACGGCAACGGCCAGGTCGTGTTGCGGGCCGTCGTCGGGCCGGATCTGCTCTAGCGCTCGTCACCCCGGCGAACGCCGCGCCCAGGAGGGCTCTCCGACTGGTCCCGGGTTCGCGCCGGGATCGCGGGCCGACTAGCCCGCGACCTGCGCGCGATCCGCGGGCAGCGTGCGGACGTCAAAGCGCAACCCTACGGCGCGCCAGTCCTCGGCTTCGGCCTCGAGCGCGGCCGCCGTTAGCGGATGCTCTTCGAGCCAGCCCGCCGGAAGCGCGAGCTGAAAGCCGCCAGCGATCGCGCGCGCGCCGAGCCGCGGCAGCGGCACGTCCACGCGGCTCCGGCAGAGCAACGCGGCGACGCGCAAACAGAACACCAGCGCCCAGTCAGCGCTCCGCGCCGGGAGCCCGTCGATCTTCGCCAGCTTGCCGCGGTGCGCGAGCGCAATGCGCGCGAGCCGTGCCTGCTCGTCCTTCGAAAAGCCGGGCATATCGGCGTTCGAGAGCATGTAGGCCGAGTGCTTGTGATAGGCGGCGTGCGCGATCGAGAGCCCGATCTCGTGCAGCCGCGCCGCCCACGCCAGCGTCTGCGTGTCGCCGTCGCGCCCGCGCTCGGCGAGGGCATGGTAGAGCGCAAGCGCAAGCGTTTCGACCCGCTCGGCCTGCGCCGCATCGACGTGATAGCGGCGAATGAACTGCTTCACGGTCAACTCGCGCATGTCATGGTGCTGCACCCGCCCGAGCAGATCGTAGAGCACGCCCTGCCGCAGCGCGCCCTCGGCCACTTCCATCTCGTCGAGCCCCAGCCCTTCGAAGACCGCGACCATAATCGCGAGCCCGCCCGGCAGGATGGCGGCGCGGTCGGCGCGCAGCCCCGGCAAGTCGAGTTTGTCGACGTCGCCGGCCTTGAGGAACTGGGAGCGCAGCCGGTCCAGCCCGTCGGCGTTGATCGCGCCGTTCGACCAGCCGTTCTCGGCCAGGATTGCCGCGAGCGATTTCGCCGTACCGGAGGATCCGATCGCCTGCTTCCAGCCGGTGCGCCGGTACTCCTTCACCAGGCGCTCGATCTCGTTCGAGGCGGCCAGCTCGGCCTTCTTCATTGCCGGCTTGTCGATGCGCCCGTCGGGGAAGAAGCGCAGGCTGTGACTCACGGAGCCGATCCGCAGCGACTCCATCAGCTCCGGCTCGTAGCCGGTGCCGATCACGAACTCGGTCGACCCGCCGCCGATGTCCACCACGAGGCGGCGATGCGGGGCGGGCGGGAGGCTGTGCGACACGCCCAGGTACACCAGGCGGGCTTCCTCGCGCCCGAAGATCACCTCGATCGGGAACCCGAGCGCGGACCGTGCGTCCTCGAGGAATTGCGGCGCGTTCTTCGCCACGCGCAGCGCGTTGGTGCCGACGGCGCGGACCGCGCCCTGCGGAAAGCCGCGCAGCCGCTCGCCGAAGCGCGACAGCGCTTCGAGCGCCCGGAGCTGGGTTGCGCGATCGAGTCGCTTGTCGCGATTGAGCCCGCCGCCGAGCCGCACCGGCTCGCGCAGAGAATCGAGCAGATAGATCTGGTCGTCGACGACCCGCCCGACCTGCAGGTGGAAGCTGTTCGACCCGAGGTCGACGGCAGCGAGCGAGTCGAATTGCACGAGTGAGAGGCGCGGCATCGAAGTCGCCCTCACCTTAGCACCCCGGGGCTAACGCGGCAACGAGGGCGCGGTAGCCTCGGCCCTTCCCGCACTCAGGCCTTGGCGGCCGCTTCGATCTCCTCGATCGAACCATGGCGCACATCCGTCCCCTTGATCATGTAGACCACGTATTCGGAGATGTTCTTCGCGTGATCACCGACACGCTCGAGCGACTTGGCGACGAAGATCACGTCGATCGATCTCGAGATCATCCGCGGGTCCTCGATCATGTAGGTGAGGAGCTGGCGCAGGATGCCTTTGAAGGACTCGTCCACTTCGTCGTCCTGCCGCACGACGTCGGGTACGTCCTGCGCTTCTAGGCGCGCGAGCCCGTCCAGCGCACGCCGCAGCATGTCGATCACGAGCGCCGAGACGCGTTGGATCTCCGGCATTCCCGGACTCGCCCGCTCGGCGAGCCGCAAGCCGCGAGCGATCAGCGCGATCTTCTTGGCCTCGTCGCCGATGCGTTCGAGGTCGGTCAGGATCTTGTACACCATGGTGAGGAAGCGCAGGTCGTTGGCCGCCGGGGCGCGGCGCGCGATGACGTTGGTGCACGCTTCGTCGATATCGCGCTCGAGGCGGTTGACGGTCGCCTCGTCCTTGATCACGCGGTTGACGAGCGCCATGTCGCCGTTGCGTAGCGCCTCGATCGCATAGCGGATTTGGTACTCGACGATTCCGCCCATCTCGAGCACCCGGGTGCGGATCGTTTCGAGCTCGGCGTCGAAGTGCTTCGAGGTGTGCGCGGCGCTCTGCATGGCTCCCTTTCGCCGGTTTCCAACGCAAGTTGACGAGTGTAGGGGTCGAAGATGACAATGCCGTGTACCCCCTCCGCTGTAACAATCGTGCAAAGCCCCGTCCGTAGCCTGCGGTCGCGCATGGCCGCCAAGACCGCTCCGCCGCCGCGGCACGTCCAGGGCCATTTCCTGAACCGCGAGCTGGGTCTCCTCGAGTTCCAGCGGCGGGTCCTCGCCCAGGCCGAGGACCCGACGGTTCCGCTGCTCGAGCGGCTGAAGTTCCTCTGCATCGTCTCCTCGAACCTCGACGAGTTCTTCGAGATCCGCGTCTCCGGGGTCAAGGAACAGATCAAGATGGACATCGCCGGCGCGGGGCCGGACGGCAAGGTCCCGCGCGAGGTGTTCCAGGCGATAAGCCGGGTCGCGCACGAGCTCGTTGCACGGCAATACCAGCTGCTGAACGAGGCGATCCTGCCCGACCTGGAGCGCGAAGGGATCAAGTTCCTGCGCCGCAGCGAGTTCACCGCCACACAAGGCGCGTGGGTGCGCGAGTACTTCCTGCGGGAGATGATGCCGGTGCTGACGCCGATCGGGCTCGATCCGGCGCACCCGTTCCCGCGCGTGTTCAACAAGAGCCTCAATTTCGCCGTCGAGCTCGAGGGGCGCGATGCCTTCGGGCGCGACGCGCGCGTGGCGATCGTGCAGGCGCCGCGCATCCTGCCGCGGATCATCAAGCTCCCGCCGGAGCTGTCGAACGCCCACCGGACCACGTTCGTGTTCCTGACCTCTATCCTGCACGAGCACGTGCGGGAGCTTTTCGCGGGCATGCAGGTCCTCGGCTCCTACCAGTTCCGTGTCACTCGCAACAGCGACCTCTTCGTTGACGAGGAGGACGTGAAAGACCTGCGCCGCGCCCTCCAGGGCGAGCTGCCGCAGCGGCACTTCGGCGACGCGGTCCGGCTCGAGGTCGCCGACGACTGCCCGCCGCAGATGGCCGAGTTTCTGCTGCAGCAGTTCAATCTCGGGTCGGACGACCTCTATCAGGTCAACGGCCCGGTGAATCTCGCCCGGCTGATGGCGGTACCGAACGAGGTGGACCGCGAGGACCTCGCCTACCCGCCGCTCCGCGCCGGCTTTCCCGCAGTGCTCGCCAAGCGCGTCGACATGATGGAGGCGATCCGCGCCGGGGACATCCTCCTTCACCATCCCTACCAGTCGTTCGCGCCGGTCGTGCGCTTCCTGCAGGAGGCGGCCGAGGACGCAAGCGTCGTCGCGATCAAGCAGACCGTGTATCGCACCGGCACCGACTCGGTGCTGATGGAGGCGCTGATCGACGCCGCGCGCAAGGGCAAGGAGGTCACCGCCGTCGTCGAGCTGAAGGCGCGCTTCGACGAGGAGGCGAATATCAACTGGGCGGCGCGGCTGGAGGAGGTCGGGGCGCACGTCGTCTACGGCGTGGTCGGGCACAAGACCCACGCCAAGATGGTGATGGTGGTGCGGCGCGAGGAAGGCAAGCTCAAGCGCTACGTTCACCTCGGCACCGGGAACTATCACCCGCGCACCGCGCGCGCCTATACCGACTTCGGCCTGTTCACGTGCGACGACGAGGTGTGTGCGGACGTGAACCAGGTCTTCAATCAGCTCACGAGCCTCGGCAGCGCCGGCCGGCTGCACTATCTATGGCAGTCGCCGTTCACGCTGCACCAGCGCGTGATCGACGCGATCCGGCGCGAGGCCGCGCTCGCGCGGGAGGGCAAGCCGGCGCGGATTATCGCCAAGATGAACGCGCTGCTCGAGCCGGAGACGATCGAGGCGCTGTACGACGCATCGCAGGCGGGAGTGAAGATCGACCTGATCGTGCGCGGGGTCTGCGCGCTCAGGCCCGGCGTCGAAGGCCTGTCGGAAAACATCAAGGTGCGCTCGATCATCGGCCGGTTCCTGGAGCATCACCGGGTGTTCTGCTTCCGCGCCGACGGCGCGGACGACGTCTATCTGTCGAGCGCCGACTGGATGGACCGCAACTTCTTCCGTCGCATCGAGCTCTGCTTCCCGGTGCTCGACAGGAAGCTCAAAGCGCGCGTCATCCGAGAGGGCCTGCAACCCTACCTCGCCGACAACGTCCAGGCGTGGGAGATGGATTCGGAAGGCGTCTACGCGCGCAAGACCCCGGTCAAATCGCGGCACTCGGCGCAGGAAGAGCTGCTCGAGATGCTGGCCCGCGAGGACGGCGCCTGACACCGCGCCGCCGCAGGCGCGGTCGCCTCGGGCTAGCCCGATGGCGCGGCGAGCGCGTCGTGGAGGAAGCGCCGTGCGTACCGCGAGTCGAAGCGCGCCATCGGCAGCAGGACGGCGAGATCCGCAGTGTTGAAGTCCGGATCCCACGCCGGTGCGCCGCACACGTACGCGCCGAGTCGCAGGTAACCCTTCACGAGCGGGGGGAGCTCAGCGGGATGATCGTCGGCGAGGCTCGCGACCGGCAGCGGGCAGCGCGGGAAGACCCGGTACTCGCGCGGCGCGAGGTGGCTGCGCTCGATGCGCCGGAAGATGTTCGCGGCCGCATGCCCGCCGTCCGCCATGCCGATGCTCGCGCAGCCGATGAAGTGGGTATATCCGCCGGCAAGCGCGTAGCGGGCGAGGCCCGACCAGAGCAAGGCGATCACCGCGCCGGTGCGGTGGTCGGGGTGGACGCACGAGCGGCCAACCTCGACGAGCCCCGGGCGCAGATGATCCAGGCGCGCGATATCGAATTCCTGCTCTGCGTAGTAGCCGCCGGCCGATTCGACCCGCCCGGGCGGGAGGATGCGGTAGGTGCCGACGACCTCGCCGATGGCGAGATCGCGGACCACGAGGTGATCGCAGAACTCGTCGAACCTATCCTCGTCGATGCCGGGCGCCGGTCCAGCGAGTCGCGCGCCGAGCTCCTCGGCGAACACCGCGTAGCGCAGACGCTGGGCCTCCACGACTTCGGCCTCCGAGCGCGCCAGCCCGAGGGCCAGCTGAGATCGCCCGATGTCGAGCGAAAGTACCTGTTCTCGCAGCACCTTTCACTCCTCTTACGCACCAGGCGGACTGTAGGAAAGGCCAGTGACAGCCCGGTGAAGCGGTTGTGAAATCCTCATGACAATGCCAGAAAATCAGCGGTCGCGTGATACATTGCGCGCGCTTTTTGACGTGACACATGAGGGAGCGAGTCGATGGAGAACCGCCGGGTCGAGGGCGGCGTGAACGAAAGCCCGTTCAAGGGCAAGACCGGACTCCAACGCCTGCTGAACGCCTGCGGCTATTCCCTCCAGGGGTTCGCCTCGGCGTTTCAGCACGAAGATGCGTTCCGGCAGGAGGTGTTTCTCGCGGTCGTGCTCATTCCGATCGCCCTGATGCTCGACGTTGGCGGCATCGGCAAGGCGATGATGATCGCGAGCGTCCTGCTGGTGCTGATCGTCGAGCTCTTGAACTCAGCGATTGAAGCCGCCGTCGATCGCATCTCGTTCGACCAGCACCGGCTGTCGAAGCGGGCCAAAGACATCGGCAGCGCCGCGGTCTTTCTCAGTCTGGTCAATGTCGCGGTGATCTGGGCGCTGGTCATCCTCGAAAGGCTTTGAGCCGATCTCGCAAGCGAATCAGAAGTTTGTAACCGAAACTTCAACCACGCTTCATCCTCCCTTCATCCCCGGCGCGCATCGTCCGCGGGGTGAGCGTCGATCCCACCCGCCGGCCGCTGCGCATAGCGGTCGTCACCGAAACCTATCCCCCCGAGGTCAACGGCGTCGCGCGGACGATCGGCGTCATGGTCGCCAGCTTGCGCGAGCGGCAGCACTCGATCCAGCTTGTCCGGCCGCGCCAGGCCGACGAACCTCCGGCGCACCGTAAGGCTCCTCCGGAGGCAGACCTAGAGACCTTGCTCCGGCGGGGCTTACCGCTGCCGCGCTACCCGGCGCTGCGCATGGGAGTTCCCTCGAAACGGGTACTCCTCGCCGCGTGGCGCGCGCGCCGGCCCGATATCGTGCAGGTCGTCACCGAGGGTCCTCTCGGCAACTCCGCGGTGACCGCAGCGCGCCAGCTCGGGATTCCGGTCTGCTCGGAGTTCCATACCAACTTCCACGACTACAGCCGCCACTACGGCCTCGGGCTCTTTAGCCGGCTCGTCGCGCGCTACCTGCGCCGGCTCCACAACCGCGCCGACTGCACGCTCGTGCCCACCGGGGAGATGCGCTCCGTGCTCGGCTCCGCCGGCTACCGCCGGCTCGAGGTCGTCGGGCGAGGAATCGATCTCGAGCTTTTCGACCCGGCGCACCGGAGCGACGAGCTTCGGCGCACCTGGGGCGCAGGTGCCGAGGATATCGTCGCGCTCTCGGTCGGGCGGCTCGCGGCCGAAAAGGGTCTCCGGCTCTTCGTTGAGGCGTGTCGCGCGATGCAGGCGGTGGCCCCGCGCCTCAAGGTGGTCGTCGTCGGCGACGGGCCGGAAGGTGCAGCGCTGCGTGCCACGAACCGCGACTTCGTGTTCGCCGGGATGCGGACTGGGCGCGCACTCGCCGAGCACTACGCCTCGGCCGACGTCTTCCTGTTCCCCAGCCTCACGGAGACCTTCGGCAACGTGACGACCGAGGCGATGGCGAGCCGGCTCGCGATCGTCGCGTTCGACTACGCCGCGGCCCACCAATATCTGCGTCATCGGACGAGCGCGCTCCTCGCGCCCTACCGTGACGCCACGGCATTCGTCGAGTCGGGGCAGGAGCTTGCCGCAGATCCGCGCCTGCGTGCGGGTCTCCGCGCCGCCGCCGCCGAAGCCGCTCGGGGGCTCAGCTGGGCGAGCGTCATCGATGATCTCGAGGCGATCCTCTGGGCGCTCGTGGCCGGGTCACGCTCGAGCCGCGTGGTGACGGTCGCAGCCGGCCCGGAACCTCACCGAATCGCGGGGACCGACCATGCGTCGCTTTGACGCCG
This sequence comes from uncultured beta proteobacterium, assembly GCA_963754305.1. Classification (GTDB taxonomy): domain Bacteria; phylum Pseudomonadota; class Gammaproteobacteria; order Burkholderiales; family SG8-39; genus DATEDA01. The sequence goes on along the minus strand of CAVWFR010000010.1, from coordinate 138,539 downwards.
GGTGGCGCGCGATCGCCGGCTGGGACGAAGTGTGGTGCCTGCGCTTCAATCACGTGGCGAGCGTGTCGTGGGTGTGCGCGCTGTTCCGCGCGGCGAGCCGCCTCGGCGACGGCGTTTTCTGGTACGCACTGATGGTGGGACTGCTCGTGGCAGACGGTGCCGCCGCCCTGCCCGCGGTCGCACACATGGCGGTCATCGGTGCGCTGGGCGTCCTCGCCTACAAGTGGCTCAAGGCGCGGACCTCGCGGCCGCGGCCGTACCAGGTCAAGACGGCGATCCGGCGCGGCGCGGACCCGCTGGACAACTTCAGCTTCCCCTCCGGCCACACCTTGCACGCGGCGTCGTTCGCGATCCTGGCGATGGCGTACTACCCTGCGACCGCCTGGCTGGTCCTGCCGTTCGCCGCGCTCGTCGCTACGTCGCGGCTCGTGCTCGGCCTGCACTACCCGACGGACGTACTCGCCGGCGCGGCGATCGGCAGCGTGCTCGCGCTCGGCTCGCTCGTCTTGCTCTGAGCGCGGGGCCGCGGTGCGGGCCGCTGTACCATTGCGGCCCTGGGCCACGAACCGCTCGCGCGCGCCTTCACAATGCGTATTCCTTCCCGCGTCGCGATCGCGACGGCGCTCGCCGCGGCCGCCCCCGCCGCGCACGCGGCGCGGCCGTTCAACACCGACGATGCGCGCATCGTCGACCCGGGCGGCTACCAGATCGAGAGTTTCGTGAAGGTGCAGCGCGGAACGAAAGCGACCGAATACTGGTTCCTACCGGCGCACAATTTCGGCGGCGCGCTCGACCGGCTCGAGTTCACTTTGGGCGGCAATGTCGTCCGCTCGTCGGACGACGGCAACTCGAACCTGATCGTCGGGCAGGTCAAGACGCTGCTTAAACCGCTCGAGACGAACGGCATCGGCTTCGCGTTCACGCTCGGGGTCAACCGGTTCAAGCCCGGCGCGGGCGGGGCGGTCGATACCGGTCCGCTCGATCTCGCCATCACCGGTGCGGACGACCCGAAGTCGACGAAGCTCCGCTACAACCCGTTCTTCAACGCGATCTCGAGCGTGTCGGTTCTCGATGACGCGGCGGTGTTTCACTTCAACGGCGGCGCTGCCCGGGACACCGTGGGGAACCAGACGAGCGGCACGTGGGGCGTTGGCGCCGAGATCCGCATCAACGACCGGGTGTTCGGGATCGCCGAGGGCTACGGCCAGAGCGACGCGAAGCCCGCCTACCAGGCGGGCATCCGGTTCTGGGCGATCCCCGGCTCCTGGCAGGTCGACGGCACGGTCGGTATGCAGAACGCCGACCCGCAGCGGCTGCGCTGGATTTCGATCGGAGTACGCATCCTCTGGTAGGCGCTCGCGGTCGCGCGGGCGATGGCGGCCAACGGCCGTTCAGCGCTCGTTTCGCGGGCGAGCAGCGCTCACCCCGGTTGCCGGCGGCCGACGACGTAGCGCACGCCGGCCGGCCCGACGTTCTCGCGGTGCTCCCGGCCAGCCGCCATGACGAACACGTCGCCTTCGCGGTAGGCGTGCTGGACGCCGTCCACCGTGAGCACGATCTCGCCGGCGATCACGAGCGCGCGCACGTCGAAAGGATGGTGGTGCTCGGTCACCGAATAGCCGGCGGGCAGCGTCTTGGTCTGGATCTCGTTGAAGCCGTCGCGACCGAGCGTCGATTCGAATTCCGCCGTGTCCATCGGACTCTCCCGCAAGTGGTGCGTGCGACAACCATCGTAGCAGAACCCCGGAACGCCTTCCGCTACAGTGCCGCCTCCAGCGTCCTGCCCAGTGTCCGCAGGATCTTTACGCGCGCGTAGGCCTTGTCCTCGGCTTCCACGATCGTCCATGGGGCGATCTCGGTCGAGGTCCGATCGATCATGTCGGCCACCGCCCCCTCGTAGGCGTTCCACTTCTTCCGGTTGCGCCAGTCCTCGGAGGTGATCTTGAAGCGCTTGAAGGCGGTGGTCTCGCGCGCGCGAAAGCGCTTGAGCTGCTCCTCCTTGCTGATCTGCAGCCAGAACTTGGCCACGATGGTGCCGTTACGCAGCAGCTGCTCCTCGAAGTCGTTGATCTCGCGATAGGCGCGCATCCAGTGCGCGGGCGGCGCGAACCCCTCGACCCGCTCCACCAGCACCCGGCCGTACCACGAACGATCGAAGATCGTGATGTGCCCATGCCCGGGAAGCCGCCGCCAGAACCGCCACAGATACGGACGTGCGAGCTCCTCGTCGGAGGGCGCCGCGATCGGCACCACGGTGTACTGCCGCGCATCGAGCGCGTACGTGATGCGGCGGATCGCCGAGCCCTTTCCCGCGGCGTCGTGGCCTTCGAACACCACGACCATCGAGCGCTTGCCGAATTTCTTGCGCCGGGTGAGGCGGGCGAACCGCTCCTGCTGCTTCGCGAGTTGCTTCGGATACTCGCCCTGATCGAGCGACCGCGACAGATCGACCTCGCGCAGGACCCTCACGTTGTCGGCGAGCGCGAGCACCGGGGCCGCGGTAGCCGGCCGTACGCGCGCATGCGGCTTGTCGAGACGCTCTCGCATCGCCTCGAGGACGATCCGTCCGGCGGCGACGTCGCGGTAGCGGGGATCGCTCGCCTCGACGATCAGCCACGGCGCCTCGGCGGTGCTGGTCTCGCGCAGGGTGTGCTCGGCGACGTCGCGGAACCGGTAGTAGGCCTTCTGCTGCGCGAGATCGTCGCCGGTTACCCGCCACCGTGAGCGCGGGTCGTCGAGCAGCTCCTTCAAGCGCTTCCGCTGGTCGTCGCGCGAGAGGTGGAACCAGAGCTTGACGAGCAGCACGCCCTCGTCGGCGAGCATCGTCTCGAAGTGGCGGATTTCCTGCAGCAGCCGCTGCATGTCGCCGTCGTCGATCCGTCCGGCGGCCCGCAGCATGAGCAGCTCGTGATACCAGGCGTTGAGAAAAACCGCGAGCTTGCCCTTCGGCGGCAGCGCGACCCAGTAGCGCCAGGCGGGCGGGCGCTCGCGCTCGACGTCGTTTCGCAGGTCGAACGCGTACGTGAAGACGTGCCGCGGATCCATCCACTCGTTGAGACGATTGGCGGTTTCGCTCCGCCCGCCCCCGCCGATTCCCGCTAGCAGCACCACGGTCTGGAAGCGCCCGCGCTCGAAGAGATCGTATTGCGCGTTGAGCAGCGCCTCTCTGAGCTTCGGAACTTCCTTCTCGTACTCGGCCTTGTCGAGCTTGTGGCCGACTTCCGCCGACTCGAACATCGCGCCCCCTTGATGCGATGGGGGCGAGCGCCCCCGAAGAGTCAACGCGCCCGTGCCGCCGCGGCGCTCAGCGCCAAAACGGCTTCGTCTCCTCGAATCCGCGCCAGGCGCGCTTGTATCCTGCGAGCTCGTTCGCTGCGATCGCCGCCACCCAGCCGCGGACCAGCCCGTCGACACGCTCGGGCACCGGCTCGCGCGCCGCCGCCACCGCTTCGCCGAGCAATCGGTCGGCCACCGCCGCGTCGTTGAGCGCGCCGAGTATATCCTGCAGTTCCGCGAGCGCTCCGGTATACGCGGCGACCCGCTTGCGCGGATAGAGCACGCCGAAGAACTCGGATGCATAGCGCAACTTTTTCGTCGCGATGCGCGTGCGGTGGCGCTCCGCAGCGGATGCAGCGGGGGCGCCGCCGCCGCGCTTGCGCAGACGCCGATCGTAGCGCTCGAGCACGAGTACGGCGAACTCGGCGACCGGCGCGGCGAGCGGGTTCGCGGGCGGCGGCGCCGCCGGGTCGGCTTCCGGCGACGGCGCGGCGCGCGGGAAGCCCGCCAGGTCGTCGTGCGCGAACTGCTCGCCGAGCGCGAGGATCAGCGCCGTATAGCGCGGCAATCGCACCGCCGCGCGCGCCGCCTCGCCGTGCGAGCGCCGGATCCGCTCGCACTGCGCGCTGAAGCTGGAGAAGGCCGCCCCTGTCTCTACGCTGCGCGCGAGCTTCGCGAGCGTCTCGCCGACGAACACGTCCCAGTCGCGCGCCGGGCCGAGCGCGTTCTGCAGCCACCGCAGCTCGTCGGCGACCGGTGCGATGGCCGGCTTCCCGAGCGCGAGGCCGGCGAGCCCCAGGCACGAGCGCAGGCGCCGGAGACCCACGCGGAATTGGTGCAGATACTCGGGGTCCTCGCCCGCGAGCAGTCCCTCCTCGTTCGCCTGCATCTGGGCGATGCAGGCGAAAGCGATCTCGCGCAGCGCGGCGCCGGCCGACAACGGCCCCGCGAGCGCACTCGAGCGCGCCTTGCGCGGTACGGCCGCGGTGCCGCTCGCCAGCGTATAACCACGCTCGGCCTTGCTCGCGTGCCCGAGGCGGATCGGAATGTCGCGCGCAATCTCGCGGGCGAGTGCGAACAGGCGGTGGGCGTCGCCGGTCTTCAGCTCGATCTCGGCTTCGCTGATCGGCGCCGCACGGTCGCCGGCGCGGATCTCGCCGCGATCGATCGCGAGCTCCGCCGCGGTGCCGTCGGCGAACGCGACCATGCGCGCCGCGCGGTCGAAGTCGGTGGTGAAAACCGGCTGGAGGCGCTCGCGCACGCGCTTGCGCGCAAACAGCTTGCGGTAGGGCGTGTGCTCGAGAACCGCGAGGTCGATGGCTGCCCCCGGCGCGACCGGCCACTCGAGCTCCTCACGGGCGTGCAGTCCGGCCGCCGGGCTGCCCCCCGCTTTGAGCGTCTGCACCAGCGCCTCACCGCTCCGCCGCACCCGCAGCGCCACGCCTTCGCGTGCCAGCTCGAAATCGGGCGTGTCGTAGTAGACGGTGGCGAGATGCTCTTTTCGCGCGGCCCAGCGGCGCATTCCCCGCAGCGCAGGATGGCGTTCGACCCTTGCGAGGTCGTCGGGCGCAACGAGCAGCTTCAGCTCTACTTCCATCTTAGCGCCGCGCAGCCGAGTAGACCCCGGCGACGTCGCCGATCTGCGCGAGCGCCCGCCGCAGGTGATCGAGGTCCTCGACCTCGGCGGTGAAGAGCATGGTCGCCACGTGCTGGCGGCTCTGGGTATTGACGGCGGTGACGTTGATGCGCTCGCGCGACAGCACTTCGGACACGTCGCGGAGCAGCCCCTGGCGGTCGTTCGCCTGGACGGCGATGTCCACCGGGAAGACCGCCGCTTCGCGCGCGCCCCATTGCGACTCGATTGCCCGCTCGGGCTGCCGGATGAGGAGCTGCGCGAGGCTGCGGCAGCCGCGCCGGTGAATCGAAATGCCGCGACCGCGGGTGACGAAGCCGACGATGGCCTCGGGTGGCACCGGCTTGCAGCAGCGCGCGAGCTGCGTCATCAGCCGGTCGACGCCGACGACCAGGATGCCGCTCGCGCCTGCGACTGCCCTGCTCTTCTTGGCGACGAGCGCTTCCTCGGCCGGCGGCGATTCGATCGCGGCCGGCCCGCGCACCGCGACCTGCACCGCGCGCGGCCCGATCTCCTCGCGCCCGACCGCGGCGAACAGCTCGTCGGCCTTCGCAAAGCCGAACTGCGCGGCGAGCGCCTCGAGCTTGACGCCCGTCGCGCCCTCGCGCGCGAGCTCGCGCTCGACGATCGCGCGGCCCGCCGCGACGGTGCGTGCGAGCTCTTCGGCGTTGAACCGCTGCCGGACCTTGTTCCGTGCGCGCGAGGTCGCGAGATAGCCGGGCTGGGTGAGCCAGTCGCGCGACGGGCCGCCCGCCTTCGCCGCGACGATCTCGACCCGCTGGCCGTTGTCGAGACGGTAATCGAGCGGCACCATCGCGCCGTCGACCTTCGCGCCCCGGCAGCGGTGGCCGAGATCGGTGTGGAGAGCGTACGCGAAATCGATCGGCGTCGCGCCGCGGGCGAGCGCGACGACCTCCCCCTGCGGCGTCAGCACGTAGACATCGTCGTCGAGCGCGGCGCGCTTGGACTGCTCCACCCACTCGGCGGAGTCGACGATCTCGTCGCGCCAGGCGAGCACCTGGCGGAGCCACGCGATCTTGTCGTCGTAGAGGTCGTCGCGCGCGTGCTTCCTTTCCTTGTAGCGCCAATGCGCGGCGACTCCCAGCTCGGCGTGGCGATGCATCTCGTGGGTGCGGATCTGCACCTCGAGCGGCCGCCCGTCCGGGCCGGTGACGGCGGTATGCAGCGAGCGGTACCGGTTGCCCTTCGGACGCGAGATGTAGTCGTCGAACTCGTTCGGGATCGGCGCCCAGAGGTGATGTACGACGCCGAGGGCGGCGTAGCAATCCTTTACCGTCTCGACGAGGACGCGCAGCCCGCGGACGTCGTGGAGCTCGTCGAACTCGAGACCCTTCTGGCGCATCTTGCTGTAGATGCTGTAGAGGTGCTTCGGGCGTCCGCTGACTTCGGCGCTCACGCCGGCGGCGGCGATCTCGCGGGCGAGCATCGCGATCGATTCGCGGATGAAGCCCTCGCGCTCCCCGCGCCGCTCGTCGAGCTCCACGGCGATCCGCGCGTACAGCTCGGGCTCGAGGAACTGGAACGAGAGGTCTTCGAGCTCCCATTTGAGCTGCCAGACACCGAGTCGGTTGGCGAGGGGGGCATAGATGTCCAGTGTCTCGCGCGCGACCGGGCGACGGATCGCGTCGGGCGCTTGCGCGAGAAAGCGCAGGCTCTGGGTCCGGCTCGCGAGGCGGATCAGCACGACCCGGATGTCGGCCACCATCGCGAGCAGCATCTTGCGCAGGATCTCGGTCTGCGAGGTCTTGCCTTTCTCGCCGCCCGCGCCGAGGCCGCGGGTGATGACCCGCAGCCGGTTCAGCTTCCACACGCCCTCGACGAGCGCCGCAACCGCCGCGTCGAACCGTGAGGCGAGCTGCTCGCGGCCGTCCGGAAGATATTCCGGCACCGCGTAGAGGAGACCGGCCGCGCGGGTCGCGGCGTCGAGCCGGAGCGCGGCGAGATTGGCGGCCAGGCCGTAGGCGTGCTCCAGCGCGGGCTCGCCGGTGCCGAGGAGCTTTCCGGCATAGATCGGCGCGACGAACTCGCTCGCGCGCTCGAGGAGCAGCCGCTCGGGGGCGTCGAGCCCGGCGAGCGCGGGCTGGAGCGCCAACGGCGCGACGGATTGAGGCTCGGCAACGGTGGCCACGGCGAGACGGGTGGTGCGAAGGAGCGGTGTTGCCGGACGGGGCGCCATGTTACCGGACGCGCGGAGCGGCGTCCGTCATAATCGTCGCGGAAGTTTGTCCCGGACGTTCGTCCTCATCGTTCTCCGACCCCGCGTCGCATGACGTTGTTCCGCACCTGGCGCCGCAAGCGCATCCTTCGGGGCGCCCCGATCGACGACGCGCTGTGGCAGCGCGTCATCGCCGCCCTCCCGTTCCTCGCCGGAATGGGGGACGCGGAGCTCGCACGCCTACGCGAGCTCGCGCTGCTCTTCCTGCACGAGAAGGAGATGCATGGCGCCGGCGGGCTCGTACTGACCGACGAGATCCGGCTCGCGATCGCCGTCCAGGCGGTGCTGCCGGTGCTCAACCTCGGGCTCGATCCCTACGACGGCTGGGTGGGCATCGTGGTCTACCCGAGCGAGTTCCGCGTGCGCCGGCAGGAGCTCGACGAGGACGGGGTGCTGCACGAATGGGACGACGAACTGTCGGGCGAGGCCTGGCCCGGCGGTCCGGTGCTGCTCTCGTGGGAAGACGTCGCGCTCGGCGCGGCAGCGCCCGAAGAAGGCGGCGAGCCGGGGTACAACGTGATCATCCACGAGTTCGCGCACAAGATCGACATGCTGAGCGGCGAGGCCGACGGCTGCCCGGCGCCCCACGCCGAAATGGATCGCGCGGCGTGGGAGCGCGCGCTCGAATCGGCCTATGCGCGTTTCGTCGGCATGGTGGAGCGCGAACAGGAGACGCTGCTGGATCCGTACGCCGCCGAGCATCCCGCGGAGTTCTTCGCGGTCGCGAGCGAGACCTTCTTCACCGACCCGCATGCGCTCAAGGACGAGTTCCCCGCGCTCTACGACCAGCTCGCGCTGTTCTATCGGCAGGACCCGGTGGCGCGTTTGCCCAAGGCGGAAGGCTAGCTGCGCTTCTCGCCCTTTAGTCTCGCAGCAGGAACGCGCTGACGATCTCGATCTGATCCTGGTGCATGAGCGTCGGCGCGTGCCCGATGCCGGGCAGCTCGATCGCCTGGGCGTGCGGCCCGGTGATCTTCATCCGCTCGACGGTCTCGCGGCTCAGGAGGTCCGACAGCCCTCCGCGGATCACGAGCGTCGGGCATCGGATCGCCTCCCAGACCGGCCACAGTTCGACATCCCGGTGCGGGGCAGCGGCATTGAACGGCACCGCGATCGCCGGATCGTAGTGGACGCGGTACCTGCCGTCGGGCTGCCGCCGGACGTAGTGCTCGGCAAGAAAGCGCCACTCGGCGTCGGTATGCGGGCCGAAGAACACGCTGACCGTGCGGACGTAGTTGACCGCGGCGTCGAAGCTCGAGAACACGGGCGCCTTGCCGACATAGGCGCCGATTCGATTCAGCGAGACGCCGCTCACGACCGCGCCGGCCTCGTTCAGCACGAGGCGCCGGATCGGGTTCTTCGCGAGCGAGGCGAGCGCCATCCCGATCAGGCCGCCCATCGATGTACCGACCCAGTCGACCGACTCGACGCCCAGCCTGGCGATCAGCGTGACGAGACTGCCGACGTACAGGGGCGTCGCGTAATCCATCGGGTTCTCGAGCCAGTCGCTCTCGCCGCGCCCCGGCATGTCGGGACAGACCACGCGGTAGTGCCCGCTCAGCGCGCGCGCGAAGGGATCGAAATCGCGCGCGGAGCGCGTCAGGCCATGTACGCACATCAGGACGCGAGGGTTCGCCGCATCGCCCCATTCGACGTAGGAGAGCCGATGGAGGCCGGAGAGGCCGGCGCAAAGTACGTTTTCGCGGCGGAACAGTTCGGTCAAGGCGTGATCCTCAGTGTCGGTCAGTCTGCAGCCAGTGTCGCCCCACCAGCGCGGCGAGCGCGCGCACGGCGGGATCGATCGCTTCGAGCACGAACCCGCCGCCCGGCAACGTTTGCAGCACCGTCTTGAGCTTCACCGAACGGACGTTGGCGGCGCTCGTCTCGAGCCCGTAAGCCGCATACCGGCTCCGCTCGATCGCGGTGTCCGCGCTCGGGCTCGCAGCGAACCAGATCCACTCGTCGGCGAAGTCGTTCGCCAGGCCGTCGAGCTCAGCGGCAAGACTTCGCTCGATCGGCACCCGCGGAGTGAGCGCGGCGTGGTCGACACGGTCGCCCAAGAGGGTCCAGCGTTCGGCCCAATCGGGCGCGATGCCGTCGGTCGCCTCCAGCACCGCGCGCTCACCGTGACGCTCCAGGTGGAAGAACCCATGCCGGGTCGACGTGACGGCGTAGCCGATCCATTCCTCGATCCCCTCGCCTCGCTGTCGGCCCCGGCACGCGACCGCGAGCGCGAGCGTACCGTCGCGGTCGACGCGCAGCTCGTACGCATCGGTGCCAGCTGCCGGGCCGGCGGCCGCAGTTTGCTGCGTCAGCCGGCCGCCCTGGATCGTCGCCCGGCCGCCCGCTCCGTCCTCGTCCCACTGCACCTCGACGACGAGCTCCGGCAACTCGGCCGAAGCGGTGACGAACGGCGGATAGGGCACGCCGGCACCCTTCAGCTGCCAGTGCAGCCGGCCGGCGGTGTGGAGCTCGCGGTAGGGCTCGCCGAACTCCGCCTCGAGCAGCTCGTTGGCACGGCGCCGGTAGGCCGCCAGCCGCGCGGCGTCGCCTTCGACGGTGATGGTCGCGGTGATCCGCCTCGCCATGATGTCCCGCACCCGCGCCGACGCGTCTTGCCGGACTGCCGGCGATCTGTCTCGAGAGGGGCGCCAGCCGAGTATAGCAAGCGGTCGCGGGTGATCCGGCAGGTCCAGCGATGCTACGCACCAGCGCATGGCCCGCCCGCACCCACGCGGTGCGCCGAAGGGCGCTGGGGTGGCGCATCTGCCGCACACCGCACTGGCACGGGCGTTGCTCACGCCTGGATTCGGTGCGCTAGACTAGCCGCTCACTCTGGAAAATCCCTCCGCGCCCATGACGGCCAACCCAAAGCTCTTCTTCGACGAGATGCGTGGCCTCACCGGAGACGTACTGTCCCACTACCGGCCCTACGCCGACTGGGTCGACAAGCTCCCGCCCGAATATCTCGTCCAGAAGCGGCAGGAGGCGGACGTCCTCTTCCAGCGCGTCGGCATCACCTTCGCGGTCTACGGCGAGGACGCGGGCACCGAGCGCGTGATCCCGTTCGACATCGTGCCGCGGATCATCCCGGCGGCGGACTGGCAGCGCCTCGAGCGCGGGCTCGCGCAGCGCGTGCGCGCGCTCAACATGTTCCTGCGCGACATCTACAACGAGCAGGCGATCCTCAAGGACGGGATCATCCCGGCGCGCAAGGTGCTGGAGAACGCGCAGTACCGCTCGGTCATGCAGGGGATGCGCGTCCCGGGCGATACCTACGCCCACGTGGCGGGCATCGACGTCGTGCGCGCGGGCGCGGGCGAGTTCTACGTCCTCGAGGACAATCTGCGCGTGCCTTCGGGCGTTTCGTACATGCTGGAGAACCGCAAGATGATGATGCGGCTCTTCCCCGAGGCGTTCGCGCGGAACGAGGTGGCGCCGATCGACCATTACCCCGATCTGCTGCTCGACACGCTGCGGCAGGTCGCGCCGGACGGGGTGAGCGACCCGACGGTGGTGCTGCTCACGCCGGGATCGTACAACTCCGCGTACTTCGAGCACACCTTTCTCGCGCAGCAGATCGGCATCGAGCTCGTCGAGGGCCAGGACCTCGCCGTGCGCGACGAGACGGTTTACATGCGCACCACGCGCGGGCCGAAGCGCGTCGACGTCATCTACCGGCGCGTCGACGACGACTTCCTCGACCCGGAGGTGTTCCGCCCGGACTCGCTGCTCGGCGTGCACGGGCTCTTCTCCGCGTACCGCGCGGGCCGGGTCACTCTCGCCAACGCGATCGGCACCGGCGTGGCCGACGACAAGTCGATGTATCCCCATGTGCCGGAGATGATCCAGTACTACCTGGGCGAGAAGCCGATCCTCAACAACGTGCCGACCTGGCAGCTGCGCAAGAAAGAGGACCTGCATCACGTGCTCGAGCATCTGCACGAGCTGGTAGTGAAGGAGGTGCACGGCTCGGGCGGCTACGGGATGCTCGTCGGTCCCGCCTCCACGCTGACCCAGCAGGCCGAGTTCCGCGAGCGGATCCTCGCCAATCCCGAGAAGTACATCGCCCAGCCGACCCTCGCGCTCTCGACGTGCCCGACGTTCGTGGAGAGCGGCATCGCCCCGCGTCACGTGGATCTGCGCCCCTTCGTGCTGTCGGGCAAGGAATCGCGCATGGTGCCGGGCGGGCTCACGCGAGTCGCATTGAAGGAAGGCTCGCTCGTCGTCAACTCCTCCCAGGGCGGGGGAACGAAGGACACCTGGGTGCTCGAACGGTAGCCCTCTGGTCGCCACACCCCCGATGGAGCAGAAGATAGGGCACTCTGCCGCATGCTGAGCCGAACCGCCAACGATCTCTACTGGATGTCGCGCCACACCGAGCGTGCGGAGAACACCGCGCGGATGCTGGATGTCACCTACCGCATGTCGCTCCTCCCGTACCGGATCATGGAGCCGGGCGAGAAGTGGGCCGAGCCGTGGGCCCTGCCGCTCATCATCACCGGGCTCGCGACGAGCTACTACCAGCGCTACTCCGAGCTCTCGGCGGAGAACGTGCTGCACTTCATGGTGCTCGACGCCTCCAACTCGACTTCGATCTACGCGTCGCTCCAGATCGCGCGCGAGAACGCGAGGGCGCAACGCGGGGCAATCACGATCGAGATGTGGGAGAGCCTGAACGAGACCTGGCTCGAGATGCGCGGGAAGAGCTTCGCCGACATCCATTCGAGCGGGGTGTCCAGGTTCTTCGATTGGGTGAAGGACCGCTCGCACCTGTTCCGCGGCATAACCTTCGGCACCATGATCCGCGACGAGGCGTACAGCTTCATCCGGCTCGGCACGTTCATCGAGCGCGCCGACAACACCGCGCGCATCCTCGACGCGAAATACCACACGCTGCTGCCGAGCGTCGACGAGGTCGGCGGGGCGGTGGACTACTACCAATGGTCGGCGCTGCTGCGCTCGGTGTCCGCATTCAGCTCCTACCGCAAGATCTACCGCGACGTCATCACCCCGCTCAAAGTCGCCGAGCTGCTGATCCTCCGCGACGACATCCCGCGCAGCCTCCACGCCTGCATGAACGCGATCTACGAGATTTTGCAGGCGCTGTGCGACGAGGACCGGCTCGAGCCCGAGCGCCTCGCGGGCGAAATCCACGCCCACCTCCACTACGGCAAGACCGAGCGGATCTTCAAGACCGGGCTGCACGAGTATCTGATCGAGTTCCTCGACCAGATCGATGCGCTCGATGTCGAGCTGAACAAGCATTTCCTCGTACCCACCTACCAGTGAGCGCAGCGCCGCGTCCCGCGCCGTGGCGCGCTCGCGTAGAATCGCGCGTTCCTCGGACCGGCGGAAGCTCGAGCGATGACCTACTGCGTCGGCGTGCTGCTCGATCGCGGCATGGTGTTCGCCTCGGACTCGCGCACGAACGCGGGTGTCGATCACGTCTCGAGCTTCCGCAAGATGACCGTGTACGAGCGTCCCGGCGACAGAGTCATCGTGATCCTGAGCTCGGGCAACCTCTCGGTCACGCAAAACGCGATCAATCTCCTCGAGAGCCAGGCGCGCCGGCCGGAGGCCGCGGCGAACTTCTGGACCGCCGGCTCGATGTTCGAGGTCGCCACCATGCTCGGCGACTGCCTGCGCGAGGTGAAGCGTCGCGACGCGGCCTATCTCGTCCAGAACAACATCGACGCCAACGCGAACTTCATCCTCGGCGGCCAGGTGAAGGGCGAGCGCCAGCGCCTGTTCATGCTGTACCAGGAAGGCAACTTCATCGAGGCGATGTCGGAGACGCCGTTCTTCCAGATCGGCGAGACGAAGTACGGCAAGCCGATTATCGACCGGGTGGTCAAGCCTTCGACGACGCTGATCGATGCCGCCAAGTGCGTGCTGATCTCGTTCGACTCGACGATGCGCTCGAACGTGTCGGTCGGCCTGCCGATCGATCTGGTGACGTACACGCGGGATGCGCTCCGCTTGCAGATGCAGCGGCGCATCACCGAGACCGACCCCTACTTCACGATGATCCACCACCAGTGGGGCGAGGGGCTGCGGCGGGTGTTCGCCCAGCTCCCGGATCCATACTGGGAAGACCCGGCGCAGTGATCGCGGGCGCCGGCGCATCGCGCCTCGCTCGTTCCCCCTCCCTGCTTTCGCAATGACGATCCGCATCGCCCTCCAGCACCGCACGCTCTACGCGTTCGACCGCCCGGTCGGGTTGTCGCCGCACGAGGTGCGCTTGCGCCCGGCGCCGCACTGCCGCACCCCGATTGCGAGTTACAGCTTGCGGGTCGCGCCGGAGAAGCATTTTGTGAACTGGCAGCAGGACGCCTACGGCAACTACGTCGCGCGCTTCGTTTTCCCGGAGCCGGCCCGCGCGCTCGACATCACCGTCGACCTGGTGGCCGATATGACGGTGATCAACCCGTTCGACTTCTTCGTCGAGCGTTGGGCCGAGCAGTTCCCGTTCGACTACCCGCCGCAGCTCGCCGCGGAGCTCTCGCCCTACTTCGAGCGGGAGCCATCCGGCCCGCTCCTCGAGCGGTGGCTGGCCGACTTCCGCCGGCAGGGCTTCAGGCCCGGCGCCAATATCGTCGACTTCCTGGTGGCGCTCAATCTGCGGCTTGCACAGCAGGTGAAGTACCTCGTGCGCATGTCCCCCGGGGTGCAACCGCCCGACGAGACGCTCGCGCTCGCCTCGGGCTCGTGCCGCGATTCCGGGTGGCTCCTGGTGCAGATCCTCCGCCATCTCGGGCTCGCGGCGCGCTTCGTCTCGGGCTATCTCGTCCAGCTCGTCGCGGACATGAAGCCGCTCGACGGCCTCGCGGGCCCGAAAGAAGATTTCACCGATCTCCACGCCTGGGCCGAGGTCTACATCCCCGGCGCGGGCTGGGTGGGGCTCGACCCGACCTCGGGGCTGCTCGCCGGCGAAGGCCATATCCCGCTCGCGGCGAGCGCGTTTCCGTCGAGCGCGGCGCCGGTCACCGGCTTCACCGACGGGTGCGAATCGACGCTCGCGTTCGAGATGAAGGTGACGCGCATCCACGAGGACCCGCGCGTCACCAAGCCCTACGCCGACGCGCAATGGGCGGAGATCGATGCGCTCGGGCGCGCGCTCGATCGCGAGCTCGACGCGGGCGGCGTGCGGCTCACCCAGGGCGGCGAACCGACGTTCGTGTCGATCGACGACATGGACGGCGTGGAATGGAACACCGCGGCGCTGGGGCCCAGGAAATGGGTGCTCGCGGAGGAGCTCGCGTGGCGGCTGCAGGAGCGCTTCGCGCCGGGTGCGCTGCTCGCCCACGGTCAGGGCAAGTGGTATCCGGGCGAGCCCGTGCCGCGCTGGTCGCTGGGATTGCACTGGCGCCGCGACGGCCGGCCCCTGTGGCGCAACAACGCTTTGATCGCGCGCGAAGGTGCGCCAGCGCCGGAGGCCGCCGCGAAAGCCGACGCGAAACCCGAGGACGCAGCGCAATTCGCACGCGCGATGGCGCGGGAGCTCGGCCTCGACGAGGGATACGCGATGCCGGCGTACGAGGATCCGCTGCCGGTGCTGCTGCTCGAGAGCGCCTTGCCGGTCAACGTCGACCCGGCGCAAGTGCCGCTCAAGGACTACGACGACCGCGCGCGACTCCGCCGCATCCTCGAGCGCGGCGCGGAGACGCCGTCGGCCTACGTGCTGCCGTTACGCGCCCGCCCGCCGGAGCTGCGGCCGCCAGGCGGACCGGTCGGCGTCGCCGCCTGGCGCTCCGAATGGGAGAGCTCGCTCTGGCCGCTGAAGCGCGAGCGACTGTTCCTCGTTACCGGCGATTCGCCCGCGGGATTCCGCCTGCCGCTCGGCGCCCTGCCCGAGCGACTGCCGGAGGAGATCGAGCCCGAGTTCGCGCGCGATCCGTTCGCCCCTCGCGGCGAGCTTTCCGACGGCGATTTCCGCGACGATCTGCACGCCGCGCACGTCGCGGCCGAAAAGCACAAGCACGCGAAGCCCAAGCCTGCACCCACGCCGCGCGAGCTGGTGCGCACCGCACTCTGCGTGGAGGCGCGCGGCGGGCGCCTCCACGTCTTCCTGCCGCCGGTCACCCATGTCGAGGACTGGATCAACCTCGTCAACGCGCTCGAGCAGGTCGCCGGCGCGCTCGGCCGGGCGGTGCGGGTCGAGGGTTATCCGCCGCCGCACGACCCGCGGCTCCGCTCGCTCGCGGTGACGCCCGATCCCGGCGTGATCGAGGTCAACGTCCATCCGTCGTCGAGCTGGGACGAGCTCGCCGCCAACACCATCGCACTTTACGAAGAGGCGCGGCTTACCCGGCTGGGCACCGAGAAGTTCATGCTCGACGGGCGCCACACCGGCACCGGCGGCGGGAATCACATGACGCTCGGCGGCGCGACGCCGGCCGAGAGCCCGTTCCTGCGCCGCCCGGACGTGCTGAAGAGCCTGGTCACCTACTGGCAGAACCATCCGTCCCTGTCGTATCTCTTCTCCGGGATGTTCGTCGGTCCGACCAGCCAGGCGCCGCGCGTAGACGAGGCGCGCGACGACCAGGTGTACGAGCTGGAGATCGCCTTTCAGCAGATGGAGGAGCGGCTCCGCCCCGGCGCCGAGGCCGATTTCCCGTGGCTGGTCGACCGCCTCTTGCGCCACCTCCTCGTCGACCTGACCGGCAACACCCACCGCTCCGAGTTCTCGCTCGACAAGCTGTACTCGCCCGACTCGCCCACCGGCCGCCTCGGCCTCGTCGAGCTGCGCGCATTCGAGATGCCCCCGCACGCGCGCATGGCGCTCGTGCAGGCGCTGCTCGTGCGCGCGCTCGTGGCGCGGTTCTGGAAGGAGCCCTACCGCGGCAGCCTCGTCTACTGGGGCACCCAGCTGCACGACCGGTGGATGCTGCCGCACTTCGTCCAGCAGGACATCCGCGACGTCGCGATCGACCTCGCCGCCGCCGGCTACCCGCTGCGCGAGGAGTGGTTCGCGCCGTTTGTCGAGTTCCGCTTCCCGCGCTACGGTGCGGCGACCTACTCCGGCGTCACGCTGGAACTGCGGCAGGCAATCGAGCCTTGGCACGTGCTCGCCGAGGAGATGGCGGGCTCGAGCACCGCGCGCTACGTGGACTCGTCCGTCGAGCGCATGCAGGTGAGAGTGAACGGCATGACCGGCGAGCGGCACGTCGTCACCTGCAATGGCCGCCCGGTGCCGCTCGCACCGACCGGGGTGCACGGCGAGTTCGTCGCCGGCGTGCGCTACAAGGCGTGGGCCCCGCCCTCGGCCTTGCATCCCACGATTGGCGTGCATACCCCGCTCGTGTTCGATATCGTCGACAGCTGGAGTGGGCGCGCGATCGGCGGGTGCACCTATCACGTCTCCCATCCGGGCGGCCGCAACTACGACACCTTCCCGGTCAACGCCCACGAGGCCGAGGCACGGCGCGTCGCGCGCTTCTGGGCGCACGGCCACACCCCCGGGCCGATGACCGTCACCCGAGAGCCGCCGAACCGCAGCTTCCCCTTCACACTCGATCTCCGTTACCGGCCGCGCGTGCGGTGATCGCCCAACGCCGGGAGCACATCGCCGTTGCTGAACAACAGCAAGTGTCGTTCCCGAGCGGGAACGACCAGCTTACGACTTTTATCCGACATCGCACGCCCGCCGCACTTGACACCGCTTAAATGCCGCCGTCATACTCGGACGCGCTTTCGGCACGACAACCAAACAATCGGGCGCAAAAGATCACGGAGTACCCACCAGCATGGCTCGCAAAGACGCTTCCCGCCGGCCGATGTACGGCATCACCCGGGTCGATCACGAACGCTCCCGCACCCACGCCTGGCGCGTGACCATTCAGCGCCGCGGCAAGATCCACGTCGGCCACTTTTCCGACGGCGTCTATGGCGGCAAGCGGAAGGCGCTCGCGGCGGCGAAGAAGTACCGCAACAAGCTGGTCGCGAAACACCCCCCGCTCTCGCGCCGCCAGTACTGCTCGATCCTGCGCAAGAACAATCGCTCCGGTCTCGCCGGCGTGTCCTTTCACGCCGAGGTGATCGAGACCGGGCACGGCCCGGTCGAACGGCGCTTCTGGATCGCGCGGCTGCCGCTCGAGCCGTGGCGGACCAAGCTTGTCAAATTCTCGGTCGCCAAGTACGGGGCCGAGGAGGCCTTCCGCCGCGCGGTCAAGGCGCGTCAGGATGCGCTCGAAGGCCTCTCCGGAACGTTCAGTCCCAATTCGCCGGTGCCGGTGCCGCCACAGCCGGTGCGGCGCTAGGGGGTTTGACGATACGAGGGGTATCCCCTCGTCCCTCGTCGCCTCATCGCCTCATCGCCTCGTGCGTGCGGACTCCAGAGACTCGCCCTGATACGACGAGTCTCTGCCGGCGCCGGCTCACTGCCACCGCCTTCACTGCCATCTCCAATACCGCGGCTGTTCCTCGCGGTAGCGCGCCACTTTCACACCGCCCTCCTCCAGCTTCACCGTGATCGCCCCATCGCGGTCGGTGCGCCAGACGTTCGCCCCAGCTGCGGCGTAGCGCCCGAGCACCTCCTGCTTCGGGTGGCCGAAGCGATTGCGATAACCGACGGTGAAGATCGCGTGCACGGGGCCCACCGCGGCGAGGAATCCGGGCGACGATGACGTCCCGCTGCCGTGATGCGGCGCGAGCAGCGTCGCCGACGCGAGCTCGCCGCCCGCGGCGAGGAGCGCCCGCTCGTCGCGCTCCTCGATGTCGCCGGTGAGAAGCACCGCCCCGTAGCGCGTCTCCACCCGCAGCACGCAGCTCCGGGAGTTCGACTTGACCCACGGATCGCCGTAGCTCGCAGCGCTCGGATGAAGCAGCGCGAACCCGACCCCGTCCGCTTCCCAGCGCACGCCGGCGCGGCATGGGCTACGGAGCGGCGCAAGCGCCTGCGCGGGATGCGTCACCGGCAGCGATGACCACAGCAGCGCGGTCGGGATCGCACGCATGACCGACCCCGCACCGCCGGCGTGATCGGCGTCCTCATGCGTGACGACGACGGCGTCCAGTCGCACGATGCCTTCGCTGCGCAGGAACGGAACGACGACGCGGCTGCCGGCATCGGCGTCGGTGCCGTACGCCGGGCCGGCGTCGTACAGCACCGCATGGTCGCGCGTGCGCACGAGCACGGCCAAGCCCTGGCCCACGTCGAGGAAGGTGATCCACGCCGCGCCCGCCGCCGGCCGCGGCGGCACGAGCGCGAACATCGGCAGGAGGAGCAACGGCGCCGCGTAGCGCGCCGGCACGCCAGCCGGAGCGAGCCACCATGCGATGCCGATGAGCGCAAGCGCCGCGGCCCAAGGCACAGGCGCATGACTCTGCCAGATGCCGCCGGGGAGCGCGGCCAGCCAGCCGAGTATCGGCATCAGCGCCGCGAGCGCCGCGTGTCCGAGCTCCGCGAACCAGATCCCGGGCGGTCCCGGCGCCACGGCCGCGATGAGCGCGAGCGGCGTCACGACGAAGCTCACTGCGGGAATGGCGATCGCGTTCGCCACCGGCGAAACGACCGACACCTGCTGAAAGAGCACGAGCAGCAGCGGGGCGAGCCCGACGGTGATCGCCCATTGCACCCGGCCCCAGCGGAGCGTCCAGTGCTCGACCCGCAGCGTCGCGGCCCCGACGTAGAGCATGAGCCCGACCGCACCGAACGAGAGCCAGAAGCCGGGTGACACCACGGCCCACGGGTCGGCGAGCAGGACCACGCCTAGCGCGACCGCCAGCACCCGCGAGGAGGACTGCAGGCGATCGAGCCAGAGTGCGGCTGCGACTACCGCGATCATGTAAAGCGTCCGCTGCGCCGGCACCGCGAAGCCGGCGAGTAAGGTATAGCCGAGCGCCGCGAGCACCGCCGCCGCGGCGGCCGCCTTCGGCGCGGGTAGCGCTAGCACGAGCCGCGGCCGCCGGCGCCACAGCCACGCGACGAGCGCCGCGACGAGTCCCGACACCATCGTGACGTGCAGGCCGGAAATGCTCATCAGGTGGCCGACGCCGGTGCGGGTGAAGGTGTCCCAGTCGACCGTCTCGATCGCACGCTGGTCGCCGATCGCGAGCGCGATCAGCACCCCGGCGTAGCGATGCTCGGGCAGCGCATCCCACAGCCGGGTCCGGATCCGCTCGCGCAGCCGCTCGATCACGTACCCCGGGCGATACACCATTCCGGCCAGCCGGACGCGCTCGCCGCGCGGACGTACGTACCCGGTCGCGCCGATCCCGCGCTCGAGGAGCCACGCCTCGTAGTCGAAACCGTGCGGATTCGCGTTGCCGTGCGGCATCCGGAGCCGCACCGTGAGACGCCAGCGCTCGCCCGGACGGACCGGCAGCACTTCCTGGAACTCTTCCGGCGTGAGCCCGTTGTACCAGGAGAGGAGCACCTTGCCGGGGGGACGGAATGCCGCCGCGTCGGGTCCGGCGGTGACCCCGTCTTCCACCGCTAGCTCGAAGCGCACCCCGCGCTCGAACGGCTGCGGCAGGCTAGCGACCACACCGGTGAGCGTGACGTCGCGGCCCTCGAGCTCGGGCGCCAGGCGGTCCGCGGCCCCGAGCTTCGCCGCCGTTGCCGCCCAGGCGAGACCCAGGCCGACGCTTGCCGCGATCGCGGCACCCCGCGCGAAGCGCCCGAGCGAGGCCGGTGCCGCGCGCAATCCGAGGATCGCGCCGAGAAACAGCGCGGCGAGCGCCGTGATCGGCGTCCACCCCGGCAGCGCGGCCTGCTGCTGGAGCAGCCAGACCCCGAGCGCGAATGCCATGATGCCGAGTCGCATGGCCGGACCCCCCTCCCGGCTCAACGCGCCGCGGCGGGCGGCGGTTGATTCTTCGTTAAACTTTCGCGGTGCCCCGCAAATACTTCCGCAAATACCTGCCGACGCACGAGACGATCCAGTCGAACAAGTATCTCGCGAAGCTCGGCCGGTTCCTGCATCATCCGAACCTCTGGCACCTCAACCGGCACTCGGTGTCGGGCGGCGTGGCGGTGGGAATGCTCTGCGGCCTGATCCCGGGGCCGCTGCAAATGCTCGGCGCGGCCCTGGTTGCGATCCCGCTGCGGTTCAACCTGCCGGTAGCGCTGCTCACGACCCTCTACACCAACCCGTTCACCATCGTGCCGCTCTATTTGGTCGCCTACTGGATCGGGTCGCTGATGGTCGGCGGCAGCGGGGAGATCGCCGACCCGCCCGCGTTCTCATGGACCGATATCGCCGGGTCGTTCCGCGCGCTCGTCGACTGGTCGCTCGCGCTCGGCAAGCCGCTCCTCGTCGGGCTCGTCACGCTCGCCGCATCGCTCTCCGCGCTCGGATGGATCGCGGTGCAGGTCGCGTGGCGGTCGTGGGTGGTCGTGCAGTGGCGGCGGCGCAAGCGGCGGCGCCCGCCTGCGCGGCTCTGACCCGCGCTCTCCGGTCACGCCTCCGTCACCAGCCGCCCGTCCTGCAACCGCAGGATGCGGTTCGCCCGCGTCGCCAGCGCCGGGTCGTGTGTGACGATCACGTAGCTCGTCCCATGGGTGCGGTTCAATTCGAGCATGAGCTCGAACACCCCGCCCGCGGTGCGACGGTCGAGATTGCCCGTCGGCTCGTCCGCCAGCACGCACGCCGGGCGCGTGACCAGCGCGCGCGCGAGTGCCGCGCGCTGCCGTTCGCCGCCGGATAGCTGGCCCGGTGTGTGGTCGAGACGCTCGCTCAAGCCCACTTCCCCCAGGATCTCCGCGGCCTGGCGGCGGGCCGCGGCCGGCGCCATCCGGCGGATGAAGAGCGGCATCGCGACGTTGTCGAGTGCGCTGAACTCCATCAGCAGATGATGGAACTGGTAGACGAATCCCAGCGCTTCGTTCCGCAGCCGGCCGCGCTCCGCGTCCGGCAGCGCCGCCATCGGGCGCCCGAGCACGCTGACCTCGCCCGCCGTCGGCTCGTCGAGGCCGCCGAGCAGGTGGAGCAGCGTGCTCTTACCGGATCCCGAGGCGCCCACGATCGCCACGACCTCTCCGGCCGCGACGGCCATGTCCACGCCGAGCAGCACCTGCACCGGCACGCGCGCCTCGTTGTAGGTCTTCGCGAGCCCGCGGCAGGCGACCACCGCCGGCCGCGGCTCACTCATAGCGCAGGGCTTCGGCCGGCCGCACGCGCGAGGCCCGCCAGCTCGGATAGATCGTCGCGACGAACGACATCGCCAGCGACACCGCGGCGATCACGGTCACGTCGTTCGCGCGGAGCTCCGAGGGCAGCTCGCTGATGAAGTAGATCTCTTTCGACAGGAACTGGACGCTCAATGTCCGTTCGATCCACGGCAGCACGGTGTCGACGTTGAGCGCCAGCACGATCCCGGCCACGACGCCGAGCACCGTACCGGCGAGGCCGATCACCGCGCCCTGCATGATGAAGATCTTCATTACGCTCGCGGGCGTCGCGCCGAGGGTGCGCAGGATGGCGATGTCGGACTGCTTGTCGGTCACGACCATCACCAGCGTCGACACCACGTTGAACGCCGCGACCGCGACGATCAGCGTGAGGATGATGAACATGACCCGCTTCTCGATTTCGACCGCCTTGAAGAAGGTCGCGTGGCTGCGCGTCCAGTCGCTGATGAGGATGTCCCCGCCGATCGACCGGTAGAGCTCGCGCGCGACGTTGCGCGACTCGAAGAGATCGGTCAGCTTCAGGCGCAGGCCCGAGACGCGGTCGCCGAGCTGATAGAGCCGCTGGGCGTCGGCGATGTTGATCAGGGCGAGTCCGCTGTCGTACTCGTAGTGATCGACCTGGAAGATGCCGACGACCCGGAACTGCTTCAAGCGCGGCAGCACGCCCGCCGGCGTAACGAGCCCCTGCGGCGCGATCACGGTCACCTGCTCGCCGGGACGCACGCGCAGTGCGCGTGCGAGCTCGGCGCCGAGCACGATCCCGAATTCCCCCGGCTGCAGCGACTCGAGCCGGCCGGCGAGCATGTGCCGGCCGATGTCGGCCACCTCGGCCTCGCGGGCCGGATCGATGCCGCGGACGAGCGCCCCGCGCACGCCTGCATCGAGGGCGAGCATCGCCTGGGCGTTGACATACGGCGCCGCGGCCACGACGAGCGGGTGCTCGCGCGCCTTCGCGGCCACCGCCTCCCAGCCGGGGAGAGTGTTGTCGGGCCCCGTGATCTGGACGTGCGACGCAACGCCGAGAATGCGCTGCCGCAGCTCTTTCTGAAATCCGTTCATCACCGACAGGACGACGATGAGCGCGGCGACGCCGAGCGCGATGCCGGCCATCGAGATCAGCGAGATGAACGAGATGAAGTGGTTGCGGCGCTTCGCGCGGGTGTAGCGCAGGCCGATGAAGTATTCGTATTGCATCGTGGGCGCGGGATTCTCCCACACCGCGTCCCCTGCCGCGGCCGTGCGCTCGCGCAACGCCGGTCGGCGCGCATGCGCATGCTAGTCTTGATGAATACGAACGGCAGACCAGTGCCAGCCTACGGCATGAACGTCCATCTCGCGGTACCCGATCTCTTCTGGCCCGATCGCGCAACCTTCTCCGCCGCCGACCCGGGGCGCCTCGCCGCGCTCGAGTCGCTGCTCGCGCGCGGGCGGCGCACGGCGCGCGCCCCGATCGACCTCGAGGCCTGGCTGCTCGCCACATGGCAGGCCACCGGTGCCGCGCCCCACGCGCTCGTCGCCGACGGCGGCGAGCCCGGCGACGACTACTGGTCGCGCGCCGACCCTTGCAGCTTGCAGGTGAACCGCGAGACCGTAGTCCCGATCGATACGGCGCTCTTCGAGCTCTCCCGCGCCGAGGCCGGCGCGCTCGTCGAACGCTTGAACAGGCATTTCGACGACGGTGCTCTCGTCTTCCACGCGCTCGCGCCGGAGCGCTGGTACGCGCGGCTGGCCGCGCCGCTCGAGCACGACGCGCCGTCGCTCGCGTCAGCGCGCGGCAAACCGGTCGCCGTCCTCCCCGGCTCCGGGCCCGGCGCGGCCCGCTGGCATGCGCTTGCGAACGAGATCCAGATGGCGCTCCACGAAAACCCCGTGAACGAAGCGCGCGAGCAGCGCGGCGAGATGCCGGTGAACGCGGTGTGGCTGTGGGGCGGCGGCCGCCTCACGCCCGCGGCGGTGCGCCCGTTCCGGCGCGTGCGCACGCACGAACCCCTTGCCGCCGGGCTGGCGCTCGGATCCGGCGCCGCGGTATTACCGCTACCCGACGACGCGGAGAAGTGGCTTCGCGCCGCTGGCGCCGAGGGCTCGGAGCTCATCGTGCTGGACGCGCTCCGCGCGCCGGCCGCCTATGGCGATGCCGCAGCGTGGAACGAGCGGCTCGCCGCGCTGGAGCGGAACTGGTTCGCACCGCTCGTCGCGGCGCTCCGCTCGGGACGGATCGGGATGGTGACGGTCCACGTGCTCGGCGCGGGCGGCGCGCTCGACGTCGAGGCGACGCGGCAGGATCTGCGCTATTTCTGGCGCCGTGCCCGGACGCTGGCGAGCTACGCACCGGCATGAGCCGCATCGTCACGCGGAAGACTTCCCTCCCTATCGAGCGCGCCCTCGCCGGTGCAGGCGTGCACCCGGTGCTCGCGCGCCTCTTCGCGAGCCGCGGCATCCGGGGCACCGCCGATCTGGACTGCGATCTTCGGACACTGATCCCGCCGACCGAGCTGCGCAACGCCGATCATGCCGCGGCGCTGCTCGCCGACCACATCGCGGCCGGGCGCAGGCTCATGATCGTCGCCGACTACGATTGCGATGGCGCGACCGCGTGCGCGGTCGGCGTGCGCGCGCTCGCGGCCTTCGGCGCGAAAGTGGATTACTTCGTCCCGAACCGGTTCGAGACCGGTTACGGTCTCGCGCCCGAGGTCGTCGACCTCGTCGCCCCGTCGCGGCCGGATCTGTTGATCACCGTCGACAATGGCATCGCGAGCATCGACGGCGTCGAGCGCGCGCGCGCGCTCGGCATCGGCACGCTGATCACCGACCATCATCTGCCCGGCGACGCGCTGCCGGCCGCCGAGTGCATCGTCAATCCGAACCAGCCGGGCTGCGCGTTCCCGAGCAAGTCGATCGCGGGCGTCGGCGTGATGTTCTACGTGATGCTCGCGCTGCGCGCCGAGCTGCGGCGGCGCGGGCGGTTCGCGGCCCAACCCGAGCCGAATCTCGCGCGGCTGCTCGATCTGGTGGCGCTCGGCACCGTGGCCGATGTCGTCCCGCTGGATCGCAACAACCGCGTGCTCGTGCGCCAGGGACTGCAGCGGATGCGCGCCGGACGGATGCAGCCGGGGATCGCGGCGCTGTTCGGCGTCGCCGGCCGCGACCCGCATCGAGCGGGCAGCTTCGATCTCGGCTTCGCGCTGGGGCCGCGTTTGAACGCCGCGGGCCGCCTCGCGGACATGCGGGTCGGCATCGAGGCGCTGGTGACCGACGATTACGCCCGCGCGCTCAATACCGCCCGCGAGCTGGATCGCCTGAATCGCGAGCGCCGTGAGGTCGAGGCATCGATGCAGCGCGACGCGGATGCGCTCGTCGCGGGCATCGCCGTCGGCGAGGCCGCGAGCCTGGTCCTCCATGACGCGGGGTGGCACCAGGGTGTCATCGGCATCCTCGCCGGGCGCCTCAAGGACCGGCATCACCGTCCGGCGATCGCGCTCGCGCCGGCCGGCGGCGGGCTCGCCCGCGGCTCCGGGCGATCGATCCCCGGGTTGCATCTGCGCGATGCGCTCGACCTCGTATCGAAGCGGGACCCGGGCCTGCTGCTCGGCTTCGGGGGCCACGCGGCGGCCGCGGGGCTTACGCTGCGCGCGGCGGATGTCGACCGCTTCGCCGCGGCATTCGATGCCGCGGTGCGCGAGCTCTGCGACCCGGCGTCGCTCGCGCCGACGGTCGCCGCCGACGGCCCGCTCGAGCCGGAGTATGCGACCCTGGAGCTCGCCCGCGCGCTCGAGGGCGAAGTGTGGGGACAGGGCTTCCCGCCGCCGCGCTTTGCCGACGAGTTCACCGTCGAGAGCCAGCGGCTGGTCGGAGAGAAGCACCTGCGCCTGAAGCTCGCGCGCGGGGGGCGCCGCTACGATGCGATCCTGTTTCGGCACGACGCACCGCTCCCCGCCCGGGTGCGCGTGGCGTACGCGCTCGGGATCGACGAATGGAACGGCGCGCAGGGGCTCGAGCTGCGGGTCGAGCACGTGGAGGAAGCCGCGTGAGACGGCGTGCGGGCTATCCTTCCCGCAGTGCTGTCGGTGATCGCCGGCGCCGTGACGATCCTGGCCGGCCCGCGTTGATCGAGGTGGACGATACGGAGGTGGAGGCAATGGAGCGCAAGCGCATCAGCTCGTCGAAAATCCGCGCCGCCGGCTACGACGCCAGGGGACAGGTACTCGAGATCGAGTTCAGCGACGGCCGCGTGATGGCCTACAGCGGCGTCTCACCCGAGATCCAGCGGCAGTTCATGAACGCGCCCTCCCCGGTCAGCTTTTTCGACGACAAGATCGCCGACGACTACCCGGCGCGTCGCATCAAGTAATCCCGCCCCGCACCTCGATCCGCGACCACGAATGAAGAGCGCGCTCCACAAGCTGATCGCAACCCTCGCCCCGCGAACCCCCGTCGCATTCCGCGTGAACTTCGCCGACGGCTCGAGCTTCTCGAGCCGCCCGGGCGAACCGCACGCCACGCTAACGTTCAGAACCGCGGGCGCCGAGTGGCGAACGCTCGCTTTCGGCCACATCGGTCTCCTCGAGTCGTGGTTCGAAGGTTCGCTCGAGGTCGAGGGCGATCTCGCGGCAGCGTTCAAGTTCGCGTCCGATTCGCGGTTCGACGACGGCCGCGGCAACCCGCTCGTGAGCGTACGCAACCGCTGGCACGAGTTCCGCTTCGCCAACCGGCGGATCGAGCGCACCCGGGCCAATGCACGCTTTCACTACGGGCTCGGCCACGACTTCTACCGGCTGTGGCTCGACCGCGACTGGCTGATGTACACCTGCGCTTATTGGAAGGAAGGCACCCGCTCGATCGAGGAAGCACAGGCGAACAAGATCGAGCACGTCTGCCGCAAGATCCGACTTTCGCCCGGCGAGAGCGTGGTGGACATCGGCGCCGGCTTCGGCGGCTTCATGTTCTATGCCGCCCAGCACTACGGCGCGCACGGCGCCGCGGTCAACATCACGGACGAGCAGGTCGACTGGCTGCGCGGCGAGGTCGCACGGCGCGGGCTCGCCGGAAGGATCGACGTGCGCCACGCCGATTTCCGCGAGGTGCACGCACAGTTCGACAAGGTGGTCTCGATCGGCGTGCTCGAGCACGCCGGGCGCGACCAGCTCCGGGAGGTGGTGAAGGCGCACGCCGATTTCCTGAAGCCGGGCGGACTCGGGATGCTGCACTTCATCGGCCACGTCGGCGTGTTCGATACCGAGTTCTTCATCCGCAAGCACGTGTTCCCGGGCGGCTGGATCCCCAGCCTGGCCGAGACGATCACGGCGATGGAGGATTGCGGCCTGGAGGTGATCGACATCGAGAACCTGCGCCGGCACTACGCGTTCACGCTGGACGCGTGGGCCGAGCGCTTCGACGCCAACTGGGACGAGATCAGGGCGATCGATCCCAATCGGTTCGACGAGCGCTTCCGGCGGATCTGGCGCACGTACCTGTACGGCTGCGCGAACATGTTCCGCGCACCCAACGGGGTGACGCATCTCTTCCAGATCGTCTTCGCCAAGGGCAACCGCGATCCGGACACCTATCCGATGAGTCGTGCTTTCCTTTACGACGACCGGCGGCTTGCGGGCGCGTTGCGCGAAGTCCCGGTGCGCGAGAGCGCGTGACCGGCGCCATGACCGGGTTCGCCGAGCGCCGCGCGCGACTCGCGGCCGCACTCGCCGCGGAAGCCGGCGGGCGGCCGGTACGGCTCGGCAAGACGACCTCGAACCTGTTTCGGGATCGCGCGGCGACACCGCGGCGCCGTCTCGATGTCGCCGACCTGCGCCATGTGCTCGAGATCGATCCGGCGTCCGGCTGGGTGGACGCGGAGGGCATGACGCCGTACGTAGCGCTCGCGGATGCGACGCTCGCGCGCGGGGTGATGCCGTGCGTCGTGCCGCAGCTGAAATCGATCACCATCGGCGGCGCCATCGCGGGCATCGGGATCGAAGCCTCATCGTTCAAGTACGGCCTCGCGCACGAGACGATGCTCGAGCTGGAAGTGCTCACCGGCGCGGGCGAGGTCATACTCGCCACGCCGGGGAACGAGCATCGGAAGCTTTTCTACGGCTTTCCCAACTCGTACGGGACGCTCGGCTACGCGCTGCGGGTGAAGACGCGGACCGTGCCGGTCAAGCCGTTCGTGCGGTTGGAGCACGTGCATCACACCGACCCGCAAGCGTTCTTCGGCAATCTCGCCGCGGCCTGCGCCTCGGCGGCCGATTTCGTGGACGGTGTCGTCTTCGGACCGCGCGAGCTGGTGACGACTGTCGGCCGGTTCGTCGAAACGGCGCCCTACGCGAGCGACTACACGTTCGAGCGCATCTACTACCGCAGCCTGCGCGAGCGCGAGGAGGACTTCCTCCCGGCGCGCGACTTCATGTGGCGCTGGGACACCGACTGGTTCTGGTGCTCGAAGAATTTCTACGCACAGAACCCGCTCGTGCGGCGCCTGCTTGGCCGCAAGCGGCTGAACTCGGTGTTCTACTCGCGCGTGATGCGGTGGAATGCGCGGCTCGGGATCACACGCCGGCTCGATCGCATCGCCGGGCGTCATCCGGAATCGGTCATCCAGGACGTCGACGTGCCGGTCGAGCGTGCACCGGAGCTGCTCGACTTCCTGTTGCGCGAGATCGGGATCCTGCCGATCTGGATCTGCCCGTTCCGCGCGCACAACCCGGCGATCGCGTGGACGTTCTACCCAACGCGACCACGTACGCTGTACATCAACTTCGGCTTCTGGGATGTCGTCCGCACGCGCGCGACGCACCCGCCCGGACACTTCAACCGCCTCATCGAACGCAAAGTTGCGGACCTCGGCGGCATCAAGTCGCTCTACTCGGACAGCTACTTCCCGCGCGAGGAGTTCTGGGCGATTTACGACAGGCCGGCCTACGACGCGCTCAAGGCGCGCTATGACCCGCACGGCCGGCTGGGGGATCTCTACGACAAATGCGTGCTGCGGCACTGAGCGAAAGGCTGGGGGAGTTACGAAGGGCGCACCGCCGGTCTCGCTCCTCGGAAAAGCCATCAGGGGGTGCCGCGCAAGGCGTTCCTCGGGAGTAGCCACGAGGGGCGCGCGGTCCCGTTCCACGGGGAGAGCTAGGAGGGGCGCGCGGCCCCGCTCCTTCCCTCATCGGGGATAGACAACGGGAATCCCCCCTTTGTTCGTACGAGAGTGGCGGGCCCGCCCCGACTCTTCTTGCGCGGTCGCAAGCCAAGCAAAAACAAACGGGGCAAAAGAAAAGGGGCGTGTGTCTCGCCACGCCCCGAAGCCCTCTCCTCCTCCTCCTGTCCTAGTCGGGAGCATAGCGCTTCCGGCGCACCGACCAGCCGCACGATCGGAGAATTGACAACGTTTTGCAATCTCTTCTCGGACGCCGGTTACCTGCGGGCGAGGCGCGGCGCCGCGAGGAACGCGATCGCGAGGACCAGGAACCACGCGAGCGACCACTCGGGGATCGACAGCCCGAGGAACGACCAGGGCTTGAGCGTGCAAGGGCCGTCGTACTGCAGCAGCGACGGGATCAACTTCCCTAGCGCGAGCTGGTCGAGGATGCGCTCGACCGGCGAGCCGACGCACTTCGCCGCGCGCACCGGGTCGGACTGCAGGAAGACGTGATACGCGCCGGCGGCCGCGCCCGCGGCGGCGGCGAGGAACCCGAGGATCGAATAGGCCGTCATGCCGGCCGCCGCCGGTCCGTGGAGCGCCGCGGCAAGCGCCACCAAGCCGACCAGGATGAAGCCCAGCCGCTGCACCACGCACCACGGGCAGGGATCGAGATCCTTCCAGTGCTGCAGATACAGCGCAAAGGCGAGCAGACCGACGCAGACGAAAAAGATCCCGATGAAGATGCGGCGGCTGCGATCGACTGCGGTGCGTGAGGGCATCGATGTTCGAGCGAAGTCCGCGGATGATACCGGGCACCGCCGCCTTTGACAGCGTGGACGCATCGGTCGCTCGATGCGGGCGGGGTATACTTCGCCCCTCTTTTTTGGATGACAGCATGGACGCCGAACGCATCAACGCCATCGCCGCCACGCTCGCCGATCTCGCTCAGCGAGCGGCCGAGCTGCGGAGGTATCTTTGACTTCGAGGCGAGGCAGGCCCGTCTAGCCGCGGTCGGCAGCGACCTCGAGAATCCGAAGGTCTGGGACGATCCCAAGCGCGCCCAGGAGCTGGGTAAGGAGAAAAAGCAGCTCGAGGCGGTCGTCGGCAGCCTGAGCGCGGTCTACGGGGGGATCCGCGATGCGCAGGAGCTCTTCACGCTCGCGCGCGAGGAGAACGACGACGCGACCCTGGTCGCGCTCGAGCGCGAGGTGGCCGGTCTCGGACAAGCGGTCGCCGGGATGGAGTTTCGGCGGATGTTCTCCGATCCGCTCGACCCCAACAACTGCTTCGTCGATATCCAGGCCGGCGCCGGCGGCACCGAGGCGCAGGACTGGGCCCAGATGCTCGAGCGGATGTACGTGAAGTATTGCGAGCGCAAGGGCTTCAAGGTGGAGATCCTCGAGCAGTCCGAGGGCGAGGTGGCCGGCATCAAGACCGCCACCCTGAAGGTGGCGGGCGACTACGCCTACGGGCATCTCCGCACCGAGACCGGGATTCACCGGCTGGTGCGCAAGTCTCCGTTCGATTCCAACGCGCGGCGGCACACCTCGTTCGCCAGCGTCTTCGTGTACCCCGAGGTCGACGACACGATCGAGATCGACATCAACCCGGCCGATCTCCGTATCGACACCTACCGCGCATCGGGCGCCGGCGGGCAGCACGTCAACCGCACCGACTCCGCAGTCCGGATCACGCACCTGCCGAGCGGCATCGTCGTGCAATGCCAGAACGACCGCTCGCAGCACCGCAACCGCGCCGAGGCGATGGCGATGCTGAAAGCGAAGCTGTATGAGCAGGAGCTGCGGAAGCGGAACGAGGCGAAGCAGGCGCTCGAGGAGTCGAAGACCGACATCGGGTGGGGCCACCAGATCCGCTCGTACGTGCTCGACCAGTCGCGGATCAAGGATCTGCGCACGGGTGTCGAGATCGGCAATACCCAGTCGGTGCTCGACGGCAATCTCGACGAGCTCATCGACGCCAGCCTGAAGCAGGGTATCGGCGCGGGCACTGCGGCCTGAGGAAAGGGAGCCCGATGAAGAAGGGCGACGAAGCCCAGCCGCCGAAGGACGAGAATCAGATCGTGACGGAGCGCCGCGCGAAGCTCGCCGCGCTGCGCGCGCAAGGCACCGCCTTCCCGAACGACTTCCGCCGCGAGCACCTTGCAGCCGATCTCCATCGCACCTACGGCGCCCTCGCCAAGGCGGATCTCGAGCCGAAAGTGATCCGGGTCGCCGTGGCCGGCCGGATGATGCTGAAGCGCGTCATGGGCAAGGCGAGCTTCGCGACGCTCCAGGACATGACCGGACAAATCCAGGTCTATGTCTCCAACGACGCGACCGGCGCCGAAGCGCACGAGGCGTTCAAGCACTGGGACCTCGGCGACATCCTCGGCGTCGAAGGCACCCTCTTCAAGACCCGGACCGGGGAGCTAACCGTCAATGCGTCGCGAGTGCGTCTGCTCGCCAAGGCCCTGCGCCCGCTGCCCGAGAAGTTTCATGGCCTCGCCGACCAGGAGCAGAAGTACCGGAGCCGCTACCTCGACCTCATCACCAGCGACGACACGCGCCGCACGTTCGAGATCCGCAGCCGCCTGATCCAGGAGATTCGCGCTTTCATGCTGGCGCAAGGGTTCCTCGAGGTCGAGACGCCGATGATGCAGCCGATCCCTGGCGGCGCCGCCGCGCGGCCGTTCGTGACGCATCACAATGCCCTCGACATGACGCTGTATCTCCGGATCGCGCCGGAGCTCTATCTCAAACGACTGGTCGTGGGCGGCTTCGAGAAGGTGTTCGAGATCAATCGCAACTTCCGGAACGAGGGGATCTCGACCCGGCACAACCCGGAGTTCACGATGCTCGAGTACTACGAGGCGTATCGCGACTACCGCCACCTCATGGACTTCAACGAGGCGCTGCTGCGGGCGGCCGCGGAGAAAGTGCTCGGCACGCTGCAGATCCCGTACGCGGAGCACGTCGTCGATCTCGCGCCGCCCTTCGCACGGCTGACGATCACCGACGCCGTGCGCAAGCACCATCCGCGCTTCACCGCCGCAGATCTCGCCGACCGGGCGGTGCTCGCCCGCGAGCTCGCGCAGCTCGGCGCGGAGACGAAGCCGGCGGCCGAGCTCGGCGAGCTGCAGCTCATGCTCTTCGAGCACTCGACCGAAGCGCTGCTGATCCAGCCGACGTACATCGTCGACTACCCGGCGATCGTATCGCCGCTCGCGCGGCGGAACGACGCAAACCCGGCCGTCACCGATCGATTCGAGTTGTACATCGCCGGGCGCGAGATGGCGAACGGGTTCTCTGAGCTGAACGACCCCGAGGACCAAGCGGCGCGCTTCGAGGAGCAGGTAAAGGCCAAGGCAGCGGGCGACGAGGACGCGATGTATTACGATGCCGACTACATCCGCGCGCTCGAGCACGGGTTGCCGCCGACGGCCGGCTGCGGGATCGGGATCGACCGGCTCGTGATGCTGTTCACGAACAGTCCCTCCATCCGCGACGTCATCCTGTTCCCGCAGATGCGCCCCGAGGCCTGACGCGCCCGCAAGCTGTTACGTTTCGTCGCCGCGGGCGACCCGCCGTCCCCACGTACAAGCGGGCGCTACGCCGACAGCGCACCATGCGTTAAATCGTCCGTGTTCAGGTTCATCGGCGCGTAGTCGAGCAAACACTGCCGCGATTCGCGCGCAGTTCGTCTCCGGATCGACGCTCGGTCGATTCCGTCACCGTGCGCGAAGCGCGCCGCAGCGGCAGCGCAGCACCAATACGTCACGGGAGTGCTCACGCCTGCAGTCGCGTCGTGACGGAGATCACGCGTGGGCGCGGCGGACGCCGGGGCTGGAACGCTTCTCGCTGCATGGCCGGCGATGGCCGACCTCATCACGACGTTCAGCAACATGCAGCGCAGTGGCCCCACGGGCGGCATGCTGGCGGCGACGCGCTCGGTCGCCGCTGCCGGCGTTCCGACAGAGATGGCGGCTGCGCTGCGCGAGATGCAGCTGCTTGCGAACGGCGACTCGCCGCGCGCGACCACGCTGCCGTCGAGCCGGGCCGCCCACGTCAGCCGGGTCGAGCTCGGGTGGGGAACGTTGTGCCTGAAGCGCGCGCTTGCGCACGATGCACCTGGCAACGCAACCGCCGCAGAGCGTACTGACGCCGAGGCCGCGTGGCTCAAGGTCGCGTGCAGCGTCGTGCCAGGCGTCGCGCCCGTGGTGCTCGGAATGGCGCCCGCAGCGGGCACGCTAGCCCTCGAATATCTCGACCCCGAAGAGTTTCCCTCCTGGCAGAGCCGTCTCGCCGCCGGGCGCATCGAGCCCTGGGTGGCCGCTGAGCTCGGTCATCTGACCGGACGTCTGCATGCGGCTTCCGCCAACAGCGTCGCCGTCACCGAGCGCTTCGCCTCGCGTGCCGCGTTCCGGTCCCTGGTCGTCGCCCCGCTTCTCGAGCGTGCGGTAGCTGCTGCACCAGCGTGCGCCGCGCAGATCGCCGCGGCCGGCGAGCGGCTCGGCGCAACGCGGTTTGCGCTCGTACACGGCGCGCTCGCGCCCGACAACGTGCTGGTGGGCCCGCGCGGACCGGTGCTGATCGACGCCGACTGCGCCCATAGCGGCGATGCGATCTTCGACGCGGCCACCTGTCTTGCCGCGCTCGCGCTGCGCATGGTCACGCATTGCCGGTCGCGCCTCGCGCTCGCGAACGCTTTCGACGCCTTTCACCGAAGCTACTTCGCGCACGTCACCTGGGAGATGCCCGAGGAAGCCGAAACGCGCACGGCCGCCCTCGTCCCGCTCGCTCTCATTGCGGGGCTCGCCGCGACCCGGGAGACGGGCTGCCACGAGGATCTGCACCGCGCACGCGCTACCGCCGAGTCGCTCCTCGGCGCCCCGCCCCACCGGCTCGAGGAGCTTGTACGGTTATGGCTAGACGCACTCTCGCGCGCTTGAACGCCCGCGACACCACCATCGTCGGCGTCGTCGGACGCCGGGTCTGGACCGCGGCCGGCGCGCCGGCGCTCGAAGCGGAGCTGCGGCTCGCTTGCGGCGCAGTCGGCCGAGCGATCGCATCGCCCGTCTCCGGCGTCTGGCAACCCGTGCATTCCGCGGAGTATCGCGGCATCGCGCTCGACGACAGCGCCGATCCGGCGCCCACATCGACCCGCGGACTCGGGATCAATCCGACGCTCGCGCCCGCGAGCGCGGTGGGATCGGTCAACGGCCTGCTCGCCGCCGCGCTTCACGGCGTGGACGCGTGCAGCCAGGAGGACGTCGACGCGACGCTCTTCAAGCTCGACACCGGCGGCGATCCCTGGATCGCGCGCGCGGCGCGCACGGCCTGCTCGATGGCCGCGGCGCAGGCGGCCGCGCGCGCCGCTGAGACCGAGCTCTTTCGCTATCTCCGTCCCGGCATACCGGCACGGATGCCGCTGCCCGCGGTCGACATCGTGGCCGACCCGTCGCCGCAGAGTCCGTTCCGGGCGCTCATCCTGCTTCCATTCTCGGCGGACGGGGTGGACGAGGCGCTCGCCCTGTCGCTCGCGATCCACCGCGACGTCGCGGAGGCCCTCGGGCCGGGCGCGAACGTCGACGAGCGCGCGCTCGAGACGCTCTTCTTCGCCATCGAACGCGCCGGCTTCGTACCGGCCGAAGAGGTCGGGATCGCAATCGACGTCGGTGCCGCCCGGCTTTATCGGGATGACCGCTATCACTGCGGCGGCAAGGCCTACGACACGGACGGCTGGGGCGAACGACTCGCGCGGCTGGTCGATGACTATCCGATCGCCTCCCTGGAGGATCCGTTTGCCGAGGCGGCAGGCCTCGCTGGATTCACCCCCCGCGTCGACGAGCGCGCCCGCGTGGTCGGCAATCAGGTCTTCGCGAGCGACGCCGAGCGGATCGGCGCGGCGGCGGCGGAGGGCCTCGCTTCCGGGGTCGTCCTGCGGCCCGAGGCCGCAGGGACGC
This sequence comes from uncultured beta proteobacterium, assembly GCA_963754305.1. Taxonomy (GTDB): domain Bacteria; phylum Pseudomonadota; class Gammaproteobacteria; order Burkholderiales; family SG8-39; genus DATEDA01. The sequence goes on along the minus strand of CAVWFR010000010.1, from coordinate 104,163 downwards.
TGAGCGAGCTGCGCGTCGCCTTCGACGCCGCGCGCCTCGCCGCCTGGCCGGTGTTCCTCGCCGGCGATGCGGGCATCGAGGACACCACGCTCGTACACGTGGCGACGGCGTGGCAATGCGGCTACCTGAAGCTCGGCGGCGTCGGCCGCGGCAGCCTCGCGCGCTGGAACGAGATGATCCGGATCGAGGCGCAGCTGCGGCCCGGCCCGTCGGTCCTGCACATGGAGCGCGCGGCAAGACTCGTTCACTGACGCGCCGCCCGCTCGGGGCACGGTCCATCGGCCGGGGCGCGGTCGGGCAGATCCGCTTCGCTATAATCTGCGCTCGCTTTGGGCCGCGCGCCCCGCGCGTCGAGGGCACTCGCCATCATCTCCGAATGACCGCGCCGCCGGGCGCCGCACCTCAAAACGTCCTGCGCGGAATCTTGCTGCTCGTCGCCGCGGTCAGCACGTTCGCCGTGCTCGACTCGATCGCGAAGTATCTGTCGCGGACCTATCCGGTGCCGACGATCGTTTGGGCGCGCTACGCGATGCAAACGTTGTTCATGCTGCTCGTCGTAGGGCCGCGGCTGAAGCTCGACCTCGTGCGCAGCCTGCGGCCCGGGCTTCAGGTCATTCGCGGCGTCGTGCTCGTCGTGTCGTCGATGTTCTTCTTCTCGGCGATCGCCTTGATGCCGCTTGCCGAGGCCTCCGCGATCACCTTCCTCTCGCCGCTCTTCCTCGCCGGGATGTCGGTCTGGCTGCTGAAGGAGCGGGTGCGGCGCAGCGCGTGGGCGGCGATCATCGCCGGCCTGGTCGGCGTGCTATTCATCATCCGGCCGGGGGGCGACGTCTTCACGCCGGCCGCGGTGCTGCCGATTCTGACCGCGCTGTGCTTCGCGGGCTACCAGCTGCTGACCCGCAAGCTAGCCGGCATCGACTCGACCATGGCGACGCTCTTTTACGGCGCGATCGTCGGTACGCTCCTGCTCTCGCTCGCGTTACCGTTCTACTGGAAGACACCGGAGAGCGTTCTGCACGCGCTGCTGTTCATCGCGCTTGGCGTGCTCGGGACGCTAGGGCACTTCGTCCTGATCCGCGCATTCACGCATGCGCCGCCCGCCGCGCTCGCGCCGTTCGTCTACGTGCAGCTCGTCGCGGTGCTGATTCTCGGCTACGCTGTGTTCGGCGAGTTCCCGGACGGCTGGTCGCTCGTAGGGATGGGGATCATCGTCCTGTCCGGCGCCTGGATCGCGGCGCGGCAGGCGCGGTAGTCCATCGACCCTGGGCTTCGATTCCGCGCCTGACGTGCGGCCGCTCGCCGGCGATCCGATCGGCAACCGTCTCTCTAGATCCGCTCGAAGATGGCGGCGATTCCCTGCCCGCCCCCGATGCACATGGTCACCAGCGCGTAGCGCTTCTGCGTCCGGTGCAGCTCGGAGATCGCCTTCACCGCCAGGATGCAGCCGGTCGCGCCGATCGGATGCCCGAGCGCCACGGCGCCGCCGTTCGGATTCACCTTCGCCGGATCGAGGCCGAGATCGCGGGTGACGGCCATCGCCTGCACCGCGAACGCCTCGTTCGACTCGATGACGTCCATGTCCGCGGGCTTGAGCCCCGCCTTCTCGAAGACGCGCTTGACCGCCGGGATCGGGCCGAGACCCATTACCTGCGGGTCGACGCCCGCATGCGCGTAGGCGACGAGCCGCGCAAGGGGCTTCAGGCCGCGCTTCTCCGCCGCGCCCGCCTCCATCATCACCACGGCTGCCGCCGCGTCGTTGATGCCCGAGGCGTTGCCCGCAGTGACCGTGCCGTCCTTCTTGAACGCCGGCTTCAGCTTCTGCATGTCCTCCGGCTTCACGTCCTTGCGCACGTGCTCGTCGAGCGTGAACGGCACCGGCCCCTTCTTCGACTTCACCTCGATCGGCACGATCTGGCTGGTGAACAGCCCTTGCTCGAGGGCCCTCGCCGCTCGGCGGTGGCTTTCGAGCGCGAACCCATCCTGCTCCTCGCGCGTAATGCCGTACTTCGCCGCGATGTTCTCGGCCGTGATGCCCATGTGGCCGTGTCCGAACGGATCGTGCAGCGCGCCGGTCATCGCGTCCACCACCTTGGCATCGCCCATCCGCTGACCCCAGCGGCCGGTCGGAAGGAAGTAGGCCGCCCGGCTCATCGACTCGGCGCCCGCGCCGATCACGCAATCGGTGTCGCCGAGCAGGATGTGTTGCGCCGCGGAGACGATCGCCTGCAGGCCGCTGCCGCACAGGCGATTCACCGTGAGACAGGGCGTGCCGACCGGCAACCCGCCGTCGATCGCCGCGACTCTCGACACGTACATGTCGCGCGCTTCGCCGTGAATCACGCTGCCGAGGACGACATGCCCCACCTCGGCGGGGTCGACCTTGGCGCGTGCGACCGATTCCTTCACGACCGCGGCGCCGAGCGCAGTGGGCGCGATGTCCTTCAACCCGCCGCCGTAATCGCCAATCGCGGTGCGGACGCCTGAGAGCACTACCACTTCACGAGCCATGGTGACCTCCTTTTTCGAGCCGACCCCACAGGTCGTGGGCATCGCTCTTGGTGATTGTGACATCGGCGAAGTCGCCCGGGTTCAAGCCTTTCCCGCCCGCCACCCGTACCACGCCGTCGATCTCCGGCGCATCCGCGCTCGATCGCGCGACCGCCGTGCCGCCTTCGACCCCGTCGACGAGCACCCGCATCGTCGTCCCGATCCGGCGTTCGAGCCGTCTCGCGCTCACCCGCTCCTGGACTTGCATGAAGCGTGCGCGGCGCTCCTGCTTGACCTCAGCGGGGATAAGGTCCGGTAGCGCGTTCGCCGCCGCGCCCTCCACCGGCGAATACGCAAAGCATCCCACGCGGTCGAGCTCGGCCGCCTCGAGAAACTCGAGCAACGCCGCGAACTCGGCTTCCGTCTCGCCCGGAAAGCCGACGATGAAAGTGCTGCGCAACGTGATCTGGGGGCAGATCGCGCGCCACGCAAGGATGCGTTCGAGATTCGCCTCGCCGGACGCCGGGCGCCGCATGAGCTTCAGGATGCGCGGGCTCGCGTGCTGGAAGGGGACATCCAGATAGGGAAGGATCCGGCCCTCGGCCATCAACGGGATGACCTCGTCCACGTGCGGATATGGATAGACATAGTGGAGGCGGACCCAGACGCCCAGCGTGCCGAGGGCCTGCGCCAGCTCGGTGAGCCGGGTCTTTACCGGCCGGCCGTTCCAGAAGCCGGTGCGATACCGTACGTCGACCCCGTAGGCGCTCGTATCCTGGGAGATCACGAGCAGTTCCCTGACGCCGGCGCCGACGAGCGCCTCCGCCTCGCGCATGACCTCGCCGATCGGCCGGCTCGCCAGGTCGCCGCGCATCGACGGGATGATGCAGAACGTGCAGCGGTGGTTGCAGCCTTCCGCGATCTTCAGGTACGCGTAGTGTTTCGGCGTGAGCCTGATCCCCTGCGGCGGCACCAGATCGGCGAACGGATCGTGCGGCCGCGGCAGGTGCGCGTGCACCGCCGTCATCACCTCGTCGAGCGCGTGGGGTCCGGTGACCGCCAGCACCGCGGGGTGGGTGTCCTTGACGACCCCCCCCTTCGCGCCCAGGCAGCCCGTGACGATCACGCGGCCATTCTCCGCGAGCGCCTCGCCGATCGCCCCTAGCGACTCCTCGACGGCATCGTCGATGAAGCCGCAGGTGTTGACGATCACCAGATCGGCGCCGCCGTAGTCGGGTGACAGCGCGTAGCCCTCCGCCCGGAGCTGGGTGAGGATGCGCTCGGAATCGACGAGCGCCTTCGGGCAACCGAGGGAAACGAATCCGACGCGGGGTGCCGGTGCCGGATGGCGCGTCTGTTGCATCGGGCCGGCGCGCGGGCGGGAACGGCGGGGGCGCACCGGGTGCGGCGGCGGACGGGCGGACGAAGCGCCGGCGTCAGCTCTTCCCGGACGACTTGTCGTCGTCGGCCTTCGGAGCGTCCTGGACGGCGCCTGGAACACCGATGCCGGGAAACGGGAAGCCGGAGAACATCGTCCGGGTCTGGTTCTGCATCTGGTCCTGCATCTGCTTGAACATCGTCTTGCTCTGCTCCATGTAGGCCGCCATGAGGTTCTGCATGGCCGGTCCCTGGAACGTGAGGAACTGCGACCACAGCTCGGTCGCCTTGGCGGGGTCGCCGTAGAGCTGGCGCGACTGGTCCTGGATCGACTTCTGGATCTCCATGAACGCCTGCACATTGCGTTCGAGGTAGTTCCCCATGATCCCCTGCATTGCATTGCCGTAGAAGCGGATGAACTGGGTGAGCACGTCGTGCGAAAACATCGGCGCGCCGGCCGACTCCTCCTCGAGGATGATCTGCAGCAAGATCGGCCGGGTGAGATCCTCGCTCGACTTCGCGTCGATGACCTGAAACTCCTCGTGCTTGAGCACCAGCTCCTTCACGTCGGCGAGCGTGATGTACGACGAGGTCTGGGTGTCGTAGAGCCGCCGATTCGGGTACTTTTTGATCAGCCGTACCTTGTCTGCCATATGTGCTCCCGTCCTCTGGTTGTCGGCGCCGCCGCCGCGATCGTTCCGTCCCGCCGCGGCCCCGCGCCCCGCGCCCCGGTTGATAAAGCGACTCGTCAGGAGTATTTTGCACCGCAAAGCCGCTCCCCGTCCCGTCCCACCGCGAAGAGGCCCAAGATGACTGACCCCACCGCGCCCCTCTCGGCCTGGAACCAGGCCGCCTACGACGCCGCGATGAGCTATGCCCGGGCGAGCCTGACCAGCGCGGAGCAGCTTCTACGGCTCAACCTGGAGACCGCCCGCGCCACCCTCGACCAGGCAAGCCGCGCGACCCGCGAACTCATGTCGGCCGGCGATCCGCAGCAGTTCGTGCAGATGCGGGCGAAGCTCGCGCAGGACAACATGCAGCAGGCAGCGACCTACGCCCAGAGCGTTTACGCGATCGTCAGCCAGACGCAGCGCGATCTCTCCAAGCTCTTCGAGGAGCAGGTAGCCCGCGTCTCGAAAGACATGGCCGTCGGGACCGATCCGTTTGGCAAGGGCTCACCGGGCGCGGAAATGCAGTCCGCGGCCCTCAAATCGACCCTCGCGGCGAGCTCCGCGATGATGGAGAGCCTCAACCAGGCCACGCGCCAGTTTGCCGAGATGTCCGAGGAGACGATGAAGGCCGCCGCCGCCCAGATGGTGAAAGGCTTCGGCCCCAAGAACTGAACGCTCGTCGCTCGACCTTTCAGCCGCGCCAGCGCTCCGCCGCCCGGTTTGCCCCTGGGCGGCGGCGCCGATGCTACGGCGCCGTCCCGTCCCGGGCGCGCTCCTGCCGTTACTGCATATGCTGCCCGCCGTTGATGGCGATGTTCGCCCCGGTCACGAACGCCGCCTCCTCGGAGCAGAGGTAGATGATCAGGCCGGCGACTTCCTCCGGCTTCCCGAGCCGGCCGAGCGGGATCTGCGGCAGGATCTTCGAGTCGAGCACTTCTTTCGGAATCGCCATGACCATCTTCGTGCCGATGTAGCCCGGCGAGATGGTGTTCACCGTCACGCCCTTGCGCGCGACCTCGAGGGCGAGTGCCTTGGTGAACCCGTGCATGCCCGACTTTGCCGCCGAGTAGTTGGTCTGCCCGAACGCGCCCTTCGAGCCGTTCACCGAGCTGACGTTGATGATCCGGCCCCAACCGCGCTCCACCATCCCGTCGCAGACCGGCTTCGTCATGTTGAACGCGCTGTCGAGGTTGGTATTGATGACCGCGTCCCAGTCGGCCTTGGTCATCTTCTTGAACGTGGTGTCACGGGTGATCCCCGCGTTGTTCACCAGGATGTCGACCGGCCCGATCTCGGCCTGAACCTTCGCGATGCAGGCGGCGCACGAATCGAAGTCGGCGACGTCCACCCCGTAGGCGGAGAAGCCGTAACCCTTCGCTTTATACTCGGCCAGCCAGCCGGCCGCGTTCTTGTTGCCGGGCGAATGCGTCACCACGACCCGGTAGCCCGCGTCGTGCATCTTGGTGCTGATCGACTCACCCAGGCCGCCCATGCCGCCGGTGATCACTGCGATCCTTTGAGTCATGTCGTCCTCCTTCGGTTGGTGTTGTGATCCGCGCCACGATTATGGCACGCGGCTCCGCGCCGGGCGCGTGACCCTGGCATGCGCCCGCATCTGCCTACTCCATGTGCAAGCCGCCGTTGATCGAGATGTTCGCGCCGGTGATGTACCCGGCGTCGTCGGATGACAGGTAGTTGACCAACCCCGCAATCTCCTCCGGCCGCGCGAGCCGCCCCATCGGGATCGACGACACGATGCTGCCCAGGACCTCGGGCTTGATCGAGCGCACCATGTCGGTGTCGACGTAGCCGGGCGAGATAGTGTTGACCGTCACGCCTTTCTTCACCACTTCCTGTGCGAGTGCCTTGGTGAAGCCGTGCATCCCGGCCTTGGCGGCCGAATAGTTAGTCTGCCCGAACTGCCCCTTGAGCGCGTTGACCGAGGAGATGTTGATGATCCGCCCCCAGCCGCGCTCCATCATGCCCTCGATCACCTGACGCGTGACGTTGAACACCGAGTTGAGGTTGGTGTTGATCACCGCGTACCAATCGTTCGGCGACATGCGCCGGAACACGCCGTCGCGCGTGATCCCGGCGTTGTTCACCAGCACGTCGATCGGCCCCACCGCGGAGCGGACCCGGTACATCATGTCGCCGCAGGACTCGTAGTCTTCCACGTTGCCCTCCGCCGCGTAGACGCTGCTGCCCTCGGCGCGCATCTTGGAGAGCCACTCGTCCTTTTTCTCGTAGCCGGGCAGGCAGTTGGCGACGACCTTCGTCCCGTTGACCGCGAGCCGTTTGCAGATCGCGGTGCCGATGCCGCCCATGCCGCCGGTTACGAACGCTACGCGCAAAGGGGACCCTCCGGGGGAATTCTCCGCGACCCGCGGCGCGGGTCGCGTACTTGCTCGTGCGTGGGTCTCATCGTTCGATGGCGAGGGCGACGCCCATGCCGCCGCCGATGCACAGGCTGGCAAGACCTTTCTTGGCGTCGCGCTTGATCATCTCGTGGAGGAGCGTCACCAGGATGCGGCAGCCCGACGCGCCGATCGGATGCCCGATGGCGATCGCCCCTCCGTTGACGTTGATCTTCTTCGTGTCCCAGCCCATCTCCTTGTTGACCGCAATCGCCTGCGCGGCGAACGCCTCGTTGATCTCCATCAGATCAGGCGAGTCCTTGGTCCAGCCGGCCTTCGACAGGCAGAGCTTGGACGCTGGAACCGGCCCCATGCCCATAATCTTCGGATCGACGCCCGCCGAGGAGTAGGCCGCGATCCGCGCGAGAGGTTTGAGCCCCAGTTCCTGCGCCTTCTTCGCCGACATCATGATCACCGCTGCAGCGCCGTCGTTGATGCCGCTCGCGTTGCCGGCGGTCACGGTGCCCGCCTTGTCGAACGCCGGCTTCAGGCCCGCGAGCTTCTCCGCGGTGGTGCCGTGCTTGGGATACTCGTCGGCGTCGAACGCGATCGCGGGGCCTTTCCGCTGCGGGATCTCGAGCGGGATGATCTCGTCCTTGAAGCGCCCCGCCTTCTGGGCCGCCTCGGCCTTCTGCTGGGAAGCGGCGGCGAACGCATCCTGCTCCTCGCGGGTGACGCCGTATTTCTTCGCGACGTTCTCAGCGGTGACGCCCATGTGGAACTGATTGAAAGCGTCCCACAGGCCATCGAGGATCATCGAGTCGACGATCTTGGCGTCGCCCATGCGATAGCCGTCGCGCGAATTCTGGAGCAGGTGCGGCGCGAGGGTCATGTTCTCCTGCCCCCCCGCGATGACGATCTCGGCGTCGCCGGCTCTGATCGCCTGCGCCGCGAGGTGCGTGGCCTTGAGGCCCGAGCCGCACACCTTGTTGATGGTCATGGCCGGACACATCTCGGGAAGCCCGGCCTTGATCAGCGCCTGCCGCGCGGGATTCTGGCCGGCGCCGCCGGTCAGCACCTGACCGAGGATCACTTCGGACACCTGCTCGGGCTTGATCCCGCTCTTGGCGAGCAGGTGCCGGATCACGTGCGCACCGAGATCGGCGGCGGCGAGTTTCGCCAGCGTACCGTTGAAGCTACCCACCGCGGTGCGGCCCGCGGCCACGATAACGACATCGCTCATCTCACTCTCCTTTGGTTGCGTGGAGCAAGGGGTGAAGCCCCTTACAGATCCCCCGGATCAGCGACCGGGTAGATGGCTGGTATGGATCAAGGGGGCACGGCCCCCTTGCAAATCCCCCGGATCGGCGACCGGTAGATGGAATTGGGCACGGCGACAGCTCGCCGTCCTCACACGACCCTGAACTTGACATACCGTCCGGGCGCGTCTTCGCTCGGCAGGTATTCGGAACTGCCCGCACTCGCCGGGGCGGCCGCGTCGCCGCCGGCGAAGCGCGCGAGCCAGCGATCCCAGTCGGTCCACCAACTTCCCGGCGTCTCGGCCGCCGCCGCGAGCCACTCTCCCGGTAGCCCGGGGAGTGCGTCGTTCGTCCAGTAGCTGCGCCGGTTCTTCGCCGCCGGGTTGACGACCCCGGCGATGTGTCCGCTCGCTCCGAGCACGAACCGGATCTCCCCGCGCAGCAGCTGGGTCGAGAGATACGAGGTCTTCCAGGGCACGATGTGGTCTTCGCGCGTCGCGAGGATGTAGGTCGGGACGCGGACCTTGCCGAGATCGGCGCGCACCCCGCACATCTCGAGCTTGCCCGGCACCCGCAGGTTGTTCTCGAGATAGGTGTGCCGCAGATACCAGCAGTACCAGGGGCCGGGGAGGTTCGTGCTGTCGGAGTTCCAGTAGAGGATGTCGAACGCCGCCGGCGCTTTCCCGTTGAGGTAGCCGCTCACGACGTACGACCAGACGAGATCGTTCGGCCGCAGCGCGTTGAACACGGTGGCGAGATCGCGGCCGGCCTTCACGCCGCCCCGGCCGATCGTCGCCTCCGCGGCCTGCACGCTCGTCTCGTCGACGAAGACGCCGATGTCGCCCACGTCGGAGAAGTCGAGCAGCGTGGTGAGGAACGTCGCACTCTCGACCAGGTGCTCGCCGCGCGCGGCGAGCACCGCGAGCGCGGCGCCGAGCATCGTGCCGCCGACGCAGAAGCCGAGTGCGTTCACTCTTTCGCTCCCCGCGATGGCCCGCGCCGCCGTCAGCGCCTGGATCACCCCGTCCCGAAGATAGTCGTCCCAAGCGAGGTGTCCGACCTCCGGCGTGATGTTCCGCCACGACACCATGAAAACGGTGTTCCCGCGCTCGACCGCGTAGCGCACGAACGAGTTCTCCGGCGAGAGGTCGAGGATGTAGAACTTGTTGATGCACGGCGGCACGATCACCAGCGGCGCCGCGCGCACGCGCGGCGTCGCCGGGGCGTACTGGATGAGCTGGATGATGTCGTTCTCGAACACCACCGCGCCCGGGGTCACCGCGAGGTTGCGTCCGACCCCGAACACCGACTCGTCGGTCTGCGAGATGCGCCCCTTCTCGACGTCACCGATTAGGTTGCGGATGCCCCGCGCGAGCGTCTCGCCGTTCGAATCGAGCGCCTGCCTGAGGACCTCCGGGTTGGTTGCGGCGAAGTTCGCCGGGCTCGTCATGTCGATGAACTGGCGCGCGAAGAAGCGCAGGCGATGCTTGCTGCGCGCATCGACCTCGGCCGCCTCGACCAGCTCGGCAACGAAGCGCGAGCCGAGCAGATAACTCTGCTTCAGATAGTCGAAGTAGGGGTTGTCGCGCCAGTCGGTCGCGACGAAGCGCCGGTCGCTCGGCTCGGGCGCGATGACCGGCTCGTACGCCTCTCCGCGCTGGCGCGACAGGGTCGCCGTCCAGAGCGCCGCCACTGCGCGTTGATAGTCGCCCTGGATTTGGGCGAATTGGGCCGAGCTCGCCGTCCAGGCGGCGAGCCGGCTTGCCGCATCGCCCTCGGGGCGTACGGCAAGCAGCCTCATGAACCCTTCCATGAGAGCCTGGCCGGCTTGGGCAGTTTGGACGTGCGGGGTGGAGGCTGATGCGGACACGGACGTTGCGGGGCAACGGCTCTGGACGGTCGTGGAGTATTGCACCGCACAAACAGCGCGTCAAGGCAGCCGGCGCGAGCCTAGAATCGGAATCGAGATGCTCTTCCCTCCGTCCGCACCCCCGTGTATATCGTCGCGCTCGCTTGGCTGTACGTCACGGTGCTGATGGCCGCCACCGAGCCGAGCTTCGTCGGCGGCCTGCTGACCTTTCTCACCTACGGCGTCGGACCGCTGGCGATCTTTCTGTACGTTTTCGGCCGCCGCCGCCCGCGCTCACCGCGGCCCCCGGCGGCGCCTTCAACCCGCGTGAGTGAGTCGCCCGACCAGCCAGACGGTGGCCACGCCAAGCCCGATAAGTAGCACCTGCTGGACCGTCGCACGGAGCTCCGGCCGCTTGTGCAGGCTCGGGATGAGATCGGCGACCGCCACGTAGATCATGCTCGCGCCGGCGAGCGCGAGCAGGGTGTTGATCCAGCCCGAAACCGCCTGCAGCGCGAAGTAGCCGCCCACGGCGCCGACCACCATTGCGAGGCTGGACAGCAGATTCAGCGCGAACGCGTGCGCCTTGGTGTAGCCGGAGTGGAGCAGGATCAGGAAGTCCCCGACCTCCTGCGGGATCTCGTGGGCGATGACCGCGATCGCGGCCACCACGCCGAGCGGGATGCTCTCGATAAAAGCGGCGGCGATCAGCACGCCGTCGACGAAATTGTGGAAGCTGTCGCCGACGAGGATCATCAGTCCGCTCCGCCCGTGGTCCGAGCCGTCGGTGTGATGATCGTGCCCTTCCCATTCGTCGCCGTGGAAATGCCGCCAGAGGACGAGCTTCTCGAGGACGAAGAACGCCAGGATGCCGGCGAGCACCGTCGCCGAGACCGCCCGCAGGTCCTCGGCGTTGCCGAACGCGTGCGGCAGCACCTCGAGAAATGCCGCGCCGAGCAGCGCGCCGATCGCGAAGCTGACGAGCACCGTCACCCATTGCGCGCGCACCGTGAACGAGATGAGTGCCGCGCAGACGATCGACAGCAGCCCGCCGATGAGGCTCGCCGCGGCGATGTAGCCGAGCGTTCCCATCAGGTGGCGATCAATCGCGCCAGATGAGGCTCGCGAAACGACCGCCCGCCGGGTCGCGCCGGTGCGAGAAGAACCGCTCGCGATCGCCGAAAGTGCAGTGATTGCCGCCCGAGATCGCGGCCAAGCCCGCGCGTGAGAGCCGCTCGCGCGCAAGCGCGGGAAGGTCCGCCAGGAACTTGCCGTTCCCGCTCGGAGCGAACGCGACGGCAGCCGCGGGCGAGGGCCGGACGAACGCGTCGCGGACCTCCAGGCCGACTTCGTAGACCCGCGGCCCGATCGCCGGGCCGAGCCAGGCGATCAGCTCCCCCGCCGGCACGCCCATGCGCGCGACCGTCGCCTCGATCACGCCGGCCGCCATGCCGCGCCACCCCGCATGGGCGATCGCGACGACGTCGCCGCCGCGGCTCGCGAGGAGCACCGGCACGCAGTCGGCGGTGAGCACCGCGCAGACGACATGCCGGACGCGAGTCACCGCTGCATCGGCGCTCGGCGGCGATGCCGCCCGCGCCGCGGTCGCGTCGATCACATCGATACCATGTACCTGCCGGAGCCACACCGGGTCCGCCGGGAGGTGACGCCGCAGACGCTCGCGGTTGTGCGCGACCGCGGCGGGATCGTCCCCGGTGCCTGCGCCCAGGTTGAGCGACGCGTGCGACCCGCGACTCACCCCACCGGCGCGGGTCGTGACGAGCGCGCGCACGGTCGCCGGCGCCGGCCAGTCGGGCACGATCCAGTCGGCGTGCGGCAGCGTCATCGCCGCAGTCGGCGGACGAGCTCGCGGAGGTCCGCGGGCGGGTCGGACCGCCACTCGCATGCGTCGCCCGTCGCGGGGTGGATCAGCCCGAGCCGCGCAGCGTGCAACGCCTGCCGTGGGAAGGCGGCGAGTGCGGCCGCCGGCCCGGGTGCTGCGTCCGCTCCTCCGGAGCGTGATTGGACGCGTGATCCGTCCCGTGAGTCGTTCCGTGACCCATAGGTAGGGTCGCCGACGAGCGGATGTCCGATGGCACGCATGTGCACCCGGATCTGGTGCGTGCGCCCGGTCTCCAGGCGGACCTCGAGCAGCGTCGCATCGGCAAACCTCCGGATGACGCGATAGCGGGTCCGGGCAGGCTTGCCGCGCGCGGTGATCGCCATGCGCGTACGCGAGCGCGGGTGGCGCCCGATCGGCGCGTCGATCTCGCCGCCGGCGGCGACGCGCCCGTGCACGAGCGCCAGGTACTCGCGCTTCACCGTGCGCGCGGCGAGCTGGCGCACGAGAGCGGTCTGCGCCTCCGGCGTCTTGGCGACGACCAGCAGACCCGAGGTGTCCTTGTCGAGACGATGGACGATCCCGGCGCGAGGGATGCCGGCGAGCGCGGGAGCATGGTGGACGAGCGCGTTAGCGAGCGTGCCGTCGAGGTTCCCGGCGCCCGGATGAACGACCAAGCCCGCCGGTTTGTCGACCACGACGATCGCGTCGTCCTCGTGGACGATCGCGAGCGCAAGCGCCTCGGGCCGGTAGCCGGCGTCGCGCGCGGGCGCGGCCGCGTCCAGCGCGACGCGCTCGCCGCCCCACACCTTGCGCTTGACGTCGCCGCGCGCGGCGTCCACGGTGACCCGCCCCTCGCGCACCCAGCTCTGGAGACGGCTCCGCGAGTGCTGCGGGAACATCCGGGCGAGCGCCTGATCGAGCCGCAGGCCGGCGAGCTCGCGCGGTATTGCGCGCTCGGTCGGCGCGCTATAATTTTCGCTCGCGACCTCCCCCCGAGACGTCATGACCCCCCTCTTCACACGCATCGTGACTAGTGTAGCGTTTGTGCTGGCGCTCCTCACTTCGGGCTGCGGGTGGCTGCAGAACCTCCAAAGCGGCGCGGAGATCGACGAGACCGCCGGGTGGTCCGCACAGCGCCTCTACACCGAGGCGAAGAACGCCATGAACGATGGGAGCTGGGCCACCGCGGTGAAGTACTTCGAGCGACTCGAGGCGCGCTATCCGTTCGGCCGCTACGCCCAGCAGGCGCAGCTCGAGATCGCCTACGCCTACCATCGCGACAACGAGCCCGCCTCCGCAGTCGCCGCCTGCGACCGCTTCATCAAGCTGCATCCCAACCATCCGAACGTCGACTACGCCTACTACCTCAAGGGCATCGTCAACTTCTACGAGGAGCAGAACATCCTCTCCCAGTTCGCCGGGCAGGATCCGACCGAGCGCGACCCACGCTCCGCGCGCGATTCCTTCGCTGCTTTCAAAGAGCTCGTCACGCGGTTCCCGGACAGCAAGTACACCCCGGACGCGCGCGCGCGAATGAACTTCCTCGTGAACGCGCTCGCTTCGCACGAGGTGCACGTCGCTCAGTGGTACATGAAGCGCACCGCCTACGTCGCCGCGGCGAACCGCGCCGCTTTCGCGGTGAAAACCTATCCCGAGGCGCCGGCGACCGAGGAAGCGCTGGCGGTGATGGCGCGGGCCTACGAGCGGATGGGAATGAACGATCTGCGCGACGATTCGCTGCGCGTGCTGAAGACCAACTTCCCGAACAGCCCGTGGCTGAAGGGCGACGTGAGCCGGTCGGATCCGTGGTGGAAGCTCTGGGGACGCTAGCAAGAGACCCGTTCTCCGGCTTTGGGGAACGCGAGGGGGTAGACCCCCTCGCATCGCGACAATTAGAGGGCGCGCGGCCCGTCCGCCGCTAGAGCTTGATCCCTTCGTCGCGGACGTAGTCGCGCAATACCGTTTCGACGTCGGGATCCGCGGCAAACCCCATCGCGAGCGCCCGCGGCGTCCGGAAGCGTACCGGCCAGGTCCGCACGATCGCCTGGATGCGCGCCTCGGGCTTGAACTGCACGCGCGCCGCCGCGGCGTCGCCTGCGATCCGGCGCAGGGCATCGACGCCTTCCTTCACGGTCACCGTGATTCCGGGCAGGTTCACCACCCGCGTTGTCCCCCACGCCGCCGAGTCGAGCTCGTGCGCGTGGATGAAAGCGTCGACCACCTTGCGCGGCGACAGCAGCCAGATCCCCGTCGCCTCCGCCACCGGGCACTCGGCAACGATGCCGTTCAGCGGCTCGCGGAAGATGCTGCTCGCGAACGACGACGCGGCGAGGTTCGGCTTGCCGGGGCGGACGACGATCGTGGGCAGGCGCAGGCTCCGGCCGTCGATGAAGCCCTTGCGCGTGAAGTCGGTGACCAGGTATTCGCCGATCACCTTTTGCGCGCCGTAGGAGGTCTGCGGGTTCGGGACCGTCGAGTCGTCCAGCACCTCGGGCAGGTCGCCGCCGAACGCGGCGACCGAGCTCGCGAACACCAGACGCGGCGGGCGCTGGAGCCTGCGGCAGCGTTCGAGCACGAGCCGCATGCCGTCGAGGTTCACGCGGTAGCCGAGGTCGAAATCGGCTTCAGCGCCGCCGCTCACGACCGCGGCGAGGTGGAACACCGATCCGGTGTCCGCATCGAGGACGCGCTCGATGGTGGCCGGATCGGTGACGTCGCCCGTGACACGGGCGAGGCGCGGATCCGGATCGGGCGGAAACGCCGCATCGAGCAGCTTGATGCCGGTGATCGCCGCGGGCTTGCCGTCGGCGCCAGCGAGCGTTCCGCGCTCGAGGAGCTTCCGTGCGAGCCGATACCCGATGAAGCCGCCGCCGCCCGTGATCAGTACTTTCATATGCGCGAAGCCTCCTCCGGTCCCATTCTAGCCTCCCCGGCTTCCAACCTTCCCCGCTCTTGATCTCCGCGCGCGAAGAAGGCCTGCACATCGGCGAGGTCGCGCGTACGCCGCATCGGCGGCAGGCTGTCGAGGAGCGTCCGCCCGTAGGGCTTCGCGATCACCCGCGGGTCGCAGAGCATGAACACCCCGCGATCGCGCTCGTCGCGGATGAGGCGGCCGGCGCCCTGCTTGAGCGCGATCGCGGCCTGCGGAAGCTGGAAATCGACGAACGGGTTGCCGCCGCGCTCGCGCAGGTGAGCGAGGCGCGCCGCGAGCACCGGGTCGTCGGGCGGCGCGAAGGGAAGCTTGTCGATCACCACCAGCGACAGCGCCTCGCCGCGTACGTCCACGCCTTCCCAGAACGACTGGCTGCCGACGAGCACCGCGTTGCCGAGCGCGCGGAACCGCTCGAGGAGCTCGCTCCGCGAGCCGTCGCCCTGCGCGAGCAGCGGGAAGCGCAAGCCCCGCTCGCGCAGCGCCGTCTCGAGCCGCGCCCGAGCGTGCCGCATCGCGCGCAGCGTCGTGAAGAGGAGAAACGCGCGTCCGCCGCTCGCCGCGAGTACCGGGAGCGCAGCGTCGACCACTGCGTCGGTGTGGGCCGGGGTATTCGGCTCCGGCAACCCCCGCGGCAGATAGACGAGCGCGTTGGCGGCGTAATCGAACGGACTCTCCCAGCTCGCGGCTTCGGCATCCTCGAGCCCGAGCTGGCGCCGGTAGTGGCCGAAATCGCCGCCCGCCGCCAGCGTCGCCGAGGTGAGAATCCAGGCGCGCGGCGATTCCTCGAGCTGGCGGCGGAACGGCTCGGCGACGGTGAGCGGCGTGAGGTGCAGCGCCAGCGCGTGCGTGTGCGCCTCCAGCCAGCGCACGCGATCGTCGGGCGTCGCGTCGGCCCAGCGGTCGATTCGCGAGGCAAGCTCAGTCGCGCGCCGCGCACAGTTCGCGAGGCCTTCGCCCCGCTCCGCGAGCGCCGCGAGCGCGCGCGCGAGCCGCCCGAGCGCTTCGCGCAGCGCCTCGAGCGCGTCGGTAAAGGCCGGGGTGCCGGTCATCGCGCTCGCCGCGGCCCGCAGTTCCTTCGCCCCGACGGCCAGCCGCAGTTCGCGCGCCGCCTTGTCGGAACGGCGCGCGAGCTCCGGCACCTCGCGGACGTCGCGGGCCTCGGCAGCGCCTTCCGCGAGCGAATCGCGGCAGAGCTCGAGCACCTGGCCAGTCGAGATCGTCTCGCCGAAGAACGCCGTGGCCGTCCCCGGAAGCTGATGCGCCTCGTCGAGGATCACCGTGTTGCACGACGGGAGCAGCTCGGCCATGCCCTCGTCGCGCAGCACCACGTCGGCGAAAAACAGGTGGTGGTTCACCACCACCACGTCCGCGGCGAGCGCCTCGCGGCGCGCTTTCATGACGAAACAGGCGCTGAAGTGCCCGCACTTGCCGCCGAGGCAGTTGTCCCGGGTCGAGGTGGCGAGCGGCCACGCTGGCGAGTCGTCCGGCACCACGGCGAGCGCTGCCTTGTCACCGCTCCGGGTCTGCGCCGCGAAGCGCGCGATCGCCGCGAGATCCGCGGCGGCTTCGCGGGTGGCGAGACGACCTTCGGCAAGGTTGCGCTCGAGGTGATGCGCGCAGACGTAGTTGGCGCGCCCCTTGAGCAGCGCGACCGTTACCGGCAAGCGGAGCGCCTGGCGCACGGCCGGAAGATCGCGGTGAAAGAGCTGATCCTGGAGCGTCTTGGTGCCGGTCGAGACGATCACCTTGCCGCCGACGAGGAGCGCCGGGACGAGATACGCGACGGTCTTGCCGGTGCCGGTGCCGGCCTCGGCGATGAGGCACCGCCGCTCGCGCATCGCGCGCGCGACGCGCACGGCCATCTCGCGCTGGCCGGCGCGCTCGCGGAAATCGGGAATCGCGCGGCTGAGCGGGCCGCCGGCGGCGAAGATCGCCTCCAGCGCGGCGTCGGGCGCGTCCGCGCTCACCGGATCTCGTCGACTTTCACCCAGACCGACGAGCTCGCTGCGCGCGTCTGCGACGACCCGTAGAGGATGCCCGACTGCGAGCGCGTGGCCGACTGATCGATGCCGCCGAGCGGGAACCATTCGCCGAGCCGCCCGCTCGCGGTCGTGACGATGCTCTGATAGTTCGCGGATCCCGGGCCCGCGCCGCCGGGCGTCGCGGTCTGCGGCGCGATGTCGAGGAACACGCGGTCGTCCGACACGCGCGGGATCACGTACACGCCGCTCCCGACGTTCTGGAAGCCGGTCGTGCGCTGGACGATCGTTCCGCCCGGGGTGGGTGTGATGACGGTGCTCTGCACGGGTACCGACTGGCCGGTGCTGATCAAGGCGGGGCTTCCTTCGAGCGCCTGCACCTGGCTCGTAATGCTCGTATCGCGCGTCCCGCTCGCGTCGTATGCGCCGACGGTGACGCCGGACTCGCGGCGCGGCGGCTCGTTGACGCCGACGCGCGCATCGCCGCTCGCGATCGTGCCCGACATGCCGGCGCCGCGGCGCTCGAAGCCTCCGCTCGCATCCTGGCGGACCGAGATCAGCAGCCGCCGCGGCGTCCGGTCGAGCGTATCGAGCACCTGCTTGAGCTGCGCGATGTTGCCGCGACTCGACTTGACCACAAGCGTGCTCTGCATTCCCGAGATCGCCCCACCCGGCTCGACGAGCGGGCGCAGAATCGGAATCACCTGCTCCGCGGTGCGGTACTTCAGCTGGAAGACCTCGACCTCGTCGGCGCGTGCGACACCGCAGGCGAGGAGACACAACGCGAACAGTGCGGCGGCAAGCCTCATACGGTCTTTCGTGAAACCGAGGATATGTCCGAGCCTAACGCCCCGCAGGCAGTCCCGCGCACCCAAGCCTTGCATCCCGTGCCCTGCACTCCAAGGTTGGGGCCGGCAAGCGGCAGCTCTTGCGCGAGGGCGACGTGCTTTACAGCCTGTTCCGACTCTCCTAGAGTACGCGAGAGATGCGCCTCAAAGCAATGTTTCTGCTTGGATTCTCAGCGCTGGTGGTAGCGGGGTGCGCGACCCGACCCGGGTCCACGGACCCGGCGCCCCCGCCGATCCCTCGGGCCGCCCCCGCAGCGCCCGTGAGCGAGGTCGCATTCATGGCGCTCGCGCTGGTCGGCACCCGGTACGCAAACGGCGGCGGCTCACCTGAGACGGGGTTCGACTGCTCAGGGCTCGTCGCTTACGTCTACGCCCGCGCTTTGGGACTCGAGCTGCCGCGCAATACGTTCGCTCTCGCCCGCAGCGGTGCGCAGGTGTCCGATCTGCAACCGGGCGATCTGGTGTTCTACAACACGCTGCGGCGCCCGTATTCGCACGTCGGGATCTATCTCGGCGAGTCGCGCTTCGTCCACGCTCCCAGCTCGGGCGGGACGGTGCGGATCGAGGACATGCGGCTCGGTTACTGGGTGCAGCGGTTCGACGGCGCGCGGCGGATGGCCGAATAGGTTTCACGATGCGAGGGGGCATACCCCACGGCGGCGATTCACTGCCGGCATCCGCCGACCCGGCGGCAGCGTAAGGTGTAGCGCGATGCCCGCCTCCCCTTCGCTCGGTTTCCTCCGTCGCGCGGCCGCGCCTCTCGGCGCGCTCGTCGCCACCCTTGTCGCCGCCTGCTCGCCGCTCGCCCTAGTGAACGGGCTCACGAGCGTGCTGCTCCGTAGCGTCTTCGGTTATCCCGAGACGTCACCCACCACCCAACCGATCAACTTCGTCGTCGCCGGCGGTCCGCGCGCCCTCCTGGTGGTCGCCGCGCACGATCGAATCGTCGATCCGGGCAACAGCGCACGGCTCGCCGCGCGCATCCGTGCCGCCGGCGGGACGGTCCGGGAAGTGAGTTACGACCAACTCGACCACCGGACGGTGATCGGCGCGCTCGCCGCGCCGCTCCGCGGCCTTGCGCCGGTGCTCGACGACGTGGCGGCGTTCGTCGCGGCGCCGACGCGCTGAGAGGGCGTCAGCCCGACCGCGCCGCTCGCGGGAGGCAGGCAACAATCGTCTGCCGCAGGCTGCTCGACGAGCGCCGACAACACACGACGGGCAGGCCTTGCGCCCGCGCGCTGTCGCGGAATTGCCGCATCACGTTGTGGCCGAGAAAGTCGGTGAAGAGGATCACGAGCTCCGTGCCGGCGGGCACCGCGCAACGCTTCTGGTGGCCCGGCTGCCGGCCGGTGACGTGACCGCCGATGCGAATGCCGAACTCGGCCAGCACATCGGGGATGTTTCCCAGCCGGTCGGCGCCTACGAGCAGTGCGTTCATTCGAATCTCCTTTGCGAATGGCCGCACCGGCGGGGTTGGCGACAACGAGCTCCCGGCAGAAAATGATAATGATTCTCAACAAAGTTGCAAGTGAGAACGCTTCCTGTTACGCTCCGCGAACCCCAAACGCCGAGCACCGAAGGAGCCTACGATGACATGCTGTAAGACCGCGGCCGTCGCGTCGTCCGCCATTGCGCTGTGCGTCGGGCTGGTCGCCCTCCCAGCGCTGAGCCAGGAAAAGGTGCTGAACCTGTACTCGTCGCGCCACTACCAGACCGACGACGCGCTCTACGCCAACTTCACCAAACAGACCGGGATCAAGATCAACCGGATCGAGGCCGCCGAGGATCCGCTCATCGAGCGCATCCGCAACGAAGGCGCGCGCAGCCCCGCCGACGTGCTCATCACGGTCGACGCGGGCCGGCTGTGGCGCGCGGACGAGTTCGGCCTCTTCCAGCCGGTCAAGTCCGCTGCGCTCGAGAGCCGCATCCCGGCGAGCTTCCGCGATCCGGCCGGCAACTGGTTCGGGTTCTCCATGCGCGCGCGGGTGATCGCCTACGACCGGACGAAGGTCAAGCCGGGCGACATCACCACCTACGAGGCGCTCGCCGATCCGAAGTGGAAGGGCGCGATCTGCGCCCGCTCGGGCAACCACGTCTACAACCTGTCCCTGATGGGCGCGATGATCGACCATCTCGGCGAGGCGAAGGCCGAGAGCTGGGCCAAGGGCGTGAAGGCGAACCTCGCGCGCGAGCCCAAGGGCGGGGATACCGACCAAATCAAGGCGGTGGCCGCCGGCGAGTGCACGCTCGCCATTACCAACACCTATTACTGGGCGCGCCTCGTGCGCTCGGACAGGCCCGACGAGAAGGCGATCGCCGACCGCGTCGGCATCATCCTGCCCAATCAGGCGAGCTGGGGCACGCACGTAAACATCTCCGGCGCCGGGGTCCTGAAGAACGCTCCGAACCGCGATGCGGCGATCAGTTTTCTCGAATACCTGGCGAGCGACGAGGCGCAGCGCTACTTTGCCGACGGCAATAACGAGTGGCCCGTGGTGCCGACGGTGCAGGTGTCGAACCCGGCGCTCGCCGCGCTCGGCGAGTTCAAGTTCGACCCGATCAACGTCGCCGTCCTCGGCCGCAACCAGCCGACCTCGCAGAAGGTCTTCGACCGCGTCGCCTGGAAGTAAGGCGCGATCGAAGGCGCGGCCGCAAACCCTCGGAACGCCTCGATTCCGTACCCTACGCGCCGGCCGAGCGAAGCAGCCGGCGCGACACGATCACGAGCGGCAGCAGGCCGATCGCCACGATCACCAGCGACGGGACCGCGGCTTCCGCGAGCCGCTCGTCGCGCGCGAAGTTGTAGGCGACGACCGCGAGCGTGTCGAAGTTGAACGGGCGCAACGCGAACGTCGCCGGCAACTCCTTCATCGCATCGACGAACACCAACAGGCCCGCGGTGAAGAGGCTCGTCGCCACGAGCGGCGCATGTACCCGCGCGAGCGTCCGCGCCGGTCCGAGCCCGAGGCTGCGCGCCGCGTCCTCCATGCTCGGCGTGACCTTGGCGAGCCCGGACTCGACCGTCTGCAGCGCGACCGCGAGAAAGCGCACGAGGTACGCGTAGACGAGCGCGGCGATCGTGCCGGTGAAGACGAGCCCGACGTCGGTGCCGAGCGCCACCTGGATACGGTCGGCAAGGAAGTTGTCGAGCTTGCCGAGCGGCACCAGAATGCCCACGGCGATGACCGCGCCGGGGATGGCGTAGCCGAGTGCGGCGGCGCGGCTCGCGCCGGTGACGAGCGGACGCTTCGCGAGCCTGGCCGCGTAAGCAATCAGCGTCGCGACTGCGACGGCGATCACCGCCGTCACGCCCGACACGGTGATGCTATTCGCAATCTGGCCGAGCAAGCGCGC
The DNA here is from genome assembly GCA_963754305.1 of uncultured beta proteobacterium. Classification (GTDB taxonomy): domain Bacteria; phylum Pseudomonadota; class Gammaproteobacteria; order Burkholderiales; family SG8-39; genus DATEDA01. Next base: position 83,207 of record CAVWFR010000010.1, on the reverse strand, counting down.
ATCGAGCTTCGCGCCGGACGACGAGAGCGCGACCTCGAGCAGGATCCCCGCCGGCAGGAAGAATCCGAACAGCACCGGGGCCGCGCATGCGAAACACGCACCCCAAGCCGCGCCCCCGCGCAGGCGTTGCGGCGGCTGCGGTGTGCGCAGGGTGGTGGCGTGGTAGCGCGCCCCGCCGCGGCTCCAGCGCTCGAGCGCGAGGACGAGCACGACGAACCCGATGAGACAGGCAGCGAGCTGGCACGCGGCGGCGATATCGCCCATCGCGAGCCAGGCCTTGAAGATGCCGGTGGTGAACGTCGGCACCGCGAAGTACGACACGACGCCGAAATCGGCGAGCGTCTCCATCAGGGCGAGGGCGGTGCCCGCGGCGATTGCGGGCCGCGCGAGCGGCAGCGCCACGCGGAAGAAGCTGCCCCAGGCGCCGTAGCCGGCGAGCTGCCCGGCCTCGAGCGCGCTCCGCGACAGCGCGAAAAAGCTCGTCCGGGAGAGGAGATAGACATAGGGGTAGAGCGCGAACGAGAGCATCGCGGCCGCGCCGTACAGCGAGCGGATCTCAGGAAACCAGTACTCCCGGGCCTGCCAGCCGGTCAGTGCGCGCAGGCCCGTCTGGACGGGCCCGGTGAACTGCAGCCAGTCGGTGTAGGCGTAGGCCATCACGTACGCCGGCACGGCGAGCGGCAGGATCAACATCCACTCGAGTACGCGCCGGCCGGGAAACCGGTACGCCGTGACCAGCCAGGCGGACAGCACGCCGATCGATACGACGCCGTAGGTGACGCCCGCGAGGAGCCACAACGTGTTCGTCACATATTCGGGCAGCACCGTCGCGGCGAGGTGCGCCCAGGTGGCTTCGCCGCGACCGAACGCGTTCGCAACGACAGCGGCGACCGGCGCGAGGATCAACGTCGCCGCGGCCAGCGCGAGCCACGCGAGAACGCCGAGCGGCCGCGCGGCCGCGCGGCCTGCCGGCATGCCGGCAGCCGCGAGCGTCGCCATCCGATCACCGCCCTGGGCCACCGCGCCTCCTCGACGACACCGATTCTAACAAGAATGATTCTTGTTTCTTACGGGGGCGGCATACGTATAATCAGCAGGATATGAGTGCGCCCGCGAGCGACCCCCGCCTGCTGCTCGAGGTGCGAGACCTCCATCAGGCCTACGACGACCACGCGGTCGTGTGTGGCCTCTCGCTCGCGCTCGAGCGCGGCGCGATCGGCTGTCTGCTCGGCCCGAGCGGCTGCGGCAAGACCACGGTGCTCCGCTGCATCGCCGGGTTCGAGCCCGCGGTGGGAGGCGAGATCCGGCTGAATGGCCGGCTGGTTTCCGGCCCGGGCATCATGGTGCCGCCCGAGGAGCGGCGGATCGGCATGGTCTTCCAGGACTACGCGCTCTTCCCCCACCTCCCGGTCGCCGAAAACATCGGGTTCGGGCTCCGCCGCACCCCGCGGTCCGAGCGCGCGCGGCGCGTCGCGGAGCTGGTGGAAGCAGTGGGTCTGGTCGGCCACGCGCACAAGTATCCGCACGAGCTGTCCGGCGGCCAGCAGCAGCGCGTCGCGCTCGCCCGCGCGCTCGCGCCGCAGCCCGAGCTCCTGCTCCTCGACGAGCCGTTCTCCAACCTGGACGTCGACATGCGCGAGCGGCTGGCGGGCGAGGTGCGGGACATCATCAAGCGCACCCGCACCACCGCCGTGCTGGTCACCCACGACCAGCACGAAGCGTTCGCGATCGCCGACGAGATCGGCATCATGCACGCGGGGCGGATCGAGCAGTGGGACCTCGCCTACAACCTCTATCACCGGCCGGCGAGCCGCTTCATCGCCGACTTCGTCGGCCAGGGGGTGTTCCTGCCGGGAAGCGTCCGCAACCCGCGCGAGGTCGAGATCGAGCTGGGACTGCTGCAGGGCGAAATCCCGCACCAGTGCGAGATCGGCTGCGACGCGTGCGGCAGGGGCTGCCGGGTGGAGGTGCTGCTGCGGCCCGACGACATCGTCCACGACGACGACGCCGCGCAGAAGGCCGAAGTAGTGCACAAGGCGTTTCGCGGCGCCGAGATCCTCTATACGCTCAAGCTCGCGAGCGGGCGGCGCGTGCTCGCTCTGGTGCCGAGCCACCACAATCACGCACTCGGCGAGCGCATCGGCATCCGGCTCGACGTCGACCACGTGGTCGCATTCGCTCCGGGCGACCGCTGAACCCTCAGCGCGCGGTCTTCAGCTCGTACAGGATCGGAACCTCGACCGCGAACTCACGGCTTCTGAGCGCGGGCGGAATCGGCGTGACCGCGCTCGCTTCGCGGAGCGTCTCGAGCGCCTGGCGATCCAGCAGCTCGTGCCCGCTCGAGCGCTTCACCAGCGCCGCGGCGAGTCTCCCCTCGCCGCCGAACACGAGCCGGATCTCCGCCCTGCCCTCGAGCGCCCGGTCGATCGCGAGCGGCGGGTAGATCTTATGCCGCCTCGCGGCGCCGATCAGCGCGAGCCGGTACTGCGCGAGCGAGCCGGGGTCGAGCGCGTCGTCGCCTGTCCGCGGCGCGAGCGTCGGCGTACCGAGGGCGAGCGGTGGGGCGTCATCGCGCGCCGCCGCGGCGGGTCTATTCGTCGCCTCGTTGGTCCCCGCGCTTGTTCCCGCGCTTGTCGCAGAAGCGATCGCCGCGGGGGCGTGCGCAGGCGCCGCCGGTGGAATAGGCTCGGCGCGGTCCGGCGCGCTGACACGCGCCGCCGGTGCTGGCTTCCGTGCCGCGGCAGCGAGCGCCGCGGGCGCGCTCCGCTCGGCCGGTGCCATTGCGGCGGTCCGGGGCTCGGGCGCTGCCAGCGCACGCGCACCCGGCTCGAGTCGAGCGTTCAGCGGTGCGGCAGCCGGACGCGCCGTGTACGACCGGAAATCCGGCAGGCCGGCGAGCAGGGCCGCGTGCAACGCGATGGAGAGGCCGAGCGTGGCGGCGAATCGGCGGGAGGTCACACCGTCCGCGAACGCGCGCGGCGCCAGCTCGTGCGGCGTCATTCCGGGATGCTGTCGACGGCCGCGAGCCAGGCCGCGGCTTCGCCGTCGCTCGGCGCGCGCCAGTCGCTGCGCGGCGAGAGCGATCCGCCCGAGCCGACCTTCGGCGCGTTCGGGATCGCGCTGCGCTTGTACTGGGAGAGCTGGAAGAAGCGGTGGAGGAACACGCGGAGCCAGCGCTTGATCTCGGGGAGCGAGTACTCGGCGCGCTGCGCCGCGGGGATATCCGGCCACGTGCCCCGCGTGCGATCGCGCCATGTGTGCCACGCGAGGAACGCGACCTTCTGCGGGAGATAGCCGAAGCGCAGCGTGTAGTACAGATGGAAGTCCTGCAGCTCGTACGGCCCGACGACGCTCTCCGAGGTCTGCCCCGGCTGGCTGCCGCTCTCGCCCGGCACGAGCTCCGGGCTGATCTCGGTGTCGAGGACGTCGAGCAGCACGCGGCTCGCGTCGGCGCCGAGCTGATTCGTGCGCGCGACGTGGCGGACGAGATACTGGACCAACGTTTTCGGCACGCTGGCGTTGACGTGGTAGTGCGACATGTGGTCGCCGACGCCGTAGGTGCACCAGCCGAGCGCGAGCTCGGACAAGTCGCCGGTGCCGATCACCGGGGCGTGGTGGAGATTCGCCAGGCGGAAGAGATGGCTCGTGCGCTCGCCCGCTTGCACGTTCTCGAACGTCACGTCGTACACCTTCTCCCCGCGCGCGTACGGGTGCCCGATGCTCTTCAGCATCAGCAGGCACGCGGGGCGGATGTCGATCTCGTGCGCGGTCGCGCCGGCCGCGCTCATCAACCGCCGCGCCTGGTCGAGGGTGCGCGCGCCCGTCGCGAAACCCGGCATGGTGTAGGCGAGGATGCTCGCTCGCGGCAGCCCCATCAGGTCCATCGCGCGCGCGCACACGATCAGCGCCTGCGTCGAGTCGAGCCCGCCGGAGATGCCGATCACCACGCGCTTTGCGGCCATCGCCTTCAGCCGCTTGACCAGTCCGTGCACCTGGATGTCGTAGACCTCCTGGCAGCGCGCGTCGCGCGTGGCGGGATCGGACGGCACGTACGGAAAGCGCTCGTAGCGCCGCTCCAGAAGCAACTCGCGGTCGTCGGGCAACTCGGCCGTGAACCGCACCGTGCGGAACTGCGATACCTCGTCCGCGTGGCGCCGGATCGACTCGCCGAAGCTGTTCTGCCGCATGCGGTCCTGCGCGATCCGGTCGAGATCGACGTCGGCGGCTACGAGCTGTGAGCCGTAGGCGAAGCGGTCCGACTCGGCGAGCAGCGAACCGTTTTCGTACGCGAAACCGTGCCCGTCCCAAGCGAGATCGGTGGTCGACTCGCCGAAGCCCGCGGCGCTGTAAAGATAGGCGGCGAGGCAGCGCGCCGACTGGTTCGAGGCGAGCTGCAGGCGGTAGCCGTCCTTGCCGACGAGCGCGTTGGAGGCCGAGAGATTCAGCAGCACCGTCGCGCCGGCGAGCGCGGCGTAGGACGACGGCGGGATCGGCGTCCAGAGATCCTCGCAGATCTCGGCGTGGAAGGCCAAGAGCGGCTGGTTCTCGAGCTGGAACACGAGCCGCGAGCCGAACGCGACCTCGCGCTGGCCGAGGAGATCGATCGTCCGGCGCGCCGCGACGTCGCCCGGCGTGAACTGGCGCAGCTCGTAGAACTCGCGGTAGTTCGGCAGGTAGGTCTTCGGCGTCACCCCGAGGATGCGCCCGCGGTACACGACGACGGCGCAGTTGTAGAGCAAGTTGTCGACGACGAGCGGCGCGCCGACGACCGCGATAACCGGCACCTCGCGCGTCGCGGCGACGATGCGGCCGAGCGCGGCGCTCGCACCGTCGAGCAGCGCCTGCTGATGGAAGAGATCTTCGCAGGAGTACGCCGAGAGCCCGAGCTCGGGAAAGAGCGCGAGCACCGCGCGCCGGCGGCCGGCCGCCTCGAGAAGCGCGACCATCCGCTCGGCGTTGTAGCCCGGATCGGCGACGCGCACCTCCGGGATGCAGATCGCCACGCGCACGAAGTTATGCTGGTAGAGATTGAAGAATGACACGGCGGTTCGGCTGTTCCGGTGCCGTCATTCTGCCGGATCCCGGGTCCTCGCGCCGCCCGCGCGGCACGCTCCCTCGCTCCACCGCGCTGCCGTAGACTGCGGTGCATGTGGCGCCCGCCTCAGCGCATCAAGTGGAAGCCCGCCCCCGGCCGCTGGCCGACGCGCGAAGAGGCGACGCAATCGCGGCTCTTCAGCCCGATCACGATCGGGTCGATCGAGCTCGCGAGCCGCACCTGGGTGCCCGCGATGGTGCCGTGGCGCGCGACCGAGGACGGCTTCGTAACCGACGCGAACCTCGAGTGGTACGAGCGGTTCGCGCGCGGCCGACCGGGCGCGATCGTGGTGGAGGCGACCGGGATACGCGACGTCGCGTCCGGGCCACTCCTCCGCATCGGCCACGACCGCTTTCTGCCCGGCCTGCGCGAGTTGGTGCAGACGGTGCGGCGGGCGAGCGAGGGTCACACGCGGCTGCTCATCCAGATCATCGATTTTCTCGCCGTGCGCCGACGGCCGGATCCCGAGAAGTTCTTCGCGCGCTTTCTCGAGATCCAGCCGTGGCACCGTGCGCGACTCGACGCCGACGACTGGCCGGAGGTGCAGGTGCGCACGGTGCTCGCCGCCCTGCCCGAGGACGAGCTGGCGCGCGTGCTCGAGACGCGCGAGCTCGAAGCGCTGCGCTTCGGCTACCGCGAGCGCGTCACCGACATGGACCTCGCCCGGGTGCGCGAGCTGCCGCGTGTGCTGCCCGACCTCTTCGGGCAGGCCGCCCGCCGCGCGCGCGAGGCCGGCTTCGACGGCGTCGAGCTGCACTATGCCCACGCGTACACGATGGCGTCGTTCCTCTCGCGGCTGAACGATCGATCCGACGGCTACGGCGGTGGGCGCGAGAACCGCGTGCGGCTGCCGCTCGAAGTGTTCCGGCGGGTGCGCGAGACGGCCGGCGCCGACTACACCGTCGGCTGCAGGTTCCTCGCCGAGGAGTGCATTCCCGGCGGCAACACGGTCGCCGACACGGGCTGGTTCGGCGTCGAGTTCGCGCGCGCCGGCATGGACTTCCTGTCGCTCTCCCGCGGCGGCAAATTCGACGACGCGAAGCAGCCCTCGGTGGGCTGGGCCGCCTATCCCTACACCGGCCCGAGCGGGTACGAGTGCATGCCGCAGTACGTGTCCGACGAGCGCGGGCCCTTCGGACGCAACGTCGATCCGACGAGCGCGATCCGGGCGGCGGTGCGGGCGGCGGGACTCGCGACGCCGGTAGTCGTGACGGGCGGCATCCACGGGTTCGGCCAGGCCGAAGCGCTCCTTGCGGAGGGCAGCGCCGATGTCGTCGGTTTAGCGCGCCAGAGCCTCGCCGATCCCGACTGGTTCGAGAAAGTCCGTCGTGGCCGGGGCGCGGAGGTGATCGTGTGCGAGTACACGAACTACTGCGAGGCGCTCGACCAGAAGCATCATCAGGTCACCTGCCAGCTCTGGGACCGGGAGGCCCTGAACGAACCGGGTGTGAGCAAGTCCCGAGACGGCAAGCGGCGCCTGGTGCCGCCCGCCTGGATATCGGACTAAAGGAGGCGGCGGGCAGGACTCTTGCACGCCGTCCGCCTGCCCGCCCTCTTCCCTACCGACGCGAGAGCGCCGCATAATGAAGACCTTACGCGGGAGAAAGGACGTTGCCCATGAACATCCGACTGCTTAGGATCTGGAGCGCTGCAGCGCTCGCCGCCGCCGCGCTCGCCACCCAGGCCCAGGCACCGCAGCCCGGTCAGAGCGATGTGGTCGCGCTCGACTACCTGCGCTATGAGGGTCGGTACTACGAGATCGCCCGGCTACCCACCTGGCGGGAACAGAACTGCACCGCCGATGTGGTGACGACGTTCGTTCGCCGCGTCGAGGGCGATGTGTCGTTCGTCAACCAGTGCATCGAGAACGACAAGGCCTGGGTCATGCAGATCGGGCGTCTCGTCACCACCGATACCGACCAGCGCCCGGGCGAGCTCCGGTTCAGGGCCGATCTGATCGGCTTGAACCCGTGGTTCCGGGGCACCTTCCGCCTGATCGAGCTCGGCGGCGATTTCAGCTATGCCATGATCGGCGATCCCGACGGCTCGCAACTCTGGATTCTGTCGCGCACCCGGCAGATGGACGAGGGGCTCTACCAGCGCCTCGTCGCCCGCGCCGCCGAGCGCGGCTACGACACCGCGAAGCTGGTCCGTCCGATCCAGAACGGGCTGTAGTGCCTCGCGACGATCACAGGTCGTCGGACCAGTCTGCGGAATAACCCGCGCCGCCCGGCCGTTTTCCATCCGGTCGGGAACAGCGTTCCACCATCGAGGACCGCGCCGCCATGGGCGTCACCAGCAAGTCCGTCCTGTCACTGATCGCTTGCGCCCTCGTCGCGGGGTGCGCGACCCTCCCCGGCTCGGTGCCGATCGGCGCGTCGACGCAGGAGGTCGAGGCGAAGCTCGGCAAGCCGAAGAACACCGTCGACGCGCCCGGCGGCGAAACGGTGTGGCAGTACCCCACCGGGCCGATGGGCCAACGCACGTACATGGTCCGCTTCGGCAGCGACCGGCGCGTGAAGAGCGTCTCGCAAGCCCTCACGCTCGAAACGTTCGCTCAAATCCGGCCCGGGATGTCCGGCGACGACATCCGGCTGCTGCTCGGTCCGCCGGGCGAGGTCGTGACCTACCGCAATCTGCGCGAGAACGTCTGGTCGTACCGCTACCAGCCCGGCGCCGGCGAGAACCGGATCTTCAACGTCCACTTCGATGCGTCGAGCGGTCTCGTCCGCTCGACGAGCGAACAGGAAGATCCGCTGTTCGTGCCGCCGATCCGGGTCGTCGGCTGAGCGCGCCGAGCCGGCCGCGACGATAAGCGTGCGCACCGCATGCGGGTGGTGCTCCCTGCTGCTGGGAGCGGTGCTCGCGGGCTGTGTCGCCGTGCCGCGATCGTTTCCGCCGGGCACCTCGATGGCGGAGATCGAATCGGCGATGGGCAGGCCGCCGGTGGTCTTGACCGCCCCGGACGGAGACACGCTCTGGCAGTTCCCGCGCGGCGCCGGTCAGCGGACCTATATCGCCCGGTTCGGGACCGACCGGCGGCTGAAGAACTTCGAACAGGCGCTTACCCGCGAGAACTTCGCGACGATCAAGCCGGGCATGACGCGCGCGGAAATCGAGCTGCTCCTCGGACCGCCGAACGGGACGCGCACGTTCCGATGGCGGAACGAGGAGGTCTGGTCGTACGCCTACCAGGCGGCGCAGAGCGACAACCGGATCTTCAACGTGCATTTCGACGCGAACACCGGCGAGGTCCGCCGGACGAGCGACCAGGTCGACGAGTTACTGAGCCCGACCAACCTCTCGGTCAACTAGGCGCCGGCGGCAGCTCAGCCCGCCTTCGCGTCCCGCCTGATCGCGGCGAGGATCTCCGGCAGCCGCGCCTGGGCGGCGGTGCGCAGCTCGTCGTAGAGGCTATTGCCGTGCGCGTCGATCGCGACCGTGAGCGGTCCGAGCATCTCGACGCGCAGCGTGACGAGACGGTAATGCGCGATGAAATCGTCCCACGCGACCGAGACCACCTCCTTGATTGCCTGCGAGTGGAGCGTCGCGCCGCCGCCTAGGAACGAGAGGTAGACGCAGCCGGTTTCCTTCATCGCGCGGGCGCACTCGGCGTCCAGCCCGCCTTTGCCGCCGACCGCTCGCAACCCGAACGTGCGGATGAACTTCGGCATGTAGGGATTGAAGCGCGTGCTGGTGGTCGGGTTCATGTAAAGCACTTCGAACCCGCCTCGCTCCGCCCCCTTATCTTCGCCCCGCTTAGCTTGGTCCTCTTCTCGGCCCCGCGTATCCCGGCTATAGCTCCCGAGATGGAAGAGCGCGGCGCCGCGGAGATCGATCGGCAGCGGTTTGCCGCCGTCGATGTGCTCGAGAATGCGCTGGTGCGTCGGCAGCCCGGCGGTGATGACGATGTCGCCGCTCAGATAGACCATGTCGCCCAGGGCGAGCGATCTCACCGCCGCTTCGGTGAGGGGCAATTGCAGCTCGTGCGTCGCGCTCATCGCCCGCGCCTCGTCACTCGTAGCGAACCACTTCGCCGCTGTCGTAGAGCCGCGCCCGCGTCCGGCGGTTGATCCAGCAGTTGAACGATACGGCGACCGGAGTGAAGCCGTGGCCCGACGAGTACTCGATGTGCACCGCCATCGCGGTGGCGTCGCCGCCGGTGCCCATCGGTCCGAACCCGGTCATGTTGACCGCTTTCAGCAGGCGCGCCTCCATGTCGGCGAGGATCGGCTCCGGGTTCTGCTGGCCGAACGGGCGGAGCGTCGCCTCCTTGGCCATCTTCGCCGCGTAGTCGAACGTGCCGCCGATGCCGACGCCGATCACGACCGGCGGACAGGGTTGCGAGCCGGCCTTGATCACGCACGCCAGCACGTACTTCTCGATCTCTTCCAGCGACGGGAAGCTGAAGATCTCCAGCGCCGCCCAGCGCCCCGAGCCGAGCGCCTTCGGCGAGCAGATGATCTCGACGTAGTCCGCATCGTCGACGAGATCGAAGGTGACGATCGGCATGCCCTTGCCCTTGTAGCCGCGCTCGAGGGTCAGCGGATTGGTCACGTGTTTGAGGAGCGGCGGGTCGATGCGCTCGACGAGCGCGTCGAACCCGTCGGTGATCGCCTGCCGGATGTTGCCCTGGAACCGCACCTTGGTGCCGATCCGGATGAAGTACACCGGCACCCCGGCGTCCGAGCAGACGAAGCGGTTCGCCTCTTCCGCGGCGTTGGCGCTCTTCAGCATGAGGCGGAGCGTCTTCTTCGCCACCGGATTGGTCTCCCGCCCTTCAGCTTCGCCGAGCGCGACCTTGGTGTCCTCGGGGATCTTCTTCAGCGACCATTCGTAGAGGTTCGCGGTGAGCGCTTTGACCTGCTCGTAGGTGACTGGCATCGGGGCCTTCGCGAATGGTCGAGGCGCTGGTGTCGATCAGGCCGGCAAGCCGAGCACCTGCTTGGCGAGGATCGTGCGCTGGATCTCGCTCGTCCCGCTGAAGATGGTGCCCGCGAGGGCGTTCACGAGCGGCGCGAGGACGTGAATCTCCGCTTCGCCGACACGCGTCGCACCCGCGTTGCCGCCGTGCTCGTCCGCCGCTTCGGCGAGCAGCATCGAGATCCGCTCGTGCGTCTCGGTCGCCCATAGCTTCAGCAGCGACACCTTGGCCGGCAGCGCCTCGCCGCGCTTCACGATGTCGGCGAAGTAGGCGTACGCCGCGCTCAGGTCCGCCGCGTCGAGCGCGAGTTCCGTGTAGCGCGCAACGAACGCCGGATCGTCGAAGAGCCCGCGCGCGCCGGCGAGCGCGGCGACCTGCTTGAGCGCGTACTGCGAGTGCTTCGGGCTGCCGCCGAAGATGCGCTCGAAGCCGAGCAGCGCCTTCGCGATGTTCCATCCCTGGTTGACCTCGCCGACCAGGTTGGCGCGCGGCACGCGCACCTGGTCGAAGAACACCTCGCAGAACTCCTCGTCGCCGGCGATGTTCTCGATCGGCCGGACGGTGATGCCGGGGCTCGCGAGATCGGCGAGCAGGAAGCTGATGCCTTCCTGCTTCTTGACGGTCTTGTCGGTCCGCACCAGCATGAAGATGTGGGTCGCATCCTGCGCGAGCGTCGTCCAGGTCTTCTGCCCGCTCACCACGAAGTCGTCGCCGTCCAGGATGGCCTCGGTACGGAGCGACGCGAGATCGGACCCCGCGTTCGGCTCCGAGTAGCCCTGGCACCAGACGTGCTCGCCCGACAGGATCTTCGGGAGGTACCGCTCCTGCTGCGCCCTGGTGCCGAACCTTATCAGCAGCGGCCCAAGCATGATGAGGCCCTGGTCGGGCGGGCGCGCGACGCCGTACTGCTCCTGCTCTTCGATGAACGCGATGAGCTTGTCCGGCGGCAGCGCCATCCCGCCGAATGCTTTCGGCCAGGCCGGTGCGATCCACCCCTGCCGCGCGAGGGTGAAGTACCACGCCTTGATGTCGTCCCAGTGCACGCGGTAGGGCATGTGCCGCAGGTGCGGCGGATAGTGCTGCTCGAAGAACGCGCGCACCATCTGCCGGAACTCGGCGTCGGACATCCGCTCCCAGTCCGCGTCGCGCGGAAACTCGGCGAACGTCCGCGTGCGAGCTTGCTGCGCCGTCTCTCGCGGCTGCAGGTCGAAATAGCGGCGCCGGTGTGCGGCGATACCGCCCAGCCAACTGGAAACTCCGAGCACCCGCTTGAAGTACAGGCCGACGTCGTGCTCGTCGGTGTAGCCGATGGCGCCGTGAAACTGGATCGCGAGCCGTGTCGCGTGGATCGCGGCATGCGCGCACCGCGCCTTGATCCTGCTCGCCGCGGCGCCGGGCGGGGCCACGCCGCGCTCGACGGCGCCGAGCGCATCCTCGATGCACGCGGCGGCAAGCTCGGTCTGGATGTAGGCGTCGACGGCGCGATGCTGCAGCGCCTGAAAGCTCCCGAGCTTCTGGCCGAACTGGACCCGCGTGTTCAGGTAGTCGAGCGTCAGCTCGAGCGCGCGCCGGGCCATCCCGAGAAGCTCCGCGCCCTGGGCGACACGCGCCGAGTCGTTGGCGTGGCGCACGACCGCATCCGCTGTCTCGCCCGCGGCGAGCCGATGTGATTGCGGCACCGTCACGCGATCCAGCGCGAGCGAGCTCATGAACGTGCCGTCGATGCGCGCCTCGTTCACGAGGCCGGTCCCGGGCGAGTCCGCGGGGAGCCAGAACAGCGCGGCGCTGCCGCCCTCCTTCGCCGACACGAGCCAACCGTCGGCGCCCGCACCGGGCGCGATGAATCGCTTGGTGCCGGTCAACCGGATCCGATCGCCGTCGCGCTCCGCGGTCACCGCGGCGCCGGTCGGGTCGAGCTGGCCCTCGCGTTCCTGCCACGCGAGCGCGGCGATCGTGCGACCGACGGTCACCTCGTGAAGAAGACGCGTCCGGATCTCACTCTCGGGCAGCGCGCACAGCGCCGCGACCGCCTGCACGCCGGCGGCGACGAAGGGTTCGGGCAGGAGATTGCGGCCCACCTCTTCGGCGATCGCCGCCACTTCCCGCAGCCCCAGCCCGAGGCCGCCGTCGGCCTCCGGTACGAGGATGGAGAGCCAGCCCGCCTCGGCGATCTCCGTCCAGACCGCCCGGTCGAAGCCAGGCGGGGCGGAGCGCAGTGCGCGCACCCGCTGGCGCTGATCGGTGCGGCCCAGGTAGTCGCGGGCGCTGTCGCGGAAGGGTTCGATGGCTTCGCCGCTCACGTCAGATCGCTTTCGCGCGGGCGAGACGATCGATCTCCTCGTCGCCGATCTCCAGCACCTCCCGCAGCACTTCCCGCGTGTGCTCGCCGAGGAGCGGCGGCGGACGGCGGTAATCTACCGGTGTGTCGGAGAGCTTGATCGGGTTGGCGACCACCGGGATGGTACCGGCGAGCGGATGCGGCATCTCGGTGAGCACCTCGCGATGAACGATCTGCGGATGCGCGAACGCTTGGCGGAAGCCGTTGATCGGGCCGCTCGGTACGCCGGCGCTCGCGCAAGCCTCGTTCCAGTCGCCAACGGGCCGTGGCTTCATCGCCGCCGCGATGATCGGGACGAGGAGCGGGCGGTTCTTCGCGCGCAGCGGATTGGTCACGAAGCGCGCATCGCGAGCGAGCTCGGGCAGGCCGAGCACGGCGCAGAAATCGGCGAACTGCTTGTCGTTGCCGACCGCGATCATGATCTCGCCGTCGGCGCACTCGAACGCCTGGTACGGACAGGTGATCTCGGAGGCCGTGCCGAGCCGCTCCGGCTGCTCCCCGGAGACGAGATACAGCATCGCCTTGTGCGAGATGGCCGCGATCGTCGCATCGAAGAGCGCCACGTCGATGTACTGCCCCTTGCCGGACACGGTATCGCGGTGATGGAGCGCCGCCAGTATCGCGATCGTCGCGTAGAAACCGGCGTTGAGATCGGAGACCGCGAAACCGACCTTCTGCGGGCCGCCGCCCGGCTCGCCCGCGGGGTTGCCGGTCATCGCCATCAGTCCGCTCATCGACTGGAAGATCGGGTCGTAGCCGGGTTGCGGACTGAACGGGCCGGTCTGGCCGTAACCGGTGATCGAGCAGTACACGAGTCGCGGGTTGACGGGGCTCAGGCTCTCGTAGTCGAGCCCGTAGCGCTTCAGGTCGCCGGCCTTGAAGTTCTCCAGCATGACGTCGGAGCGCGCGGCGAGGCGGCGGACGAGGCCCTGCCCGGTCTCGCTCGCCATGTCGACGGTGATCGAGCGCTTGTTGCGGTTCATCGCGATGAAAGACGACGTCTCGGTCGTCTCGCGGCCCTCGCGGTCCTTCACGGCGTAGCCTTGCTGGCGGACGTCGTCGCCGCGGCCGGGGCGCTCGACCTTGATCACGTCGGCGCCGAGATCGGCCAGGAGCTGCGCGGCCCATGGACCGGAGAACACCCGGCTGAGGTCGAGGACGCGGATGCGTGACAGGCAGCCAGTCATCAGGCGGATCTCCGTTCCGGCTATTCGACCGACGGCTGCGTCAGCTTCACCGACGGCCGCTGCGAGAGCTGCTCGAACCACGCGGCGCTGCGGCCGCGCCCGTCACGCCAGGCGAGGTCGGGAAAGCGGAAGTCGAGATACCCGAGCGCACAGCCGATCGCGATGTGGCCGATGCCGAACCGCGCCTCGCCGAGAGCGGGTGTCTCGGCGTCGATGACATCGAGGGCATTGCGGATCTTCAGGTCGAACGTCGAGAGCCAGTCCGAGTTCTGCTGCGCCCGCGGCTGGTCGCGCTCGTTCCGCCACAGGATCAGCGTATCGAGCATGCCGTCGCCGAGGGCATGCCAGCGCAGCGCCTGCCAGCGCTCCGTCCCGGCTGCGGGAAACAGCTTCGGGCCCACGTGCAAGGCGTCGAGGTATTCGCAGATCACGATCGAGTCGAACAGCGTCCGGCCGTCGTCGGTGACGAGCGTCGGGATCTTGCCCAGCGGGTTGTCGCGCATCACGTCGCGGTTCGGCTTCGACATCATGACGACGCTGCGCACCTGCTCGATCCGGTCCGCGAGGCCGGTTTCGTGCGCGAACATCATGACCTTGCGGACGTAAGGCGAGCGCGGCGACCAGTGCAGTTTCATGCTTGCATCACGGGCTTCATTCGGTCCACTTCACGCCCGCGGCCTTCGCGACCGTGCCCCATTTGGTCCGTTCCCCGCGCAGAAACGCGTTGAACTCCTCCGGCGTGCCGCCGACCGTCACTGCGCCCTGCTTGGCAAGCAGCTCCCGCACGTCATCCGTCTTCAGCGCCGCCACGGCGGCTTGGTTGAGCTTGATGACGATCTCCTTCGGCGTCCCTCCGGGCGCGAAGAGGCCGTACCAGTTGTTCGCGAGCACCCGCGGCAGGCCGACCTCGCCGGTGGTCGGAACGTTCGGAAGCGTCGGTGCGCGCCGCTCGCTGCCGAGCGCCAGCGCGACGAGCTTGCCCGACTGGATGTGCGGCAGGAGGATCGGGATGTCGGCGAACATCACGTCCGCGTGTCCGCCGAGGAGATCGTTCACCGCCGGCGCGGCGCCGCGGTACGGGATGTGCACGAGATCGATGCCCGCCTCCCGTTTGAGCAGCTCGCCCGCTAGATGCGGCATGCCGGCGTTGCCCGAGGAGGCGAAGGTGATCTTTCCGGGGCTCGCCTTCGCACGCGCGATCAGCTCGGGCAGCGTCTTCACGCCGAGCTTCGGGACCGCCACGATCACCTCCGGCACGGCGACGATCTGCGTGACCGGGACCAGGTCCTTCTCCACGTCGTAGGGCAGCGTGGTCGTGAGCATCGGCGCGACCGCGGTCGCACCCGCGGAGCCGACGACGAGCGAGTAGCCGTCGCCGGGCGACTTCGCGACGTTGTCGACGCCGATCACCCCACCGGCGCCCGTCTTGTTGTCGACGATCACCTGCTGGCCGAGGATCGGTCCCATCTTGGCTGCGAGCGCCCGGCCGATGATGTCGGCCGGGCCGCCGGGCGGGAAGGGCACGACCAGGCGGATCGTCTTCGATGGATAAGCCTGCGCGTGAACGACGGTCGCGGCGAGCGCGAGCGTAGCGATCGCCAGCAGCCTGACGCACGTTCGGGTGACGGGTCTCATTCGATGTTCCTCCGGGGTGGTCATTCGATCTTGGCGCCGACGGCCTTGGCGAGCGTGCCCCATTTCGCCGATTCCGCCCGCATGTAGGTCGCGAACTCGCCCGGCGTCGACCCGACCGGCTCGGCGCCCTGCGCGGCGAGCTGCTCCTGCAGGTCGGGCGCCTTGAGCGCAGTCGCAACGGCCTGCTGAATCTTCGCGACGACGTCGCGCGGGGTGCCCGCGGGCGCGAGGAGGCCGTACCAGTTCTCCGCCACCAGCGTAGGCATGCCCGCCTCTGCGGTGGTCGGCACCTCCGGAAGCGCCGGCACCCGCTGCTTGCTGCTGACGGCGATCGCCACCAGCTTTCCGGCCTTGATATGCGGGAGGACGGTCGGCACATCCGAGACGCGGATCTGCACGTCGCCGGCGAGCAGCGCCTGCACGCCGGGCGCGGCGCCGCGATACGGCACGTGCACGATGTCGATGCCGGCATCGCGCTTCAGGAGCTCGCCGGCGAGATGCGCCATCGTCGCGCTGCCGGAAGACGCGAAGTTGACCTTCCCGGGATTGGCCTTTGCGTAGGCCACCAGCTCCGGCAGCGTGCGGGCGCCGACCTTCGGGTTCGCCGCGATCACCGCCGGCACGGTCACCACCTCGGAGACCGCAACCAGGTCCTTGAACGGATCGTACGGCGGCGTCGCGAGCAGGAATGGGGCGACGATCAGCCCGCCGGGCGGTGTGAGGAGGAGCGTGTAGCCATCGCCCGCCGATTTGGCCACGTGATCGATGCCGACCACCCCGCCGGCACCGCTGCGGTTGTCGATGACCACCGGCTGGCCGAGCACGGTGGCGAGCTTCGCGGCGAGCGGCCGGGCGACGATGTCGACCGGTCCGCCCGGCGGGAACGGGACGACCAGCCGTACGGGCTTCGACGGATAGGGTTGCGCGAGCGCCGGCGCCGCAGCCAACGCCATGGCGGCGAGAAGCAGTCGTCGCATCATTTGCCCTTGAACACCGGCTTGCGCTTCTCGATGAACGCGGCCTGCGCCTCGCGCGCATCCTCGGTCTTCGACAACGCGATGGTGATGTTCTGTTCGTAGCGGTACGCGTCGCGGATGCTCATCTCCTCGACGGTGTTGGCGTCCTCCTTGGCGTAGCGCATCGCCAGCGGGCTCTTGGCGGCGATGTCGCGCGCGATCTTCAGCGCCTCCTCCATCAACTGCTCACGCGGAACGCACGCCTCGATGATGCCGAGCCGGTACAACTCCGGTGCGGAGACACGCTGCCCGGTGAAGAACATGCGCCGCGCGCGCGACTTCGGGAACAGCTCGCGCAGCATCCGCATCCCGCCGGAGAGCCCGACGTCGATCTCCGGCATGCTGACGAACGCGTTCTCCGAGGCGAGCATGATGTCGGCGAACACCATGAGCGCGTAGCCGGCGCCCATCGCCGGACCGTTCACCGCCGCGATCACCGGCTTCGCGCATTCCTTGATCGAGTAGAAGCATTCGCGCGTGACGCGGTTGTGCCGGATGTAGTCCCCCGGCTCCTTGGCGATGCCGGGACGCTCCTTGATGTCGGCGCCGGCGGAGAACATGTTGCCGGTGCCGGTGAGAATCGCGACCCGCACGTCGTCGCGGTCGCTGATCGAGTCGAACACCCAGGTGAGCTCGGTGCGCATCTGCGCGCTCTGGGCGTTCACGGGCGGCCGGTCCATCTCGACCGTAGCGATGTGGTCGGCGACCGTCAGGCGAACCGTCTTCAGTTCCATCTCGTCAGCTCCATCTCGTCAGCGCCATCATCTCTAGCTCCATCGTGCCTACGCGGGAATCGCGCAAGTGAAAAGTCTAGGCTGCGCGCTCTTCCCAAGCCAGACGCATACCGCGTAAACCAGCTATGGCAGGTGCGCTATGTCTAAGGGATGTCTCTCAGTGCGGCGCCGCGCGGCGGCTGCCATGGTCCGGTCCCTACCAGCTCGCCCACGATGTCGCGGACGAGCTTCGCCACCGCGCGGCCGGCCGCCGTCGACGGCCGCTGGCTCGTGGTGCCGAGCGCGATGGTGCGGGCGATGCCCGGATTCACGATCCGCGCGGCCCGGACGCGACCGGCCTGCAGCTCATGGTGGACGCAGTGGATCGGCAGGATCGTGTAACACCGGTTGTCCGCTGCGACACCCACCTGGAGCGGCAACGAATCGGCTTCGATCACGACCGACAGCGCGATCCCGAGCTTCTTCGCCGTCTGATCCAGCAGCACTCGCAGCGCATTCGGCGCGCCGGGCAGCACCAGCGGCAGCGCGTCGAGTCGCGCGAACCGCACGGTCGGACCGCGCAAGACCGGATCGTCCGCGGCGCCGATGAGATAGGTCTCGACTTCGGCCAGCCGCAGCTCGCTGCGCGGGAGGCTGCGACCGTAGCGGTACCGGATCGCGATGTCGACCCGGCCGTTGGCGAGCCATTCCTCGATCTGGCCGGTCGACCCCTCGAAGATCTGCAGCCGGACGCCCGGGAAGCTCGCGCGTGCGTGCCTGAAGAGCATGCTGATCAGCGGGTGGGAAAGCGACGGCAGGACCCCCAGGCGAACGTCGCCGGAGGGCACGCCCGCGGTGCCGCTGATGTCTTCGGCCAGCTCGGCCGCCTGCGCGAGCAGCGCCTTCGCGCGCGGCAGGATCCGCGCCCCGAGCTCGGTCAGGGCGACGCCGCGCCCCGTGCGGTGGAACAGGCGCCCGCCCCAGTCCCGCTCGAGCTGTCCGATCTGGCGGCTGATCGCGGGTTGCGCGGTGTCGAGCATCACCGCGGCTTTCGTGAGGCTGCCGAGCTCCGCAACCTGTGCGAAGAGCCTCAGCCTTGGCAGGTCGACCGCCGCGACGCCCCGCTTGGACATAGCGCCACGAGCATAGCTGCTTTATCGGCCATGCGACTGGCGTTCTGGGGCGGTAGCGTCCTAGACTTCGTTTCGAACCAGGAGACTAACGATGCCAGGCCCGCTCTCGCATATTCGTGTCCTCGATCTGAGCCGCATCCTCGCCGGTCCGTGGGCGGGCCAAGTGCTCGCCGATCTCGGCGCGGAGGTCATCAAGGTCGAGCGGCCTGGTGCCGGCGACGACACCCGTGGCTGGGGCCCGCCGTTCCTCAAAGACCGCGACGGCGCCGAAACGAAGGAAGCCGGTTACTACCTCGCGGTGAATCGCGGGAAGCGCTCGATCACCGTCGGGATCGACAAGCCCGAGGGCCAGCGCATCGTACGCGCGCTCGCGGCGCGTGCGGACATCGTGCTGGAGAACTACAAGGTCGGGACGCTGGCGCGGTTCGGCCTTGGCTACGACGACCTGAAAGCAGTCAACCCCAAGCTCATCTACTGCTCGGTCACCGGTTTCGGGCAGACCGGGCCGCGGCGCGACCAGGCGGCGTACGACTTCATGATCCAAGCGATGGGCGGGATGATGAGCGTCACCGGCGAGCGCGACGGGAAACCCGGCGGCGGGCCGCAGAAAGTCGGCATCCCCATGGTCGACCTGATGACCGGCATGTACGCGGCGGTGGCGGTGCTCGCGGCACTCGCGCGGCGGGAGGTGTCGGGCGCCGGCGAGTACATCGACATCGGCATGCTCGACGTGCAAGTCGCGATGTTGTCCAACCAAGCGATGAACTTCTTCACCTCCGGAAAGACCCCGCGCCGCACCGGCAACGCGCACCCCAACATTCAGCCGCAGGACGTCTTCGCCTGCCGCGACGGCGACGTAGCGCTCGCGGTCGGCAACGACGGCCAGTTCGCAAGGCTCTGCGAGGTGCTCGGACAGCCCGCGCTCGCGCAGGACGAGCGGTTCGCGAAGAACGCGGCGCGGGTACGGAACCTGGAGATCCTGCGGCCGCTGATCGCCGGACTGTTGAAGGAGCACGACCGCAGCCACTGGGTCGCAGCGCTCGACGCGGCCGGCGTTCCGGCAGGACCGATCAACGCGATTCCCGAAGTGTTCGAGGATCCGCAGGTGAAGCACCGCGGCATGCGCGTGGACATCGCGCACCCGCTCGCCGGAACGGTGCCGCAGGTCGCGAGCCCGATGCGGTTTGCCGCGGCGCCGTTGGCGCACGACCGCGCGCCGCCGCTGCTCGGCGAGCATACCGCGGCGATCCTCGCCGAGCTCGGCATCGACGCGGCGGAGATCGCCGCGCTGCGCGAGCGCGGCGCCGTCTGAACCGACCACGCGGAGCCCGCCATGTCCCGAATCCCTCTGCTCTCGCCCGACCAGATGAACGCCGACCAGCGCCGCGTGTACGACGCAGTGGTGAGCGGTCCGCGCGGCAAGGTCGAAGGTCCGCTGCGCGCGGTGATCCACAACCCGGCGCTCGCCGACAAGTGGCAGCAGCTCGGCGCCGAGCTCCGTTACCGGACGAGCCTGCCGCCGCGCCTGAGCGAGCTCGCCATCCTGGTCACCGCCCGGCACTTCGACTGCCAGTTCGAGTGGTACGCGCACGAGGCGCATGCGCTCACGGCTGGGCTCGCGCCGGCTGCGATCGACGCCATCCGGAGCGGCCGGCGACCGGCGCTGGAGCAGCCCGACGAGCTGGCGGTCTACGACTACGCGATCGAGCTGCACGAGCAGCACGTCGTGAGCGACGCGACCTACAAGCGTGCGCTCGATCTTTTCGGTGTCGTCACCGTCGTCGAGCTGACCGGCCTCCTCGGCTACTACAGCATGGTCGCGATGACGCTCAACGCGCACGAGCTGCCGCTGCCGGCAGGGGTCACGCCGCCGTTGGCGGCGCGCGGCTGAGATAACGAGATTTCGAAGACGACGACGGGTCCCATGGTGGCCGTTTCCTGCGGGCGGCGGCCGTCGCCACGCACCCATACGGTTCAACGCTTCAACGCGTAGATTTTACAATCGTCGGCACACGCTTACGAGGTCCCGACGACGACGTGTCCCGCGGCGGCCGTTCCTGCCGCCGGCGGCGACTGCCGCGCGAACGTCGTTGATGTGGCGAATCGCTTTTTGACCGGTACCGCCTCATAGAGCGAACTCGCAACATTTCAACCGAAAAGCCCACACGCCAACCAGACGCGAGCGCGCAGACGCGAAGCGCGGTCAATAGCCTGAGAAGCTGTCCCGGGAACCGCATTGCACCGCAATACCGGGGCGTCCGCGGGTTCGGACTCGCCGTCGGTTCAGTTCCCGCTGCCGCCCTTTCGATGTCGCCTTCTGCAAAATCGCTTTTCTTTCTTGTCTGGCAGTCGGCCCGGATCTATACGCTTTTAGAATCGAGCTATCAAGGGTGGTCCGCCAAAACTCTGCCGAGGAGGCAGCAAAAGTTTGAGCGCGATTCATCTCGCGCGGGTGTACTGGGAGCAAGTGAGGAGACACAGAAATGGTCCCGTTAAGGTCAGTCGCGAAAAACGTGCTGCGTGGTGTCACAGCCATTGCATTGGTGAGCGTGACACCTGTCCAGGCAACGAACGGGCACAGCGCGGGGGATTTCGAGATCAGGACGCTCTCCACGCGACCGTTCGCCGTGAGCGGCGGGGACGTGCTCATCGAGGTCAAGGTGCCTGGATATGTCCGGCATAAGGACCTCGTCTTCAAGCTGAACGGGAAGGACGTCAGCAGCGCATTCCGGCCGGAATCGTCCCGGCGGTTGCGGGGCCTCGTAACCGGCCTGAAGGAGGGCCGGAACGTCGTTACGGTGGGTGCAAGATATCACCATCACAACGTCTACTTCGAGAAGCTGGAGGTCACCAACTTTCCGCTTAGCGGGGAGATCTTCGCGCCGCACCAGCAGCCCTGGATCTGCGAGACGGAGGCTTCGGGACTGGGCGCGCCACCCGCCCAGGGGCCGTGCATGGCGGAACCGAAGTACGAGTGGTTCTACCGCACTACATCCAGCACGTTTCAGCCGTTGACGAGTCTGACGCCGCCGCTCCCGGCGGATCTCGCGCAGACGACGACCATCGATGGCAACACGGTGAACTACATCGTCCGCGTGGAGTCCGGCGTAATCAACGAATCCATCTACCGCATCGCGATCATCGATGATCCGGCCGCCCCAATCTCAGATCCTTGGTCCGCGGGTGGAAAGAAGCCGGGGCCCGGATGGAACGGCAAGCTGACATGGCCTTTCGGTGGAGGTGCAAGTCCGGCATACCGCTCCGGCAGGAACGTCGTGGCTTCGGCGCTGCAGGACATACCGCTCAGTCTCGGCTTCGCCGTGGCGTTCGGGACGCGCAATACCCTTGGCACCGGGTCTGACGACGTCGTATCCGCCGAAACGCTGTTGATGATCAAGGAGCGCTTCATCGAGCAGTACGGACTGCCGAAGTTCACGATCGGCTCGGGCGGCTCCGGCGGCGCGATCCAGCAGCACCTGATCGCCTATAACTATCCGGGACTGCTCGATGCCCTCACGCCGAACATCCCGTACCCGGATGTCGTCTCGGTCGCCGTCGACGTAATCGATTGCCACCTCCTCAACAATTACTTCAACAACATCGCCAACCCTTCCGACTGGCCGGGGAGTCGTCGCTCGAAGGTCGACGGTTATGCGGTTGCGACAAGCGGGCCCGACGCGGGGCAAACCGTATGCCAGACGGGCTGGTCGGGGCTCGCGGAAGCATGGCAAGACGCCCGCGGCGCTGTGCCGAACCGTGGCTTCGACCCCGTCGTCCCATTAGAGCTTCGCTACGACCCGGTTACGAATCCGTCCGGGGCCCGCGGCACGCTCTGGGACAGCAACGTTTCGAGCCTAGGCCGTGATCCCGCGACAGGTTTCGCGCGCTCGGTCTATGACAATGTCGGTGTGCAGTACGGCCTCAAGGCGCTTAACAGTGGCGCTATCACGAAGGCGGAGTTTCTCGACCTGAACGAAAAGGTCGGCGGCCGCGACGTCGATGGCAACATCGTGCCGAATCGGTCGAATGGCGATCCGAGGGCGATCGAGCGGGCCTATCGACACGGCCGCGTGACATCAGGAGAGCGCTGGACCCTGCCGATCATCCACACTCGTGACTACCGCGACTTCAACAATGACATTCATACGCGGGAACGGTCGTTCGCGACGCTGGAGCGGCACCTGGAGGCCAACAAAACGACCGCAAACCTTGTAATGTGGACGACGCCAACCGGTGTGGTGCCTGGCGTCAATCTCGCGCAGATGGCGTTGCTCGCGCACAACCAGTGGCTCGAGAACATTCTGGCGGACGACTCGCATCATTCTTACGTAGCCAAGGTAATCCGCAACAAGCCGGACACGCTCAAGGACGCGTGCTGGGACGCTGCGGGCGCGAAGTACGAGGAGCGTCCCACGCTCGATCCGGTCGCGAAATGCAACCAGCTCTTTCCGGTCCACGAGAACGTGCGCATCGCCGCTGGTGGTCCGGTCGCCGGCAACATCCTCAAGTGTCGTCTGAAGCCAATCCGCCTCACGGAGTACCAGGTGACGTTCACTGATGACGAGAGGGCGCGTCTGAATGCGATCTTTCAGCACGGGGTATGCGACTGGTCGCGGCCCGGTGTGAATCAACGTCAGCTGCTGGATACGTGGCTCGCGTATCCGAGGCCCGGCAACGCGTTGAGCCTGGAGGACACCTTCGATCGGGATGGCAAGGGGCCGCGCGATCACAGAGGTCGGGATTAGAAGAGCACGCTTCTCCGAGAATAAGGAGGGACACGCTTCTGTGAGACGCGCTCCGGGGAGTCTCGCCTGATGAGGCTCTCGCCTTCGGCCGGTCGAGGGGTGCGTCGTCGTGCGGAGTTATGTCCTTTTCGGCGACCGTGTGGTTGCTGCGTCCTCCGCTCAGGGGCTCACTTGCGTCGACGCGACCGGTCGATAAGCAGCGGTCGTGACGACCCGCGCTGGCCGCTCGAGTCGATCCCGTTCCGCGTGCCAGAGCTCTCACGCGTCGACACGTAAATTTTACAATCACCGGCACGCGTTACAGCGGCGATGCCACCTCGATGCGTTGCCTCGGCCCCGCTTTCGACCGGCGGTGCCATCGGGCACGCGATCTGCTTTGCTCCCGGAAGTTACGCGCTCAAATCGAACAAGCGCGGCTGACTTTCGGGGAAATCACACATGCAACGCGACGACAACATGCCTCTCCAAGCCGTGCTCGAACCGCGCAATCGACAGCCCGGCGTCCGGCTCGAGTTGGGCATCCAGCTTCAGTACGACATCGCAGGACCGAGCGACTTCATCTGCAACATCCATGCGGCGGAGACGCTCCACCAGCGGGTATCTAGCGAGGCGCTGACGTTCAATCGCCAGTTGCCCGATGAGCCCACGATTGAGACGGAGGCGGTGACCGGCAATCGCTATCTGCGCTTCCGCTCGACCCAGGGCCCGCTTCAGGTCGACTACACCGCGACCGTCGATCTCTTCCACCATCTGGAGGACCCGGACCGGATCTCCGAGGTGCCGATAGCCGACCTGCCCCCGGAGGTCCTTGTCTACCTGTACCCGAGCCGCTATTGCCCGTCCGACGAGCTGGCCGCCGTGGCGCAGCAGGCGTTCGGCGGCATGCAGCCCGGCTACCGGCGCATTCGGGCGGTGCGCGATTGGGTGCACGACCGCACCGAGTTCAAGGTTGGCACGTCGAACCCGAGCACCGCCGCGCTCGACACCTTCGAGCATCGCGTGGGCGTCTGTCGCGATTTCGCGCACCTCACGATCACGATGTGCCGCGCGCTCAATGTGCCGGCGCGGTTCGTGAGCGCACTCGACTACGGCGCCGATCCGGCGCTGGGCCCGCCCGACTTCCACGCGTACGTGGAGTGCTTCCTCGGCGGACGCTGGTACATTTTCGATTCGACCGGAATCTCGCCGACCACCGGGCTGTTGCGGATCGGCACCGGCCGCGACGCCGCGGACGTGGCGTTCGCGACGATCTTCGGCCCGGTGCGCTCAACGATGCCGCGGGTGTGGATCCGGGCCGTGGACGACCCGGAACGAGGATTTGCCGCGCCCGTCGAGACCGACCTCGGCGTCTCGACGGACGCTCCGGGGGAAACCGCGCCGGGCGGCTGAAAGCGGGTTCAGCGCTTCTTCGCGCGGCCGAGCCGCTTCAAGTTACCGGCCACGCGCCGATGCGCCGGGGCAAGGCCCTGGTGGATCATTGCGGTCGCCGACTTGCGCAGATGCTCTTGGACCGCTCCCGAGCCGAAGACGGGGAGCGGGGTCCGCGCGGCGCCGAAGAAAGGCCAGAGCCACACCCTCTGCCAGAACAGCCACCACTGCCGCATCGCGACCAGCGGCCATTCGGCGTTCGTCCGGAAGAGCTGCAGCGCCATGCCCTGCGTCGCCTCCTGGAGCGCGTGGACCTTCTCCGTTCCCATTCGCCACACTTCTCGGCCATCCCCGTACTGCCCGGCCGCCATCTGCGCGGTGCGAAGGGCGATCACCTGCGGGGCGGCGATCGACAACTCGGCTGCTTTGACCAGCGGATTTGTAGTGCGACGACGTGTGCCCATGCGGTAGCCTCCGTGAGTTGGAAAGGGGATTGACTCCGCAGCAGCCTGAACGTTCACTCCCGGGGCGCAAACGGGCACAATCGCCGGCACGACTCGAGCACCCCGCATACATGACCCAGCTGTCCTGCGCCGACGTGCTCGCCGGCCGCGCGCCAAGCGATACGCCCGTCACCGTCAAGGGCTGGGTGCGCACCCGCCGCGATTCGAAGGCCGGCATCTCGTTCGTCAACGTCGCGGACGGCTCCTCCTTCCATCCGGTCCAGGTCGTCGCCCCGAACACGCTCGCGAACTACTCGAGCGAGGTGCAGCAGCTCACCGCCGGCTGCGCGGTCGAGGCGACCGGCACCATCGTGCCGTCGCCCGCGAAGGGTCAGCCGTTCGAGATGCAGGCCACTGCGATCCTGGTCGTCGGCTGGGTGGAGGATCCCGATTCGTACCCCATTCAGCCCAAGCCCCACTCGCTCGAGTTCCTGCGCGAGGTCGCTCACCTCCGGCCGCGAACCAACGTGATCGGCGCCGCGACGCGCGTTCGCCACACGATCGCGCAGTCGATCCACCGCTTCTTTCACGCGCACGGCTTCTACTGGGTCAACACGCCGATCATCACCGGCGCGGATGCCGAGGGGGCCGGTGCGCTCTTCCGGGTGTCGACGCTGGACCTCGCGAACCTGCCGCGCACGCCGGACGGCAAGATCGACTTCAGCCAGGATTTCTTCGGGCGCGAGACGTTCCTGACCGTCAGCGGCCAGCTCAACGTCGAGAGCTACTGCCTCGCGCTCTCCAAGGTCTACACCTTCGGCCCGACGTTCCGGGCGGAGAACTCGAACACCAGCCGGCATCTCGCCGAATTCTGGATGATCGAGCCCGAGATCGCCTTCGCCGACCTCGCCGACGACGCGAGCCTCGCGGAGGCGCTGCTGAAGCACATTTTCCGCGCGGTGCTCGGTGAACGCCCCGACGACATGGCTTTCTTCGAGGAGCGGATCGAGAAAGGCGTGATCGCGAAGCTGCAGGGCATCGTCGACTCCGAGTTCGTGCGGATGGATTACACCGAGGCGATCGCGGTTCTCGAGCGCGCGAAGGAGAAGTTCGAGTTTCCGGTCAAATGGGGCATCGATCTCCAGTCGGAGCACGAACGCTACCTGACCGAGAAGCACGTCGGGAAGCCGGTGATCGTCATCAATTACCCGAAAGCGATCAAGGCCTTCTACATGCGGCTCAACGACGACGGCCGGACGGTCGCGGCGATGGACGTGCTCGCGCCCGGGATCGGCGAGATCATCGGCGGCAGCCAGCGCGAGGAGCGGCTGGCCGTGCTCGACGCCCGCATGGCCGAGGTCGGCCTCGACCGGGAGCACTACGGCTGGTATCGCGACCTCCGACGGTACGGAACCGTGCCGCACGCGGGCTTCGGGCTCGGGTTCGAGCGCACCGTCGCTTATGTCACCGGACTCTCGAACGTCCGCGACGCGATCCCGTTCCCGCGCACCCCGGGGAACGCGAAGTACTAACGCGCAGCGAGCACCGCGTCGGTGCAGTCGAAACGCCGTATCCTTCGCGCGACGCACTCGCAATCGAGACGACGGTGACGACAGGACCGCATGCCACGCGCCGCCAAGGACTCGCTGCCGCTCTCGGCGCGGCGCTGCTTGCAGCCGGCGGTGGGGCGTTCGCCCAGGGGTTTCCCTCCAAGCCGGTGCGCCAGATCGTGCCGTTCACCGCCGGCAGCGCGATCGACGTCAACGCGCGGCTGATCGGGCAGAAGCTCGCCGACACGTGGGGCCAGCCGGTGGTCACCGACAACCGCCCGGGTGCGAACACCATCATCGGGACCGAGGCGGCTACCAAGGCCCCGGCCGACGGCTATACGCTGGTGCTCGCGAACGATGCCGCGCTCGCGATGAACCCCGCGCTCTACCCGAAGCTCCCGTACGATCCGCTCAAGGACTTCGCGCCGGTCACGCTGATCGGATCCAATTCGCTGCTGCTCGTCGTGCCGGCGGCGAGCCCGGTCAAGAGCGTCAAGGACCTGCTCGACCTGGCCCGCGCGCGCCAGGGCGAGCTCAACTACGGCTCGGGCGGCAACGGCAGCGCGCAGCACATCCCGATGGAAATGCTGATGGCAGCGACCGGCATGCGGCTGACGCACGTGCCGTACAAAGGGGTCGGCCCGGCGCTCAACGACGTGATCTCCGGGCAGATCCCGGTGATGTTCGCCGGGACCCCGGGGGCGCTGCCGCACGTCAAGGCCGGACGGCTGCGGGCGCTGGCGATCGCGAGCGGCCAGCGCTCGCCTGCGGCGCCCGAGATTCCGACCGTCGAGGAAGGCGGCGTGCCCGGCTTCCACTACGCCGCCTGGGTCGGCTACCTCGCGCCGGCCGGCACGCCGCGGGAGATCGTCCTCAAGCTCAACGCCGACATCATCAAGGCGATCAGCGCCCCCGAGGTGCGCGACAAGCTCGCCGCGGTCGGCTTCGAGATCCAGACCACCACCCCGGACGAGTTCGCGCAGCTGATGCAGCGCGAGATGGCGCGCATGGCGAAGCTCGTGCGCGACGCAGGCATCAAGGCCGAGCCCTGATCGTTCAACCGCGATGCGCGTCGTCATCCCCGACGATTACCAGGACTGCCTGCATACGCTCGAGTGCTTCGCGGCGTTGCGCGGGCACGACGTCGTACGTCATCGTCAGCCGGCACGCGACGAAGCGCATTTCGGCGCGCTCCTCGCCAGTGCCGACGCGGTGGTGGCGGTGCGGGAGCGGAGCGGCTTTCCGCGCTCGCTGCTCGAGCGCCTGCCGGGTCTCAAGCTGATCAGCCAGGTCGGCCGCAGCACCCATCACATCGATCTCGCCGCGTGCAACGCGCTCGGCATCACGGTCTGCGCCGGCACCCAGGCCTCGCCGATCGCGCCGGCCGAGCTCACCTGGGCGCTGATCCTCGCCGCGCGCCGCAACGTCGTGGTCGAGGCGGAGCGTATGCGGCGCGGCGACTGGCCGGCGACCCTGTCTCACCGGCTCGCCGGAAGCACGCTCGGGATTTTCGGTCTCGGCACCATCGGCGAGCTGGTCGCGCGAGTGGGCCCGGCGTTCGGCATGCGCGTTCTCGTCTGGGGCCGGGTAAAGTCGCGCGAGCTTGCGCGCACACGCGGCTATGCGGCCGCGACCTCGCGCGAGCAGTTCTTCGCCGAGTCCGACGTCCTGTCGCTGCACGTGCGCATGAGCGAGGCCACCCGCGGCATCGTCACCCGCGGCGATCTCGCGCGCATGAAGCCGAGCGCGCTGCTGGTGAACACGTCGCGCGCAGGACTGCTCGAGTCCGGCGCGCTCGAGGCAGCGCTCGCCGCCGGACGGCCCGGCTACGCGGCGGTGGATGTCTACGATCGCGAGCCGGTCACCGGCGGCGACCATCCGCTGCTCGGCATGCCGAACGTGGTCTGCATGCCCCATCTCGGCTGGGCCGATCGCCCGACTTTCGAGCTTTACTTCGGCGAGGCGTTCCGGCAGGTGGCAGACTTCTTTGCCGGGCGTCCGGTGAACGTCGTCAACAACCCGTCGTCGGCAGCCCGTCGTTTGCAACCCGTACTGAGAGGTGAGCCATGAGCGAATACCGCATCGCAGTGATCCCCGGCGACGGCATCGGCCGCGAAGTGATGCCCGAGGGTGTCCGGGTGCTCGACGCCGTTGCGTCGAAGCACGACATCCGGATCAAGTGGCAGGAGTTTCCCTGGAGCTGCGACTGGTACCGGCAGCACGGCCGGATGTGTCCCGAGGACGCGCCCGAGATCCTCGGCCAGTTCGATGCGGTGTACTTCGGCGCGGTCGGCAACCCGGCGCTCGTCCCGGACCACATCGCGGTCTGGGGCCTGCTGATCGACTTCCGGCGCATCTTCGATCTCTACGTGAACCTGCGCCCGGTGCGGCTCTTCGACGGGCTCCCCTGCCCGCTCGCCGGCCGGAAGCGCGGCGACATCGACTACTACGTCCTGCGCGAGAACACCGAGGGCGAGTACTCGAACGTCGGGGGCATCATGTACGCGGGCACCGAGCGCGAAGTGGCGAC
This sequence comes from uncultured beta proteobacterium, assembly GCA_963754305.1. Classification (GTDB taxonomy): domain Bacteria; phylum Pseudomonadota; class Gammaproteobacteria; order Burkholderiales; family SG8-39; genus DATEDA01. The sequence goes on along the minus strand of CAVWFR010000010.1, from coordinate 54,530 downwards.
CCAGCAGTCGGTTTTCAGCCGCAAGGGCGTCGACCGCATCCTGCGCTACGGCTTCGAGCTCGCGCGCAAGCGAAAAAAACATCTCACCTCGTGCACCAAGTCGAACGGCATCACGATCACGATGCCCTACTGGGACAGCCGGTTCGCGGCGATGAAGGGCGAGTTCCCGGACGTGCGCGCCGACCAGTATCACGTCGACGGGCTCACCATCCAGATGGTGCTGAATCCGGACCGTTTCGACGTGATCGTCGCCTCGAACCTCTTCGGCGACATCCTGTCGGACCTCGGCCCGGCGACCGCCGGCACGATCGGCATCGCCCCATCGGGCAACATCAATCCGACGCGCGAACACCCGTCGATCTTCGAGCCGGTGCACGGCTCGGCGCCCGACATCGCCGGGAAGAAGATCGCCAACCCCATCGCGCAGATCTGGTCGGGCGCGCTGATGCTGGAGCATCTGGGACACCCGGCTGCGGCCGCCGACGTCCTGCGTGCCATCGAACGGGCGATCGTCGAGGGCCCGCGCACGCCCGATATGGGCGGCAAGGCGTCGACGAGCGAAGTCGGCGCCGCGGTGGCCGAGATGGTGCGCAGCCAGTCGAAGCAGGCCGCCTAAGAAGAAACCCGCTGTCGAAGGCAGCGGGTTTCCTGATTGTAGGAAGCACGAGGGGTGTGGCCCCTCGTGTCGTGACGACTAGCCAGGAGGTATCCCGATGCGAACCCTTCACCGTATTGCCCGCCGCACTCTGCTCGCCGCCGCGCTCGCCGTCGCCGCGGGCGGTGCGTACGCCCAGGCCTATCCGAGCAAGCCCATCCGCTGGATCGTGCCGTTCCCGCCCGGCGGCTCCACCGACCTCCTCGCCCGGGTGGTCGGACAGAAGCTGACCGAGGCGTGGGGCCAGCAGGTCATCGTCGAGAACAAGGGCGGCGCGGGCGGCACGCTGGGCGCGGCCGAGGTCGCGCGCGCGCCGGCCGACGGCTACACGCTGCTGATGGGTGCGATCCATCACACCATCGCGACCAGCGTTTATCCGAAGCTCCCGTACGATTTCCAGCGAGACTTCGCGCCGATCACGGTGGTCGCGATCGTGCCGAACGTGCTGGTGGTGAACCCTTCGGTTCCCGCCAACTCGACCAAGGAGCTGATCGCGTACGCCAAGGCCAATCCCGGGAAGCTGTCGTACGGCTCGGCCGGGATGGGGACGGCGCACCATCTCATCGGCGAGCAGTTCAACCTTCAGGCCGGCGTCAACATCCTGCACGTCCCCTACAAGGGCAGCTCCCCGGCGGTCGCCGATCTGATCGGCGGGCAGGTGCAGCTCATGTACGACACGGTGGCTTCCTGCCTGCCACACATCAAGTCCGGCAAGCTGCGGCCGCTGGCGGTGGCCACGGCGAAGCGATCGGCAGCGCTGCCCGACGTGCCCACCATCGCCGAATCCGCGCTCCCCGGGTTCGAGGTGACGACGTGGTTCGGGGCGCTCGCGCCGGCCAAGACGCCGAACGAGATCGTCGTCAAGCTGAACGCCGAGATCGTCAAGATCCTCGCCATGCCCGACGTGAGAAAGCGGCTGCTCGAGGCCGGCGCCGAGCCGGTCGGCAACTCGCCCGGCGAGATGGCCGCCCAGATCAAGCGGGAAACCGAAGGGTTCGCGAAGATCGTCAAGCAGGCCAAGATCACCGCCGAGTAGGAGGCCTCATGAAAATCACCGGACTCCAGATCCACGTCCTCCGCGCGCCGGACACCGGGCGCCCGCACTGGGTCAGTCACTTCGTCGTGCCCAAGGCCAACGAGATCCTGGTGCAGCTCCAGACCGACCAAGGCGTGGAGGGTATCGGGCTCGCCACGAGCTACACCCCGATCGAAGCGGCGATACACGCTTTTCGCACCGGCATCGGCGACCTGATCGTCGGCGCCGATCCGCTCGCGCCGGAGCGTCTGTATCAGAAGCTCTTCGCGCTCACCTGGCAGCGGCTTGCCTTCGAGAAGGGGTGGTCACGCGAGGCCCTGGTGCGAATCTCCGCCGCCGTGGACATTGCGTGCTGGGACATCGTCGGCAAGGTGGCCGGGCTGCCGCTGTATCGTCTGTTCGGCGGCTATCGCGACGAAGTGCCCTGTTACGTCACTTGCGCCTACTACCGCGACGGCAAGACGCTCGCCGAGTTGCGCGACGAGGTGCAGATGCTCAAGGCGCAGGGCCACACCGGCTTCAAGGCGAAGGCCGGCGGCGTGCCGCTCGCGGAGGACATGAAGCGTCTCGAGCTCGTGCGCGAGGTGATCGGCAACGACCACGATCTGATGGTCGACGTTAACCGCGGCTGGGACCTCGCCACCGCGATCGAAGGCGCGCGCCTCCTCGAGCCGCTGCGGCCGCGCTGGCTTGAGGAGCCGGTGCGCTGGGCCGACGATCGCCGCGAGCTGAGGCTGCTGGCGCAGAAGACGCGGATCCCGCTCTCTGCCGGCGAGAGCGAGCTGACGAGCTACGGCTGCCGGGCGCTGCTCGAGGAGCAGGCGATCCAGATCCTGCAATTCGACTGCACCATGATGGGCGGCTTTACCGAGGGGCGGAAGCTCGCCGCGCTGTGCGAGCTGAACAGCGTGCAGGTCGCGCCCCACCACGACTGCTTCATCCACGCCCATATCGTCGCCGCGAGCCCCGCGGGGGCGATCGTCGAATCGTTCACCGATCCGGAGCGCGATCCGCTGCAGGCCGAGCTGTTCGAAGAGCCGCCGCGGATCGCCAGGGGCAGGATGAAGCTCAAGGAGCAGCCCGGCCTGGGGCTGACGCTGTCGGAGGCCGCGGTCGCGAAGTTCGGCGAGCGCATCCTCTGAGCACCTGCGGGGGGTGGGGTCCACCTTATCCCCTATTCCCCTGGCCTCATCGGCGTTACCATTCAAGCCCTTGGCGACCGGTCTTCACATGCGGTAACGGTCGCCGTATCGCTTGGCGGCGGAGGTTGCAATGGCTACGCAGGAACCCTCCAATCTCTGGCTTGCGTTCGACGCCGGAGCCGAACCGGACCGTGCTCTCGATGAGGCGCGTGCGCGCGCCGCGTTCGACGCCATCACCGAGGCGAGCGTCACCTCGCCGGCCGAACCGACGCTCGATCAGGCCGAGGCGCGGCTGTTCGAAGAGACCGAAGCGCGCGTGCATGCGGAAGCGCGCGCCGCGCAGATCGCGCTCGCGCGCGCCGCGACTGAAGCTCGCGCCCGCGCGGCGGCGGACGCCCGGGCGAGCGCCGACGCGCGCGCGCAGGCACTGACCGAGTCGCTGCTGCACGCAGAGCAGGCGGCGATCCAGGAAGCGGAAGAGCGCGCGCGCGCCCAGGCGCGGGCGCTCGAGGCGCTGCACGTCCGCCAAGCGCTCGATGCCGCAATCCGCGGAACGCAGTCGGAGCGGGCGAGGCTCGAGCACGAGCTCGCCCGCATCCAGCAGGTCCATGCCGAGGCCGAGGAGCGACTCGTCCGGGAGACGCGGGCGCGAATCGAGGCGGAGTCGACCGCCGCGCGCGAGACGGAAGCCCGGCTGCGTGCCGAATCGCAGACGCGGGAGACGGCGGCGATCCGCGCGCGGGCCGAGGAGGATGCGGCCGCGGCGTCCCGTGCGCGCTTGGAGTTGGAGACTCGCGCGACCGAAGCGTCGCGGGCGAATGCCCAGCGCGAAGTCGAAGCGCGCGAGCGCGCCCGGGCGCTCGCCGAGGCCGAGGACAGCGTCGCGGTCGCGGCGGGTCTTCGTGCGCAGGCCGAGCAGGAGGCGCACGCGCTCGCCGAGGCGCGGCTGGCGCAGGACACCCTCGCGCGCGCGGAAACGCTCGCGCGCGTGGAAGCCGACGCGGCGGCCCTCGATGCCGCCCGCGCGCGGACTGCAGCGGAAGAGCAGGCACGCGCGGCCGCCGACGCACGCGCGCACGCCGAGGCGGAAGCCGCGGCGTGGGCGAAGGAGCGCGCTGCAGCGGAAATGCACGCGGCTGCCGAGCAGGCCGCGCGTGCTGAAGCGGACGCCGCTGCGACGCGCGCGGCCGAGTCTCGCGGGCGTGCGGAGGCCGATGCCGCTGCACGCGCTCAGCAGCGGGCGGCGGCCGATGCACAAGCCGCGGCCGAGGCCGACGCGCGGGCGGAGGCCGAGACGCACGCCGCGTCCGCGGCGAACGCGCGGGCGGACGCCGATATCGCCGCGGCCCAGGCGGCCGAGGCACGCGGGCATGCCGAATCGGCATTCAAGGACGCCGCCATCGCCAGGAGCGAGGCGGACCGCCGCGCGACTGACGAAGCGGCGGCGGGCGCCATCGCGATGACGCTTGCAACCGCGGCGGCCGAGCGGCGTGCAGCGGCCGAAACGGAGGCGCGCACGGCGGCCGAAGCCCGCGCACGCGACGAAGACGACGCCGCGGCGACCGTACGCGCGCGGATCGCCGCGGAAGAACGGCTCGCCGCCGAGCGGTGCGCCGAGGCCGAGGCCCGGGTTCGGGCGGCCGTCGAAGCACGCGCCCGCGCCGAGGAAGAAGCTCTCGCCAACGCGCAGGCGCGGATCGCCGCGGAGGAGCGGCTCGCCGCCGAGCGGTGCGCCGAGGCCGAGGCTCAGGTTCGGGCGGCCGTCGAAGCGCGCGCCCTCGCCGAGGAAGAAGCTACCGCCAACGCGCGGGCGCGGATCGCCGCGGAAGAACGGCTCGCCGCCGAGCGGTGCGCCGAGGCCGAGGCTCAGGTTCGGGCGGCCACCGAAGCACGCGCGCACGCCGAGGAAGAAGCTACCGCCAACGCGCAGGCGCGGATCGCCGCGGAAGGCGAGCTCGCGGACGAGGCGGCGGCGCGGGCAAGCGCCGAGGCGGCCGCAACGGCCGCGATCGATGCGCGGCGGCGCGCCGAGACGGCGCTGAAGACGGTCGCCCAAGCGCAAGCCGAAGCCGAAACGCGTGCGGCGGCGGAGACGGCGGCGCGAAGCGCGGCCACTGCGCGCGCCGTCGCCGCCGCCGAAACACGCAGCCAGACCGAAGCGTTGGCGCGGCTGGCGGCGGAGGCACGGTGGCAGTCCGACGAAACCCTCCGGCTAGCGGCCGAGCACAGCATCGCGGCGGAGCAGCAGGCGCTCGTCGAGGCGGAGACCACGGCGCGCACGCTCGCGCAACTGATCGAGACTCGGAAGGCGCGGATCGAGCTCGACGCTTCTGCCCGCGCAGCGGCCGAGCGGCGGCTCCAGTCGGAGCAGGCACTCCAGGCCGCATCGGCGCACGCCATCGAGGCTGACCACCGGATCGCCGCGGAGACGCACGCGAAGCTCGCCGCGGTGCAGCACGCCGTCGCGGAGCGACGGTACCGGGCCGAGGCCGAGGCACGGGTCCGCAAGGCGGCCGAGATCCGGGGGCGCGTGGAGGCGCTCGCTGCGCAGGTGGCGCGGACGCGCGCCGAGGCCGAGGAGCAGGCGACCCGGCAAGCGCTCGCGCGCACGCGAGCGATGCTCGGCTGACGCCGCGGAGCCGTTCTACGTCGCGCGCTCGAGTCCGCGCAGAAAGCTCGCGCGCTCGCGCGCACCGGCCATCAGGGTGTGATTGGGGTAGATCGACATCCCGCGTCCTCCGTGCTCGCGCGGACCGCTCGTCGCTTCCCGTTCGCGGCCGCGAGGGCGCGCGCTACTTGCGGTCGCGCCGCAGGCCCAGGAGGAAGTAGGCCGTTCCCGCGCATGTCGCGACGGCCAAGGCGATACTGCAGCCGATCCCGAGCCCGGCCGCGGTGATTGCGAAGCCCGGGACCTCCGCGGCCAGCGCTTCGGTCGGGGCGATCCCGACAAACGAGCCGCCGGCGATCAGCAGCCAGCGGCGGACGTAGGCGAGCAGGATCCAGCGCCGGCCCTGGTTGTAGGCGAGCGCGCGCTCCCGCATCCATTTCGTGCCGCGGGAGGCATCCATGAAGAGCGCGAACGGGTCGAGGTAGAGCTTGAGCTGGCGCGCGAGCGGCAGCCGCGCGCGTGCTTCGCGCGTCAGCAGCGCTTCCACGTCGGCTTGTTCGAGTCGATGGCCCACGGAGCGGACGTTAGCAAAACACGGACCCAACTTCGATCCCCCCGCCGGCCTAGCCGATCGGGGGCGCGTGCAGTATGTCACCGGCCCGCTACTGGCGGCAACGCCGCCGTGGGCATACGCGGCTCAGTTCGGCGTGAACATCGGCACGGGCGGCCCGCCGTCGGTCGGCTTGAACACCACCCGCACCGGCTGCCCGATGCGGATCGAATCGAAATCGCAGTCGACGATGTTGGTGAGCATCGTGACACCCTCGTCGAGCGTCACGTACGCGATCGCGTACGAGACCGGCACGCCGCGCCGCATCACGCTGTAGGTGTAGATCGTCCCCCGCCCCGCCGCCGGCCGCCACTCGGTGCGGTCGCTGAAGCAGAACGGGCAGATCGCCCTGGGATAGAAATGCAGCTCGCCGCAGGCGGCGCAGCGCTTGATCAGCAGCCTCCCCTCGGCCGCAGCGTCGAAGTACGGCTTGTTCTCGGCGTTGGGCTGCGGCGCGGGGAGCTTGCGCTCGGCTACGGTCATGGCGCTATGCGCGCTCGAGGATGAGGGTGGCGCTCCCGTGCCGGGAGCCGAGCAGGCCGCCGGTGCCCTGGGCGAGCGCGAGGTCGCAATTCTTCACCTGGACCGCCGGATGCGCCTCGCCGCGGAGCTGGCGCACGGCTTCGATCACCTTGGTCATCCCCCCGCGGTTGGACGGATGGTTGTTGCAGAGCCCGCCGCCGTCGGTGTTGAACGGGAGCTTCCCGACCCCGGCGATCAGGTTGCCGTCGGCCACGAACCTGCCGCCCTCGCCTTTGCGGCAGAAGCCGAGGTCCTCGAGCTGGATGAGCACGGTGATCGTGAAGCTGTCGTAGATCGACGCGTACTTGATGTCGGACGGGGTCGTGCCGGCCTCCGCGAAGGCAGCCGGGCCGGACCACACCGCGCCGGAGTAGGTCAGGTCGACCTTGCCTCCGGACTGCCCTTTGACCGATTCCCCCGCGCCGATCAGCCGGACCTGCGGCCGCCCCAGGCCTCGCGCGATGTCGGGATGCACGACGACGAGCGCCCCGCCGCCGTCGCTCACGACGCAGCAATCGAGGCGGTGGAGCGGATCGGCGATCACCGGCGAGCCGACCACTTCCTCCACGGTGACCACCTCGCGCAGCATCGCGTGCGGATTGTGCTGCGCATGATGCGAAGCCGCGACCTTGATCCAGGCGAGCTGCTCGCTCGTCGTGCCGTACTCGTGCATGTGCCGCATCGCGCACATCGCGTACATGTTCACGGTCACGGCGCCGTAGGGCGCTTCGAACGGCACGTCCGGCGACGCGGCGCCGTAGCTGCGCGGCTGGGTGCCGCTCGAGCCCTCCGAGCGCGGCCGGCCGGCGAGCGTGACGAGCGCCACGCGGCACTTGCCCGCGGCGATCGCCTGCGCCGCGTGCGCGACGTGGATGAGGTACGACGAGCCGCCGGTGTCGGTCGAGTCGACGTGGCGGACCTTGAGCCCCATGTAGTCGACCATGGAGAGCGGACCGAGCCCGGGCGCGTCGCCGGCGCAGAAATAGCCGTCGACGTCGCTCTTCGCGAGCCCCGCGTCCGCGAGCGCTCCCTTCGCGACCTCGGCGTGCAGTTGCGCGACGGACTTGTCCTCCGCCTTGCGGGTCGGGTGCTCGTAGGCGCCGGCGATGCAGGCCTTGCCCTTGATGGTCATGGCGGGTCCGCGACTTACTCGGGCTGAATCCCGGCCTGCTTCACCAGCTTCGCGTATTTCTCGTACTCGGCGCGCGTGAAGACCGCGAACTCCTCGGGCGAGCTCGCGATCGGCTCGGCGCCGAGCTGGCTCAACCGCTCGCGCGTGTCGGGCAGGCGGACGATGCGGGCGATTTCCTGCTGGATCCGCGCGACCACCTCCGGGGGCGTGCCTTTTGGGGCATACATGCCGTACCAGGCGTACGTCTCGTACCCGGCGACGCCGCCCTCGATCGCGGTCGGCACGTCCGGCAGCGACGCATGCCGCGACTTCCCGGCGACCGCCAGCACGTTGAGCTTGCCGCTCTTGTAGTGCGGGAGCACGGTGAGCACGCTGGTGAAGCCGGCCTCGATATGCCCGCCGAGCATGTCGGTCATGATCTGCGCGCCGCCTTTGTAGGGGACGTGCAGGAGCTCGACGCCCGCCAGGGCCTTGAACTGCTCGCCGGCGAGGCGCGACGAAGGCTCCGAGCTGCCGAACTTCACCTTGCCCGGGTTCGCCTTCGCGTACGCGACGAACTCGCGCAGCGTCTTCGCCGGGACTCCCGGCGTCGCAACGACCACCCAGGGCGACGTCGCGATGAGGGTCACGGCCGCGACGTCGCCGATGGCATCGAACGGCATCTTCGCGAGCAGGCTCGGGTTGATCACGTGCGCCGCGACCACGACCACCAGCGTATGGCCGTCGGCGGGCGACTTCAGCACCGCCTCCGTGCCAATGACCCCGTTGGCCCCCGGACGGTTCTCCACGAAGACCGATTGCCCCCACGCTTCCCCGAGCTTGAGCGCGAGCTGCCGGCTGATGATGTCCGTCCCACCGCCCGGCGAGTAGGGTACGACGATGCGCACCGGCTTGGTGGGGAAGGGCTGCGCGTGCACGGCGAGAGCGAAGGATGCTGCAAAGAGGGCGAGCACGGCTCGGATCCCCGTTTGCACCGCCCTGTTCTCGAGACTGGACACATCGATCTCCCTGTTTGCAGCGCCGTTACCGCCCCGGGGGGATTGTCACCCGATCCGGGCCCGGCTAGCATGTTTCAATCATTCTGATTAGTTAAGATTGCTTTATGGATACCCGGGTCGTTACCACCCATCTCCCCACCGATCTAGCGGAGAAGCTGGATGGCTTGGCCGAGCGCCTCGACCGCCCGCGCGGATGGATCGTCAAGGAGGCGATCGCCTCCTTCGTTGCGCTGGAGGAAAAGCGCCATCGATTGACGCTCGAGGCACTCGCCGACGTCGAGGCCGGCCGTACGGTAGACCACGCCGAGATCGAGGCCTGGGCGCGAGGTCTGGCCAAGCAGAAGCGCGCTCGCCGCCGCTGATCGTGGCGCTGCGGTGGTCGAGCAAGGCGCACGCCGACCTCGTGCGTTTGCACGAGTTTCTGCGCCCAGTCAACACTCGAGCCGCGGCCAGCGTCATCCGCCATCTCATCGCGGGCGCAAAACGCATCGCTACCCACCCGCGTATTGGCAGTCGGCTGCCCGAGTTCGAGCCGCAGGAGGTACGGCGGGTTCTGGTCGGCGACTACGAGATCCGCTACGAGCTGACCGGCACGGACGTCTTCATCCTCAGGATCTTTCATACGCGCGAGGATCGATAGCGTCGCCATCCCCGGCGCGCAATGCCGCTCTACTCTGCTCTGATCCCCCTTCCCGCACCACCTGCGCCCACTGCGGCGCATCTCGCGCACATGCCTCGATTTCCGGTCACGGCGCCCGTCGCGCCTGCCACGTCCCGGCGTTCTCGGCCGAGTCGCGGTAGCCCCAGGTGCCGGCGAACGCGTTCCCGGCATCGCGGGCGGTGAAGCGTCCCCTGCCTTTGTTGCCCGCCCACTCCCAGTCGAAGTCGAGCGTATCGCCGGTCACCATGCCCTGGATGGTGCCCACGCCGAGCCCGAACGTGTACTGACCGCTCACGCTGTCGCCGCGCCGCTCGAGCGCGAGCTGGATCGGGAACGGGCGCGGTTCGCCCTTTTGCGTGCTCTGTCCGGCGTAGCGCCCGTTGAACGCGCCCGCGTTGCCGGTGGTGCCGGCCGACACAATGGTCTTGGGCAGCTCGCCCGGCCGCCGCGGCGCGAGTGCAGCAAGGTTGCCGGCCTTGCCGGTCGCCGCGAAGCCCGTCCGGATCTCGGGGTCGTCGAGCAGTTCGCCGATCTTTGCCAGGCCGCGCCCGATCTCCGGATCGTCGATGTGCCGCGCGAGGGCGCGCAGGCGCGCGCCGGAAAGCGGATGCGTGTCCTCTGCGGCCGACGGGTAGCCCGCCCAATGCGCATCGGCGAAAAAGAACACCAGCGCGCCGAGCGGCGGCAGCGGCGTGCGTTGCATCACCTTTGCCGCAAAGCGGTCCGCTTCGGCTTCGTTCCGCCGCGACTGCTCGTAGCTCGTCGGACGATGCGCGTGATAGATGTGGCCGAGCTCGTGCAGCAGAAGAAAGGTGCGGGCGGTGACGAAATGCCCGAGCGCGAGCTCGTCGACGCGGCGGTCCTTGAGCGCGTGCTCGGGGATCTGCAGCGCCTTGAGCGGCGGCGGCGGACGGCCGCCGGGGAAGTCCTTGTGGCGCAGGATCGCGGTGTACTCGGATACGGTCTCCAGGCTATAGCCGTTGATCTGCAGCCATGCGTAAGCCGTACACAGATCGTCGAGGAAATGGAGCGAATACACCGGGAACACGACCCGCGGCGGCCCCGCCGGCACGTAGAAGGCGAGGGGCCGCCCCTTCAGCACACCGTCTGCATAGAGCGGGAAATCCACCCGCGGGACGCCGCCGAGGCGCTGCTTCTCCTCGGTGGTCAGCACCGGCAGGATGACCTCGTTCAGGATCTTCAGCGTGGAGCGCTCGTACCGCGGCCGCCAGTGCTCGAGCGTCGCCTGCTCGTAGAGCGACGACAGGTCGCGCGCAGCGACGGCCGGCAGCCCGCATGCGGCGAGCACCAGCACGAGTCGGGCAACGGTGTTCATGGCTTCGGCCGTGCGCCCTGCCGGTAGTAGTCGACCGCCGCCTTCAACGCCGCCGGCGCCGGCTCCCGCTCGCCGTCTTCGACCCACTGTTCGAACTCGACCGGATCGCCCCAACCCTCGGACGGGTCGCCCCACATCGGCTTCATGAGCGCGAGCTTGATTCGCGCGGTGGACAGCTCGACGCGATTGCGATCCTGCGCCGGAAGATCCCGTCGGACGAGTCCCGGCAATGTGTTGAGGACGGCGAATTCCTTGCGCAGCAGCGCACGTCGATCGGCGCGCGCCGTCCGGTCGTCGGTCCCCATCGCGCCGCCCGCGCCCTTGTACCGCAGGTGCTCCATCGCGGCTGCTGCCGGCGTAGCGCCAGGAGCGCGGGTCTCGGTCGTCGCCACGGACGCCTGACGGGTCGTCTGCGCGTCGATGCCGCGGTAGAACGACACGGCCACCAGCGCCGCGCCGAAGAGCGCGAAGAAGACCCCTGGACCGACGCGCGCGACGTAGACCGAGATCCCGCCCGGAAACTCGACCTTCCCCTCGCCTTCCTTCTGCGCCGGGATCTGGAGGAAGAGGCGGTGGCCGAGGTAGATGCATAGCCCGCCGATGGCCACCGCGAGGATGCGCTCGATGGCACGGAGGACTACGGCGTCGTCGATCATGCGCATCGCTCCCGCGCGGCCTCGCGCCGGCCGGCGCGAGAGGGACGCCGGCCATGCGGCCGCACCGTTGCCAGGATATAGAGCGCGCGCGCCGGGGCGGAATCCGACTGACGGCCTAGGCAGCGTCGAAAAAGCGGGTGACGTGTGGACGAATTCACGCCTCATGTCCACGCCGCTTCCACCCGGCCCCGACCGCCGCTGTGCTTGCCTGCCGTGGGGAAGTCCACTACCCTCGGCGCCGACGTCACGCGGCACAGCGCGGCACTCGCCGCGGCCGATCGCGCCGCGCCGCGCGCACCCTCGAAGGCATCGCCCGCATGCAGCTCGCGTCCCGCTTCTGGTCCGATTACACGTCGAAGGCGCTCGCCGGTCTCGATCGCGCGCGGCTGGTTGCCGTGCTCCCCGTGGCCGCGATCGAGCAGCACGGGCCGCACCTGCCGCTTTCGGTCGACGCCGACATCATCGACGGTCTGGTCGCGGAAGTTGCCGGGCGCCTCCAGGCGGCGAGCCCGGTGCTGTTCCTCCCCACCCAGGCGGTCGGCAAATCGAACGAGCACGCGCGCTATCCGGGAACGCTCACGCTCTCGGCCGACACGCTGCTGCGGCTGTGGATGGACCTCGGCGACTCGGTCGCCGCCGCCGGCGTGCGGAAGCTCGTGCTCTTCAATAGCCACGGCGGCCAGAGCGCGATCATGGACGTCGTCGCCCGCGATCTCCGCGCGAAGCACGGGATGCTGGTCGTCGCGTCGAACTGGTACACGCTCGGCCTGCCCGAGGGACTTTTCGACGACGCGGAGCTGCGTCACGGCATCCACGGCGGCGACATCGAGACCTCGATCATGCTCGCGCTGCGGCCCGCGCTGGTGCGGATGGACGAAGCGCGCGACTTCGTGTCGGCGACTGCGACGCGCGAAGCCGAGTTCCGCTATCTCGGCGTCGGGACGCCGGGCCGGATCGGGTGGCAGACGCAGGATCTCAACCCCGACGGCGCGTGCGGGAACGCCGCGCGCGCGAGCGCCGAGACAGGCCGCAAGGTGATCGATTTCGTGGCGGCGCGGTTGGCGGAGCTGCTCGACGAGGTCGATCGCTTTCCGCTCGCTGCGCTCGGCCGCGAGCCGGCGTGGTGAGGCGGTGAGCGCGGGCTATTGGGCCGCGGTCCACCGCGAGCTCGACGGCATCGAGACGATCACCGAGCCCGCCGAACGCCGCGCGCGCTCGCGCGACTACTTCTGGTACAGCCCGATCCTCGCCGCGCAGCTCGACGATCGTCTCGCCGACCTGGTGCTCCTGCCGCGGGACGAGCACGAGGTCCGGCGCATCGCCGCGCTTGCCGCACGGCGCCGGCTGCCGGTGACGGTGCGTGGCGGCGGCACCGGGAACTACGGCCAGGCAGTTCCGCTCCACGGCGGCATCGTGCTCGACATGTCGCGAATGAACCGGATCGTGGCGATCGAGCCCGGACGCGCGGTGACGCAGGCCGGCGTCGTGATCTGGGACCTGGAGCAGGCGGCGCGCGCGACCGGCCAGGCGCTCCTCATGTATCCGTCGACCGCGCGCATCGCCACCATCGGGGGGTTCATCGCCGGCGGGCATTCCGGGATCGGCTCGATCCGGCACGGGATCCTCGCCGATCCCGGCAACGTGAAGCGGATCCGGGTCGTGACCCTGGAAGAAACGCCGCGGACGGTGGACCTGCTCGACGCCGACATCCAGAAGGTGCATCACGCTTACGGCACGAACGGCATCATCACCGAGCTGGAAGTGGCGCTCGCGCCGGCGGTCGAGTGGCTGAACGTTGTCACGTGCTTCCCGAGCTACAGCGACGTACTGCGGTTCGGTCTTGCCGCCGGCGGGCGGGCGGTGCGCCGGGAAGGCGTCGACGTCTTTCTGCTCTCGGCGGTGGAGAAGCGGATCATTCCCTACTACCGCGACCTCGCCGACCGCACCCGCGGACGCGACGCGATGTTCTCGCTCGTGTCGCGGGAAACGCTGGAGGCGTTCACCTCGCTCGCGGCGGCGATGGGCGGCGAGCGCGTCCTCGCGATGACCGACGACGAGATCGAGCGGGTCGGGCTGCCGTTCGTCATCGAGTGTGCCTACAACCACACGACGCTCACCGCGCTCAAGACCGAGCCGTCGGTGACCTACCTCCAGGTCGCGTTCCCCGCGCCGCTCGACGTGGGCCTGGTGGAGCGCCTGATGGAACACTTCCACGACGAGCTGTACATGCACCACGAGCTCTCGCAGGCGCACGGACAGCTCGTGGCGTTCGCGCTGCCGCTCGTGCACTATTTCGACGCCGAGCGGGTGGACGAGATCATCCGCCACTTCGAATCCGAAGGCTGCATCATCTTCAATCCGCACACTTTCGTTCTGGAGGACGGCGGCATGAAGACGATCGACCGCGGGCAGATCGAGTTCAAGCGCCGCGCCGACCCATTGGGTCTGATGAATCCCGGCAAGACCCGCGGCTGGACCGAGCCGCTCCCGGCGCCCCGCTGACGCGCCGATGGCGGCCGATGCGCTCGCCGCGCCCGGCCCCCGCCGCCGCGGCCGACCCGCCGCTCGTCGAGCTCGCCGGCGTGCACAAGAAGTTCCCGAACGGGACGGTCGCGCTGCAGGGGATGTCGCTCGCGATCGGCCGCCACGAGTTCCTGAGCTTTCTCGGGCCGTCCGGCTGCGGCAAGAGCACGGCGTTGCGGTTGATCGCGGGACTCTCGGAGCCTTCCGCCGGCCGCATCGCCTGGAACGCGCCGCCCGCCTCCGGCGCGAGCTGCGCGCGACGTCGGTTTCGTGTTCCAGGAGCCGACCCTGATGCCCTGGGCCACGGTGATCGAGAACGTCCATCTGCCGCTGCGGCTGAAAGCGCGTCGAGCCTCGGGGAAGCGCGCGCGGAGGTCGAGGAAGCGCTGGCGATGGTCGGCCTCTCGCAGTTCGCCGCCGCGTATCCGCGCGAGCTGTCGGGCGGGATGAAGATGCGGGTCTCGATCGCCCGCGCGCTGGTCACCAGGCCTCGCCTGCTGCTGATGGACGAGCCCTTCGCCGCGCTCGACGAGATGACGCGGATCAAGCTCAACAACGAGCTCCTCGAGCTGTGGCAGCGCAACCGATGGACGGTCGTCTTCGTCACCCACAGCGTGTACGAGTCCGTTTACCTGTCGAACCGCATCGTCGTGATGGCGGCACGCCCGGGGCGGGTGGTCGCCGACCTGCCGATCGACGCGCCGTATCCGCGCGACGAGGAGTACCGAACGTCGGCACGCTACGGCCAGCTGTGCCGCACCGTCAGCCAGGCGCTGCACGGCACCGCCGCCGGTACCGCCCATGGACATTGACTCGCCCGCGCTGAACGTCGAGCCGGAGCGGCGCGCGCGGCGCGAGCGGCGGCTGCAGGTGATCGTGCCGATCGTCGTCATCGTCGCCGCCGTTCTCGCGTGGGAAGCGGTGGTGCGCATCAACCAGATCCCGCACTACATCATCCCGGCGCCCAGCCTCGTCGCGACGACGCTCGTGAAGGAGTGGCCCTCGCTCGCCCCGTCGCTGTGGTTCACGCTCAAGCTCACCTTCGCGGCGCTCGGCGCGGCGGTCCTCGGCGGCGTGCTGCTCGCGGTCGTGCTGTCGCTCTCGCGCTGGGTCGAGTACGCGTTCCTGCCTTTCGCCGTGATCCTGCAGGTCACGCCGATCGTCGCGATCGCGCCGCTCATCATGATCTACGTCGACAGCACGTTCGCGGCGCTCCTGATCTGCGCGTGGATCGTGGCGTTCTTCCCCATCCTCTCGAACACCATCATCGGTCTCCGCAGCGCCGATCACAACCTGCGCGACCTCTTCCAGCTCTACGGGGCGACGCCATGGCAGCGCATGCGCCTCCTGCTGCTGCCCTCGAGCCTGCCGTACTTCCTCGGCGGCCTGAAGATCGCCGGCGGCCTCGCGCTGATCGGCGCGGTGGTCGCGGAGTTCGTCGCCGGCGCGGCCGGCAAGGACACCGGGCTCGCCTCGCGGGTACTCGAAGCGAGCTTCCGCACCGAGATCCCGCGCATGTTCGCGGCGCTGGTGCTCATCTCGGTGTGCGGCATCCTGATCTTCCTCGCCTTCAACGCGCTGTCGCGCTGGCTGCTCGGCCGCTGGCACGAGAGCGAGCTGAAGGGCGAGCGCTAGACGCGGGAGTCTGCGCACCGGCGGCGAGCACGGCTGCTCGCGACGCGCGCGGTTCAGGTGCGCGCTTCGGCGCGCTGGACCACGGCCGCGGTGCGAGCGTAGGATGCCCGCGTCGGGCTTCGAACCGGGAGAGAACTCATGCGTGTCAGCCGTGTTTTCGCCACCGTGGTCGCCGCGACTGTCGCCGGACTCTTCGCCACCGCGATGGCGTTCGCCCAGGACAAAGTCTCCTTCGGCACCAACTGGCGCGCGCAGGGCGGCCACGGCGGCTTCTACCAGGCGCTCGTCGACGGCACGTACAAGAAGCTCGGGCCTCGACGTCGAGATCGTCCAGGGCGGGCCGCAGGTGAACAACCGTCCGCTGCTCGCCGCCGGCAAGCTCGACTTCCTCATGGCCGGCAACCTGCTGCTCTCGTTCGACAACGTGAAGAACGGCATTCCGACCGTGGTCGTCGCGGCGTTCTTCCAGCGCGACCCGCAGATCCTGATGACGCACCAGGGCGCGTACGCGAGCTTCGCCGAGCTGAAGAAAGCGAAGACGGTGCTGATCTCGAAAGACGGCCAGTTCAGCTTCTGGCAATGGCTCAAGAGCGAGCACGGGTTCCGCGACGAGCAGCTCAAGCCGTACACCTTCAACCTCGGGCCCTGGCTCGCCGACAAGACGATGGTGCAGCAGGGCTACGCGATCGCGGAGCCGATCAACGCCGCGGCGCAAGGCGCCGCGCCGCAGGTCTTCCTGCTCGCCGAACAGGGCTGGAACACCTACAGCACCACCGTCGAGACCCGCGCCGAGCTCGTGCGAACGAAGCCGGAGGTGGTGCGGCGCTTCGTCGACGGATCCATCATCGGCTGGTACAACTTCCTGTACGGCGACCGCAAGGCCGCAGCCGAGGCCATCCGCAAGGTGAATCCGGACCTCTCGGACGAGAGAATTAACCTCGAGGCGGAGCGGATGATCGACATGCAGATCGTCGACTCGGGCGAGGCGCTCGCGCGCGGCATCGGCGCGATCGATCTCGGCCGCGTGCGGAGCTTCCACGAGAAGATGGTGAAGGCCGGGCTGTACAAGCCGGGCGAAGTCGATCTCGCCAAGGTCGCGACCGACCAGTTCGTGAACAAGGCGGTCGGGCTCGACGTCAAGAAGAAGCTCGGCAAGTAGCACGGCGGCGGGCGGGCGCACGGGATGGCGCGATTCTCCGCGCCGGGCGGCCGGCTGCAGCCACGGCGGGTGATAGCATTCCGCGCGACCCTTTCGGAGAAGCACTCGTGCCGCTGAGCGTCGACTGGCCGCGCAACGACTATTCGCGAGTCCCCTACCGGCTCTATCACGACGAGGACCTCTACCGGCTCGAGATGGAGCGCATCTTCCGCGGGCCGGTCTGGAACTATCTCGCGCTCGAAGCGGAGCTCCCCAAGCCGGGCGACTACCGCACCTGCTGGGTCGGCGATACTTCGGTCGTCGTCTCGCGCTCGACCGAAGGCCAGGTCCACGCGTTCGTCAACCGCTGCGCGCATCGCGGCGCGCAGGTGGTGCGCAAGACCCACGGCAACGCCTCGGAGCACGTCTGCATCTATCACCGCTGGTGCTACAGCGTCGAAGGCGACCTGATGGGCGTGCCGTTCCGGCGCGGCCTCAAGGGCCAGGGCGGAATGCCGGCCGATTTCGACCCGAAGGAGCACGGCCTGCGGAAGCTTACGGTGGAGAGCTATCGCGGGGTCGTCTTCGGCACGTTCGCGGCCGAACTCGAGCCGCTCGACGACTACCTCGGCGAGTTCGGGCGCGGCATGATCGAGCGCTTCATGACGAAGCCGCTCCGCATCCTCGGCTACCAGCGCCAGCGGGTCCACGGCAACTGGAAGCTCTACAACGAGAACCTGCGCGACACCTACCACGCGAGCCTGCTGCACGAGTTCTTCGTTCGCTACGGCGTCGATCGCGCGACGCAGCGCGGCGGCGTGAAAATGGACACGCGCCACCGGCACAACATGAACCACGCGTACGCTGCGACCGACACGCAGGACGAAGCGCGCGCCGCGTACCAGGATCAGAAGGGCGTGCAGGTCGACCGGCTCCAGCTGCGCGAAACCGGGTTCCTGAAGTACGTCCCCGAGTTCGCCGACGGGATGAACCTCGCCGCGCCGGTGATCTTTCCGAACCTGCTGCTGATCCAGATCAACAACACGCTCGCGACGCGCCAGATCCGCCCGAAGGGGCTCGACGCCTTCGAGATCTACCAGACCGTGTTCGGGTACGCCGACGACTCGCCGGAGATGACCGAGCACCGGCTGCTGCAGACCAATCTCATCGGCCCGGCGGGCTACGTGTCGATGGAGGACGGCGAGGCGATCGAGATCGCGCACCGCTCGACCGCGTCCGAGCGCGACGGGACCACGGTGATCGAGATGGGCGGCCGCGGCCCGATCGCCGACACGACCCACCGGCTTACCGAGGCGCCGATCCGCGGCTTCTGGTCCTACTGGTCGGAGCTGATGGACGCCGAGCCGCCTGGAGCGGTGCGGTGAGCGTGCCGCGCGAGGCGGTACAGGATCTGCTCGCCGAGTACGGCCTGCTCATCGACGAGGACCGGCTCGAGGAATGGGTCGAGCTGTTCGTCGAGGACTGCGACTACCGCATCGTCGCGCGCGAGAACGTCGAGCAGGGTCTGCCCCAGATCCTGATCTGGGCCAAGGGGCGGAACATGCTGCGCGATCGGATCGAGTCCTATCGCCACGTCAACGAGTACAACCTGCATTGGGACCGCCACGTCATCGGCCCGCCGCGGATCCGGGCCGGCGCGAACGGCGAGTGGCAGGTCGAGGCGGCGTACAGCCTGTTCCAGACCGATCTCGAGGGCGTGAGCCGTCTCTTCAGCGTGGGGCGCTACGAGATCGCTGCAGTGATCGAAGGCAGCGCGGCGCGGCTCCGCACGGTCAAGGTGGTCGCCGACACCGCGTCGATCCCGACCCTGCTCGCGACGCCGATCTAAACCGCGGACCTGGCAGATTCGCGCGGCGCGTTCCGCGGAAGCGCTTATCGGCCGGCGCCTAGTCGAACTTGGCGCCGGATTCCTTCACCACCTTCGCCCAGCGCGCCTGCTCGGTCCGCATCCAGGTGCCGAGGCTTTCCGACGTCCCGGCGCGCACGTCGGTGCCCTGCTTCGCGAAACGCTCCTTCATCTCCGCCGCGTTGAGCACCTTCGTCAGCTCGGAATTGAGCTTGGCGACGACATCGCGCGGCATGCCGGCGGGGCCGACGATGCCCTGGAACGACCCGGTTTCGAAGCCGGGCAGGCCTTGCTCCGCGACGGTGGGCGTAGCGGAGGCGCTGGGAACGCGCTCCGCGCTGGAGATTCCGAGCGCCTTCAGCTTGCCGCCGGTGACCGACGGCCAGGTCGCGAGCATGCCGTTGAAAAGGACGTGGGCTTGGCCGCCGACCACCCCGGTCACGGCATCCGACCCGCCCTTGTACGGGATATAGGTCCAGTCGACACCGGTGCGCTGGGCGAATTCGATGCCGGCCAGGTGCGGCGCGCCGCCGATGCCCGAGATCGCGAAGTTGAGCTTGCCGGGGTGGGCTTTCGCCATGGCTACGAGCTCCTTCACGTCCTTCACCTGCACCGAGGGATGCACCGCCAGCACGTGCGGCGAGTACGAGACCATCACCACCGGGCTGAAGTCCTTCGCCGGATCGAACGGCAGCTTCGGATAGACGCTCGCGCTGATCACCAGGCCGCCGAGGTCGGTGAGCAGCAGCGTGTAGCCGTCGGGCGCGCTCTTGGCGACGAAATCGGCGCCGACGTTGCCGTTGGCGCCGGGCTTGTTCTCGACGATCACCGGCTGGCCCCAGGCTTCGGTCAGCTTCGGGCCGATCTGGCGCGCGAGAATGTCGGAGGTGCCGCCCGCCGCATAGGGCACGACGATGCGGATCGGCTTGCTAGGGTACTGCTGGGCATGCGCGGGGAAAGTAGCGCACGCGGCGAACAGGGTGATGGCGGCGACGGCAGTGATGCGTTTCATTTCTTCTCCTCCCGGACCTGTAGACGGCCGAGCGTTGCATTCTAAGCTTGAGAATCACGACTCGTACACCGCGTCAGGGGACACGACCGCCGCGCGAGCGGAACGTCATATCGGGCGGCTATTCCGGCTTAGGCCCAAAGGGGTAAAGGAAACGGCCTGTTTGGGCAATGTCAGACAGGGGACGAACAATCTACAGTTACTTCAGCGCCGAACGTTCTCTTGCATGTCGCGTGATGCCAAATCGCTCCATGAAGGAGCGTCGCACGCGAACTGAGACGTCAACGCAGTTTGTGTTTCCTAAATCTAATTGGGTAGGAGTCGCACAGATGAAACTGAAGCACTTGTTTGGTCCGCTTATTGGCCTCGCACTCAGCTCGCTCGCAAACCCGGGCAGTGCAACGGACTATAAGATCTACCCGGGCGCTGGATGCCAGCCAGCGTTTGGTGCGGACGCCGGCTCGTTCGAAATGCTGGGTACCCATATCAAGAACACGAGTACGGAAGCCCGAGTCGTGACCTGCCCGCTGGTGCGCGAATACATAGCGGCGACCGAGCAGTTAGATCCCGGCATGCGGGTCGCGAGTTACAACGGCGCAACCCTCATCTGCTATTTCATGAGCTATGACCAGAATGGGTTCCTCCTGGATTACGTTTCCAAGCACACCACGTCAAGCGCCCCCTTCCCGCTAATCTTCAGTGGAGTAAAGACAATAGCAACGCTTGCGGCCGGGAGCTATGTCTTCCAATGCAGCCTACCTCCCAATGGCATGGTGATTAATTATTCACTCGGCGAGCCGCCTGGCTACGGCCAGCTCTAGTCCTTTGGCGCAGCGCCATGGTCGATCCGCGCAGCGCTCATCGAAGACGCGGCCTTGCAGCATCCTCATCGTGCGGGCAGCGGGCAGCCGGAGCCGCCCGCAGTCCCGTTGGGAGGATCCGCTTCAGTTGGGACGGAACAGATCCTGCGGAATACCTGCCGCGTCGAAGAGGTAGTCGCGCGAGGACTCGAGCTGCCGACGTAGCCTGCGCAAATTGACGTCGAGCAGCCGCCCTTTCCACTTGCGCACTTTGCCCGCGACGATCACGGTTTCGACGTTGGTGCGCTCCATCAGCGATACGACCGCACCCGGCACGACGTTGAGCGGCGCCACGTTGATCGCTTCGGCATCGAGGATGATGATGTCGGCCTCCTTGCCCGGCGTGAGCGACCCGATTTTGCGGTCGAGCCTCAGGCCCTTCGCACCCTGCACGGTGGCGAAGCGCAGGACGTCGCGCGTGGTGAGCAGCGCCGGCAAGTCAGGCGGGTTGTTCGTTTCCAGCGCCATCTGGTTCACGAACGCGCGCTGGAGCGCCATGGTGGTGCGCATCTGAGTGAACATATCCGCCGTCAGGGTGCACTCCACGTCCACGCTCAGGGAGGGCTCGATGCCCATGGCGAGCGTCTTGAGGATGGGCGGCATGCCGTGGCGCATGTTCATCTCGATCGGAACGGCGAGCGAGACGGACGCACCGGCTTCCTTGACCTTCTGCCAGCTCATGTCGGACATCCCGGTCATGTGGATGAAGAGGTTGTCGGGACCGAAGCGGTTGTTTGCGGCGAGGTCGTCGAAGGTCGGGCCCATGCCGAAGCTGCCGACGATGTGCGCCGCGACCGGGATCTCGAGCTCTCGCCCGATGGCCCAAGCCTTCCCGAAACCCGGGAGGTAGATCTCACCGCCCATGATCATGGTCATGAGCTGGTCGTCGGAGGAGAAATACTGTTTCTTGATGCGGCGCGCGTCTTCCGGGTACTGGTTACCGGAAACGGCGCCCGCGCTCTCGAAATAGCCGAAGACGGCGCGACGCCCCGAGTCGGCGATGCCCTTGATCGCGGCGTCGGAATGCTCGGGCGAGTGATGAATCTGCGAGATGTCGTGCACCGTCGTGACGCCCGCGTCGATCTGGCTGAGCGAACCGAACAGCTCATTGATGTAGACGTCCTGCGGCCGATACACCGGAGCGAACTTGCCGAGGATGAACTCGAAATAGTTGATCGCGCCGTGCGGCTTGCCGTCGTTGAACAGCAGCCCGTCCGCGAGGAAGCTGCGCAGCGCCGTCTCGAACTGGTGATGATGCGTATCGACGAAACCGGGCATGACGATACGGCCGCGGGCGTCGATCTCCCCGGCGCCGGAAGCGTGCAGGTTCGGCGCGACCGCGCGGATCTTCTTGCCCTCGACCAGCACGTCGGCCTTGACGAAGTCGCCCACCTTCGGGTCCATCGACATGACGTGGCCGCCCCGAATGACATAGCGCCGCCCCGACCGGCCGCTGTCCCGTGGACCCTCTTCGTCGTCGTGCGCTGCAGCAGGGCGCGCAGGGAACAAATTCAGCCCCGCAGCGGCAACCCCGGTGGCCGCCGAGGCCTTCAGGAAATCGCGCCGTGAACCGCGTAGTGAACCCGTATGGTCCTGCGGTTTCCCTTCATCGCACAGCCTGCACATTTTGTATCCTCCTCTCGGGTGGAATCATGCGGTACGACAACGATGCGGTACGACAACGCCTCGATTCATTCTGACGCCGATCCGAGTTGGTGTAAATCTGATCTTTCGCGGTGGCCCTTTCCGGTGGGACCGCGGCGCGAGTGAGGCGGTCGTCCGCGCGACCGGGTCCGTCAGGGAGAGACGACCGAGTTCGTGGACAACCGGCGGGGCGAACCGCGCAGCGTGCGGACGCTCGCTCACCGACCGGGGCCCTCGTTCCGCGACGGCACTCTTCATTCTGCCGCCGATCCGAGTTGGTGTAAATCTGATCTTTCGAGGCGGCCCTTTCCGGTGGCACCGGGGCGCCGAGTGGCCGGTCGCCCTCGCGACCGGTCCGTCAGGGAGAGACGACCGAGTTCGTGGACAATCGGCGGGCGAACTGCGCAGCGTGCGGACGCTCGCTCACCGACCCGGGCTCTCGTTCCGCGACGGCAATCCGATACAACGTGGCCACTGCTCGCCCCTCCCGCTTCCCACGCCGTGCCGTGCGCGGGGAACGAGCTTCTAGAACCACCGTGCGCATGATTCGAGCTCCAAGGACGGCTACGTCGCGTTGTACCCGCCGTCCACCAGCAGGTCAGACCCCGTTACGAAGCTCGCCGCGTCGCTCGCAAGGAACAGCGCCGCCCGCGCGATCTCCGGCGGCTGCCCCAGCCGGCCGAGCAGATGGCGCGGCCCGCTCACCCGGCGCGCTTCCTCCATGCTGCCGAACCGCATCACCAGCCGGTCGGTCTCGGTCGCCCCCGGCGAGAGCGTGTTCACGCGGATGCCCTGCGGCGCATGGTCGATCGCCATCGCTTTCGCCATCTGGATCAGCGCGCCCTTGGTCGCGCAATAGGCGACCCGGGCAGGCGCGCCGACCGAGCCGAGCTGGGAGGCGATGTGGATGATCGAGCCGCCGCCGGCGCGCGCCATCACCGGCACCACCCACTTGCTCATGAGGAACGCGCCGCCGACGTTGATCGCGAACGTCTTCGCCCACTGCGCCGGCTCGTAGTCGACCACCGTGCCGTTCGGATCACGCACGGCGGCGCCGTTCACGAGCACGTGGATCGCGCCGAACGCGGCGACGATCGCGTCCACCGCCGCCTTGGTCTCGCGTTCCGAGCCGACGTCGCACGAGTGAGCCGATGCGCGCGCACCCGCGGCGCGGACGAGCGACGCGGTCTCCTCCAGCGGTGCGGAGGCGAGGTCGATGCACGCGACGTTCGCGCCGGCTTGCGCAAACTCGATCGCGATCGCGCGGCCGATCCCGCCCGCCGCGCCGGTGATCGCCGCGGTCCTGCCGGTGAGCCTGAAGTCTTCGATCGACATCGGGGCGTCCTTTCATCTGCGGCCGAGATAGGCTTCCTTCACCCGCTCGTCCTGTTTCAACGCGGCGCACGGTCCGCCGGTGAGGATGCGGCCGGTCTGCAGCACGTAGCCGCGGGAGGCCGTCTCCAGCGCGTAGCGCGCATTCTGCTCGACCAGCAGCACGCTCGTGCCCCGCCCATTGATCGCGCGGATGGTCCGGAAAATCTCCTGCACGATCATCGGTGCGAGGCCGAGCGAGGGTTCGTCGAGGCACAGCAGCCGCGGCTCCGACATCATCGCGCGCCCGAGGGCGAGCATCTGCTGCTCGCCGCCCGAGAGCGTGCCGCCGCGCTGGCCGGCGCGTTCCCGCAGACGCGGGAACATGTCCATCATCGCCTCGACCAGGCGCGCGACGCGGGTCTTGTCGGCGCGGAACTTGTAGCCGCCCATCTCCAGGTTCTCGCGGACGGTGAGCGCCGGGAATACGCGCCGGCCCTCCGGGACGAGCGCGATGCCGAGCCCGGTGCGCTCGTGGGCGGGCATCCGCGTGATATCGGTGCCGGCGAAGCTGATCCGCCCGGCACGCGGCAGCAGCGCGCCCGCCACCGCGCGCATCGTCGTCGACTTCCCCGCGCCGTTCGACCCGATGAGCGCGACGATCTCGCCCTCCTCGACGTAGAACGAGATGTCGCGGCACGCGGCGACCTCGCCGTACGCGAGCTCCAGTCCCTCGGCCTCGAGGAGCTTCACGCGAACTCGCCGCCGAGATAGGCCTCGATCACGCGCGGATTGGACTGCACCTCCCGCGGCGTCCCCTCGAACAGGTACTCGCCGTGATCCATGACGAACACGCGGTCGGCGACGTTCATCACGAGGTCCATGTTGTGCTCGACGACCACCACCGTGATGCCGCGCGCACGCAGCTCCGCGAGCCGCCGCAGGAGGAAATCGACCTCGGCCGCGTTGAGGCCGGCGGCGGGCTCGTCGAGCATGAAGAGGCGCGGGTCGGTGGCGAGCGCGCGAGCGATTTCGAGCATGCGCTGCTGGCCGTAGGCGAGCGCGCCTGCGCGGTCGTCCGCTCTCGCCTCCAGCCCCACCATCGCCAGCAGCTCGCGCGCCCGAGCGAGGCAGCGCTCGCGGTCCGCCCGCAGCGCCGCACCGGGGAGCAGGTATTGCCAGGCGGGCGCGCGATGATGGATGTGGAACCCGACGAGCACGTTCTCGATGAGCGAGAGGTTCCGGAACAGGCGGATCTTCTGGAACGTGCGCGCGAGACCAAGGCGCACCCGCGCCCACGACGGCATCCCGACCACGCCGCGGCCGCCGAGCTCGAGCGTCCCCGCGTCGGGCTGGTAGATCCCGGACAGGAGATTGAGCAAGGTCGACTTGCCCGCGCCGTTCGGCCCGATCACCGCGAGGATGCCGCCCTCCGGCACCGCGAGCGAAATGTCCTGGACGGCGCGCACCCCGCCGAAGCGCTTGTGCAGGTTGCGAGCCTCGAGGAGCGCGGTCGCCGCCACGGCTAGCGACGCCACTTCGCGACGATCGCCTGCCAGCCCTGCACCATGCCGCCGGGCAGGAACAGCACGACGAGCGCGAGCGCGACGCCGTACACCATCAGCCGCAGCTCGCCGAACTCGCGCAGGACCTCGGCGAGGACGGTGAGGAAGATCGCGCCGATCACCGGTCCCGCCATCGTGCCCATGCCGCCGACGATCACCATCGCGAGCATCGTGAACGACTCGACGATCTGGAAGAGATCGGGCGTCAGCGTCCCCACGAACGGCGGCAGAAACCCGCCGGCGAGGCCGGCGATCGCGGCCCCCAGCCCGAATGCGAACACCTTCCAGCGCTGCGGGTGGATGCCGAGCGACGCCGCCGAGATCTCGTCCTCGCGGATCGCCCGCAGCGTCTCGCCGATCGGCGAGCGGACGAGGTTCGCGACCAGCAGGTACACGACGAACGCGCAGCCGCCGATCAGCCAGAAGAGCGCCGCCTGGTTCGAGAAATCGATCGTGCCGAGGCCCGGAATCGCGATCGGCGGCGGCGGCGCGATGCCGTAGATGCCGAGCGGGCCCTGTGTGACGTCGATCCAGTTGACGAGCGTCTGGTGGACGATGAGCGCGAACCCGAGCGAGGCGATCGCGAGATAGTGGCCACGGAGCCGCGTCGCGAACACCGCCAACACGACGCCGGCCGCACCGGCCACCAGCGCCCCGGCGAGAAACGCCGGCCAGAAGCTCACCACCCCGTTGGTGACCAGCAGGGTCGAGACATACGCGCCGATGCCGAAGAATCCCGACTGCCCGAGGTTGAGCTGGCCGCAGTAGCCGAGGATGAGGTTGAGCCCGACGGCGAGCAGGACGTTGAGCGCGCAGACGATCAGGATCCCGCGCCAGTAGTTCCCGGTGAGGAAGAACGGCAGCGCCGCGATGACGAGCGCCGCGACGACGATACCGATCCAGCGCCGCGACTGCGCGCGGGGGGGAAGCGCCGCCGCCGCGCCATCAGACATTCTCTTCCTTCCGTTCGGCGATGAGCCCCGTCGGCCGGAAAGCGAGCATGACGAGCAGCAGCACGAACACCACCAGGTCGGTGAGGCCGGCGCTGAAGAACTGCGTCGTGTAGGCCTCGATGAGCCCCACCGCGAGGCCGGCGATGATCGTCCCCTCCATGTTGCCGAACCCGCCGATGATCACGATGGCGAACGCTTTCACGATGACCGATGCGCCGGCGAAGGGTGTGAGCACGAGAACGGGCCCGAGCATCGCCCCCGACAGCCCCGCCAGCGCCGACGCGATGACGATGGTGATCATGATCAGCCGGTTCTGGTTGATGCCCATCAGCCCGGCCGTCTCGCGGTCCTGCGAGACCGCCCGGAGCGCCTTGCCGGTGGTGGTGACCCGCATGAACGCATAGAGGCCGCCGATCGCGATCGCCGCGACCACGACCACGAACAGGCTCTGCTGGGTGAAGAAGATCGGCCCGAAGCGGATCGTCTCGCGCGCGAGCGGCGAGGCGAAGTCGTAGGGCACCGGCCCGAACGCCATGAGCTGGCCGTTCTCCATCAGGATCGACACGCCGATCGTGGCGATCAGCGGGCGCAGCTCGTCGCCCCGATCGCGCAGCGGGGCGAACACCAAGGCGTTCACGAGATACCCGAGCACCGCCCCGACCCCCAGCGCGACGATCAGGCTCGCCGCGTAGGGACCGCCGAGCTTGTAGACGAAGAAGTACGCGGCGAACGCCGCGAGCGTCACGAAGTCGGCGTGGGCGAAATTGATCTGGTTGAGGATGCCGTAGATCAGCGTCAGCCCGAGCGCCACCAGCACGTACAGGCACCCGAGAACGATGCCGTTGATCGACTGCTGGAGGAGGACGGCGAAGAGATCGGTCACCGTGCGCGCGGGAGGCGGGCGTGGCGGGCCGGCGCGCCCCCTGTTCAGGCGGTGCGCACCGGTGACGCTACTTCCAGTCGAGCGCCTTCCACTTCAGGTCCGGCGTCGTCTCCACGTAATGCATGATGCTCGGGTTGATGCTCTGGCCTTTGGCGTCGAAGCTGATCGTGCCGGTGGTCGCCTGGAAGCTCTTGATCTCGGCGAGCCGGTCGCGGATCGTCTCCGGCGTGGTGCCGCCGCGGCGCACCGCATCGGCGAGCAGCAGGAACTGGTCGTAGGCGTGCGCGTTGATGTGGGTCGGGATCTTGTCCTCCCCGAACTTCGCCTTGAACGCCTTCACGAAGGCGACGGCGACCGGGCGGGTGTCGTTCGGGTCGAACTGCACGATGCGAACGTAGCCGATCGCGCCCTTCCCCGCCTTCTCGTCGAAGCCCATCGGCAGCCAGACGGTGCCCATCTGGACCGCTTTGCCGCCGCCGCCGCGCACGACCTTCGCCTGCTCGAGCGCCTGGGTGATCTTCACGCCCTGGCCCTCGAGGGAAAACGTCGGGATGACGTCCACCGGCCCGAGACCGGCGATCTTGGTGGCGATCGGGGTGAAATCGTTGACGTTGCGCTCGAAGCCGATGCGCTCGACGATCGCGCCGCCGAGCTCGGTGAAGGTCTTGGCGAACGCCGCTGCGTTGCCGATACCGGCGTTGGTGTTCTCGTGCAGGAGCACGGCGCGGCGCGCCTTCATCCTCTGGTACGCGTTCTTCGCCAGGCTCTCGCCCTGCATCCGCTCCTCGGGAAAGATGCGGAACACCCACTTCGAGCCCTGCTCGGTCAGCTTGAACGTCGAGGACCCGGCGTTCAGGAGCGGCACCTTCGCCTGGGTGATGATCGGCAGGATGGCGAGCGACGCGTCCGAACACTCCTCGCCGAACACGATGTGCGGCTTGACCTGCTCGAGCGCCCGCTTGACCGCCTGCGTTGCGCCGAGCGGGCTGCACTGCGAGTCCTCGTACTGGATCTCGAACTTGTAGCCGTTGACCCCGTCGCGGTTCAGCTGGTCGAGCGCGACCTCGTAGCCCTGCTTGTCCTGGACGCCGAAGTAGGAGGCCGGGCCGGAGATCGGCAGCAGCGCCGCGACCTTGATCACCTTCTGCTGGCCGTTGGCCGCGGTGGCGGCGAGCGCCAGCGCCAGGACACCCGCAGCACGCACGATGTCGATTGTCATGATCCGCTCCCTTCTCGTTGAACTTTGTCCGGGCATTATAGGGGCCATGCACGTCTCGGCAAGCCGCTGGCTCCGGCGTCCCCTCGCGAACGCATGACGCCCCGCTCGACGAATCCCGCCATGGCCCCTACGCCGCTCACCGTTCTCGCCGCCATCCGGCGGGGCGAAGAGGCGACGCTCGGCGGAATGCTGCGGGCCATCGGCGACGACATCAACGGCAGGCGCTCCGTGCCCGGCGAGCGCCCGCACATCGACTTCCGCCGCTGCCGGCGGGTGCATTTCGCGCGGCTCGCGATCCTCACGGATCCGGACCGCGGGCCGGGCTGCATGCGGCTCCTGTTCGCGTCGGTCTACGACGGCGATCTCGACGCTCATCTCGCGGAGCTCGCGGCGGCAACGAGCGACATGGACGCGATCTGGGGCAAGTGCGCAGGCTATGCCGGTGCCGCGAGCTTCGGCGCTTTCGTGCGCGCGCACACGCAGGACGTCGAGGCGTTCTACGCCGCGTTCCCCGACGAGACCGCCGCGTCGATCGCCGATGCCGTCCGGGCCACTCGCGCGTCGCCGCCCGCGCTCGAGTCCGGCCGTGCGACTGACGATCTCGTCGAGTCCATCCTCAGCGTCTGGCGGCGCGTGGTGCGCGCGACGCCGCTCGCGTCCGATCTCGTCCGGGCGATTAGTCGGTTTGGCTTCACCGGCGTCTACCGGGCCACCAGCAAAATCGTCGCGAGCCTCGACCGCATCCCCGCGTTCCGTCTCTTCAACTGGATCACGCACAACCGCCTGCCGCCGCGCAGCTCCCTCTACTCGAGCGTCACCCTCGACAACTGCGCATCCGTCGCGCCGCTCGTGCCGGGCGACGAGCTGCCCGGCGTCGCCGGCGCGCTGCCGCCGCCGCTGCGGGAAGATCTCGTGGCGCAAAACGAGCTCACGCTGATCACCGTCGTGCAACGCGGGCAGGTCGATCGGGTCCGCGCCGCGTTGGCGGCGATCGACTCGTACGCGCGGCGCCTCGCGCCGCGCGGTTCGCTGATCGGGGTGGGCACCATCCACTTCGTGCGCTGGGTGGTCCTCGACGAAGGCCGCCGGTTGGTGCTGCTCAGCGACTACGACAATTCCTGGGAGAGCTACATCGACGAATTCGCCGAGATGATCCTCTCGGGACTGGATGCGATCTGGGGGAGCTCGCTCGGCTACCCGCCGGACGGCGCGCGGGACGTGCCGGCGCTCAAGCGCTTCCTGCGTACGCACCAGGTCCGCGCCGAGGTGTTCTACAGCGCTTATCCCGACGACACCGTGCTCAACATCCTCCAGGCCACATCCACCGCAGCGTCGCGGCGCGAGGGCTAGAGACGTGGCGCGCGCGTCCCACCGTCTGAGCGAGGAAGTCCTCGGCGATCTCCAGGGACTCATCTCGAGCGGCTACGGACATCTGCCGCTTGCCGCGTACCTCTTCGTCCGGTTCCACGACGCGGGGGCGGCGCGAGCTTGGATAGGGAAGCTCGCAGGCACGATCGCCTCGGCGCGCACCTGGCCGGTCGACGCCGACGGCCGAACGATCAAGCCGCGCGTAGCCGTGAACGTGGCGTTCACTGCGTCCGGCCTGCAGGCGTGCGGCCTGCCGCAGGCGGTCCTCTGCACGTTCCCGCAGGAGTTCCTGGAAGGCGTCGCCGCCCCGCACCGGTCGCGCATTCTCGGCGACACCGAGGAGAGTGCGCCCGAGTCGTGGGAGCTCGGCGGACCGGCGAACCCGCCGCTGCACGCGCTGATCGTCGTCCACGCGGCGGAGGATGAAGCGCTCGCCGCCTACTGCGACATCCAGCGCCTGCTGCTGGAGGAGTCGGCTGGCGGCGTCGCCGAGCTGTCGGGCAGCGCGCAGCTCGGCTATCGCCCGGCGCACGATCGCGAACCGTTCGGGTTTCGGGACGGCATCGCGCAGCCGGCGATCGCCGGGATCGACGGGAGCGGCGTACCGACCGGCGAGTTCGTCCTCGGCTACGAGGACCACTACGGCTCAATCCCGCCGACACCGGTCGTCCCGGCGGAACTCGACCCTGCGGCGATCCTGCCGCTGCTCGCGAACCCGCACCACGCCGCGCGCGCGCTGCGGGATCTGGGTAAGAACGGGACCTTCGTCGTCTACCGGAAGCTGCAACAGGACGTCGCCGGCTTCTGGCGATTCATGCAGCAGGAGGCGATCCGGCTACGCGGCGAGGCCGATCCCGCCTATATGGTGTGGCTCGCGTCCAGATTCGTGGGGCGCTGGCCGAGCGGCGCGCCGCTCGCCCTCTCGCCGGACGCCGACGATCCGCGCTACGCGGACCGCGACGACTTTCTGTACGGCGACGATCCGGACGGGTTCGCCTGCCCGCTCGGTGCGCACGTGCGCCGCGCCAACCCGCGCGACGTGATCAGGCCGAACGGTCCGCGGGAGTCGCTCAGCATGTCGGAAGCGCACCGGCTGCTCCGGCGCGGGCGGCTGTTCGGCCCGCCGCTCGTCGACCCGCGCGTGCTCGCGAGCCCCGCGCTACGCGACCTGCGCGACGACGCCCGGCCGCGCGGCATCCACTTTCTGTGCCTCAACGCGAGCATCCGCAGCCAGTTCGAGTTCGTGCAACAGACCTGGTGCAACAACCCGCATTTCAGCGGACTGCACGACAACAAGGATCCGATCGTCGGCGACTGCTCGCGACCGGGGCAACCGGCGAGCTACATGACGATTCCCGGGCGGCCGGTCGGTGTGCGGACCTCGGCGCTGCCCAGGTTCGTGACGGTGCGGGCCGGGGCCTACCTGTTCATGCCCGGGTTGACGGCGCTGCGCTTTCTGGCGAGCTTCGGCGCGACCCTATAGAGCTTCCGCCCGGTCCCGCATCCCTCGTAGGCGAGACCTCCTGATCGCATGCGGGGATGCCGCTGCTATAACCGGCGAACGTGAACCCGTTATGGTCGGCTTGAGACAGTCGCTCGAGCGGCAACTTTCGGCGCAATTCCGGACGATCGTACCGAATTCCGAATAGCGGACCTTCGCGTTCGGCTGGCGGTCAGTTGGAGAGTTCCGTAACAGGGGCAAGCTCGCGCGGCGTGCAGGGTCTCATTGCTGGGCCGCTGACGATGCCACACGTACCGGTGAGCGTCACCCAAGCTCGAAGCTGGTCACGCCGAACACCCGATCCAGCTCGCACGTCGGCGCCGCGCCCGTGTACATGCGCGCGGTCTCGAACACGCCGCGCATGCCGTGACTCTCGGCCAGTGCCACGGCTTCGGCATTCGGCAGCGGCACGTCCAGGTACACTGCGTCGCCATCGGGCACGCGGCTGCAAAGCGCCGCATACAGCAATGTCGCAACGGCCTTCGTGCCGGCCACCAGCGGAGCGATCTTGTGGCCTTCGCGGCAGCGGCGGATCACGCCCCAGCCGGCGAGCCGCGCACCTTCGACGCACGCCAGCGCCGCGGCATCGGGCATGCCGATCCAGGCGCGCAAAAAGCGCTCGCGCGGCGCCGGAAAGACTCGCCGCTCGTCGGCGCATAGCGCGGCGAAGTCGATGTCGGCCAGAGGGACGATGGCCGCTGCGCCAGCGTCCGCGGAGCTCGCTGCGTGGCGCGCCGTGCCCGCATAGCGAACGTTGCGCCACGCGAGCACGAAGCCGGACTTGCGATAGTTGCCCTGCTGTGCCGGAACGCCGTCGAGCCCGACCAGCTGCCCCGCCAGCCGCTGCATGCCTTGCGTCCACAAGCGCCAGCCGATGCCCTGGCCGCGCCATTCAGGCATGACGATGTACAGGCCGATGAAGCCGAAGCAGCCGTCGTACGAGACGGCGCTCAGGCAACCCGCGAGGCGGCCATCGACTTCGGCGATCAGGAAACCGCCGGGGTCGGCCTCGGCGAAGCAATGCGCGTCGTGCAGGCCCGGGTTCCAGCCTTCGCGCGCCGCCAGTTCGATCGCCAGATCGACCTCGTCACGGCGCATCGTTCGAATGCTGCAGTCGCGCATGTACATCTCTTACTTCAATGGCCGATCGAAGGCAAGCAGCAAACGCTGTCGCGCTCGATCGCCTCGGCGTACGATGGCGCGATGAGACGCGCGATCCTCACAGCGTCGCGAGTCGCGCCGCTTCCATTCGGAGCGGCGCACTCTGTTCATGACCGAGTCCGAGACCGGCTCGATCCTGGTCGCGGAGTTGCCAGTGATCGCCGAACAATATCGCGCTTGAACCTCTGCTTCCGCACCGCGACTGTCACCTTGGGGTCCGATAGCGTCGTCGAACCGTTGCTTTCAGTCGTTCAATACATCACCTTGGAACGACCTGTAAGCTGACAGCGAACTATCGACATCCAGGCACGGCCGAGAATTTCCTGTCTCTCGGTTGCCGGTTGCATGCTCGCAAGGACGAGTTCTTCGAGACTCATCCGGCCCGAATGCTCGACCGCCTGACGGGGCTTCCCCTCGACTCGGTCGATGACCTCTCGGATTGCAGCGAGGTCGCCGGCCTCCGCGAGGGAGATCAGCGAATGAGGGGCTGCGTCGGCGCGGACATGACGCGAGGTCGGGGGCGCAGGCGCTTTACGACGACAATCGTGGTGGTGGCGGCGCAGCCGGTGAGGCTGAGCGTGTTCAGGATCACGAGCACCGGATCGCGGACGACGGTGGCGGCGTAGAGAAGGCCGACCGCCCCGTGGCACGTCCAGAAGCTCCATGCGGCGAGCGAAAGGCTCTCGGCCGACCCACGATCGCGCCACGCGGCAATGGCCTGGGGCACGTAGGAGAGGGCGAGCCCCACACCCAGCACCGAGTACATTGCCGCCAGCACTGCTTTGCTCCTTCGTCGTTGAATTTCGGGGCGTAAGCTCCGGCCCCGGTACCGAGTTCGTCTCGAACGGACAGGCGCGCGAATCTTATGAGCGGGCTCGCAGAGGGGGAAGGACTTGTTACACATGCGGGCATTCGACGGGTATACGGCCCCTCGCGATGCGCTGCGCGAACGCGGCTTCGTCCTCGGCATAGATGCCCGGCGCAGGTGAAGAGATTGTCGTTGAGGAGCCGCACATAGTGCGAGTGCCGGACTTTGCCGCGAGGCAACTTGTTGCATTCGTAGGACCCCGACATCGGTGGCCGTGGCTTGCGGCGTCTCGGCTTCACTTCGAAGCTGCCGGTGGTTCCGGTGGCTGAACGTCTGCCTTTCGCGACTGCCATTGTCGCCTGAGGGTCGCGTCGACCCATTGGCTGACCGTCGCTCACCGGCCAAACTGCGGAAGTTGAGAGGCGTGCCGTAAAGCGGACTGTCAGCGGTGCTATCGACCCTAAGGAGCCCGTGGCGAGTGTCTGCTGTTGGTATCCAAAACAGTCTAACCACACCGTGGCGCCCTCCGAGCAGACGCCAGCGCTTCCCAGGCTCCCGCCCGCCCATCTCGCAGCCCGCCTTGAGTTTGACCGTGATGCGTAGAATCCATGCGCGGCCTCGATAGATTGGAGTCAGCAATGCCTACTGCTTTACCCTCCACACAGACGTCGATACCGGCGGAGTTGCTGGGCCACCGCATCCAGCAAAGCCTGCAGGTAATCCTCGCCGGACTGGACGAGCGCGACGCCCTCTCCGGAGCGGACACGGAGGCCCTGCGGCGCGAGCTGCGCATGTTGCTCCAGCTCGAGCGCATCCAGATCGCGACCGCGGAAATCGAAAAGGCCGAGCAGGTCCTGGAGTACATGCTGCGCCCGAGCATGGGAGAGTGCCTGAACGTGTGGTTCGGCAAGTCCGAGCAGACCGACCAGGAAATCTGGAACCGGTTCGGGTCGGATGTGGCCCTGGCATCAAGGGGCCATTACGATCACTGGGCACTGGATGTCGAGCACCCACGTCTACTGGTGGCGCTGGTGATCATGCTGGATCAGTTCCCCCGCAGCATGTATCGCGATACACCCCGGATGTATGACTGTGACGCGCACTGCCTGTCGCTGGTCAAGCGCGGGCTGCGTGTCGGCGTGAGCGCGCACCTGCGTCCGATCGAGCGAGTCTTCCTCTGCTTGGTGCTGACCCACTCCGAGTCGATGGAGGACCAGCATCTGTGCATGGGGGAGTGGGACAGCGTGATGAACCAGCTGGCCCCGGACGATCCGCTGAACGCGTTTCACGAGATCTTCCACCGGCATTTCGCGGTGATCATGCGCTTCGGCCGGTTTCCCCACCGGAACAAGATCCTGGAGCGGACGAGCACCGCGGCGGAGGAGGACTTTCTAGCCGACGGTTCGTTCCGCTTCGACCTTCCGCTGATCCGGCAGCCGAATGGCAGTTTCGTGTTCGCCGGCACGGTGAAGAAGCACACTGTGAAGCTGCTCGACTACGAGTATCAGACCCTGTTACCGGACACCGACGAGGTCCCGGGCGGGGCCTACGAGTTCAAATACATGGGACCGGACAATGCCTTCGCCAAGACGCGGGAGCAGCTCGAGCGGCAGGGCTACGTACGCATTGGCGACACCGTCCCCGACTTCATCGCCGATTCCAGCATGGGCCTCATCAGATTCCACGAATTCATCGGCGATTCGTGGTGCGTGCTGTTCTCGCACCCGGCGGATTTCACGCCGGTATGCACCACGGAATTCGGGGCCACGGCCAGGCTCGAGGCAGAGTGGAAAAAGCGCGACACCAAGGTCATCGGGCTGAGCGTCGACAGCGCCGAGGACCACGAGCGCTGGATCGCGGACATCAACGAGACACAGCACACGCAGGTGAATTTCCCGATCATCGCGGACAAGGAGCGCGAGGTGTCGATGCTCTTTGGCATGCTTGACCCTACCACCTTCCGCCACGGGTCCAGCCTAGGACAGACCATGACCGTCCGCAGCGTGTTCATCATCTCGCCTTCCAAGCGGGTCGAGCTGATCATCTCATACCCGGCCCACATCGGCCGCAGCTTCAACGAGATCCTGCGCGTCCTCGACGCCCTGCAGCTCTCCGCGAAGTATCGCGTGGCCACGCCGGTGAACTGGCAGCCCGGAGATGACACGGTGGTGCTGCCTTTCATCTCGGATGAGGAGGCGGAGCGCATATTCGCGGACCAAGGTGGCTTCCGCAAAGTGCGCTCCTACCTGCGCTACGTGCGTGATCCGTCGCTGCGTTGCTTATGAGCTTCCCAACCGCATTCCAGACCAGGCATTCGCGAAAAAACGGACACACGCTACAAGCTGAACGGCGGCCCCTGACCATCGGGTCTAAGTCGTCTTGAGTGGCGGAACTCCCCGTTGCCCGCCCGGCTCGCCGCGATAGGTATAGGATCGCATGGCCCATACGGGCAGTCGCCGATCCACGATAGAAGAAGGAGGCACCATGGCCAACAAGAATCAGGCAGAAGGCGTTTATCGCGTGATTGACGTCATCGGAACCAGCGCGACCTCATGGGAAGATGCAGCAAAGACCGCGGTCGAGACCGCGTCGAAAAGCCTGCGTGACCTGCGGATCGCGGAGGTCACCAAGATGGACTTGAAGGTCGAAGATGGCAAAGTGGTCGCCTATCGAATCCGCGTACAGCTCTCGTTCAAGTATGAAGGCTGAGGCCGACATTTGCCGAAGCTGCCCGTCTTTAACGCGGACGATCTAGGTGCTCACTCCCCGGGCTGATGTTGTAACGAGGTGGAAAGTGATCGAGGCCCGAGGGCTCGATCCCGAACAGCTCCTCGATCCGCTGCCGTCTACTCCGCGTCCGTACCGGGCGCACATCGCTACTTGTCCGCCTCAACTAGGCGGGTTACATACTGTTCCGGCGGCTACATCAGCCACCCGCTGTGGTCATCGGTCTTGATGCTGCCCAGAGATCGCGGGCGTAGGAAACGGCTGATGCTGCGTATCCAGGGAAGGCATCAGATGGCCGCGTGATGCCGTGACGCCATGGGATAGACGATCAGCGAGGTCAAGCACTGGACTTCGCTTCGTCATCCGCTGTCTCATGCGGATGGCACCAAGACGCTCGAGATCGCCTTTGAGGCGGACGTTCACTAGCGCCTGCCGTCGTGCACGGAAGGCCGCAAGGCATCCAATGAGACATTGCTCCCGACAGCGATGAGAGCCATTAACGCCTCGGATTCCGTAGTTCACCGCCGCGCGGGAGCAATGGGCCGCGCGCTTCGCACCTTCGCCGCGCTCGCGTTGGGGCTCGGCGCGGCGCTCGCGTTCGCTCAGACCGAGGCGGACGCCGAGCTGAAGCGGCTGGAGGTCGCGCTCGGGCGCATCAACCAGGCGCAGCAGAGCGTCTACCAGCAGTTTCAGATGGTGCAGGAGCTGCGCCGCGCCGAGCTGGCGCGGCCGGATCCATTCGCGCCGCAGCCAAGCGGCATCGCGCCGCCGCCGCGCGATTACAACGACCTCCAGCGCGAGCGCGAGGCGCGCGAGACCCGGATCAAGGACTTGAGCGCAGAGCTCGACCGCCTTTACGCGCGCTATCAAGAGCTGGAAGAGCAGAAACGGCCGCTCCTCGAGCGCATGAGCGAGCTCGCGCGCGCACGGTGACGCCGGAAGCAAAGCGCCCGGTCTGCCGGGGTCACGAGGACACCGCGGCGGCAGCTAGAGCGCGACCGGCGGCTCAGGGTCGACTTGAGCCCTTCGGCTGACGGTCGCTGACCGGCCAAAAGCTGCCGACCGAGAATCCTCATCCAAAGCGGCCGCTCAACAGAGCTATCTACCTTAAGCAGACATTCAGGTCTCAACATCCGAGTTCATCACTTCGGCCGCCGCAGACACTCCCGCAGGATCACGAGGTATCGTCGATCCGAACGGCGTCGGTGCGAAGGAGAGGGCCGCGGGCGCGATGTGGATCTTGACCTTCTTGATGCTCCCGGCGTACGCGAACGGTGGTTGATCGTTTTCACTCACCGGCTGGCCGCGTATCACGCTTCGCTCCATGCCGTTGGGCCATGCCACTCGTGCGGCGCGGCGTGCCGTAACGTCAACGCATGCGCTTGGGGCGGCGCACGGCGCGCACTTTGCCGCTCGAACCGCCGCCCGCATAAAACAGGTCGGCGCCATCGGACTCGAGGC
This sequence comes from uncultured beta proteobacterium, assembly GCA_963754305.1. Classification (GTDB taxonomy): domain Bacteria; phylum Pseudomonadota; class Gammaproteobacteria; order Burkholderiales; family SG8-39; genus DATEDA01. The sequence continues at coordinate 17,541 of CAVWFR010000010.1, read as the reverse complement.
CCGACACCCCGACGCCTTCGGGCATGGTGAGCCGCTTCAGAACCTTGCCGCTCTCGGGGTCGATGTGGCGGATCTCGCTCTCATCGCCTTCCCATGTGCCATGCCAGAGCTCGCCGTCGACCCACGTCACTCCCGTGACGAAGCGGTTCGACTCGATCGTGCGCAAGATCGCGCCCGTCTCAGGGTCGATCTGGTGGATCTTCCGGTCGCGGTACTGTCCGACCCAGAGCGTGCCCTCGGCCCACGTCAGGCCCGAGTCGTGACCCTTGCCGGGCGCCGGAAGGGTCGCGACGACCGCTCCCGTTGCGGGGTCGACTTTTTGAATGCGAGCGTCGGCGAGCTGATAGAAGTAGCGCCCGTCGAACGCCGTGCCGGCGTCGGATGCGACCTCGATGGCGCGCACGGGCTGGCCACTCGACGGATCGAACGCGCGGAGCGCGTCGCCCGCGGCGAACCAGACATGGGTGCCGTCGAACGTCACGCCGTGCACGCGCGGGGCATCCGAGAACGGGCCGTATTCGCGGACGATCTCGGCTGCCTGCACGCCGGCCGTTGCGTCGCCGCTCCTCGTTCGATCCATGCGCCCTCCTTCTTCCGTGCTGCGATCAGCTTAGCCCATGCCGGGCGGCGCGGGGAGTAACAACGTCGTCGCGAATCCGCCGACCGGTGCGCAGAGCCAGCGGCGCGCTCGGCCGCGACCGAGCGCGCGTACCTTGCCGGATTCCTCGAAGGCGCGGAGCGCGCGCTGCACCGTTCGCTGGCTCGAGCCGAGCGCCAGAGCGAGCGCCGACGTGGACCACGCTTCGCCATCGGCCATGAGCGCGAGCACCGCAGCGTCCGGGCTCTCGATCGGCGGCGCCAGGACCAGCACTTCGCCCGACCGGGGCAGGAGGGCGAAGCCACCCGGCGTCGCCCGCACGTCGGCCAGCGGGCGGAGCTCTCTGCGCAGGCGGCCGAGCTCGACGCGAAGCCGCGCGCGATGCGACTCGTTCACGCGCCGGACACGGAACACGCGCTCGCAGAGCATCTCGCGGGTCGCTTCGCCGGGCCAGGCTTCGGCCAGCGAACGCAGGAGCGCAAACAGAACTGGGCGTCGCGCGAGGCGCACTTCACGCCGCTCCGAGCGTGCTGCCCGCCGGCACGCGTCCACGATCAGGTGCTGCGAAGCGAGCACCGTCTCGACTTCCTCCAGCACGAGCGGTCGTTCCTCGCCCCCCGCGATGAGCCGTGCCGCCGGAAGCGCGAGCGTACGCTCGGCTCGCTCGACTTCGGCGCAGAGCTGGTCGATGCCCGAACGATCCGCCGCGGCCCGGGCGCGGGCAAGCGCCGCCCGAGCAGGTGCGGTGTGCCCGCGGCGCAGCGCGATCTCGAACGCGACGAGCTCGCCCCTGGCGGTCAGCATGGCCGGGGCCGCGCGAAGGTCCAGATTGTCGAGCGCGTCGCCCGCTTCGGTCACCCGGCCGAGCAAGAGCAGCCGGCGGATCTGAAGAAGCGCGGCGTGAAGTCTGTTGTCGTGATCGCCCAGCGCGCCGAACGTGCGCCGGGCCTCGTCGAGCGCGTGCGTCGGCCATCGGAGGTCGCGCGAGGCGAGCGCCACTTCGGCTTCGGCCGTGACGCATCGTGCGCGCTCCACGCGCTCCCTCGGGCCGAACGAACGCGCCGCGCGCCGCAAGAGCACCTTGGCTTTCGCGAGCTCGCCGAGCTGAGCCATGGCGATCCCGCGCAGGGCGAGCGCGGGCGCGTCGTGCCGAAGCGCGATCCGGTTGAGCGCGCCCAGAGGGTCGCCAGCCTTGAGTGCCCTCGCTGCCGCCGTGACGAGCGAATCCATGTCGCATCTTAGGCCGCGATCGGGCGCCACCAAAACCCGACACAGTTGTTACTCACCGTTCTCCGTCGCAGAAACTAAGCTGTGGGTGCTCGACGAACACAGTCGTCTCGGACAACCAGTAAAGGAGAAAATGCAAATGGCGGATATTCTGCATAGAGTCGGAATTAGATCGTCCCTGGATGAAGTCTATAAGGCATTGACCACGCGCGAAGGCCTGGCCGCCTGGTGGACGAACAACACGCAAGGGGAAAGCAAGGTCGGCGGAGCGCTCAAGTTCCGCTTTAGCGCCGGCGGCTCCGAGATCGGCGGCTTCGACATGAAGGTTCTTGAGCTTCAGCCCGCCAAGCGGGTGCTATGGCAAGTGGTCGAGGGGCCCCAAGAATGGATCGGCACCAAGATAAGTTTTGATCTCAAACAAGCAGGCGACCATGCCATCGTCCTCTTCAAACACCAGGATTGGAAGGAGCCGGTCGAATTCATGCACCATTGCAGTACCAAGTGGGCGATTTATCTGATGAGCTTGAAGTCGCTTGTGGAAACCCGCAAAGGTAGTCCCAACCCGAACGACACCCATATTAGCGGCGACGGGCCGGACTGAGGCACCACCGACGAAGCTCTTGCGCTTGCGGGGTTGAGTTCAACGCGCTCTTACGTCCAGCGAAACCCGTCAAAGTTGTCACTCCCGTTCGCCGTCGCAGAAGCTACGCTGTGGGTGCTCGACGAACACAGCAAAAGGAGGTGCCATGACAACGCATGAAGTCGTTTCGAAGGGCGAATGGGTGGAAGCAAGAAAGCGCTTCTTGGCCAAAAAAAAACGAGAGCGGCGCGGTTCTTTCGAACGCACTCGACCTTCGGGCGCGGGATCGAAATGATGAACACGGCGTACCAGTACCTCGACCTCGTTCCCAGGGGTCGCGACGAAGCCGGGTGCCTCACACGATGACGTAGGTGAAGCCGCGAGATCTCTATGATCGCTGACTGCCCGGTTTGCGCGCCCGACGGGGTCGACGTCCGAGAGCCGAGGCGGGCGAGTGCGAGACTCCCGTGGCTCGGCCTCCTTCCTGCCATCCTCTACGCGCTTGCTCCGAAGTGTCCGTTGTGCCTCTCGCCTACCTGTCGGCGTTCGGGGTCACGGTCGGCATGGCGAGCTTGGCGCTGTCCGTCCTCGGCCTCTCGCCGTCGCATCAGGAGTGTTGGCGCTCGGATTCTCGATTTGGCGCGCGAAGGTCCCGAGCTTCCGGGATCGAGCGCGACGCATCGGTTGAACGACCGCTTCGGAGCGGTCGCTATGACGCCCCAGGGTCGACTTGAGCCCTTTGACTGACGGTCGCTGACCGGCCAAAGGCAGCATTACAGCCACGCCTCCGAGAGCGGTTCGCTTAACCATGCTGTCAGCTTGCGGCGACAGCCACGGAGAAAACGCACGCTCGCACCAAATCACGCTGTTGGCTCGAGGCGACATTTATGTCGTGCCAAGCAGACGTTCCCTGTCGTTGGAGCAAGACATGTCGGCATCATAGACGGACAACGGCGCACGACCGACGCGTGCCGATCCGTTTTCCGCGGTTTCCAGGTTGACATTCCATCGCTACCGTCTATACCCCCTATGTTGGCGTCATAACAACACAAAGGTCCGGGGGGTCGAATCGCCGAATCGCCGACCCACCATACGAGGGGCTTCAACAAGATCGCGACGGGCAACGCGAGCGCATTCACCTGCGCTCTGGATTCGATCGTCCTCAAATAAGGGGGAACATGAATACTTCTCACGGCAGACAATCGAGTGGCATCAGCCGGCGCACGTTTCTCGCTGCGCTCGGTGCGGGAGCCGTTGCACCGGCAGCGATGCTGAGTGGAGGCCGCAAGGCCTACGCGGACGACGGGTTGCTGCGCGGGCGGCATGTCATTCGCTCAGACCGGTTTGGCCGAATGTTTCCGGAGCTACCACCGTTCGCCATTCCGAGCGGGAGGCTCAACGACGCGCTGCTCGCGCTGGGCGCGAAGGGCGGCATCATGGACGCGAACGACGACCTCGCGGCTGGGCCGGTCCAATTGATTGTCGATCCAAAGCTCCTACGAAGGAATCCCGACAATCCCGACCATCCGGCGGGGACGACGTTCTTCGGCCAGTTCCTCGATCACGACTTCACGTTCGACCTGGAGTCGCGCCTTGGCATCCGCACCGAGCCGGAGGAGTCGCCCAACGCCCGCACGCCGATGCTCGATCTCGATACCGTGTATGGCGGCGGACCGAGCCGTAGTCCCGAACTTTACGTGCGCGCAAATCATCTCGTCGGTCCCCAGCTAAGGATTGAAAGCGGCGGTTTGTTCGAGGACCTGCCGCGCACGCGCGATGGCGTGGCGATCATCGGCGACCCGCGCAATGACGAGAACATGATGATCAGCGGGTTGCAGGCCGCGTTCATCAAGTTCCACAACCACGTGGTGGATGTCGTCACCAGGCAGAATCCCCGCGACGACGCAGCCGAAATTTTCAGCAAGGCACGCCGAGTCGTCACTTGGCATTACCAATGGATCATCGTCCACGAGTTTCTGCCGCTGCTGATCGGCGAAACCAGGATGAACAGATTGCTAGAGAGGGGTCCGAGGTTTTTCCGAACCTCGGTGCCGTTCATTCCCGTGGAATTCCAAGGCGCTGCCTATCGCCTGGGCCATAGCATGGTGCGACCCTCCTACCGCGCCAACTTCAACGGCGATGTAGGCGGCAACCCGGCTACCAACGCCCCGGCGTTCTTCGGCATGATTTTTGATCCGGCGGGCGAAGGGCAAGCCGACCCAGTGGATTTGCGCGGCTTTACGCGTGCGCCGCGGCGCTTCATCGGTTGGCAGACGTTCTTCAATTTCGGCGACGGGAACACCAGAAACGCCAAGCGGCTCGATACGACGATTTCCTCGCCGTTGTTCAATCTGCCGCTCGCCACCATCGCTGGCCAAGAGCTGACTATCACCTCTTTGCCGCAGCGCAACCTGCAGCGGCACCTTACGTGGTCGCTGCCCTCCGGGCAGGCGATCGCGAAAGAAATCGGCGTGGCTCCGCTTACCTCAGCGGACTTCCAGGAGGACGTTCGGGACCTCGGCCTAGACAAGTCCACGCCCCTCTGGTTCTACATCCTGAGAGAAGCGTTCGTGCGGGAGAACGGGTTGCGACTGGGCGATGTCGGCAGCACCATCGTCGGCGAAGTCTTCGTCCAGATTCTGAAGAGCGACGGCAACTCGTACTTGGCCGCGTCCCCGGAGTGGCGGCCCACGCTGCCAGACCGCTCCGGTAAGGTCACGGGAAATTACGCGATGACCGATCTGCTTACCTACGCCGGCGTGGTCGATCGCTGAGCGGGGCTCACCACAGTAGACGACCGCATAAAGTTGTTTTCCACGGCCCTGCGAAAACCGCAGGGCCGTTTTCACCGCCAGCCGTACTCACGGGACACGTCCGGCACCGCAGGGCTTGCGGGCGTCTGCTTTGGAGACGTGCTCGACCGTCTCCTCTTCGCCGTATGGCTAAGTCCCCAAAGGTCCGCTCTTCTCATGCACGACAGACAGCGACGGGTCGTCTCCAGTCTGTCGCTGCGCTCGAAAGCAGACGTTAGCCGGGAATGTTTGCTAACGGGGATCGTCATCGGCAGGACCCGCCCATTTCCTGACGATCGGGGTCGGCGGTCGAAGTACTGGAGCAAACTGGCTGCCGACGTTCGAGTTCGGCCTGGCGAACGACAGCAGTTGCCTAAAGCGGCCGGTGAGAGTTTCTGGGGCGGGAGCCGGTTTACCCTGAAACTTGACGCTCGCCAGTCGTCGAGCAGGTGGCAGCCACCTGCCCTCAACGTTGACCGCCCAACGGCTGCATTCGAAGTCAGCGAACTGTCACTGTCGGTAGAGTCGAGATGTGGCGCGGTGGCAGTAGGTTCGGTTTGTCTGTTGCCGCCCCTTTCGTCTGGCGGTGCCCGAATAACCTCGCCGTAGCTCCGTTTCCACATCCCGCTCGTCGAACCGGACGTGCAGATCTCCCGCATCCGGCTCTCGGACAAGACTTCACGCCTTCACCCACGACACGTCGTGCCCAAGCCGGGTCAGCCGTACGAGACCGAAGTACCCGTACAGGTGCGAGAGTGGATAGCTCCCACCCCTGCGTCGCCTGACCTTGTACTTGTGCGCAACCACCGGCGTAACCGCGTAGCGGTGTAGCTGTCGATCGCCCGGTAGGCACGGCTGACGGTCGCCTACTTGGAAGTAGTTCGCCCAGCCGCACAGCGTGCGATTCAGCTTGCCCACCAGCTCTGTGGTCTCTTGCCACGTCGTTGACATTGCGGTCAGCGCATGGATCTTCTCGACCATGCGCCGGATGCTCTTCTTCGACGGCCGCAGGCCCAGATGGGCCTTGCCGGTCGTGCGCGAATACATCCGCCCGAACGTGAAACCCAGGAAGTCGAACTCGCCTTCCGGGACCCTGCAGATTCGTGTCTTCTCCTCGTTGACCGTCAGCTTCAGGCGGCCCATGAGCTCGCGCAGTCGTTGCAAGGCTTCTTCCGCCCGGCCCTTCCTGCACAGGATCACGAGATCGTCGGCGTAGGTCACGATGCGAGTGCCAAGGCTCTTCTCCAGCCCGAGCTTCTTCCACCCCAACACAAACCGGCGCATGTACAGATTCGCCAACAAGGGTGAGATGGGTGAACCCTGCGGGATGCCGCGGCGCTGATCCTTGGCCTCGGTCGTGCGTTTCTTCCGACCTCGGTCGTCGGTCTCCTCCACGGAGCATTCGAGCCACATCTTGATCAGATGCAGCACCCGCCGGTCGACGATGCGCCGCGCGAGCGACCGCATCAGTTCGGCGTGCGGGATGCTCCCGAAGTAGTCCGCGAGGTCAGCGTCCACGACTTCCGGATGGTCGTAGAACAGCGTGTCCTTCACGTCGATCGCCGCCTGCTGGGCGTTGCGGCCCGGCCGGTAGGCGTACTGCTCGGGCGGAAGGTCGGCTTCAAAGATCGGTTCGAGCACCAGCATCGCTGCTGTCATGCACACCCGATCGCGCAGGGTCGAGATGCCCAGCGGCCTGAGTTTGCCGTTGGCCTTCGGGATAAACACTCGTCTGATGGGGTCCGGTCGGTAGGTCTCCTGCCTGAGCGCAAGCGCCAGTTCGCCAAGCCACCGCTGAACCCCGTACGCTTCGATGTCCGCAAAGTCCTGTCCGTCCACGCCCGGTGCGCCCTTGTTCGAGCGGCACTGAGCGTAGGCATGCGCCAGAATGTCTTCGCGGTGAATCTTGTCGTACAGGGCGTAGAAGCGGAAGCCCGGCTCTGCCTTCGCTTTCGCGTGTAACGCCGTCTGCAGCTTCTGAACATTAACCGGAGTTGCTAGGTTGCCCAATCTCCGTGTCCCTCGCTACTTGTTGCGTTCGTCTTGAACTGAGGCCCCTTCCCTCCACCGGCGTTACCCGGCTTCAGCGGTACTGCGAGCCTCTCCGTCACCCCAGAGCGTCCGGCCTGTCCGTCACCGGCCTCCGGTTGGTCGTCCCCGACCACGCCTTGGGGCTTCCCGTGTTGCGTGCGCTTTCCTTGTGTACGTGCTGTCGCCACTACCCCGGCGCAGCGACTGGGGGTACTGCTTCGCTCATCCGCCCAGCCCTATCAGCCTTCCCCGAAAGGGTCGTCGGGTCGGCCTGCGCATCGGCATTTTCGAGGCTTGCTCGGCGTTCACTCGCGTTACGGCCCGCACACCCGCACTGCCACCAAATCGTGGCACGCTTACCCGAAGGCTTCAGCCATTTCGTTACCTCCATAGCTGCTCCGGTTGCTTCCGGCTGGAGCGTTCGCCGGGTGGGATTTGCACCCACTGGAAAGCGCCGCCTTATCACGGCGCACACCCGTTGCTGCCCGTCGTGCGCTAGAGAAGCGGACGTTCGCGGACTTCGCTGACCGCCAGAACCGGTAAGACATCAGCCCGCCGGCGTCGACATAGCGCCGCTGCGAATACATGGCTGGGAGCCGACGGTGCGCGGCTCCGGCGTCAGGTGTGGCTAGTCCATCGGTCGGAGGTCGGACAGCATCGTCGGCACGAGTTCGGAGACGGTCGGATGAATGTGCATCGCGCGGCGGATCACCGTCCACGGCGCCTTTGCGTACATCAAGTCGAGAATCGAGTGGATGACCTCGTCGCCGCCCGTGCCGAGGATCGCGGCGCCTAGGATGGCGCCGGTCTCGGCGTCGACCGCGATCTTCATGAATCCCTGAGTCTCGCCCTTTTCGACCGCGCGCCCGACGCGCGTCATCGGCCGCTTGGCGGTGAGCGCCTTGCGTCCGCTCTTGCGAATCTCGGCCTCCGTCATCCCGGCTCGACCGAGCGGCGGATCGACGTACAGCGCGTACGCGGTGATCCGATCGCTCACGCGGCGCGGATCGTTCTCGAGCAAGTTCGCGATGACGATCTCACCGTCGTTGTACGAGGTGTGCGTGAACGCGCCCTTGCCGTTGCAATCGCCGAGCGCCCAGACTCCCGGGACGCTGGTGCGGAGCTGGTCGTCGACCACGACGTAGCCCCGATCATCGACGGCAACGCCCGCCTCGTCGAGGCCCAGATCGTCGGTATTCGGACGGCGGCCGACGGCGAGCAACACGTGCGTGCCGTGGACCTGCGGCGCACCGTCGGTGCAATCGACGCCGGCGGCGATCTCTTCGCCGCGCTTGGCGAAGGAGATGCACTTCGCGTTCACGCGCACCTCGACACCCTCGTGCTCGACGATCTCCCGGATCGCGGTCGACACGTCTTCGTCCTCGCGGCCGATGAGCCGCGGCCCCATCTCGATGATCGTGACCTCGGCGCCGAAGCGCCGGAACATCTGGCCGAACTCGAGACCGATGTAACTGCCGCCGACGACGATCAGGTGTTTCGGCAGAAAGTCCACCGACATCATCGAGCTATTGGTGAGGAAGTCGATCTCGTGAACGCCGGGCATGTCGGGAACGAGCGCTCGGCCGCCGACGTTGAGAAAGATCTTGTCGGCGCGCAGGCGCTCTCCCCCGACGCTCACCTCCTGCGCGGATTCGAAGCGGGCGTGGCCCTGATAGACGGTGCAGTTCTCCATGCTCCGCAGCCAGTCTTCGAGACCGGTGCGCGACTCCTTCGAGACCGCCTCTTTCCGGGCCATGACCCGCTTCATGTCGACACGCACCGAGCCGACGTCCACGCCATACTCGGCGGCGCGAGCGGCCACGCGCGCCGCGTACGCGCTCGCCACCATCGTCTTGGTCGGAATGCAGCCGGTATTGACGCACGTTCCGCCGAAGGCGTTGCGCTCGATGACGGCGACCTTCATGCCGGCTCCCGCGAGACGCGAGGTCACGTACGGGCCGGCTTGGCCGGTGCCGATGACGATCGCGTCGTAGGTAGTCACGACGGTAGTTCCGTGCCCGCCTGCTCCGCGACCATGTACGCGGCGTACCACTCCGGCCAGTTCGCGTCCCTCCCCTGGCCGATCCGGGCCTCGTACTTGCCATGGGCGGCCTCGGCACGCCGAAACGCTTCCGCCAGGTCGTTCGCGGACGCGAAGCTCGTCACGCCGGAGTCGATGCGACCGGCCAGCCGCGTCGTGATCTCCTGGAACAGCCATCCGTTGCCGTCTGGATCGCGGAACGAGGCGAACGAGCGGTAGCTGCCACGCTCGGGATCCGGACCGCCGGTCCGACGCCGCCCAAATAGATAGGGCTCGTCCGTGCCAGCGGACACGCCGTCGCTGTGGAACAGCTCGCTCACCTCGACGCCGCGACCGCGGAGCTCGTCGCGGGCGGCCGCGATGTCGGAGACGATCAGGTACAGGCCCTGAGCGGAGCCAGGCGCCGCCGCCGTGACGTTCTTGCCGAAGATGACCGAGCACCCGGAGCCGGGCGGCGTGAACTGGATGACGCGGAAGTCGTCACCGCTGGCGAACTCGGCGTCGAGTCTCCACCCGAGCCTCCCGTAGAATTCCTTCGCGCGGTCGACGTCCGAGACGGGGATGACGACGATCTCGAACTTCATGTCGTTGCTGCGGACCTTCGTCGTGCTCATCGTGGCCTCCTGAGTTGTGTCAGCTCGTGTGCATTCGAACGATTGGAATGCGATGTACGGACGGAATTGACCCCACCGCAGAGCCGACGTATTGGACGATGTTATCGGTCACGCATCCCCCGGGGCCCCGCTCCTTCACCCGAGCGTGCGCAGGCGCTCGATCAGGAGGCGCACGAAGGCGGCCGTGTCGACGTGACGGCGACACGGGCGTTGGGGTCGCGGCCGCTGCGGCCGCTCCGGTCGACGACCGTGCGCCCGCGCGAAAGCTCCGACGAGCAGTCCACCACGACGTTCACGTACTCCGTTGTCAGGAGCCCCGGGCGCACGAGCTCGGCCACCGCGACCGCGTCGTGCGCGGATAGGCAATTCAATCGCGCGAGCCCGATTTTGGTCGTGTGGGTGGGGCGGGTCAAGCGGGGGATTTTCGGCGGCAATGGGCTGCTCCTCGCGCTTGTCGTCGGACTTCTGCGCGGGCGCCGACGCCAGGGTGGCCGGGCGCGGCCGGTTGGGCGGGCGCCGGCGCGAGCAAGCCCGGCGGCGCGCATCGGCGAGCGCCGAGGGTGGTGGCTACCAGGCAATGCGCTGGTCGAACTCGAAGGCCGGGGCGGGCTGGAGCAGCGGATCGGCGGCGGGATCGTGCTCGGCATCAGTGGCCTCCCACAGCGGCGGGCCGCGGGCAGGCGCGATGCGGGGTGGCGCGGTGGGCTCACCCAGATGGTCGAGGATGTCGCGCATGGTCGGGCCGGCGGTGATGAAGGCGATGATCCGCATCGCCCCGCCACAGTTGGGGCACACCAGCGGAAAAACTTCGTAGATGCGGGCGAGCAACAGCGCCCACGCGTAGCGGCCAGCGCGACGATGGGCCGGTTCGGCGGCGGGTTGCGCGTTGGATGCGGGCGGCGCGGTGGTCGCGGGCGGCGCGGTGGTCGCGGCCGGCGCGAGCGCGGTGACCGCACTGCGCAGCGGCGAGTTGGGGGCGAGGACGCCGAAGTAGCGGTGGGGCGCCGGTCGCCTCGTCAATGGCGGCTTACCGGAAGGTTCCGTGGCGGCCGCGAACGACGGGAGTTGGCCGATAACCGAGAGTCGGCGAAGGTCCGGTCTTATGAACCCGGCCGGCGGCAACGGGTCGATATGCGCCGGTCGTGAAGGTCGCAATCCGGGTCGAGATGGGACCTTCGGCGAGGGACCCGCCGGTGGCTACATCAAGCCGAGTTCATTCCCACCGGGTCGCCTCGATCACATAGTGGCGCAGCTTGCCAACGCCGTCGTAACTCGCTGAAACACCGATGACCTTGAGCTTGACACCCTCGACTTCGACCAGGTCGGCAACGTTCGCGGTGGTGGTGATCTGCAGCAGAAGTACGACATCCGCGACCGGACCCGGCGAAGCCGGGTAGTCCGGTGTGTTGCGGATTCCGTCTGTGACAGCATCGGCGTTTCCCAAGAGCTTGAGCACGGCACACCGCTCATCCCGCGATTCGCCGAGCATCGGCTGGCCGCGAGCGTCCGCGCCTACCACCTTCGTGACGATGCATCGGGTGTTGAAAGCGTCCACGGAATCCCTGCTCGGCTGGGGTCGCCACCGACTGCTTTACGCCAGAGATCAAGATTCTAGCCGGCGCCTGGTATCGTGCAGTGTTCCGTCCTGAACTGCAGACCACTCCGCTCAGCAGTCCGCGATGCAGGCGGTGAACGTCTGCTTCCGAGCGACTAACCATCCGTATTGGGTCGAGACTGTGTAGAAACAAAAGCACGCTTTTCTAATGTGGGAAGAATCGCCTCGAACAGGCGCTCCTCCATGCGCGAGTGAAGCCGCAACCAGGGAATACCAGTGCTTTGGTCGGGTAAAAAAATTTGAGCCCATCGTCTTCCCAAGTTTTTACACAGCCTCGGCCGATTGCCGCCTCGTAGATCCCGGTGGTCTCGTCCGTGGGACGGAACTTACTCAGCTGATGCGACGTTGATCGGCTTAGGCCTCGTAGTTTTTGATGAGATCGGACATCGATGAAGGCTGCTTTCTTCATGCAGCATGGGGGTCCCGAGGTCTTGCAGTACGGCGATGTACCCGACCCCGCGGCCGGCGCAGGCGAACTGCTCGTGGACGTTCATGCCGCCAGCGTGAACGCGGCGGACTGGAAGATGCGCGCCGGCAACTACGCCCCCGTTTCGCACTTCCCCTATGTACCGGGCCGAGACTTCTCCGGCGTCGTCGCCGCGCTAGGCGAAGGAGCCGGCGATTTCGAGGTGGGTGATCCGGTTTCGGTGTCTGTGACACCGGTCAGGAGGGTGCATATGCGGAGAAGGTCGCGATCAAGGCAGCGATCGTGGCGAGGAAGCCTGATGCGCTGTCGCATGCGGAATGCGCAGCGCTAGCGCTCGCCGGTTTGACAGCTCTTGTTTCAATCGAGGACGCGCTGCAACTCGCGAGCGGCGAGACGATCCTGATCCAAGGCGGTGCTGGGGGCGTGGCTGGCTTTGCGATCCAGCCCGCGAAGCACATCGGCGCGCGTGTCGTCACGACCGCGAGCGCGGCGAACATCCTACGTGCGCGGGCTCGGTGCAGACGAGATCATCGACTATCGGACCGAGGATTTCACGCACAAGGTGTCGGCCTGCGATGCGGTCTTCGACACCGTAGGAGGTGAGGTGGCGCTGAAGTCATTTTCAGTGCTGCGATCGGGTGGTCGCGCGGCGTTCATTGCCTCGGGTGCATCCGCACCGTCCTCGCCGCAGCCCGACGTTCGCGCCTATCGCCCGAAGGTGGACGCGACCGACGCCATCTGGGACGCATCGTGGCGCTCGTGCTATCCGGGGCTCTGCGTCCTCCCGAGATCAAGCTCTATCTCCTGTCGGAGGCTGCCGTGGCCCACGCGCTGAGCGAAGGCCGTCACTTTCGAGGGAAGCTTGCATTTCGCGTGCGTTGAAACGGGCAGTCTCTATAAACGTACGAGGCGCGCGGGAGATCGGCGACAGACCGCATCTGGCCGATCGGTGACTACCAGCGGGATGGGACCCTCGGCGAGGGACCCGCCGGTGGCTACATCAAGCCGAGTTCATTCCCACCGGGTCGCCTCGACTACATAGTGGCGCAGCTTGCCAACGCCGTCGTAACTCGCTGAAACACCGATGACCTTGAGCTTGACACCCTCGACTTCGATCAGGTCGGCAACGTTCGCGGTGGTGGAGGTGGATGTTCACCGTCAGGCGTACTTTGCTGACCCTTTGGAGCGCTTCCCGGGTTGATCGGGCTTGGCACCCGCTTGTGTTGGGCGCGTTCCGACCGAGGCGCAATGCGCCTTCACCCTCCAGTTCCCTGGCGGTCTGCTGAATGAGTTGCGCAACTACCTTGCACGCGAGGGTCAACGGTCCCTTCTTGGGCATCGCCAGGGTGACGAAGCGCTTGAGGTCGGGGTTGACGATTCGCGACGCTTGCAGGCGTCCCGCCCGCACGTCCTCCATCATGGCGTAGGCGCCAGCCCGGTGTAGGTCCCGCCTTTTGCTGCGACCTCCTTTTGAATGGCCACGGAATCCGCTTCCAGAACCACGAGCAGTGAGATGCCTTTGCGCCTGCTCACCTCGTCGAGCAGGTGACGCCGGGGCTCGGCCTGCTGGGCAAAATGAGGGGCAGACGATCCAGCCGCGAGAACGCGATCGTCGCCGGGGCGGGTGATTTTGTCGTTCGCCGCGCCCACGAGGAAGGTATCCACTGTCGCCAGATGCTGCTCATCGCCGCGCGCGCTTTTCTCGTAGCGGAAGAGAATCGCTAGGTCTACGGCTCCGCTCTCGAGCAGTGCATCGGGCTCGGCGCCTTGCCCTTCGCGCACGCTGAGCCTGACCCTGGGATAGCGCTCGCCGGCGCGCTCGTACACGGTGGTGACTAGTGGATGGGCGGCGGAAGGCAGGATGCCGATACGCACTTCGCCGACCGGGACCTCGGCGCTTGACTTGATGTCATTGACGAGTTGATCCGTCTCCGCGAGCCACGTCCGGACGCGGGGAACTATGCGCTCACCCAGGTCCGTCAACACCACCCCCCGCCCGGTGCGCCGGAAAAGCCGCGCCCCGCACTCGCGCTCCAGCTCGCTGATCTGACGGCTGATGTGCGACTGGACCGTCCGGCGGGCAATCGCTGCCTTGCTGAAGCTGCCGAGGTCTGCGACTTCGAGAAAGAGCTTGAGCGTAGCAGGTGCATGGAGCAGGCTCAAATGAGATATCTCTATTCAGGCATATCTGAAATCTCTGATAGATGACTAGTGTGGGATCAACGGGCGCCCTAGACTCCTTTCATGCGACCGACGTCCTTCAATTCGGGGCCCCTGCTAAAGACGACCGGAGGCGACGAAGGGTGCATGCGACAGTCTTCGCGAGCTATCTCATTTTCAACATATTTCAATCATCTGTGACATGTCCATTCTCAGATCGGGTGCTATCCGAGAGTCGGTCCGGCAAGCGGGCAATACGGCGACGATCACGCGGGAGATGCGGACGGAGTTGCTGGCGCCGAACCCCGCTGTAGACAAGCTGAGACAGGTCCGCGAGGCCCTCCGGCGGAACCGTCTTCTGGCGATGCTGTCCGAAGCCAGCCGCGAACTCCTGGTTCCTCATCTCGCACGCGCACGCCTTGGGAAGGGTGAAGTCCTTTACCAGCCTGGCGACCGCATTCCTTACGTCTGTTCCCCACCAGCGGGATGATCAGCCTGGTCTACGGCACGAAAAATGGCACGGCGATCGCGGTCGATACCGTCGGGAAGGGAGGCATGATCGGCGTCCCCTTGTGCTCGGCGTCGGCGTATCGGCCTACCGGGCTGTCGTCGAAGCCCCTTCCGAAGCACTAATGACCAGCGCCGCCGCATTCAAGCTCGCGCTCAAACAGCCGGAGCTAAAGAAGCTGTTTCTGGGTTATGCGCACGAGCTGCTAGTCCAGGTTTCGCAAGCCGCGGTTTGCTACCACTACCATACCGTTGAACAGCGGCTCTGCACTCACTTGCTGACCGCCCAAGACTGCCTGGGCAGTAACAAGTCGAGCTGACCCACGAACTTCTTTCCTATCTGTTGGCCGCGGGGCGGCCAACCGTTTCACAGGCCGCCTGCGCGATCCACGACCAGGGGCTGATTCGCTACCGGTGGGGCAGGGTGGAGATCCTCGATCGGCGCAGGCTGGAAGGCGGTGCCTGCGAATGCTATCGACGGGAGTCCTGACTATGCGTGTAGTCAGGAACTAGGATGCGTCAATTCAGATGCAAACGCAGAACTGTTTGCTATCAAACATTGTGGCCCGACGAACAGACGGCCGAGCGAACCCTCCGTATTCTTTTTTGCGTCCCCATGAGGATGTGAGGTTGATGATGAGACTGGGCGGGATTTTTATTTTGGTCTGCTTGCACTCGGCATCTCCCTGCCCGCCATCGGTCAGGCCTATCCCTCTCAGGTCGTCCGGATAATCGTCCCTTTCCCCCCGGCGGCACAGTCGATGCGGTGGCGCGCGTGGTCGCGCAAAGCCTGTCGGAGCAGCTGGGGCAGCAGTCCATCGTCGAGAACAAGCCCGGGGCGAACGGCACGATCGGTAGTGACGCCGTCGCGAAGTCCAAGCCGGACGGCTACACGCTGCTGGTGCAGGCGTCGACCTTCGTCACCAATCCCCTGTTCCTCAAGAACGTGCCCTACGACGTCACGCGCGACTTCACGCCGTTGTCCAATTTGGGTTCGGTCCCGTTGCTCGTGACAGCGCACCCGAGCGCGCAGGCGTCGAATCTTCGCGAGCTGATCGATGTCGCGCGTGCCCAGCCCGGAAAGCTCGCGTTTGGTCACTCGTCCCTCGGTTCGGCGAGCCACCTCGCGGAGGAGGCGATCAAGCGCGAGGCCAAGATTGACATCCTCATCGTTCCCTACAAAGGAACCGGCGCGGTGATCACCGACCTGCTCGGTGGGCATGTGAACGCGTTCATCGATGCGCTGCCCTCGTCGTACCCGCTGGTGAAGTCGGGAAAGGTGAAGCCGATGGCCGTCACGACTTCGAAGCGCATTTCTTTGTTGCCCAATGTTCCGACCGTTGCCGAGTCGGGCCTGCCGGGGTTTGAAATGGTCTCGTGGTACGGCGTGTGGGGTCCGGCGAAGCTGCCGAACGAGCTGGCTCAACGCATCTCCGCCGAGATCGCCAAGGCCATACGTTCGCCGCTCGCCTCGAGCCGGCTGGGTGAGCAGGGGTTTGAGGTAGTCGGCTCGACCCCTGAGCAGTTCGCTGCCTACATCAAGACCGAAATGGGCAAGTACGCTCAAATCGTCAAGGACGCGAATATCAAGCCCGACTAGAGGTGCCGGACCCTGTGACGACCGCTCGCCAACATTTATCCACCCTTTCTTGCAACATGGAGGAAATGAAATGAACGCCCCCGATCTCAGAGGCCTCAATCCCGCGCCCGTTACGCCGTTCACCCGGGAAGGTGAAGTCGATCATGCGGCCATCCAGCGACTGGGCTCCTGGCTTGGCAGCATTGCTGGCGTCAAGAGCCTGGTCGTTCTCGGTCACGCAGGGGAGGGGACTTTTCTCACCCCTGACGAGCAGACTGCGGTCATCGAAAGCTTCGTCAAATCGGTGAACGGAAAGATCCCGATCATCGCCGGGATCACGCTCGAAGGCACCAAAGTGGCCGCGCTGGAGGCGAAACGGTCCGTCAAGGCGGGAGCTGGGGCCGGCCTCGTGTATCCGTCCCACGGCTGGCTGCGCTTCGGCTACCAGAAGGGCGCGCCGCAGGATCGCTACCGTGCAATCTACGAAGAGAGCGGCCTGCCGCTCATCCTCTTCCAGTATCCGGACGAGACCGAAGCGACCTACAACCTCGAGACGCAGCTCGAGATCGCAGCGCAACCGGGTGTGTTCGCCATGAAGAACGGCGTGCGCAACATGAAGCGCTGGGACACGGAGATTCCCGTTATCCGTCGTGAGCGTCCCAATCTGCAAATCTACACCTGCCACGACGAATATCTCCTGCACACCATGTTCGACGTCGACGGGGCCCTGGTGGGCTACGGTAATATTGCACCCGAGCCGCTCCTCGAACTGATTGCGGCCGGCAAAGCCAAGGACTATGCGAAGGCGCGCGCTGTCCACAACCGACTGCTCCCGGTGACCAGCACCGTCTATCACCGCGGGTCGCACATGGAAGGAACGGTCGCGCTCAAGCATGCGCTCGTCGCGCGGGGGATCCTCGAGCACGCAACGGTTCGGTCTCCCCTCCGGCCGCTCCCGCCCGGCGCCGACGTCGAGATCGCGAACGCAATGCGCAAGGCTGAGCTGGGTCGCGTTAATGTTAGTTAGTCGTCGGCCGGACTAGTCGACATGGCGCAAGCCAGCGGAGCGGGGCTACCGCTCCGCTGGCGCGGCGTTGCAGGTGCGCCACCTGACGCTCCTTGGTTTCAGCTTCGACGAGGACCTTTGTCTCGAGTTGGTTGGTACGCCGAGACAGATATTGGATGATCACCTGCGCGCTCCATAGCGCCCGCAGCGTGCCGCCCAGCGATGTACCCGAAGGTCATCGCCGGACCAAGGTTGATTCCGCCTGAGGGGTAGAAACCGCCCATGATGCTGGCCATGTCCGTACCCACGGCATACAGGCCCGCGATTGGCCTGTCTTCGCGGCCGAGCACCTGCGCAAAACCAT
>CAVWFR010000009.1:0-96846 GCA_963754305.1 uncultured beta proteobacterium | reverse complement strand
GTTCGGGACGCAGGTGTCGCTGGTTCGAATCCAGTCACCCCGACCACCCTTTCCCCTTCCCCGTCCTTTTCACCTCTCTCCCCGCGCGCCAAGTGTCACGCCTGCCGCGCGTTGAGCCGCGCCGGACGAGGGTCGTCCACCTATAATCTCCCACGCCGATTCCCGCGCCATGGGCAAGCTGCTGATCCTTCTCCTCGTTGCGCTCGCCGCGTATCTGCTGTGGCGCGGAATCAGGCGCGACGCCGAACCACCGGCGAAGCCGGGGGCTGCTGGGGAACGCATGGTGGATTGCAGTCAGTGTGGCGTGCACCTGCCGGTCTCTGAAGCGATCGCAGCGCAGGGGCGATACTTCTGCTCGCACGAGCACCGCCGGCTTTTCAGTCCTTGAGCACCCCCGTCGCTCCGGAGGTTGCCGCCGGGCGCGCCGCGGCGGCGCCGCGTGAGTCGGCGGCGGTCCCGGACTCGTTCTGGGTCTCGCTCCGATACTTCAACGCCTACCGGATCGCGATCGCGGCGCTCTTCCTCGCCGCAACCCTCGTCTACGGCGATGCGCTGAACCTGGGAAGCTACAACCTGCGGCTCTTCACCGGGACGAGCGCGGTGTATCTCCTGGTGGCAGTCGGTTTCCAGATCGTCCTGCGACGGGCGCCCCGAAACTTCGACGCCCAGCTTACCGCCCAGGTGTGCACCGACATCGCGGCGACGGTCCTTTTGATGTTCGCGAGCGGCGGTTTCCGCAGCGGCTTGGCGGTGATGCTGCTGATCTCGATCGCCGCGGCATCGCTCGTGAGCCGCGGCCGGCCGCTGCTCTTCTACGCGGCGCTCGCGGCGATCGCGGTCCTGCTTGAACAGGCCTTGCAGGTGATCGCGTACGGCGACGGCATCGGCGGCTTCCTCCCGCCGGCGATGATCTCGATCGGCTACTTCGCCACGGCACTCGTCGCGAACCGGCTGGCGCAGCGCGTGATCACCAACGAGCGGGTGGCGCGGCAGCGCGGCGTCGATCTCGCCAATCAGCTGCGCATCAACCAGCGGGTGATCCAGGACGTCCAGGACGGCGTGCTGGTGGTCGACTCGAACGGCCTCGTGCGCAGCCACAATCCCCGCGTCGGCCAGCTGCTCGGGCGCCCGGCGCCGGAACTGGATCAGATCGAGGCGTTCTCGCTCGAGCTCGCGCAAGCGCTCGCCGAGTGGCGCGGCCGGACCGGGCGGGCGAGTGCGATGCTGACCTTCCCAGAGACCGGAATCCTCGTGCGTGCGCGGTTCGTCGAGGCGGGAGTGGGCGACGACAGTTTCACCGTCATCTATCTCGAGGACATCTCGAAACTCGAGGACCAGGCTCGCCAGCTCAAGCTCGCCGCGCTCGGCCGCCTCACCGCCAACATCGCGCACGAGATCCGAAACCCGCTCGCCGCGATCACCCATGCGGCTGAGCTGATGGGAGAGGAGAACCGGCAGCCCGCGCGCGAGCGCCTGACGCGCATCATTCGCGACAATGCCGGTCGGCTGGACCGGATGGTGAAGGACGTCCTCGAGCTGAACCGGCGCGACCGCGTACAGGCGGAGCCGATCCGGCTCAGCCCGTTTCTCGGTACGTTCCTGGACGAGTTCGCGCAGAACGAGCAGGTGGAGCGAAGGAGTTTCGCGCTCGAGATCGAGGGCGACGGAGTAGTCGAGTTCGACCGCATCCACCTGCACCAGGTACTGTGGAACCTGGTGCGCAACGGATGGCGGCACTCCAGCAAGGCCGCCGGTAGCGTCCGCCTGCGTCTTCAGCGGCAGGGCAATCGGCTAGAATTGCACGTGTTCGACGACGGTCCCGGCGTGGCGAAAGAACTGCAGAACCAGCTCTTCGAGCCGTTCTTCACCACCTACAGCGCGGGCACTGGGCTCGGCCTCTACATGGCCCGCGAGCTGTGCGGGGCGAACGGCGCCGCGCTCGATTACGTCGACCGCGGCGCGGGTGCCGATTTCCGAATCACGTGGCAGGGCGTACGGGGATGAACCGTCCGGAGCGACGCGCTGCCTCGAAGGCCACGGTGCTGGTGGTCGACGACGAGGCCGACATCCGCGAGCTCCTCGAGCTCACGTTGATCCGGATGGGCCTCGGGGTCGAATGCGCGGGATCGGTCGCGGCCGCGACCGAGCATCTCAAGCGCGAGACCTTCGATCTCTGCCTCACCGATATGCGGCTTCCCGACGGCGACGGGCTCGAGCTGGTGCGCTACATCGGCACCCACTGCGCGGACCTGCCGGTGGCCGTCATCACCGCGCACGGCAGCACCGAGAACGCGGTTGCGGCACTGAAGGCGGGCGCGTTCGACTACATGTCGAAGCCGCTGTCGCTCGAACAGTTGCGCACCCTGGTCAAGTCCGCGCTCAACCTGCCGCAGAAAGCCGCGCCCACGCCGGAAGCGGGTGGGGCCTACCGCCTGCTAGGCGACAGCCCGCCGATGCAGCAGGTCCGAGCCATGATCGAGAAGCTCGCCCGTAGCCAGGCGCCGCTCTACATTACCGGCGAGTCGGGCAGCGGGAAGGAGCTCGCCGCCCGTCTCATCCATGAGGGCGGCGCGCGGCGCGAGAAACCGTTCGCGCCGGTCAACTGCGGCGCCATCCCAGAGAACCTCGTGGAGAGCGAGTTCTTCGGCTACCGCAAGGGGTCGTTCACCGGTGCCGACGCTGACCGCGAGGGGTTCTTTCACGCCGCAAACGGGGGGACGCTGTTCCTCGACGAGGTCGCCGACCTCCCGCTGGCGATGCAAGTGAAGCTGCTGCGGGCGATCCAGGAAAAGCGCGTCCGGAAGATCGGGGCGACCACCGAAGACCCGGTCGATGTGCGGATCATCTGCGCGACGCACCAGAATCTACCCGCGCTCGTCGAATCGGGGAAGTTCCGGCAGGACCTCTACTACCGGCTCGCGGTGATCGAGCTCCGGATGCCGAGCCTGCGCGAGTGTCGGGAAGACATCCCACACCTCGCCGACGCGGTGCTCGCCCGCCTGGGCGAGGAGAGCGGGGCCCGGCGACCGCGGCTGTCGGATGGGGCGCGCGCGGCACTCACCGCCTACGACTTCCCGGGCAACGTGCGAGAGCTGGAGAATGTGCTCGAACGGGCGATCGCGCTGTCCGGATCGGAGGAGATCCAGCCCGACGACTTGCAGCTCGCGCCGCCGAAGCTCGCCGAAGAGGCGCAGACGCCCGACTCGAAGTGGCCGCTCCAGGACTATCTCGACCGCGTGGAGCGCGATGCGATTCTGGAGGCGCTCGACCGGACGCGCTTCAACCGCACCGCGGCGGCGAAGCTCCTCGGCATCACCTTCCGCGCCCTCCGTTACCGGATGGAGCGGCTCGGGATCCACTGAAGGGCGTGGCGAAGCGGGTCGAGCGCGCAAGCCGCACATCGCGGCCGGCGTCCGCGCCTAGCGGCATCGCTTCGGCGCTTCGCATCGATGCGACCGGCATCGCATCGGGCGCCCGCCAGATTGCCTCGCCCAACTGCGACGATCGCCCCGCCGGCACTGCGATCACCCTGCTCGTCGTGCACAACATCAGCCTGCCGCCGGGGGAGTTCGGCGGTGATGATGTCCTCCGACTCTTTACGAACACTCTCGACTGCTCGGCGCATCCGGCGTACGGAGCGCTGCGGGGACTGCGTGTCTCGGCCCATTTTTTCGTGCGGCGAACGGGGGCGCTCGTCCAATTCGTAGCGTGCGGTCAGCGGGCCTGGCACGCCGGGGCTTCGACGTGGCGCGGGCGTGAACGCTGCAACGACTTCTCGATCGGGGTCGAGCTCGAGGGCACAGACGCCATGCCCTATACGGCCGCTCAATACAAGGAGCTGGCTCGCCTCGCCGTTGCGCTCCGGCGCCGATATCCGATCTCAGCCATGGCCGGACACAGCGACATTGCGCCGGGACGCAAGACCGACCCCGGCCCGGCGTTCGACTGGCCGCGCCTGCGCGCGCTCGTCGCGGCTGCGCGGCGGCGCTGAGCGTCCGTCGCTTTGCCCACCAGCTTCCGTCGCGCCGCGCGAGAGGCCCACGGCTCGCACACACAGCGCGTAAGTGACGAATACGTGACGAACTTCAGACGTTTCACACACAAGCTGCGCTGGAGTCGTAAATGGCTTGATAAAGATGTTGCAACGGCCCGATCACCGCACTAGAATTAGTGTCAAGCCTCGAACCAAACACTATATATAGTGGTCGTGACAGTTTCGCACGGCACCCCCTGAGTGGCCGTGGCGAAGTGTCTTACTGCCAAGTTCTCGAGATCCGGTACTCGAGATACCGGTTCTCCGGATCTATAGTTCTGCATCTATAGTGAGTGTGTCGTGGTCGCGATGTGTCCGGTGCGCAGGCGCCGGACGAGCGGGCCGGAGGGGCCCAGCAACCAAAAAAGCACGAGCGAGAGGAGACCGAGATGCACCTTGCCGGTGAAGCCATACCGACCCAGCCCTTCGTCACCGCAAGCCTTCCCGTGTCCTCGCCAGTCCAGCAGCCTTCAATTCTCGCGCAGTACAAGGTCATTCGCCGTAACGGGGCGGTGGTCGCATTCGAGCCGTCGAAGATCTCCGTGGCAATGACTAAAGCGTTCCTGGCCGTCAGCGGTGGGCAGGGCGCGGCGTCGGCCCGGATACGCGAGCTGGTCGCGCAGTTGACCGACGGGGTCGTCCGCGCACTCATCCGCAGGCAGCCGGCGGGAGGCACTTTCCACATCGAGGACGTTCAAGACCAGGTGGAGCTCGGGTTGATGCGCTCGGGCGAGCACGACACGGCGCGTGCGTACGTGCTGTATCGGGAGCGACGCGCTCAGGCGCGCGCACACGAAGCCGCCGAAAGGAGGGCCACATCAGCTCAGCCGGTGCTTCACGCCGTGGAGCACGGCGCTCGGCGCCCGCTCGACACCTCGCGGCTCGGGGAGCTCGTCGAGTCCGCCTGCGCAGGGCTGGGCGAGCCAGTGCAGCCGCAGCTCATCCTCCAGGACACGCTGAAAAACCTCTACGACGGCATCCCGATGGACGAGGTTCGCAAGTCGGCGATCCTGTCGGCGCGCGCTCTGATCGAGAAGGACCCCGGCTACTCCTACGCGACCGCACGCCTTCTGCTGAACACCATCCGGCTCGAAGTGCTCGGAGAGGAGGTGTCGCAAGCTGACATGGCAAGCCGGTACACCGACTATTTTCCGCAGTTCGTGAAGCTGGGGATCGAGGCGGATTTGCTCGACGAGCGACTCGCGCGCTTCGATCTGCTGAAGCTCGGCGCCGCGCTCGACGCCGCGCGCGACCTGAAGTTCGGGTATCTCGGGCTGCAGACGCTCTACGACCGCTATTTTCTGCACGTCGACGGCCGGCGCATCGAGTTGCCGCAAGCGTTTTTCATGCGCGTCGCGATGGGGCTCGCGCTGGACGAGATCAATAGAGAAGAGCGTGCGATCGAGTTCTACAGCGTGCTATCGCGCTTCGACTTCATGAGCTCTACCCCGACGCTGTTCAACTCGGGAACGCGGCGCTCGCAATTGTCGAGCTGCTATCTCACCACGGTCTCGGACGACCTGGATGGAATCTACGAGGCGATCAAGGAGAACGCGCTCCTAGCCAAGTTTGCCGGCGGGCTCGGTAACGATTGGACGCCGGTCCGCGCGCTCGGTAGCCACATCAAGGGCACGAACGGAAAGTCGCAAGGCGTGGTGCCGTTCCTGAAGGTCGTGAACGACACAGCGGTCGCGGTCAACCAGGGCGGCAAGCGCAAGGGTGCCGTGTGCTCGTACCTGGAAACCTGGCACCTCGACATCGAGGAGTTTCTCGAGCTGCGCAAGAACACCGGTGACGACCGGCGGCGCACTCACGACATGAACACCGCGAACTGGATCCCGGATCTCTTCATGAAGCGGGTAATGGAGGGTGGCGAGTGGACGCTCTTCTCGCCCTCGGACGCGCCGGACCTGCACGACAAAGTCGGGAAACCGTTCGAGAAGGCGTACTGCGCCTGCGAGGAGAAAGCAGCGCGAGGAGAAATCAAGCTCTATCGGAAGATCCCCGCTGTCCAACTGTGGCGCAAGATGCTCTCGATGCTGTTCGAGACCGGGCATCCCTGGATCACGTTCAAGGACCCGTGCAACATCCGGTCGCCCCAGAGCCACGTCGGCGTCGTGCACAGCTCGAACCTGTGCACCGAGATCACGCTCAACACCAACGACCGCGAGATCGCGGTCTGCAACCTCGGCTCGATCAATCTGGTTGCGCACATGACCGGCGGCGGACTCGATCACGACAAACTCAAGCGGACGATCGCCACCGCGATGCGGATGCTCGACAACGTGATCGACATCAACTACTACGCGGTGGCAAAGGCGCGGAACTCCAACCTCAAACACCGGCCGGTGGGGCTCGGAATAATGGGATTCCAGGATTGCCTGCAGTTGCTGCGGATTCCCTACGCTGCGCCCGAGTCGGTGGAGTTCGCGGACCGGTCGATGGAAGCGGTCGCCTATCACGCTTATTGGGCGTCGACCGAGCTAGCGGAGGAGCGCGGCCGCTACTCCTCGTTCAAGGGTTCGCTATGGGAGCGCGGCGTGCTGCCGCAGGACACGTTGAAGCTGCTGGCGGAGGAGCGCGGCGGGTTCGTCGAGCTGGAGCCAAGCGAGACGCTCGATTGGAAAGCGCTTCGCGAGCGGATCCGCAAGCACGGGATGCGGAACTCCAACTGCCTCGCGATCGCCCCGACCGCCACCATCGCCAACATCATCGGCGTGTCGCCGTCCATCGAGCCGACCTACCAGAACCTGTATGTGAAATCCAACCTGTCGGGCGAATTCACGGTAGTCAACGAGTATCTCGTCGCCGACCTGAAGCAGGCCGGGCTCTGGGACGAGGTGATGATCGCGGACCTTAAGTACTTCGACGGCAGTCTCGCCCGCATTGACCGGGTGCCGGCCGAACTGCGGCGGCTTTATGCGACCGCGTTCGAAGTCGATCCGTCGTGGCTTGTCGAGGCCGCGGCCCGCCGGCAGAAATGGATCGATCAGGCGCAGTCGCTGAATATCTACTTCGGCAACGCCTCGGGCAAGAAGCTTGACGAAACCTACAAGCTGGCGTGGTTGCGTGGCCTGAAGACCACCTATTACTTGCGGTCGCTTGGGGCGACTCATGCCGAAAAGTCGACCGTTAAGGCAGGGCAGCTCAACGCGGTTCCACACGACGGCGGCGTGCCCGCGGCGGCGGGCACCGGTGCTGTCGACGCGCAGTTTTGCGCGATCGACAACCCCGGGTGCGAAGCCTGCCAGTAGGGGCACGGGAAGGAAAACAGGAGGAAGGATGTTGAAGTTCGATGACGATGGGGGTATGGGCGGCAGTCTCGGAGCGCAGGCCTTGTCGGGTTTCGGCCTGCAGCCGGCCAGTTTCGTTCCGCAACTGCCGGCGATTTCCTTGCGGGCGCTGCGAGCGGAACCGGTCGCGGACCGGCATCACCGGCGCATCCGCCTAGAGGACAAGCGGATCATCAATGGCCGCACCGACGTCAATCAGCTCGTCCCGTTCAAGTACAAGTGGGCGTGGGACAAGTATCTCGCCGCCTGCGCGAACCACTGGATGCCGCAGGAAGTGAATATGAGCCGCGATATCGCGCTCTGGAAGGATCCGGGCGGGCTTACGGAGGACGAGCGCCGCGTGGTCAAGCGAAATCTCGGCTTTTTCGTCACCGCCGACTCGCTCGCGGCCAACAACATCGTGCTTGGGACCTATCGTCACATCACCGCGCCCGAGTGCCGCCAGTATCTGCTCAGGCAGGCGTTTGAGGAAGCGATCCACACCCACGCCTATCAGTACATCGTCGAGAGCCTCGCCCTCGACGAGGGCGAGGTGTTCAACGCTTACCATGAGATCCCGAGCATCCGGGACAAGGACGAGTTCCTGATTCCCTACATCGACACCTTGACCGATCCAGCGTTCCGAACCGGGACTGCCTACGACGACCAGAAACTCCTGAAGAGCCTGATCGTGTTCGCCTGCGTGATGGAGGGGTTGTTCTTCTATGTCGGATTTGTCCAGATCCTCGCCCTTGGCCGGCAGAACAAGATGACCGGCGCGGCCGAGCAGTATCAGTACATCCTCCGTGACGAGTCGATGCATTGCAACTTCGGCATCGATCTGATCAACCAGATCAAGCTCGAGAACCCCGATCTCTGGACGTCGGCGTTCCGCGAGGAGATTCACGCGCTGATGAAGCGTGCCGTGGAGCTCGAGTACCGCTACGCAGAGGACACGATGCCCCGGGGCGTGCTGGGGCTCAACGCGCCCATGTTCAAGGAATACTTGCGCTTTATCGCAAACCGCCGCTGCCAGCAGATCGGCGTGGAGCAACTCTATCCGGGGGCGACCAATCCGTTCCCGTGGATGAGCGAGATGACCGACCTCAAGAAGGAGCGCAATTTTTTCGAGACCCGCGTGATCGAGTATCAGACCGGGGGCGCACTCAGTTGGGAATAAGAGATACCCGGTCGGCGCGTTACAGTTCGGCGTCGCGTTCCGCGGAGGGGCGTCGGATGTGCCGCGCCCCCGCGCTTTTGATTAGCGTCGGCTTGGCGAGGCGACGCGTAGAGTTCGACCGTCGGGATTGGCTCCGCCGGTCGAATGCCCGGGCTCCTCGAGCCGGGTGCAGCAGGCAGCACCTCTCGTAACCTCTGGAAGGAGTGCAAGCATGGCAGCGAAGAGAAAAGCAAAGAAGGCCGCGAAGAAAACCGCCAAGAAGGCCAAGAAGAAGAAGGCTGGAAAGCGTAGAGCACTAGGCAAGAAGAAGCCCGCTAAGAAGAAAGCTTCGAGCGGGAAGAAGCCCGGAAAGAAAAAGGCGGCCCGTAAGGCCGCCAAGAAAAAAGCTGCGAAGAAACCCGCCAAGAAGAAGGCCAAACCCATGGGTGCGGCCAAGCCTGCTGCGAAACCTGCGGCGCCTGCACCGGCGGCGGCACCTGCTGCCCCGTCGACTGCGGCGGCGCCCGGGGCAAAAACTGCCCTGAATCCCGCTGCTGCTTGGCCGTTTCCGACCGGGTCTAGACCCTAGGCGGAAGTCGAATCATCTGCGGTCGGGCTTTGTGCAGGCAAAGCCCGAGCCGCAGACACTCGGTGCTAAAAGTACATGTCCCCCCGCTTACGCTAGGAGGACGGAAGCATTTTATCAGCCGCCCGGAGCTGGGGCTGGGCGGGTTGCGCCCCAAAATTTTTTTATTGCGCGACGCAGCATAGGGATCTTGCACAAGTCTCTGATCCGGTGCGGCTTTTTGGTGGTTGACAGCGGGTAACTCCTTAAATACACTGCGCTTTCCAGAAATTCAACGAAAAACTCACTAGCCT
Organism: uncultured beta proteobacterium; assembly: GCA_963754305.1. Classification (GTDB taxonomy): domain Bacteria; phylum Pseudomonadota; class Gammaproteobacteria; order Burkholderiales; family SG8-39; genus DATEDA01. The sequence goes on along the minus strand of CAVWFR010000009.1, from coordinate 87,503 downwards.
CTCGCGTGGGCGGCCGACAAAGTTAGCGCGCCCGCGGGATCGCCGCGGACCCGTAGCCGGGCCGAAGAGCAAGACGTAGCAGTCTGGGGAACCGACGACGGCGTTCCCGAGTTCCGGGTTTCCGCAACGGCATAGCAAGCTGTCAGCGTGGTCGCAAGGCGTGATCGGCGCGCGCTGTTCGCGCGCGGCCCTATGACAGACATGGAGGTGAGCGTGAAGATGCCCTACCTGCCAATGCAGTTGCGTCGAGGGCTACAGGCGATAGTTGGCGCGACGCAGGGTGTTCTCGCCGGGTTGGGACTGCTCGCGGTCGTATTGCTCGCGATCGAAGGCGGACGTGTCATGCCGTTCGGAACCGTCCACGCGGGTCGCTTGGCGAGTGCGCCGGATTCGGCGGGAGCACTCGATGCGCCCGCGACCGGCCTCGTGCCAAACCCGCAGCACAAGGTGCTCGCGGGCTACCTCGCGCGACGCTATCGCGTCGCGCGCGATGCGACCGTAGACCTCGTAGGCGAGGCTTACTCCGTCGGCCGCGCTGTCGGGCTCGATCCGCTGCTCATCCTCGCGGTGATCTCGATCGAATCGCGTTTCAACCCCATCGCCGAAAGCGACATGGGGGCAAAGGGGCTGATGCAGGTGATCCCGAAGTTCCACACCGAGAAGCTCGCGCTGCACGGCGGGCAGGATGCAGTCTTGAATCCGAAGACAAACATCCTCGTGGGCGCGCAAATCCTGAAGGAATACATCCGCCTCGCGGGCGGTCTCGAGGCGGGGTTGCAGATGTATAGTGGCGCCGCCGACGATCCGGCCCAGGGTTACGCGCAAAAGGTGATGGCCGAAAAGCAGCGGCTCGAGCAGACCTTGCGTGCCGCACGCCCGACGGGGCCCCCGGCCTGAACCGCGTCTGCCACTAACCTCGCGCGACGAGGCGGCCCAATCGCTCGACGCCCTCCTCGAGATCGGCGAGCGATCGGGTGTAGGCGAAGCGAACGTGTTTGCGCGCGCCATGCGCGCCGAAATCGATGCCGGGCGTGATCGCCACCCCGACCTCCTCGAGCGCCCGCCACGCGAACGCCTCGCTGTCGGCAGTGAAGCGCTCGCAGCCGGCATAGACGTAGAACGCGCCCTCGGGCAGCAGCGGCACGCTGAAGCCAAGCGCCCGAAGCGCCGGCACCAGGAAATCGCGTCGCCGCTGGAATTCCGCCCGCCGCTCCTCCAGGATCCCGATCGTCGCCGGCGCGAACGCCGCCAGAGCGGCATATTGCGCCGGGGCCGAGACGCAGATGAACGCGTTCTGTGCCAGGCGCTCCATCTCTCGAACGTACTCTGGGGGTGCGACGAACCAGCCGAGCCGCCAGCCGGTCATGCAGAAGTACTTCGAAAAGCTGTTGACGACGAACACCCGGTCCGAGAATTCGAGAGCGGTCGGCAGGTGGGGGCCGTCGTAAGTAAGCCCCTGGTAGATCTCGTCGATTAGCGCGAAGCCGCCGCGGGTATCAACTTCGGCGATGATCATGCGCAAGGCACCGAGCGGGACGACAGTACCAGTCGGGTTCGACGGCGAGGCGAGCATCACGCCGCGTGTTCGCGGCCCCCAGTTGCGGCGGACGTCCGCCGGCGAGAGCTGGTAGTGGCTGTGCTCGTCGACAGGTACGGTTCGCGCCGCGCCCTCGAACAGCCGTACGAAGTGCCGATTGCACGGGTAGCAGGGATCCGGCATCAGCACCTCGTCACCCGGATCGATCAGCGCGCCCATCGCGATCATGAACGCGCCCGAAGCGCCGGCGGTCACGACGACCCGGTCGGGCGCGATCGTCAGGCCGTAGCGGTCAGCATAGAAGCCCGCGATCGCCTCGCGTAGCGGTCGGATACCGAGCGCGTCCGTATAGCCGAGCGGTTCTCGCCGGAGCGCCTCGGTCGCCGCCGCGATCACCGGCTGCGGCGCCGGGAAGTCCGGCTGGCCGATCTCCATGTGGATCACGCGCCGCCCGCTCGCTTCGAGCTCGAACGCGCGCCGCTGGATCTCCATGACGTGGAACGGCTCGATAGCCCCCATCCGGGCAGCGAGGCGTATTCGCTCGGCCTTGCGGGCGTCGACGGCGGGCTGCATGGGCAATAGTTGTCGCGGCTTTCGGGCCCGCGCATTCTAACCAAAGCGCGCCTTGCGGAATTACCCGCGCGACCGGAATCAGCCCCGATGCGAGACACCAGTCCGATGGCCGCAAGAAGGCACGCTCGACCGACGCGCCGCATGGCGCCGCGGGCTACCGGACGCGCGTGTCGCGCTATACCCCGAATCTAGAAGCGAACCGGAAGCGCTACCCGCTGACACCCGGGATGCAGGTCACGCCGAGATCACCCTGTGCTCGCGGACGTGCTCGCGGGTGCAGCGCACGCTGCACGAGGCGGGACGGGAGCGCTACAGCGCAGACTCGCCGGTGCAGCGGTAGTTCACGAGAGAGACCGCTCGCTCGTATAGTTCAGACCAGCCCGGCCACCAACCGCGAGCCGGCTTCAGAAGCCGATGGCGACCCCGCCGTACCAGCCGCTGCCCAACCGGCTCGAGCCGTAGCCGGCGTACGGAAAGACACCTGGGCCCGGGTAGCTCCAGCCCGGGTAACCGCCCCACCCGGCGGCGTAGAGCGAGCGGTCGTACCAGAGCCGCGCCTGCGCCGCCTGGTCCGCTTGCGCGGTGATCGCGTCGGTCCGCGCCGCATGCTGCTCGGCGCTCGCGATGTAGTCGAGCACGCGCTGGTCGACGCCATCCTTGCGAAGCTCCGCGAGCTGCACGCCGGTGAGCTTGAGGCGGGTACCCGTCTGGTAATAGCGGCGAATGATTTCGCCCGGGCTCACGCCCGCCTGCGACAGGGTGACGATCGTCGGGACGCTCAAACGAACTGGAGCCTCGGGGCCGATCTGCGCCCACTCCACGGCGGTGAGCCGCTGCACGACCGGGTTGCCGTCCGGCTCGCGCTGCCCGACCCCCGGCGGCGTTGTGCAGCCGGTAAGTGCGACCAGGACCACGGTGATGATCGTTGCTGTCTGCATGACGCGCTCCCCGACCGGATTCCATTCTCAACGTCCTCGCCGCCGGACGAGTTGACCGCCGTCACCCTTCGAGCGCGGCCGGGCTTGGTTCACGCGCGCTGCTGCCATGTCGCGCCAGGCGGCCGTGAGCGACCCAGCAGTGTCGATCGCACGACAGGCATTCTCGATGACCGTTACCCGCGCAGCCGGCCTTGCGGGCATCCAGCGCCTACCACGCGACGCAGAAATCGGTGGCGAGGGCGACCAGGAACACGCGCCGGACGCCGCGCTCGCGAAGGTAGCAGCGAGGCCGGTCGAGCGCTTGCTGTCCGCCTCGCCGAACACGGAGAAGCTGTCGACGCCGTGATAGTGACCCTTGCGCGAGACCAACTGCGCGTGCGGGATCGCGAGATCACAGTGCAGCGCGGGCGGGCGCTGCCCTGCATGCAGTGCTCCGGACAAAGCACCTGCTCGCCGTCGTCGAGCTACACCGCTCGAACAGCTGCTTGCCCACGTGGCTCGCCGCGAACCACACGTGCCTGGCGTGTGCCAGTCCTGAGTCAGCACGAGGTTCGCGAAGCCTCCGGCGAGGCGGTTGATCAACGGGCCGATCTCGTCGCCGCGCGGCACGGCGAGCGCGCGCCCAGCATGAAGTCGTTCAGCACATCGACGGCCACGAGCACGTCGTGCTCATTCGTTTGTTGAACGAGAGGGACGGGAACCGACATCGGCGCGGACTATAATACTTCGTGGTTACCACCACGCGTGGCGGTCACCACTGTGCTTCGCGGTCATCACACCCACCACGGCGCTATCGATCACAGCTCCCGTCAGAATGGCGACCCACCATGGATGATACGCTTCGCAAAGCCGCGCTGGATTACCACCGGCTGCCCACGCCCGGGAAGATCGCGATCACCGCGACGAAGGGTCTCGTGAACCAGCGGGATCTCGCACTCGCCTACTCCCCCGGGGTCGCCGCCGCCTGCGAGGAGATCGTCCGCAACCCGGGCGAGGCCGCTTCGCTAACTTCGCGCGCGAACCTGGTGGCGGTGATCTCGAACGGCACCGCGGTCCTCGGCCTCGGCAACATCGGTCCGCTCGCCGGGAAGCCGGTGATGGAAGGCAAGGGCGTGCTGTTCAAGAAGTTCGCCGGGATCGACGTTTTCGACCTGGAGGTGGACGAGCGCGATCCCGACAAGCTCGTCGACATCATCGTCGCGCTCGAGCCCACCTTCGGCGGCATCAATCTCGAGGACATCAAGGCGCCGGAGTGCTTCTACATCGAGCGCAAGTGCCGCGAGCGGATGAAGATCCCGGTGTTCCACGACGACCAGCACGGCACGGCCATCATCGTCGGCGCCGCGGTGACCAACGGCCTGCGCGTCGTCGGCAAGGACATCGGGAAGGTGAAGCTCGTCGTCTCGGGCGCCGGCGCCGCGGCGCTCGCCTGTCTCGATCTGCTGGTCGGGCTCGGCCTGGGGAGGGAGAACGTCTGGGTGTCCGACATCGCCGGCGTCGTCTACGACGACCGGAAGGCGGAGATGGACCCGAACAAGGCGCGTTACGCCCGCAAGACCGATGCCCGCACCCTGGGCGAGATCATCGAGGGTGCCGACGTGTTCCTCGGCCTCTCCGCGGGCGGAGTGCTGAAGCCCGAGATGGTGAAGAAGATGGCGGCAAACCCGCTCATCCTCGCCCTCGCGAATCCCGAGCCCGAAATCCTCCCCGATCTGGCCAAGCAGGCGCGGCCGGATGCGATCATCGCTACCGGCCGTTCGGACTACCCGAACCAGGTCAACAACGTCCTCTGCTTTCCGTTCATCTTCCGCGGGGCGCTCGATGTCGGCGCGACGACGATCAACGAGGCGATGAAGATCGCTTCGGTGAAGGCGATCGCCGACCTCGCCACGGCCGAGCAGTCGGACGTCGTCACGGCGGCATACGGCGAGCAGAACCTGCGCTTCGGGCCCGAATATTTGATCCCGAAGCCGTTCGACCCGCGGCTGATCGTGCAGATCGCGCCCGCGGTCGCAAGAGCGGCGATGGATTCGGGCGTCGCCACGCGCCCGATCGAGAATTTCGGCGCGTACCGCGACTCGCTCCAGCAGTTCGTCTACAACACCGGCTTCATCATGAAGCCGTTGTTCGCTGCGGCCAAGAACTCGCCGCGTCCCATCGTCTATGCCGAGGGCGAGGACGAGCGCGTGCTGCGCGCGGTGCAGGTCGTGGTCGACGAGGGCCTGGCGAAGCCGATCCTGATCGGCCGTCCCGCGGTGATCGAGCGCCGGGTCGAGCGCTTCGGCTTGCGCATCAGGGCCGGCGCCGATTTCGAGCTGATCAACATCGAGTCGCATCCCCATTACCGGGAGTACTGGCAGGAGTACCACCGCCTCACCGAGCGCCGCGGCGTCTCGGTCCAGTACGCGAAGATCGAGATGCGACGGCGCGCGACCGGCATCGGCGCCATGGCGATCCACCGCGGCGAGGCCGACGGCATGCTGTGCGGCACGTTCGGCACGCACGATCTGCATCTGCATTACGTCGACCAAGTGCTCGGCCGCCGCCCCGGCGTGCACCACTACTACGCCATGAACGTGCTGATCATGCCCAAGCGCACGATCTTCATCTGCGACACCTACGTGAACTTCGATCCGACCGCGGAGCAGGTCGCCGAAATGACGCTCCTTGCGACCGAGGAGATCCGCCGGTTCGGCATCACGCCGCGGGTCGCGCTCTTATCGCATTCGAACTTCGGCACGAGCGAGCAGCCGACCGCGGTGAAGATGCGCCAGGCCCTCGAGCTCATCGCTCGCCGTGCGCCGGACCTCGAGGTCGAGGGCGAGATGCACGGCGATGCCGCGCTGTCCGAGGAGGTGCGCGGGCAGACCTTCCCCCGATCGCGGCTCAAGGGCGAAGCGAACCTTCTCATCATGCCGACCCTGGATGCCGCGAACATCTCCTTCAACCTGCTGAAGACCGCCGCGGCCGACGGCATCACGATCGGACCGGTCCTGCTCGGCTGTACCCGCCCGGCGCATATCCTGACCCCCTCGGCGACGGTGCGGCGGATCGTCAACATGACCGCCCTGACGGTCGTCGAGGCGAACGCCCAGCGGACGCTTTTCTCCGCCTAGGCGGGGGCGCTACACTTCTCCCCGCGCGGCTTCGGGAGCACCGAGGCGAACGCCGCCGGGAAGAGCATGCCAACCAGCACGAAAACCGGGCTGATCCTGACCGGCGGCGGCGCGCGCGCGGCCTACCAGGTCGGGGTGCTCAAGGCGGTCGCGGAGCTGCTCGGCCAGCCGCGCGGGAGCCCGTTCCCGATCGTCTGCGGCACTTCGGCCGGTGCGATCAACGCGGCGGCGCTCGCGATCCACGCCGACGACTTCGCCGAGTCGGTGCGGCATCTCGTCGGCGTCTGGGAAGGCTTCCGCTGCCACGACGTCTACCGCAGCGACTGGGCGGGGGTCATCCGTACCGGCCGGCGGTGGCTCGCGAATCTGATGCTGATCAACCGCGCCAATCCGATCTCGCTGCTCGACAATACGCCGCTGCGCGAAATGCTGACGCGCACGATGGACTTCGCGCGCGTGCAGGCGAACATCGATGTCGGCGCGGTCTACGCGGTGTCGGTCACCGCCTCCGGCTACACCTCCGGCCAGAGCGTGACCTTCTACCAGGGCGGATCGGGGCTCGAAGACTGGGAGCGGTGGCAGCGGGTCGGCGCCTCGACCTCGCTGAACGTCGATCTGCTGCTCGCCTCGGCCGCGATCCCGTTCATCTTCCCGGCGGTGAAGTTCCACCGCGAGTTTTTCGGCGACGGCTCGATGCGCCAGATCGCGCCGATCTCGCCCGCGCTCCATCTCGGTGCCGACAAGGTGCTCGTGATCGGCACCGGGCGCCAGTCGCAGGAGCCCGCGCGTGTGCGATCGAATCTGTATCCGTCGCTCGCGCAGATCGCCGGCCACGCCCTAAACTCGATCTTCCTCGACAGCCTCGCAGTCGACATCGAGCGGCTGCAGCGGATCAACAAGACGCTGGAATGCGTCGCCCCCGACAAGGCAAAGGAGCTGGGCCTGAGCCTGCGACCGATCGATGTTTTCGTGCTCCACCCGAGTCAGCAGATCGATCGCATCGCCGCACGGCATGTCCAGCACTTTCCGCGCGCCGTCAGGTTCCTGCTGCGGGCGATCGGCGCGATGAACCGCAACGGCTCGACGCTCGCGAGCTACCTCCTGTTCGAGGCGCCGTTCACCAAGGCGCTCATCCAGCTCGGCTACGACGACACCATGGCGCGGGGCGGCGAGATGCTGGCGTTTTTGCGGCGCGGAGCCTAAACTCATTCGTCCGCTCGCGCCCGCCTCATTGTCCACCTGTCTTGGTCCGCCTCTTGTCGATCCCGTTTCTACTGCTGCTATGAGTGACGAAACCCCCTTCCAGGACCCGTTCGAGCTGTTGAAGAAGATGTGGGCACCCATGGGCATACCGATGGGGTTTCCCGCGGGTGTTCCGTCCGGGCTGCCGATGTCCGGCGTGCTCGCGCCGCTCCTCGATCCGAGCGAGATCGAGAAGCGCATCGCGGATCTCAAGTCGGTCGAGAACTGGCTCAACATGAACTTGAACGTCCTGCGGATGACGATCCAGGGCCTCGAGATGCAGAAGGCGACCCTTGCCGCGTTCCAGGCGATGCAGCCCAGGGCCGACCCTACGGCGAAGCCCCCGCCCCCGTGGCAGACCACCGCGGCGGCCACGCCGCCGGCGGCAGACGCGTGGTGGACCCTGCTGCAGCAGATGCAGAACCCCGCATCCGTGCCCGAACCCCAGCCCGGATCCAAACCCGAGAAGAAGGGGAAATGACGGCGAGGCGCGTGGCGGCCGCGACCTCCTTCCGGGCCGGCCACGCGCGTGCCGACCGCTGGCAGGACGCGGTGGACGAGGCGCTTGCCGGCATCGGTCCTGCGCCCCGCGGGGCGAACCTCGGCTTCGTCTACATGAGCGACCGCCTGGGCGGCGCCGCCGCCGAGGTCCTCGGACGTCTTCGCGACGCGACCGGTGTCGAGGAGTGGATCGGTACGGTGGGGGTCGGCGTGCTCGCGAGCGGCGTGGAGTATCTCGACGAATCCGCGCTCGCGGTCATGCTCGCCGTGCTGCCGCCGGGCGAGTTCCAGGTGTTCTCCGGCAAGCGCCGGCCGCCGGTGCTGGGCGTGAGGACGGCCAGCGGCGCCGAGGCCGCGCACTTCGCGATCGTGCACGGCGATCCGGAAACCGACGATATGCCGGAACTGATCCAGGACATGTCCGGCAAGGTCGCGAGCGGCTATCTCGTCGGCGGGCTGTCCAGCTCCCGCTCGAACACGTTTCAGGTGGCGAACGAAGTGCTGAGTGGCGGGCTCTCCGGCGTCGTCCTGTCCTCGCGCATCGAGGTTGCCACCCGGCTTACGCAGGGCTGCTCGCCGCTGCGGAGCGGGCCCGGCACGATACCGGTGCGCCACGTGGTCACCGAGGGCGATCGCAACCTGATCGCGGCGCTCGACGGTCGGCCGGCGCTCGATGTCCTGCGGGAGGACATCGGCGCGGCGTTCGGCGGCGATCTGCGACGCGCGGCGCAGGGGATTCACGTCGGCCTGCCGGTCGCGGGCTCGGACACCGGCGACTACCTGGTGCGCAACCTCGTGGGCATCGATCCGAAGAAGAAGGTGATTGCGATCGGCGCCCTCGTCGAGGACGGGATGCCGGTCATGTTCTGCCGCCGCGACGGCAAGACCGCGCGCGAGGATCTCGCCCGGATGCTGGAGGGGATCGCCGGTCAGCTCGACGGCCCGCCGAAGGGCGGCCTGTACTACGCCTGCGTCGGGCGCGGCGAGCACATGTTCGGTCGCCGCTCGGCGGAGCTCGGGATCATCCGCGACCGGCTTGGGGATTTCCCGCTCGCCGGATTTTTCTGCAACGGCGAGATCTCCCACGACCGGCTGTACGGCTACACCGGCGTGCTGACGCTGTTTCGCTGATCGTCACGTCGACACGACGCGTTTTCACGGAGAAAGCAATGCCCAAGGCAATCCGATTTCACAAGACCGGCGGTCCCGAGGTGCTCGTCTGGGAGGACGTCGAGGTCGGCGATCCCGGTCCTGGCCAGGTCCGCATCCGACAGCACGCGATCGGCCTGAATTATCTCGACACTTACCACCGCTCCGGTCTCTACCCGATGCCGCTGCCGAGCGGCATCGGGTCGGAAGGTGCGGGCGTCGTCGAGGCCGTCGGCGCAGGCGTAAGCGACCTCAAAGCCGGTGACCGCGTGGCATACGCGGGGGGCGCCCCGGGCGCATACGCGGAGGCGCGGCTCTATCCGGCCGACCGCCTGGTGAAGATTCCCGAGGGTATCTCGTTCGACAGCGCGGCGGCGATGATGCTGAAGGGCATGACCGCGCAATACCTGATCAAGCGCACGTTCAAGGCGCAGCCGGGCATGACAGTGCTGTGGCACGCCGCCGCCGGGGGCGTTGGCCTGATCGCCTCGCAGTGGCTGAAGGCGCTCGGCGTCGGCGTGATCGGCACCGTGGGGTCGGACGCGAAAGCGACGCTCGCGAAAGCGCATGGCTGCGATCACGCCATCGTCTATACGCGCGAGAACTTCGTCGAGCGCGTCAAGGAGATCACCGGCGGCAAGGGCGTGCCGGTGGTCTACGATTCGGTGGGCAAGCTCACGTTCCTGGGGTCGCTGGATTGCCTGCAGCCGCTCGGCTGCATGGTGAGCTTCGGCAACGCCTCCGGGCCGGTCGACCCGATCTCGCCGGCGATCCTCGCGCCGAAGGGGTCGCTCTTCCTCACCCGGCCGACGCTCGTGCACTACACGGCGAAGCGCGAAGACCTCGTCGCATGCGCGAACGATCTGTTCGACGTGGTGAAGTCGGGCAAGGTGAAGATCGAGATCGCGCAGCGCTACGCGCTCAAGGACGCCGGCAAGGCGCACGCCGATCTCGAGGCGCGCAAGACCACTGGCTCGACCGTCCTCGTGCCGTAGCCGCGAGGAGGAATTGGCTTCCGCGGAGGTTCGCACCGCGCTCTACGCGGAGCTCCAGCCCTACGCGTCGGGCACGCTCCCGCTCGATGCGATCCACTCGATGTACTGGGAGACCTCGGGCAACCCTGCGGGCATCCCGGTCGTGTTTCTCCACGGCGGCCCGGGGTCCGGCGCGAGCGCGAAGCATCGGCGGTTCTTCGACCCGGCGGCTTACCGGATCGTCATCTACGATCAACGCGGTGCGGGCCGGTCCAAGCCGCTTGGCGAACTCGCCGACAACACCACGCCGCATCTGGTCGCGGATCTGGAGCGGCTGCGCGAGCTGCTGGGTGTCGGGCGCTGGCTGGTGTTTGGCGGCTCATGGGGCTCGACGCTCGCGCTCGCTTACGCGGAAGCGCATCCGGAGCGTTGCCTCGGGCTCGTGCTGCGCGGCATCTTCCTCTGCCGCCGGAGCGAGATCGACTGGTTCCTCTATGGCCTGCGCGCGATCTTTCCGGAGCCGTGGGAGAAATTCGCGGGGCATCTGCCGCCGGCGGAGCGCGCGGACCTCCTCGGCAACTACTACCGGCGGCTCGTGGACCCGGACCCGGCCGTCCACCTGCCCGCCGCGCGCGCGTGGAGCGTGTACGAGGGCTCTTGCTCGACGCTGCTGCCCTCGCGGGAGACGGTGGATTACTTCGCCGGCGACGTCGTGGCGCTGGGCCTTGCCCGGATCGAGGCGCACTATTTCAAGCACGACATCTTTCTGCCCCCGAATGCGCTCCTCGCGAAGGTCGATCGCGTGCGCGGCGTTCCCGGCGTGATCGTGCAGGGCCGCTACGACGCCGTGTGCCCGCCGGTATCGGCCCACGAGCTGGCGGCCGCCTGGCCGGAAGCGGAGTACCGGATCATCGCCGACGCCGGGCATTCGGCCTGGGAGCCGGGAATCCAGTCGGCCCTCGTCGCGGCGTGCGAGAACTTCAAGCGGCGGCTCACGTAGCTCGCACGAGCGCTTTCGCCGCAGCGGGCGAGACCCACCACTTCGGAGGAGACCAGCCATGCGCTCATCGCCTCGGTCCGCCACGCAGATCGCCATTCGGTTCACCACTGTGCTCGCAGCGATCGCCGGCGTTGCGGCCGCCGCCGCTGCGTTCGCGCAGGTGCCGTCGCCGTACCCGGCGAAGCCGGTGCGGATCATCATCCCGTTCCCGACCGGCGGCGGTGCAGAGCAGGCGAGCCGGATCCTCGCGAACCATCTGACCAAGGCGCTGGGACAGCCGTTCGTCATCGAGGCGCGGCCCGGGGGTAATACGATCATCGGCGCCGAGGCGGTGGCGAAGTCGGCGCCCGACGGCTACACGCTGTTCGTCTCGGGCCCGTCGACCATGACCTCCAACCCGGTCCTGTACGCCGGCCGGCTGCCCTACGACCCGCAGCGCGATTTCGTCCCGGTCGGGATGGTGTCGAAAACGCCTTACTTTCTGGTCGTGCCTGCGTCGCTGCCCGCGAGATCGCTGCAGGAGCTGCTCGCGCTCGCACGGTCGAAGCCGGGCGAGCTGAGTTACGCCTCGAACGGCAACGCCACCACCAACCACCTCGGCTACGAGCTGCTGGCCCGTGCGGGCGACGCAACCTTCACCCACGTGCCGTACAAAGGGTTCGGGCAGGCGATGCCGGATCTGCTCTCCGGGCGCGTGAGCACGATCATGGCCGATCTCTTCTTCGTGTCGCCGGCGATCAAGGCCGGGCAGCTCCGCCTTCTCGCGGTCACCTCCGGCGAGCGCTCCCCGCTCATGCCCGATGCGCCGACGGTCGCGGAGCAGGGCGTGCCCGGCTTCGACATCGTCGTCTGGTTCGCGATGTTCGCGCCGGCCGGTACGCCGCCGGACGTGATCGCGAAGCTGAATGCGGAAATGCGCCGCTTCCTCGCGACCGACGAAGCGCGCGACGCCTACCGCCAGCTCGGCCACGAAGCGGCCGGCTCGACGCCCGAGGCTTTGCGCGCGGTGGTCGCAGCGGACTACGAGAAGTACGCGCGGGTGATCCGCGAGGCGGGCATCAGGGCCGATTGAGGCGGGTCGCCGCCAGCGTGCGCAACTCGTTCTTGAGCACTTTGCCGGTCGAGTTGCGCGGCAACGCCTCGATGAAGAACAGGTGCCGCGGCTTCTTGTAGCTCGCGAGGTGCGCACGGCAATGCTCGATCAGCGCCTCGGGGGCGAGGCGCGCATCGCCTGCCGGCTCGACGAACGCCGCGACCGCCTCGCCGAATACCGCGTCGGGCACGCCGATCACCGCCGCCTCGACCACGCCGGGGTGCGTGGCGAGCACCGCCTCGACTTCCTTCGAGTAGATGTTATAGCCGCCCGACAGCACCATGTCCTTCTTGCGGTCGACGATGTAGAGGTAGCCGTCGGCGTCCTGCCGGGCGAGATCGCCGGTATGGAACCAGCCGTCCCGGATCGCCGCGGCGGTCTCTTCGGGCCGGTTGAAATACGCCCGCAAGGTCGCATACCGGCCGGGCGCGCCGCTCCGCACCGCGAGCTCGCCCACCTCGCCCGGCGGCACGTCGCGTCCGGCATCGTCGACCAGCCGCACCTCGACGCCGGGAATCGGCCGTCCCACCGACGACGGGTGGGAGAACTGTTCTGCATGGCTGAGGTTGGTGACGAGCGCCTCGGTCGAGCCGAACACCGAGTGGATCTCGGCATGCGGCAGCAGGGCGAGAAGCTCTTGCTTCAGCGCCACGGGGAACGCCTCGGTCGAAACGATGATCCGGCGGAGCGAAGCGCAGCGCGCCGGGTCTTTCCTCAGTTCGGGGAGCAGCAAGCGGATCACCGTCGGCACCAGCCCCGCGACCGTGATGCGCTCCCCCTCGATCGCGGCCAGGGTCTCCACGGCATCGAACTTCGCGAGGATCACCAGCGTCCCGCCCAGGCCGAGCGCGTTGAACAACCGAGAGACGCCCGCACGGTGCGCGAGCGGAGTGACGACGAGGTAGCGGTCGTCTCGGCCGATGGCCCATTCGGTGCCGTGCATCAGCAGGTTCTGCACGATCATGTTCGCGTGCGTGAGCACGGCGCCCTTCGGCGTCCCGGTTGTGCCCGACGTGTACATGATCAGGCAGTCATCGTCGTCGAGCGGGAGTCGGGGAAGCGGGACCGCAGGCGTCGCGAGCACGGCTTCGAATGCGGTCTCCCCGGGCGCCGCGTCTCCGACCACGATGGTCCGGCATCCGGGTGCACCCCGCCGGCCGGCCCACGCGCCTTCGCGCCCGCGCTCGTGGTAGATCGCCGCCGCGGGCGCGGCGTCAGTGAACATGTACGCCACCTCATCCGCGGTGAGCTTTGTGTTCACCGGAACTGCGATTCCACCGAGTGCGAACACCGCGTAGACAGACTGCACGAACTCGATGCCGTTCGGGAGGCTGATCACCACCCGGTCGCCCGAACGTACGCCGAGCTGCGAGAGCCCACTGGCCGCACACGCCACCGACGCCTGTAACTCGGCGTAGTTGCATCGTGTCGGTCCGCACACGAGAGCGGGATGATCGGGGCGGCGAAGCGCGTGGCCCGCGAGCAAGGTCTCGAGTCGCATCGCGCCGCGAGTATACCGGCAGCGTACGACGCCTCCCGCGCGACGGTCCCTATAATGCGCGGCCAATTCAATGACAGGGAGCAGTCGCAATGAGCGGAAACGGGCGACGGTCGAAGGCGAAGCGCAGCGCGCCCTGGGGCAGGGACGTGAAGGTCGAGTTCGAGGACGGCATCGCCTGGGTGATCTTCAATCGGCCGGAGAAGCGCAACGCCTTCAGCGCGGATCTCGCGTTCGAGATGCTCGACACACTCGATGCACTCGAGGGCGACGATCGCTGCGGCGTCCTGATCTTCACCGGCGCGGGCGAAGCGTGGTCCGCTGGGATGGACCTGAAGGATTACTTCCGCGCGACGGACAACGCGCCGCCGGCGGCACGCGGCCGCGTCTATCGGGCGAACTGGGGCTGGCAGTGGCGGCGCTTGCTCTACTATCAGAAGCCGACGATCGCGATGGTGAACGGCTGGTGCTTTGGCGGCGCGTTCACGCCGCTCATCGCTTGCGATCTGGCGATCGCCGCCGAGGACGCGGTGTTCGGCTTGTCGGAAATCAACTGGGGGATCATCCCCGCCGGCGTGGTCAGCAAGGCCGTGTCCACGGTCGTGAGGCGGCGCGATGCGCTCTATCACATCATGACCGGCGAGAACTTCGACGGCCGGAAGGCCGCCGCGATGGGTCTCGTCAACGAAGCGGTGCCGAAGCCGAAGCTGCGCAAACGCACCGTCGAGCTGGCGCGCAAGCTCCTGGAGAAGAACCCGACCGTGCTGCGCCAGGCGAAAGTGGCCTTCAAGTTCGCGGCCGACATGAATTGGGAGGAGGCGGCCGACTACCTGATCGCCAAGTCGGACCAGGCGCAGTTCCTCGATCCGGAGCGCGGGCGCGAGCAGGGGATGAAGCAGTTTCTCGACGAGAAGTCCTACCGGCCGGGGCTGGAGAGCTACCGGCGCAAGCGCTGAGGAGCGCGGTCTGACGTTACGCGATCGTTGCGGCCGGCGCGGCGCGCCGCCGCCGGCCCGCCGCCGCGTCGCCGACGAGCGCGCCGAGCACGATGCAGCCCCCGACGAGCGCGAGATTGCTTGGCCGCTCGCCGATCCCCAGCCACACCCACAGCGGGCCGAGGAGGATCTCGATCAGCGCGAGGAGACCGATCTCGCCAGCGCTGAGATAGCGCGTTGCCACCGTCATCAGGACGCAGCCGGCGCCGACCTGGAAGAAGCCCATCGCGCCTAGCACGGCGAAGTCCCGCGCGGTCGGGGTGAAGGGCCAGGCGAGGGGTGCGGCCACGAGCATCGCGAGCACGCCCGCGATCAGGACCGAGGGGATGAGGTCGACGCTCGCCCGGTATCGGCGCAGCACGACGACGTTCAGCGCGAACGCGATCGGTACGCCGAGCGCGAGCAGGTTGCCGGCGAGCTGTCCGGTGCCCAGGCCGTCGGTGAACATGAGCACCACGCCGGCGAGCGCCACCGCGATCGCGAACCACGTGCGCGCGGGGACGCGCTCGCCGAGGAAGAGCTGCCCGGCGGCGGCGGCGAAAAACGGCCCGGTGCTCATCAGCACCAGCGTGTTCGCGACGGTGGTCTGCGTGACCGACAGGATGAAGAAAAAGAACGTCGCGCCGAGCGTGAGGCCCGACAGCACGCCCGGCATTCCCGACCGGAAGACCGGCGCAAGGACGCGCCCGCGATTCTGGATCGCGAGCACGATGGCGACGAAGATCACCATGAACGCCGAGCGCCAGAACACGATCTCCCACGGATCCCGGAGATCGGTGCTGCGGACGAGGATGCCGCCGGTGCTCCAGCACAAACCGGCCGCGATCATCAGCGCGATGCCCTTGCGGCGCGCGGCATTGGCAGTGGTCACTTGCGGTTTCCGGCGGCAACGAGGCGCGCGATTCTACCCGCTAGCCGCGTACTGCTTCACGAGCGTCGCGAGATACGCGATCGCGCGACGCATACCCGCGAGTAGAATCAAGGCCTAGAAACCCTCCCCGTTCGATTCGTCCTCCTCGCCCCCGTGCAAGCCGCGGCTCCACAGTCCCTGCATCCGGCGTCCGAAGGCTGGCTCCGCGCGCGCTTCGCCGCGCCGCGGCGCTTCGAGCCGGTCACCACCGGGGACGGCCATCTCTTCCGCCACGACCGCGAAATCCGGCCCGCGGCGGTGCTGGTGCCGGTGGTGCGGCGCAACGGCGAGCTCACCGTGCTGTTCACCAAACGCGCGGCGCATCTCCACGATCACGCCGGTCAGATCAGCTTTCCCGGTGGCCGATCCGAGCCCGGCGACGCTTCACCGCGCGAGACCGCGCTGCGCGAGACAGCGGAGGAGATCGGGCTTCCCCCGGGGCGCGTCGAGGTCCTCGGGCATCTGACGGATTACACGACCGTGACCGGCTACCGCGTGACGCCGGTGGTCGGGCTCGTCGTGCCGCCGTTCGAGCTCGCGCTCGACGACTTCGAGGTCGCCGAAGTCTTCGAGGTGCCGCTCGCATTCCTGCTCGACCCGGCCAACCATCAACGCAACCTCCTGCTGCACGACGGGCGTGAACGGCACTACTACGCGATGCCCTATGGCCCGTACTACATCTGGGGCGCGACCGCGGGGATGCTGATGAACTTCTACGCCTACCTCACTCGCGCCGCGTAGGGTCGCCACGCGGCATCGTCCGCGTACCTCGAAGCGCACGGCGTCCAGCTCCCGTCCGCCCGCGTCCACCAGCGCGCCGGCCGGTGCGTGCCCCGGGCGCGGCGACTATAGCCACAATTCAGCGCGATGATCGCGCCTTCGCCGGAGTAGGCAATTCGAGCGCGCGCGCTGTGCGTGGCGCGGCGCCGCGAGCGCTTCAGAGGCGAGGACGGCAGCAAAGGAGACCGATCCGGGCTGACGCAGGCATGACTTTGGCTATACTCCGACGGCGCCACGCAGAAGGAGATCGCCGTGCGTATCGATGACCAGCAACGCAGCTCCAACATCGAAGACCGCCGCGGCATGTCGGTCGGGCGCGGCGTCGCCGGTGGCGGCATCGGCATCGTCGTGATCGCGCTGATCGCGATGTTCTTTGGCGTCGATCCGGGGATCATCCTGCAGGGCGGTGGCGTGTCCCCGGGCGTAGCGCCGGGACCGCCGCAGACGGTCGAGACAAAAGCCCCATCCCGCGAAGACAAGATGGCCGATTTCGTCGCCGCCGTGCTCGGTTCGACCGAGGAGGTTTGGACCGAAATCTTCGCGGGGGCCGGCCGGACCTATCGCAAGCCCACGTTGGTGCTTTTCACCGGCCAGGTACAGTCGGCGTGCGGTTATGCCCAGGCCGCGGTCGGGCCGTTCTACTGCCCCGCCGACCAGAAGCTCTACATCGACCTCGCGTTCTACCGCGACCTGCAGGATCGCTTCCGCGCCCCCGGCGACTTCGCGCAGGCTTACGTTATCGCGCACGAGGTCGGGCATCACGTCCAGAATCTGCTCGGCATCGCCGAGCGCGTGCACGGCATGCAGCAGCGGGCGGGCAAACAGCAGGCGAACGCGTTGTCCGTCCGGATGGAGCTGCAGGCCGACTGCTTCGCCGGGATCTGGGCGGCGCGCGCGAACCAGAAGCGTCGGATCCTCGAGGCGGGCGATGTCGAGGAGGGTCTCGGCGCCGCGGCCGCGGTGGGCGACGACCGCATCCAGATGGCGTCGCGAGGTTACGTCTCGCCGGAGTCGTTTACCCACGGCAGCGCGCAGCAGCGCGTGCGCTGGTTTCGGCGCGGGCTCGACACCGCCGACATCAAGACCTGCGACGCATTCGCCGCCGCGCAGCTCTGATCTCATAGCGGGATCGCTTCGGACGGGACGCGCATTCGCGGCACGTGGGCGTGACCCGCGCTGTGCCGCTGGTCGCCGGACAGCGCGAGTGCGCTCGACGAACCCGTCGTTCTCGGTGCGCTTCTGGTGCGGCAGCGGCATCGTCGCTCTCTCCGCGACCGATGCCACGCTACCGTCGCCGCGCGTCGCGCGCGCGGAGGGCCGCAAGCGGCCCACTATAATCGAGGCGTCTCCGCTCGCTCGCGCACCCAAATGAGTTTCCTCGCGCTCGTCATCTCGCTCGCCCTCGAGCAGTGGCGTCCCCTGGTCGACCGCCGCCCGGTGTTCGCGCCGGTCGTCGCCTACGCCGGCTATCTCGAGCGACAGTTCGATGCCGGCGAGGCGCAGCAGGGCGCGGTGGCATGGGTGCTGGCGGTCGCGCCGATCGTGGCCGCGACCTGGGCGGCGTACGCGGCGTTCGATGCGCTGCATCCACTGGCGGGGCTCGCCTTCAGCGTAGCCGTGCTGTACGTGACAATGGGCTTTCGCGAACACAGCCACTACTTCACCGGCGTCCATAACGCGCTCAGGGAGGGCGACCTCGATCGCGCGCGCCGGCTGCTGGGCGAATGGCGCGGCCACGCTTGCGACACGCTGTCGCCGGAGGAGGTCGCGCGCCTCGCGATCGAGGGCGCATTCATCGTCTCGCACCGGCATGTGTTCGCGGTGATGTTCTGGTTTCTGCTGCTGCCGGGTCCGGGCGGGGCGGTGCTCTACCGCACGGCGCTGTACCTCGCCCGGCGCTGGGGACGGACTGCCCGCGCCGGGGGGCCGGGTCCGGTGCTCGATCTGGCAGCTGCGGGCGGCGATGCGGCAGTCGGGCCCGGCCGCCCCGACGATGAGGACACCGGGGCTTTCGGCGAGTTCGCGCGCCGCGCGTTTCACGCGCTCGACTGGCTGCCGGCGCGCTTCACCGCGGCGTCGTTCGCGATCGTCGGCGACTTCGAGGACGCGGCCTACTGCTGGCGGACGCAGGCCGCCCGGTGGCCCGATCCGCTGGTCGGCATCGTGCTCGCCGCTGGCGCCGGTGCGCTCGGGGTGCGCCTCGGCTCGCCAGTGGCCCGCGGCGGCGTGCTCGAGGACCGGCCGGAGCTCGGGGTCGGGGAGGAGGCGGACACGCCCTTCCTCGACTCCACCGTGGGACTCGTCTGGCGCGCGCTCATCCTGTGGCTCGCCGTGCTCCTGATCGTGAGCGTTGCGGCGGCGTTCTAGGCCGTCTCACCGCCCGGCCGCGCAGCACCGCAGCGCCAGCACTCGCCGAACTGTCCCTCCACACTCTCGCCGCAGCCGGCGCAGGTCCAGACCGCGCCCGGGGGCGGCGGATGGCGCCAGATGTCGAGCAACACCTCCGCCCGCGGGCGGTCCGCCTCGCGGACGAGGTGTAGCTCCATCGCGCATTCAATGAAGGGAATCTCGCCGGCGAGCCGCGACAGGAGCTCGTTCTTCACCCAGCACCGGATGCCGTCGGCCTCGAGCACGTTCTTGAGGTGGTGGATCTCGAGCAGGTTGAGCGACGCGAGGAGCGGCTTCATCGACCCGCACGCTCGGCGTCCTGGATGCGGTGGAGAAGCTCGAGCCGTCGCGCCGCGACCGCACCGGACTCGACTGCCGCGAGCACCGCGCAACCCGGCTCGGAGCGGTGGCGGCAATCGCGGAACCGGCATCGGCCCGCGAGTGGCGCGAGCTCGCGGAAACCCGCTTCGATTTCCGCCGCCGCGAGATGTGCGAGCCCGAACGCCTCGACCCCGGGCGAATCGATGATCGCGCTGCGCTCGTCGAGGCGGTAGAGCCGGGTGGCGCTCGTCGTGTGACGCCCCGAGTCGAGAAACCGCGAGATCTCGCGCGTCGCTGCGCCGGCCGCAGGCACGAGCGCATTGACGATGGTCGACTTGCCCATGCCGGATTGTCCGATCAGCACGGTCGTCTCGGCGGCGAGCCGCTCGCGCAACGCCTGCACATCGCGCTGCGCGCTGATCTCGACGATCGCGTACCCGGCGCGCGCAAACGGCGCGAGCCGCGCGCGCATGCCGGCGGTCGGCGTCTCGAGATCGGTCTTGTTGAGGACGATCAGCGTGCGCATCGCCTGCTGCGCGGCTGCGACGAGGATGCGGCAGACGATCTCGTCGCTCGTGCTCGGCTCCCCCGCCACGATCACCGCGACCTGGGTCGCATTGGCGGCGATGAGCTTGCGGCGGTGGGGCGCGGCGCGCAGGAACAGCGTGGCGCGCGCGTCGGCGGATTCGATCACCCCTTCGCCGCGGCCGGTGCGCGCGACAAGGACACGATCGCCGCAGGCGTGGGCCGCGTGTTTGCCGCGCGGCACGCACGCGACGAGCTCCGCGTCCGGTGCCGCCACCAGCAGCCGGCGGCCGTAGGTCGCCACCACCTGACCCGAGAGCCGCTCGCCGCGGACGCTCACCCGGTGAGCGCCTGCAGACGCGCGATGCGCAAGCGCGCCGGCGGATGCGAGTCGTAGAACGCCGAATGGACGGGGTCAGGGGTGAGCGTCGCGGCGTTGTCCTGGTAGAGTTTGACGAGCGCGTGGATGAGGTCCGACGCGCTCGCGTGGCTCGCGGCGTACGCGTCGGCCTCGTATTCGTGGCGGCGCGAGTACAGGCTCCCGATCGGGTGGAGCAGGAAGGTGAAGACCGGCACCACCATGAAGAACAGCACGAGTGCGAGCGCAGTGCTGGGTTGCTCGACCCCCAGCCCCGCGTAAAACCAGGGCTGATCGATGACATATCCGAGCACCGCGAGGAAGACGAGGCTCGCGAGAAACAGCCACACGACGCGCTTCCAAACGTGGTGGCGCTTGAAGTGGCCGAGCTCGTGCGCGAGCACCGCCTCCACCTCGGCCGGCGCGAGGCGCGAGAGCAGGGTGTCGAAGAAGACGATCCGCTTGGCGGCGCCGAATCCGGTGAAGTAGGCGTTGCCGTGGCTCGACCGCTTCGAGCCGTCCATCACGAAGAGCCCCTTCGAGCGGAAGCCGCACTTGACGAGCAGGCGCTCGATGCGCGCCTTGAGCGCCTCGTCGGCGAGCGGCGTGAACTTGTTGAATAGCGGCGCGATCAGCGTTGGATACGCGACGAGCATTGCGAGGTTGAAAGCGACCCAGGTCAGCCAGACGTACAGCCACCACAGGTTCCCCATCTGCGCCATGAGCCACAGGACAGCGAGGAGGAGTGGCACGCCGAGCGCGAGTCCGAGCGCGGTGCTCTTCGCCAGATCGGCGATGAAGAGCGCCGGGGTCATCCGATTGAAGCCGAAGCGCGCCTCGACCACGAACGTGCGATAGATCGAGAACGGCAGGTCGACCAGGCTGGTGATCGCGGCCACCGAGACGATCAGCGCGATGCCGTGCGCGTAGCCGCCGCCCTCTAGCAGCCGCGCCCAAGCGTCGTAGAGCCATGTCAGGCCGCCGCCCAGGGTGAAGACGAGCAGCACGGCCGCGGAGACGAGGGTGTCGATGATCCCGAGGCGGGTCCGGGCGGCGGTGTAGTCGGCGGCCTTCCGATGCGACGCGAGCGTGACGTTCTCCGCAAACTCGGCCGGCACGCGGTCGCGGTTTGCGCGCACGTGGCGCATGTGGCGCACCGCGAGCCAGAGCCGCGTGACGGTTGCGAGCGCGAGCGCGGCGATAAATGCCGCAGTAAAGGCGTTCGTGCTGACGGCGTTCATGCGGAACCTGCGGAAGGTGCTGTGAGACAATCAGATTGTATCGGACGACAGACAAATCAAGGCCATGCCGCAGGACGCGAACCACCTCGCCTGGATCGACATGGAGATGACCGGTCTCGATCCCGACCGCGACCGGATCATCGAGATCGCGATCGTGATCACGGACTCGCAGCTCGCAATCGTGACCGAGGCGCCGGTGCTCGTCGTACAGCAACCCGACGCGGTGCTGGAAGCGATGGATGAATGGAACAAGTCGACCCACCGCAAGTCCGGGCTGGTCGACCGCGTTCGCGCCTCGCGGCTGAACGAGGCCGAGGCGGAGGCCGGGATGCTCGCCTTCCTCGCCGAGCACGTGCCGCCGAAGGCCTCGCCGATGTGCGGCAACTCGATCTGCCAGGACCGGCGCTTCCTCGCGCGGTGGATGCCCCGTTTGGAGGGGCATTTTCACTACCGCAACCTCGACGTCTCGACGCTAAAGGAGCTCGCGCGCCGCTGGCGGCCGGAGCTGGCGAAGGGGTTGGCGAAACACGGCAAGCACGAGGCGCTGGCCGACATACACGAGTCGATCGAGGAGCTGCGGTACTACCGGGAGAAGTTCCTGCGGCTCGAGAGCTGAGCCGTCGGGGAGGTGAGGCGCAGCCCTCGGTCTCAATCTTCGAGCGAGACGACCTTCCCCGGATTGAGCAGATTCTCCGGATCGAAGGTCCGCTTGATGGCGAGCATGAGGTCGACGGCCTCGCCGTGCTCCTTCCGAAGCGAGCCGATCTTGCCGTAGCCGATCCCGTGCTCCCCGGTGCAGGTGCCTTCCATGGCGAGCGCGCGGTCCACGAGCCGGTCGTTGAATGCCTTGGCCTCGGCGAGATCGGCGTCGCTGTCGGGTGCCACGAGGATCATGCAGTGGAAGTTGCCGTCGCCGACGTGGCCGAACATCGGGATCGGCATGGACGCCCGGGCGATGTCGCCCGCGGTGGCGACCATGCATTCGGTAAGCCGCGAGATCGGGACGCATACATCGGTCGACACCGCGCGCGAGCCGTGGCGGAGCTGAAGGCCGGCGAAATAGGCCTGATGCCGCGCCGCCCACAAGCGGTTACGATCCTCGGTGCGCGTCGCCCACTGGAAATCCTCCCCGCCGTGCGCGCGCGCGATCTCCTGCACGAGCTCGGACTGTTCCTTGACGCCCGCTGCAGTACCGTGGAACTCGAGGAACAGCGTCGGCTGTTCCTTATAGGCAGTCTTGTTGTGGGCGTTGATGGCCTTCATCGTGAGCCCGCAGAGCGCCTCGCTCCGCGCGATCGGGATGCCGGCCTGCAGCGTCTGGATCACCGTGCTCACGGCGCCCGCGATGTCCTTGAAGGAACACACCGCCGCCGACATCGCTTCGGGGACGGCGTACAGGCGCACCGTCACCTCGGTAATGATCCCCAACGTCCCCTCGGAGCCGACGAAGAGGCGGGTGAGGTCGTAGCCCGCCGCCGATTTCCGCGAGCGGCGCGACGTCTTGATGATCCGCGCGTCGGCGGTGACCACCGTCAGCGCGAGCACGTTCTCGCGCATCGTGCCGTAGCGCACGGCGTTGGTGCCGGAGGCCCGCGTCGCCGCCATGCCGCCGAGCGTCGCATCCGCGCCGGGGTCGATCGGGAAAAAGAGGCCGGTGTGCCGGATCTCCTCGTTCAACGCCTTGCGCGTCACCCCCGCCTGCACCGTCGCGTCGAGATCCTCGACGTGCACGGCGAGCACTTTGTTCATCTGGCTCATGTCGAGCGAGACGCCGCCGCGCGTCGCGAGCACGTGGCCTTCGAGCGAGGTACCGACGCCGAACGGGATGATCGGGGTGTGGTAGCGGCGACACAGGTTGACGATGTCGCGGACCTCCTCGGTCGAGTGTGGAAACGCGACCGCATCGGGCAGCGCGTACGGGTAGTACGACTCGTCCTTGCCGTGGTGCTCGCGCACGCCGCGCGAGGTTGTCACCCGCTCGCCGAGCAGCGCCGTGAGGTCGGCGGCGAGCGCCGCATCGAGTTCGAGAGGCTTGTTCATGGGCGGGCTCCCGGCGCGGTGCTATTCCAGCTCGATCTTACCGTCGAACTTCACCGACAGTCCGAGTCTCGGGACATCGAGCGTGACCTGCGCCGGGAGGGTTTCGGTGCCGGCGATCGCGCCGGACTGACGCGCCTTCGCGACCGCCTGCTCGATCTCGCGTTGCGAGCTCACCCCGACCAGCTTGAGAAATTTGCGTATCGAGAGGTTGAAGGTGTCTTCGTTCATTGCGGTATCTCCCGATCCTTGCCGATGTTTCCCGATGTCTCCGGGCAGGGTAGTGCGAGGGAGGGGGCAAGTCAATCGCGCGTGTTCTCAGCGCACGGCGGCGCGGCGATACAGCCGGTAACGCTCGCGGTCGCGCGGGCGGTTACCCTCCCACACGCGCACCCACCCGGGGCCCGGCTCGGCGGTCGGAGCACGCGTGTTGATCTGGACGAGGAGGTACGGGCAGCCGGTCCGGCCGTGGATCTCCTCGCGCTGGGTGAGCAGCCCCGCGTGATAGTGGAACACCGCACGCTGCGTTTCGCCGAGCCCCCGGCTCTCGACGCATTTCGCTGCGGACGGCAATACCTGGTGCAGGCTGGCGGCGACCTGGCGATAGCTCTTGGCGTAATCGATCCAGCCGAGCCACAGCGTGGTCGCGAGCCCCCAGATCAGCGTCATCCCGGCCGCCCCGTGCGTCACGCTGCGCAGCGTCGAGCGCTCGGCGCGGAGGATGAGAACGAACCAGGCGATGGTGAGCAGCAGCGCGAGCGCAAGGGGCCAGGGCTCGATACGCAGCACGAACCCCGGCTCCAGCCGCGCCGCCCGGCTCGCGAGCTGCTCCGGAAACCCGGTGAGTGTCGCGCCCCACATCAGCCACATGTACCCGGCCGCGAGGCTGAAGCTCATCATCGCGAACCAGGCGAGCGCGTTGGCGGCGCCGCGCCGCAGGGCGATCGCCGCGACGCCGGCGGGGATCGCGAGCGGCACGAGCAGCGAGAGCAGATCGATGACGCGCGGGTTGCGCATGAGCAGCAGCAGCACGAACGCGACGATGCTCGCGACGAACGGCACCGCGAACCCGGGCTCGCGCAGGCTGCGCCGGTACTCCCAGGTCGCCCACAGCGTCATCGCCCACACCGGCCACAGTGCCCAGGCCAGCGTCTTCAGCACGTTGGCGAGTCCGGCGAGCCCCGGAGGGTGACTGATGTTGGCGAGCTGCCAGCCGATCCACCCCGAGAAGTAATCCGGCGCCTGGACGGCGAGCAGTGCCGGCCACGCTACGACGAACGGCGCGAGGATCGCGAGCCCGAGCGCGACCGCGAGCGCGAAGCTCCGCTGGCGGAACGGGGCGGAGATCGGCAGCACCAGCAGCGCCGCGAGGAGCGGCTGCGCGAGCGCCGCGAGCCCTTTGGCGAGAAACGCCACGCCGGCACCGGCGCCGAATGCGAGCGCGCCCTTGTAAGGCTTGCGGTGCGAGATCGCGACCCCGTAGTACGCCGCCGCGAGGCCGGCGATCATCGCGTTCTCCGCGGCCGCCTCGTGCGCGTGCCAGATCAGTCCTACCGCGCTCATCATCGCGAGGGTCGAGAGATCGCCTTCGCGCCGGCCGTACAGCTCCCGCGCCGCGAGACGGACGAACCACAGCGCCGCGACCACGAAAAGCGGGCTCGCAAAGCGCGCGGCGTCGTGGGCGGGGAAGATCCCGCCGACCAGCTTGACCGAAAGTGCGGACACCCAGAAGTAGAGCGGCCCGTCCTCGTAGAACGGCTCGCCGGCGAGCATCGGCCGCAGCCAGTCGCCGGTCGTGAGCATCTGGTGGACGATGCCGAACCCGAGCGCGTCCTCGGTCTTCCACGGATCGTGCCCGACCAGTCCCGGCAGGAGGAACGCGGCCACCAGGGCCGCGAGCGGCCACGACGTCAGCGGCAGCGGGATGCGCCGCCGGTACCAGGCGGGTACGCTCGCCACTAGTGAACGATCTTCAACGTCTGACCCGGCGCGGGCTCGCCCGTCGGGTACAGTCCGTTCATCAGCCGCAGATACCCCTCCGCGTTGCGCCCGAGCGGCGAGGCCGCCGCGAGGTCGGCGATCCGCGTTCCGCCGTCGGCCGTGATCAGCTTGATCGTGAGCGGTTTCGCCGCCGCGCGCTCGGCCGCCGTCATGGCGTGGAAGCTGCGAATCGACTCTACGAGCGGCGTCTGGTCGGTGTCGATGGCGGCGAGCCGGGGCGTGGTGCCTTCGATGAGGTAGGCGCGCCCCGCATGAAAGACCGCCGCGGAAACGCGGCCGGTGCTGCGCGTCATCGCCGCTGGGAGGCCGTTGATGTCGAGGGCCGTCACGTCGGTCGTCGATGCGGCGCCGCGCAGGAATTCGACCGGCGTACCGGCGGCCTTCACGGGCGTGCGCAGCTCCAGCCGGGCGGCGCCCTTGGGCGCGATCGCGATCAACCGGTCGGGCCGGTTCACCGCGCGCCAGCCGGCGGGCAGCCGCAACGCGATGCCTAGGTCGCCGTGGTAGAACACGCCATCGCGCACGACGCCGTCGTGCGCGTTGTCGCCGAAGACGAGCCCCTCGCAGCGCTTCAGGTAATCGTCGCCGGTGCTGTCGGAATCGTCGTTCCGCAGCAGCGCGGCGTGCTGGACGATCTCCCGCACGCGCTGCTCGTTCTCCGGATGCGATGCGAAGAGGCCGTGATGGCGGCGCGGCTCGCGGTTCTCCTGCTTCGCGACCTCGATGTCGAACAGCTCCTGGTTCCTGAGCACGACGAGCGCGCGCATCATCGCGCCCGGGTCGTAGCCCGCGCGCGCGAGATACTGCGCGCCGAGCTGGTCGGCCTGCAGCTCCTGGTCGCGGCCATAACCGGAAAGGAGCGCAGTGCCGAGCGCGTCGACCGCTGTGCCGCCGGCCGCGGACCGCATCGCGGGGATGAAGATCTGCGCGACGGCGACCGCGAGCTGCGCGCCTTGCGCGGCGCTCATTCGCTGCACCGAATGCCGGCCGGTCACGTGCCCGAGCTCGTGCCCGATCACCCCGGCCAGCTCCGCCTCCGAGTTCAGATAGGGCAGGATGCCGCGCGAGATGTAGACGTAGCCGCCGGGGAGTGCGAACGCGTTGACCTCCGCGGTGTCGAGCAGCGTGAAGCGGTAGCTGAGGTCGGTTCGGTGGCTGGACTTCGCCAGGCGCTGGCCGATCGTCTCGACGTAGGCCTGCATGCCGTGTGCGTCGTACAAGGCGTACCGCTGCTTCACCTGCTGATCGACCTGGTGTCCGATCTTGAGCTCCTGCGCTTCGGTCACCAAGACGAAATCCTGGTCGCCGGTAACCGGATTGGTCGCACAGCTCGCCAGCCCGAGATACAGGGCGGGCGCGAGGACCGTGGTGATGGAAGCGCGGCGGGACATGCCGGCGATTCTAGCGCCGGTCGAGGCGGCCACAGACCGCGCCGAGAGCCCCGCAAAAAAGGCAGCCGAAGCTGCCTTTTCAAGAGGTCGAAACGGGATCAGCCGGCGGCGGGCGTCTTCGCCGAGGTCTTGCCCGCGGTCTTGGTCCCGCCGCGGGTGTATTTCTGCTTGAACTTCTCGACCCGGCCAGCGGTGTCGACGATCTTCTGGCGGCCGGTGTAGAACGGATGGCAGGCGGCGCAGACCTCGACGTGCAGATCCTTGCCGAGGGTCGATCGGGTCTTGAACGTGCTTCCGCACGAGCAGTGAACGGTGATTTCCTTGTAGTCCGGATGAATGCCGGTTTTCATGCTGCGTCCTTTCGCATTTGGCTCGGTCTCGCGGTCCACGAGGTGGAGAGCGCGTTGCGAGCCGGTCAGAAGAGCGGCAGATTATCCTGGAAAACCGCGCGTCGGGCAACGCTCCGGAAGGGCAATCGCCTGCGAAGGCGGGCGATCTTGCACCGCGGCTTGAGGCGCCGGGTCAGCGTGAACGCGGCGGCGGGCGGGATGGCGCGGGGATCAGCCCCGCCGCATCGAGTCGAAGAAATCGCCGTTCGACTTGGTGGCCTTGATCTTGTCGACCAGGAACTCGGCCGCCTCGAGGTCGTCCATCGGGTAGAGCAGCTTCCGCAGCACCCAGACCTTCTGCAGGATCGGCGCCTCGATCAGGAGCTCCTCGCGGCGCGTGCCCGAGCGATTCACGTTGATCGCCGGGAAAATGCGCTTCTCGTACATGCGCCGGTCGAGGTGGATCTCCATGTTGCCGGTGCCCTTGAACTCCTCGTAGATCACGTCGTCCATGCGCGAGCCGGTATCGATCAGCGCGGTGGCGAGGATGGTGAGACTGCCCCCTTCCTCGATGTTGCGCGCGGCGCCGAAGAAGCGCTTGGGCCGCTGCAGCGCGTTCGCGTCGACGCCGCCGGTGAGCACTTTGCCCGAGGCGGGCACGACGGTGTTGTAGGCACGCGCGAGCCGCGTGATCGAATCGAGCAGGATCACCACGTCCTTCTTGTGCTCCACCAGGCGCTTTGCCTTCTCGATCACCATCTCGGCGACCTGGACGTGGCGCTGCGCCGGCTCGTCGAAGGTAGAGGCGACGACCTCGCCGCGGACGGTGCGGGTCATCTCGGTCACTTCCTCCGGCCGCTCGTCGATGAGCAGCACGATCAGCACCACGTCGGGATAGTTGGAGGTGATCGCGTGCGCGAGCTGCTGCATCAGCACCGTCTTGCCGGCCTTCGGCGGCGAAACGATCAAACCGCGCTGGCCCTTGCCGATCGGGGCGATGATGTCGATGATCCGGGCGGTGATGTTCTCCTCGGCCTTGATGTCCCGTTCGAGCTTGAGGATGTTGTTCGGGTGGAGCGGCGTCAGATTCTCGAACAGGATCTTGTGCTTCGAGGCCTCCGGCGGCTCGTTGTTGACCTTATCGACCTTCACCAGTGCGAAGTAGCGCTCGCCGTCCTTCGGCGTGCGGATCTCGCCCTCGATCGTGTCGCCGGTATGCAGATTGAAGCGGCGGATCTGCGAGGGCGAGACGTAGATGTCGTCGGTCGAGGCGAGGTAGGAGGTGTCCGGCGAGCGCAGGAACCCGAAGCCGTCCGGCAGCACTTCCAGCGTGCCATCCCCGTAGATCGCCTCGCCCTTCTTCGCGCGGTTCTTGAGCAGCGCGAAAATGAGCTCCTGCTTGCGCATCCGGTTGCCGCCGTCGACTTCGTACTGCGTCGCCATCTCGATCAGCTGGCTGACGTGGAGCTGCTTGAGTTCGGAGAGGTGCATCGCGTTGGCGGTCTTCTGATGGGGTGACTGACCCTTCGGCGGGGACTTGAGGTGGGAGGGCGGTCTGCCCGAAGCGGGCGCGACGAGCGTGTCGCGCTCCGCCGCGCTCGGGGACGGAGCGCCGGTCACGCCGCCGGTCGCGATTGCGGCGGCCCCCGCAGCGGGGTTGCGGGGGTCCGGTTGCTCGATCGCGGGAATGTCGGGTTTGGCGCTCAACTTACTGGGGCTCGGGGGGCGGCGGGGAAGGGTGCCCGGTGATTCGCGACGGGCGGCGCGGGAGTGCGGGGGGGTGGCGGCAGGAGCGGCTCAGATGTTGCTCTCGAGGAACGCGGTCAGCTGTGATTTGGATAGCGCCCCGACCTTCATCGCCTCCATGTTCCCGTTTTTGAACAGCATCAGGGTCGGGATGCCGCGGATGTTGTACTTCTTCGGAACCTCGACGTTGTCGTCGACGTTCAGCTTCGCCACCTTGAGCTTGCCGTCGTACTCCTTGGCGACCTCGGCGAGAATCGGGGCGATGGCCTTGCACGGCCCGCACCATTCGGCCCAGTAGTCGACGAGCACCGGCACACCGGATTTCAGCACCTCGGGCTCGAAGCTGTCGTCGGTGACGTGCATGATGTGCTCGCTCATGGGGTCCTCGTCATGGGGGCTCTCCGGGGTCCGGCTGGGCTACTGGCGGGGCGGCGGCGGAAGGCCGCCGGAAGGCATGCTTGGATATACCGCGTCTGTGTGCCGCGTCTCTTTAGCTCGTATCGTAGCAAAAAAAGCCCGGTTCAAGGGTGCTCCGCACGGACCGCCGCTCGGCGGGGCGCGCCGCCGCCGCCACGGGTTCCCCGCTCCGCGCCGGGGCCGTGCGGAACGCGTGCTACCATCCAATCCCTCCCCCCGATCGATCGCCTACCCCGATCGCCTGCCCCCAGGCGCCTTCACCCCGCGGCATATTTCCGCCCTCGATCCCACGCCCGGCTCCCCGCCGTAGCTGGCATGACCTACGTCGTCACCGAGACCTGCATCAAGTGCAAGTACACCGACTGCGTGGACGTATGCCCGGTCGACTGCTTCCGCGAGGGGCCGAACATGCTGGTGATCGACCCGGGCGAGTGCATTGATTGCACGCTCTGCGTCGCCGAGTGCCCGGTCGAGGCTATTTACGCCGAGGACGACGTCCCGCCCGAGCAGCGGCCGTTCATCGCCCTCAACGCCGAGCTCGCGGCCACCTGGCCGCCGATCGTCGAGCGTAAACCTGCGCCGCCCGACGCGGACGAATGGGCCAAGACGAAGGAGAAGGCGGCGCTTCTCGAGCGCTGAGGCCGGGCTCGGGCCGCGTCGTCCGCCCGGGCTGGGCGACTCGACCGAACGGCCGGCTTGCGCCGTCCGGAGGCTCGGCTAAGATCGAGGGGAAGGAGGCCTCGCCATGCTGACCAAGGAAATCCTCCGGATCAAAGGAACGGTGCTGTACACGATCGCGCCGGAGGGCCGCGTCTGGGACGCGGTCGGCGCGATGGTCGAGAACGACATCGGCTCGCTGGTGGTGATGGATCACGGACGCGTGGTCGGGATGCTCACCTTCCGCGAGGTGCTCGCCGCGCTGCACCGGTTCCACGAGGGCTTCGCGGGACTCAAGGTGCAGGATGTCATGGTCAAGGAGCCGAAGTTCGTCGACCCCGATACCGAGGTCGACGCGCTCCGCCGGGCGATGCTCGACACGCACACCCGCTACATGCCGGTGATGGACGGCGCGACGCTCATCGGCGTGCTCTCGTTCCACGACGTGGCGAAGGCGGTGCTCGAGGAGCAGAGCTTCGAGAACCGCATGCTGAAGGGCTACATCAAGAACACGCTCGAGTGAGCCCCGCCGAGGCGCAGGCGATCCTCGCCGCGAACTTCGCGCCCTGGGTGCAGTCCCTCGGACTCGGCGTGGAAGCGGTTGCCGGCGATGCGGCGACCCTCCGGCTGCCGTTCGACCCGCGGCTGGTGCGTGTCGGCGGTACCGTCTGCGGCCAGGCGCTGATGGCCGCGGCCGACACCGCGATGGTCATCGCCGTCGCTTCCGCCCTCGGCGAGTTCCGCGCGATGGCGACCGTCGGCCAGACGATCTCGTTTCTGCGCCCGGTCGCGAACGACGACGTCCTCGTCGAGGCGCGGGTTCTGCGCCTCGGCCGGACGCTCGCGTTCGGCGAGGTGTCGATGCGTGCGGCGGGGACCGGCGTGCTCGCGGCACACGCGACGACGACGTACGCGCTTCCGGCCGAGCGCTGAAGGGCCGCCGGTTCTTCGACCGCGCCATCCAGGCGTGGCAATAGTTCACGCTTTCGCGCCGACCCGTCCGGACGGAGGTTGACAGTTCGCGACGATATGTTTAAGAATTTCGACGCGTGTTCAACGTCGGGGCCGGTGCAATGCACAAGAACTACATGCGGACGATGCCGCGGGAGTGGCGCGGAATGGCGCGCGTGTTCGTCGCGCTCGGCGACGAGCACCGCCAGCGGATCCTGCTTACGTTCGCACCGGGCGAGGAGCTGAACGTCGGCGCGATCGCCGCGGTATCCACGCTGTCGCGCCCCGCCGTCTCGCATCACCTCAAGATCCTGCACCAGGCCGGAGTGCTCAAGCGCGAGAAGCGCGGCAAGGAAATCTGGTTCCGGGTCGACCGCGACGCGCTCGCCGCCGCCCTGGAGGCCGTGCTCGGCTATGTCAAGGAGAACGCATGAGACCGCCGGGCCGTCCCAAGGGCTCATACCGGAGTGCGCAGCACGAAGGTACTCCAATGAGACCGCCGGGCCGTCCCAAGGGCTCATACCGGAGTGCGCAGCACGAAGGTACTCCAACGAGACCGCCGGGCCGTCCCAAGGGCGAATCCCCGAGCGCGCTACGCGCGAGGGTAGTCCAATGAGCGAGTCCGGTCAGTTCCGACTCCTCGCCGAGCGCCGCTTCGGGCCGTTCTTCGGCGTGCAATTCCTCGGCGCCTTCAACGACAACGTCTTCAAGCAGGCGCTGGTCATCCTGATCACTTTCCACGGCGCCGGTCTCGCCGGCCTCGCGCCCGAGGTGATGGTCAACCTCGCCGGCGGCCTGTTCATCCTGCCGTTCTTCTTCTTCTCGGCCACCGCCGGGCAGCTCGCCGACAAGTACGACAAGGCGCGCCTCATCCGCCTGGTCAAAGTGCTCGAGATCGCGATCATGGTGATCGCGGCGGCGGGCTTCGCCCTGCACCACCTCGCGCTGCTCCTGGCGGCGCTCTTCCTGCTCGGGGTGCACTCGACGCTGTTCGGCCCGGTCAAGTACGCGATCCTGCCGCAGAGTCTGCGCGAGAGCGAGCTGGTGGGCGGCAATGCGCTGGTGGAGACCGGCACCTCGCTTGCGATCCTCGTCGGCACGATCCTCGGCGGTGTGCTCGTCGCGCGCGCCTCCGGGCCGGAGGTTCTGGTGCCCGCAATGACGATCGCCGTCGCGGCGCTCGGCTACGCGGTGAGCCGGTTCGTTCCGCCGGCGCCGCCGCCGTCGCCGGACCTCGCGATCGACTGGAACCCGTTCACCGAGACCTGGCGCAACTTCGCGTTCACGCGCCGCAACCGCACGGTGTTCCTATCGATCCTCGGCGTCTCCTGGTTCTGGTTCTTCGGCGCGCTGATGATCGCCCAGTTCCCCGCCTACGCGAAGACCTGGCTCGGCGGCGACGAAGGCGTCGCGACGCTGCTCTTCACGACGCTCTCGGTTGGCATCGGCGTCGGCTCGCTCGCGTGCGAGCGCATGTCCGGGCACAAGGTCGAGATCGGGCTGGTGCCCTTCGGGTCAATCGGTCTCACGATCTTCGCGCTCGATCTCTTCTTCGCGACGCCGTCGGTATCGTCCACCGGAGCGGCCGGGGTCGGCGCCTTCCTCGCATCCCCGGGGTCGATCCGGGTGCTGGTGGACGTGGCGCTGATCGGGCTCTTCGGCGGCTTCTACATCGTGCCGCTCTACGCGCTGATCCAGAGCCGGACCGAGCCGTCCCACCAGTCGCGGGTCATCGCCGGCAACAACATCCTGAACGCGGCATTCATCGTCGCCGCTGCGCTCATGGGCGCCGGCTTCCTCGCGCTCGGCGCGACGGTGCCGCAACTGTTCCTGCTCGCCGCGGTGCTGAACGCGGCGGTGGCGGTGTTCATCTACACGCAGGTGCCCGAGTTCCTGATGCGGTTCCTCGCGTGGATGCTCGTCCACCTGGTGTACCGCGTCGAGAAGTCGGGGCTGGAGAACATCCCCGAGAAAGGGCCGGCGGTGCTCGTCTGCAACCACGTCAGCTTCGTCGACGCGGTGGTCATCATGGCGGCCTGCCGCCGCCCGATCCGGTTCGTGATGGACGCGGGCATCTTCAAGATCCCGGTGCTGAGCTTCATCTTCCGCACCGGCGGCGCGATCCCGATCGCTTCGCGCAAGGACGATCCCGCGATGCTGGAGCGGGCGTTCGCGGAGGTTGCTGGGGCGCTGCGCGAAGGCCATCTCGTCGGGATCTTTCCCGAGGGCCGCATCACCGAGTCGGGCGAGATCAACCCGTTCCGGCCCGGTATCCAGCGCATCGTGGCGGAGACGCCGGTGCTGGTGGTGCCGCTCGCGCTGCGGGGGCTGTGGGGCAGCTTCTTCAGCCGCAAAGGCGGCGCGGCGATGACGAAGCCGTTCCGCCGCGCGCCGTTTGCGCGGGTAGCCCTCGCCGCCGGGCCTGCCCTCCTCCCGGACCAGGCAAGCCCCGAGGCGTTGCAGGCGCAGGTCAAGGCGCTGCGCGGCGACTGGCGCTGAAGCGGTCGGGACCGCAATCGGAGAACGCTATGGCATGGTCTATCGGCGCGCTCGTTGGCGCATTGCTCGGATTCACGTTCGACGCCGACGCCTGGTTTGCGGGCGCGGTCACCGGCGGCATCATCGGCTGGCTCGTGGCTCGGCAAACAGATGGCGCAGCCGGCAGCGGTCCCGCCGCACGACCCCGCCTGAGCCGGCCGCGTCAACGCCGCCCGCTGCGTCCCCAGACATAACGGACGAGCCGCTGCCAGCGGTTCTGCGGCTGTGCCAGGGGATTCCGCGTCTTCTGCGCGGCACGGTCGCGCTCCACGCTTTTCTTCACCTGCTCGTGGATCTGACGGATCGAGAGCCCGCCGGGGCCTTTCAGCTTGTCGGGATCGTCAGTCGCCATGGCAGTCGAATGCTAAACTCGATCGCGATTCGACGACGGCGCGTCCTTCATGTCCGGCAATACGATCGGCAAGCTCTACTGCGTGACCTCGTTCGGCGAAAGCCACGGCCCGGCGTACGGCGGCGTCGTCGACGGTTGTCCGCCGGGTCTCGAGCTCGCGGCGGCCGATATCCAGCGAGAGCTCGACCGCCGCAAGCCCGGCACCTCGCGCCACGTCACCCAGCGGCAGGAGTCGGACGCGATCGAGATCCTCTCCGGCGTGTTCGAGGGCCGGACGACTGGCACGCCGATCGGATTTCTGATCCGGAACGAGGACCAGCGCAGCAAGGACTACAGCAAGCTCGCCGACACCTTTCGTCCGGGGCACGCCGACTACACGTATTGGCAGAAGTACGGCGTTCGCGACTATCGCGGTGGCGGGCGCGCCTCGGCGCGCGAGACGACGATCCGAGTCGCCGCCGGCGCGATCGCGAGGAAGTGGCTGCGCGAGCGCTATGGCGTCGTGATCCGCGGCTACCTGGCCCAGATCGGGCCGATCAGGATCGCGCTCAAGTCGTGGGACGTGGTCGGCGAGAACACGTTCTTCGCGCCGGACCCCGACGTAGTGCCGCGGCTCGAGCAGTTCATGGACGAGCTCCGGAGCGCCGGCGATTCCTGCGGCGCCAAGGTCACCGTGGTCGCGGAGAACGTTCCGATCGGCTGGGGCGAGCCGGTCTACGACCGACTCGACGCCGACATCGCCTACGCGATGATGGGCATCAACGCGGTGAAGGGCGTCGAGATCGGCGCCGGGTTTGCCTCGGTGGAGCAGAAGGGTAGCCAGCACGGCGACGAGCTGACGCCGGAGGGCTTCCTCTCCAATAACGCTGGCGGGACGCTCGGCGGCATCTCGACCGGGCAGGACGTCGTCGTCCACATCGCACTGAAACCTACCTCGAGCATCCGCGTGCCGCGGAGATCGATCGATCGTCAAGGCAATCCGACGCTCGTCGAGACCACCGGGCGCCACGATCCGTGCGTCGGCATCCGCGCGACGCCGATCGCCGAGGCGATGCTCGCGATCGTGCTCATGGATCACGCGCTGCGGCATCGGGCGCAATGCGGAGATGTGACCACGCAAACCCCGCGCCTCAAAGATAAGCGCGCTCCATAGCGTCGCGCCGAGAAGCTAGGTCTGATTCAGAAGTTCGTGCGACTGGGGC
This sequence comes from uncultured beta proteobacterium, assembly GCA_963754305.1. GTDB lineage: Bacteria > Pseudomonadota > Gammaproteobacteria > Burkholderiales > SG8-39 > DATEDA01. Next base: position 52,743 of record CAVWFR010000009.1, on the reverse strand, counting down.
CAATCGGCCGAGAGCGGGTGTACGGCCCCGTCATTGAAAGCGGCGTTCGACGGCGCTATCGACCCGTTGCTGCCTGTCGTGCTCCAGAAAAACAGACCTTCCGCAGTGGGACTACGGGTCAATAACGGCCTTTCAGTATCACGCGTAACATCCGCGCGGGCCGGAAGTTGCTGTGGGATTGAGGTTCACTCACCACATACGAACAGCCATGGTCATAACGAACGGCACTACCACGTGAGCCTCGATCCCGAGCGCGCGCCGGCGCACATCTTCCGCCTGCGGCGGCGGGTGCGCAGCGAGCGCGATTTCAACGACTTCCTGTAGCGCGGAGCCCGTCGATGGAGCACACCGTGCGGTTCGAGCGTGACGGAGGCGGAGGCCGGCGCGCACGCGGCAGCCGCCCCCGAGGACGCGCTCTGGTACAAGGACGCGGTCATCTACCAGCTGCACGTCAAGGCGTTCTTCGACTCCGACGACGACGGCATCGGCGATTTCCGCGGGCTCACTTCGAAGCTCGACTACGTCAAGGACCTCGGCGTCGACACCATCTGGCTGATGCCGTTCTACCCGTCACCGCTCAAGGACGACGGCTACGACGTCGCCGACTACCACAACGTGCATCCGCAGTACGGGACGCGCCACGATTTCCGGCAGTTCGTCCGCGAGGCGCACCGGCTCGGTCTGCGAGTGATCACCGAGCTCGTCGTCAACCACACCTCCGACCAGCACGCGTGGTTCCAGGCCGCGCGCCGTGCGCCGCCGGGCTCGAGCAAGCACGACTACTACGTCTGGAGCGACGACCCGAAGCGCTACGCCGGCACCCGCATCATCTTCACCGACACCGAGTCCTCCAACTGGACCTGGGACGACGTCGCCAAGCGTTACTACTGGCATCGCTTTTTCAGCCACCAACCGGACCTCAACTTCGACAACCCGCAGGTGCTGAAAGCGGTCGTCCGCGCCATGCGCTTCTGGCTCGACATGGGGGTCGATGGTTTCCGCCTGGACGCGATCCCGTACCTCTGCGAGCGCGACGGCACGTCGAACGAGAACCTCCCTGAGACCCATGCGGTCATCCAGCAGATCCGCGCCTCGCTGGACGCCCACTACGGGAACCGGCTCCTCCTCGCCGAGGCGAACCAGTGGCCGGAGGACGTATCCGAGTACTTCGGCGCCGGGGACGAGTGCCAGATGGCCTACCACTTCCCGCTCATGCCGCGGATGTACATGGCCATCGCCCAGGAGGACCGGTACCCGGTGATGGAGATCATGGAGCAGACGCCCGAAATCCCGGCGAGCTGCCAGTGGGCGATCTTCCTGCGCAATCACGACGAGCTAACGCTCGAGATGGTGACCAGCCGCGAGCGCGACTACATGTACCGCATGTACGCCGCCGACGCGCGCGCGCGGATCAACCTCGGCATCCGACGGCGCCTCGCGCCGCTGATGGAGAACGACCTCGACCGGATCAAGCTGATGAACAGCCTGCTCCTGTCGATGCCCGGCTCGCCGATCGTCTACTACGGCGACGAGATCGGCATGGGCGACAACATCTACCTCGGCGACCGCAACGGCGTCCGCACGCCGATGCAATGGACCCCCGACCGCAACGCCGGGTTCTCGCGGGCCGACCCGCAGCGGCTCTACCTGCCGCCGATCATGGACCCGGTGTACGGCTACGAATCGGTGAACGTCGAGGCGCAGTCCCGCGAGCCGTCCTCGCTCCTCAACTGGATGCGCCGCATGCTGGCGGTGCGGAAGGAGAGCAAGGCGTTCGGCCGCGGCCGGCTGGTGTTCCTCAAGCCCGGCAACCGCAAGGTGCTCGCCTATCTGCGGGAGTACGGCGACGAGGTCGTCCTGTGCGTGGCGAATCTCGGGCGCTCCGCGCAGCCGGTCGAGCTCGATCTCGCGCGCTTCAAGGGCAGCGTCCCGGTCGAGCTGCTGGGACGCACCGCGTTCCCGCCGATCGGTGAGCTGCCCTATCTGCTCACCTTGCCGCACCATGGCTTCTACTGGTTCCGTCTCGCGACCGACGTCGAGGTGCCGCGCTGGCACGAGGAGCCGCTCTCGCGCGAGGACCTGCCGGTGCTGGTGCTGTTCGACGGCTGGACGAGCTTCTTCCGCGACCGGGTCGTTCCCTGGCGGATCGGGATGGCGCAGAAGGTTCGCGAGCAGCTCGAAACGGAGGTGCTGCCGCGATACCTCGCCGCGCAGCGCTGGTACGGCGCCAAGGGCGAGAAGCTGAAGCGCGCGCGGCTCGCCGACCACGTCGTCTGGGACGTGCGCGGCGAGAGCTGGCTGATCGCGCAGGTCGAGGTCGACGGGGGGTCGGAGACCGCGCGCTACCTCGTGGCCCTCGCGCTCGCGTGGGAGGACCGGGACGAGGCGCGAACGAAGAGCCTCGCGCCGGCCGCGCTGGCCAGGGTGCGGCAGCAGGCGAACGTCGGTGTTCTGGCCGACGCGTTCGCCGACGAGGCGTTCTACCGCGCCGTCATCGGGGCGATCGCGTCCAGTCACGGCGTCGCCACCGCGAGCGGCCGCCTGCGCTTCACGCCGACCGCGGCGTTCGCGACGCTCGCCGGCCCCGATTTCGGCGCGCTGCCGGTCGGGCGGCCCCAGGCACAGAGCAGCAACACCGTGATCACGATCGGGGAGCGGCTGTTCGTCAAGGGCTACCGCCGGTTGCGGCCCGGCGTCAACCCCGAGCTCGAGGTCGGCCGCTTTCTTACCGAGGTCGCGGGATTCGCGCATTGCGTGCCGGTCGCCGGGGCGCTCGAGTACCACGCCGCCGACGGCGCGAAGACGACCCTCGCCCTCCTGCAGGCCTTCGTCGTGAACCAGGGCGACGGCTGGGCCTACACGCTCGACTATCTCGAGCGCTACTTCGAGGGTCGCCGGACCCTGACCGAGCCGCCACCCGAGGACGTGCACGGCGGGTATCTCTCGCTCGTCCACACGCTCGGTGTGCGCACCGCCGAGCTCCATCGCGCGTTCGCGCTGCGGACCGGCGACCCGGCGTTCGATCCCGAGCCGGTCACTGTCGACGACGTCGCGGCCTGGAAGGCGCGCGTCCGCGACGACGTGGTCGCGACGCTCAACCTCCTCGAGCGGAGCCGCGACGCGCTGCCCCCGGCCGCGCGCGAGGAGGCCGAGGCCGTCGCTCGGCGCGCGCGGCGCGCTGCTCGCGAGGATCGAGGCCTGCCGCGTGCCGCAGGAGGGGCTCGTCAAGACACGCTACCACGGCGACTATCACCTCGGCCAGGTGCTCCTCGCGAGCAACGATTTCCTCATCATCGACTTCGAGGGCGAGCCGGCGCGGCCGCTCGAAGAGCGCCGCGCGAAGCACTCCGCCCTGCGCGATGTCGCGGGCATGCTGCGCTCGTTCGGCTATGCGCGCTGGACGGCGCTCGACCGGGCGGCGCGGAACGTCGATGACATCGCGCGCCTCGCGCCGCTTGCGGCGGCGTGGGAGACCGAGGCGCGCCGCACGTTCCTGGACGCGTACGAGCGGGCGGCCGGCGGCCACGCGCCGCCCGGCGCGAGAGGCGCCCTGCTGGCGCTCTTCGAGCTCGAGAAAGCGCTCTACGAGCTGCGCTACGAGATCAACAATCGTCCGGCCTGGGTCCGGATCCCGCTTGCCGGGCTCCGCGCCCTCGCCGGCGGCATCTAGAAGCGGAGGCACAGCCCATGGAAAAGCTTGACATGCTGATCGAGCCGGTGCGCGCGTTGCTGGTCCAGGTCGGAGCGTTCCTGCCGCGTCTCGCGCTCGCCGTCGTGGTGCTGATCGGCGGCTGGCTGCTCGCGAAAGTGGCCCGCTTCGCCGTGGTGAGGGCGCTGCGCGCGATCAATTTCAACGTGCTCACCGAGCGCGCCGGCATGGACGATTTCCTCGAGCAGGGCGGCATCCGCACCGACACCACCGGGATCTTCGGCGCGCTCGTCTACTGGCTCGTGATCCTCGCCGCACTGATCATCGCCTTCAACGGCCTCGGGCTCACGTATATCACCGATCTCCTGCACAAGGTCGTGCTGTTCGTGCCGCACGTCGTCGTGGCGCTGCTGATCCTCGCGTTCGGCGCCTATTTCGCCCGCTTCATCGCCACCACCGTCAGCACCTATTGCCGGAACATCGGCATCGGTCCGGGCGACGCGGAGTTGCTCGCCAGGGTCGCCCAGTACGCAATCGTCGCGTTCGTGGTCCTGATCGCGCTCGACCAGATGAGTGTCGGCGGCGCCATCGTGCGCGAGAGCTTTCTCATCATCCTCGCCGGCGTCGTGTTCGCCCTCGCACTCGCTTTCGGACTCGGCGGCCGCGACTGGGCGGCCGGCCTGCTCGAGCGCTGGTGGCCCCGGCGGCGGAGGGACGACGAACGTTGAGGCGCAGGGGGAGACCGGCATGAGCGAAGACCGCATTCTCGGGATCGTACTAGCCGGCGGCGAAGGTACCCGGCTGCACCCGCTGATCTGGGTACGCTCAAAGCCCGCAGTGCCATTCGGCGACCGCTATCGGATCGTCGACTTCCGTGCTCTCCAACTTCGTCAATTCGCGGATCTACTCGACCTATATGCTGATGCCGCGTCTCGCGCGTGGCCTTCGGGCAACGGCGCACCATCGGTGCAGCCAGCGACCAAGGCCGTCCAAGCGGGCCGAACGGTCGATCAGTTGCGTCAATCGATGCTCGCGGTGCAAAGCCGCTCCGATCACAACAAGGCGACCTGTGCGCTTGCAAACAAACTGGCGCGCATCTGCTATGCGACGCTACGCGATGAGCAACCCTACGGCCGGCCTACGCCGCGGCCGAACAAGAAGATCGAGCGCACTGCGTTCGCGATACCCGCCTGAACTACGCTTTCAGAAAAAACGTTCCCACCCGAGCCTTGCTTAGAGATCGATCGCCCATCATGGCAAACCAGGTCGTCCCCACATCGTCTGACGCCGATAACTTGCCTAGCGGCTTCACGCTCGCCCGTTGGAACGATTGGCGCGACGGGGTCCGCAGATTCCATGTCGGCACAGGCCATCACGAGCCCACCTCAGATGCCGGATATACGACTGCAGGCTCACCCGCGCCGCCACGAAGCAGCCCAATCACCGCGCCGGCCCATTCACTGACGCCTTCGCCACCGCCAGATACGCATACAAGAGCCTGAGATCCAGCGACAGCCCATTCCGCGCGGCGTCGCCCGAGTGCTTGTCCCACGCGGCCTGCGCGCGATCGAGCTGGCCGGCGAGGATGTTCCCGGTGAGCGACGCCGTCAGCAGGAACTGCCGCTGGCCCGGCGGTAGCTCGCGTCCCGACGCGAGGATCTCGTCCGCGAGGCTCGCCATCGCACGTGCGTCGCGCGCCCCGACCGCGCGGAAGAGCCGCAACCACCGCTGATCTTCGATGGCGAGCCGCTTGTAGCAGGGCGCGCGCTCGAACTGCGACCACACCGCGTCGGCCTCCGCCGGGTCGAGCACTGGGTTGACCGTCCGCGCGATCTGAAAGAGCGAGTGAAGCCAGACGTCGAACGTCTGCGCATCGACGCACTCGAGTCCGCGCATCTTCGACAGCTCGAGATTCTTTTCCAGCTCCGCCGGGATGCCCCGGGGCACGGGTGGCTTCGCCCCGAGATAGAAGTCGCGCGCATACCGCGCGCGACGCGCGAGCTCGATCCGCTCCAGGAAATCGTCGCCGTCGTACGAGAGCGGCCGCACGACGTGCTTGCGGCTCTCGAGCATCGCGATGATCGGCACGCCCTCGGTGCCGACTTTGGTCAGCTCGCCGGCCCCGCTCTGCAGGAAGCGATAGCGCGACGCATTGAGGTCGAGGTACGGCGCGTAGTCCGAGTTCGCCGGTGCGCCGTAGGAGAGAAACAGCGGGTGCAGCGATGCCCGGCCGCCCAGCCTCCGCACGTCGAGATCGCCGATGCGCTGCACGTGGACCTTCCGCAGCTCCGCCGCGACCCCCGGCATCTGGAACACGTCGTAAAGCGGCTTGGCGAGCGTCTCGCGGTCGCCGGCGACGATCAAAAGGTCCGAGTCGGTCGCCGCATAGATGGCGTAGTCCTCGAAGTTATCGGCCAGCGCACGCAGCACCGAGGCGACGAGACTCGGGTCGATCTCGTAGAGCTGGAACCATTGCACCAGCACGCCGCCCGGGTTGAGGTAGCGGCGCACGTGGCGGTAGAACTCGGTGGTGAAGAGGCTCGACACGCCGCTCACCCACGGGTTCGACGGCTCGGAGACGATGATGTCGTATCGCTCGTTGTGGGTGGAGAAATAAGTCTTCGCGTCGTCGAAGACGATGCGGCTGCGCGGGTCTGCGTACGCAGAAGCGTTGCGCGGGGCGAAGGCGCGCGAGGCCTCGGCCATCGCCGGCTCGATCTCGATCGTGTCGACTCTCTCGAGCGTCGGGCTGCCGAGCATGGTGTGTGTCGAGAGTCCGGTGCCGATGCCGATGATCGCGGCGCGCTTCGCGTCGGGCTTGAACGCGAGCGGCAGCGCGGCGGTGAGGACCATCGTCACCTCGTCGGAGATCCGCTCGCCCTCGCCGAGATTGATTGCCCCGTCGGACTTGCCGTTGGTGCGCAGGCTCAGTCCTTCGCGGAACTGCACCAGCGCGACGGAGGTCGTCTTGCCATCGCGGTAGAACTTGAGTTCCGCGTCCTGCGCGGTATAGAGATCGCCGCGGCGGAACACACCGGACGCCATCTTGTAGGGATCGAGCGTGACTGCAAAGCCCACCGTCACGAGCGCGACGATCGCGATCACCGTTGCACCGAGCGCGACCCCTCCCGGCAGTCCGTGCGGGGCGGACCGTGTGTTGCCCGTACGCATCTGCCCCGATACCGCCAGCCGCCACAGCAGCATGAGACCGAGCCCTACATCGAGCGCCGCGCCCGCGGTGACCAGGCCCTTCAGGCCGAGGAACGGCATGCCGAGGTGCGCGGCGAAGATCACGCCGGCGATCGAGCCCGCGGTGTTCGCGGCGTAGACTGCGCCGATCGAGCGCTCGCCGTGGCCGCCGGTGAGCAGTGCGAAGGTGACGAGCGGGAGCGTCATCCCGGCGCAGAACGCTGCCGGAAACATCACTGCGAGCGCGATGCCGTGGCTCGCGACCAGAAAGATGCCGTAGCCGGCGTCGGTCTTCGCGGTGCCCTTGATCACGAGCTGCATGAGATCGAACATCGCGCCGTAGAGCGGGAGCGTCGCGAGCGCGAGGAGCCCCATCGCGATCTGCACGACGCCGAGGAAGGCGAGCGGGCTGCGCGCGCGGTCGATGCGGCCGCGCACCCAGTAACCGCCACACGCGATGCCGAGGATGAACGCCGACAGCATCAGCTCGAACGAGTGCGTCGCGGCGCCGAGCACCAGCGTGAGCATGCGGATCCAGGCGATCTCGTAGATGAAGGACGCGGCGCCGGTGAGCGCGGCGACCATGAGCAGGAGCCGCCACGGCGCGTCGGGAAGCAGCGCTTCGGCGCGCCGCTCTCCCGCTGGCGCCTGCACTGCGTGGGGATCCGGATCGCGTCCGGGTGCGAGAAACCAGACGATCGTCGCGAGCGCGAGATTGAGCGCGCCCGCGGCCTGTATCGTGCCGGGTAGCCCGAGGTGCTCGATCATGACGAACCCGCTCGCGAGCACCCCGACCGCGGCGCCGAGGCTGTTCGTGAAATAGAGCATCGCAAGCGCTTCGCCGGGACGCTCCGGGTGGCGGCGCAGGATCCCGCCGCTCATCAGCGGAAACGTCGTTCCGAGGAGGATCGACTGGGGCAGGATGAGCGCGGCGCCGAGCGTCCATTTGAGGATCGCCGCGCCGGTGTCCGAGCCGAGCGCGGGCAGCCAGCTGTCGTAGGCGGCGCCGGTCGTGGCGACGAACACCGGATGGAACACGACCGCGGCGAGTCCGATCGCCGCCTCGACCAGCGCATAGCCACGCAGCAGGTTGCGAAGTCGCGCCGACAACCGGCTCGCAAGCCAGCTGCCCCCCGCCATGCCGCCCATGAAGAGCGCGAGCACCAGCGTCTGCGCGTACGCCGCGTGACCGAAGAACAGCTTGAGGTAGTGGCTCCAGATCGACTCGTAGATGAGTCCGGCGAACCCGGAGACGGTGAACAGCAGAAACAGCATCGCCCGGCGGCGGGAGGAGCTTGCGGCGGGCGCTGGCGGTGCGGACAAAGCGTGTCGTTTTCGTGTGCGGCCGCTCGAAGAATGCGCACCGGCGGACCGCGCGGATTCTACGGGAACCGCGATCGTCCCGGTGTGGTCTCGGCGCGGTCGAACGGGGATTTGTACCCGTTCTCCGACGCTGGTTCGGCCGTGCTTAAGGTGCGAGTGGACTCATCGTCGCGCGAACGATCGACTCGGTGCGCCGGCGCCGCTCCTCCGGGCGTCGGTTTGCCGGCTCCTACGCACGCTCTTCCGCGAGCGTGTCTGCAGCGGCTTTCTTGACAGAGGCCGAGCGCGCCACCTACAGTCTGTTGCGATCTCGCGCGCTGTGCGGGAATCGTTCCCGGGATTCGGAGGGGCCGTGCGTCGATGGAGCTACTGGATCTCGGGCGCGGCGCTCGCCGTGTACGCGCTCGACGTGCTGGTCGGCAAGGTGGGGGTGATCGCGAAGTTCACCCCGCCGTTCAAGCTCGGCGATGTCGGCGAGTTCCTCGTCGTCCTGGGCGCTATGATCTTCTTCGTCTCCGGTGTGCTCGCCGAATCGAGCGCAGCCCCAGCCGACCACCCCAAGGAGGAGGACGCATGAAAACGCCACACCCGGAATCGCCCGAGCGCCGCCGGTTTCTCGAGACCGCCGGCCGGTACGGCTTCACCACCGCCGTACTCGCGTCGATCGGCGGCTACCTGTGGGATTCGCGCGCCCTCGCGCAGGCCGGCGCCGATGATGCCGCGCGGCAGAAGGCGGCGAAGGTCACGATGCTCTTCGCGACCGAGTACAAGATCGAGGACTACGTGAAGTATCCGGTGATGCAGGCGCAGTTCAAGGCGAACGTCGAGAGCGCCTCCAAGAACCAGATCTACGTGAAGCTCCACCCCGCCGGGCAGCTCGGCGTCGGCGCGGCGCTCGCGCAGAAGATCCAGGCCGGCACGGTCCAGGGCGGCGCGGTCTCGCTCTCGAACTTCTCGCCCTACGCCCCGTCGGTCGACCTGATCAACATCCCATTCTGGTGCGGCGAGAACCAGCGGTACGCCAACCTCGTCACTTCGCGCGCGTGGGACAAGGAGATCTCCCCGAAGGTGGTCGCGCGCGGCTACAAGCCGATGTTCTACTACACCGTCGATCCGCGCACCATCGCCACGCGCAAGGGCTTCAAGAAGATCGCCGCGCCCGCCGACATGCAGGGCATGAAGATGCGCGTGCCGCCCTCGGCGCTCCTGCAGCAGTTCTACCGCCTCGCCGGCGCGAACCCCACGGTGGTCGCCTGGGGCGAAACCGCGACCGCGATCAAGCAGGGCGTCGCGGACGGGCTCGACCCGGCGGTGAGCGCGCTCGCCACGTTCGGCTTCCACGACATCCTCGGCTGGATCACGACCGTGCGCTCGGTGTCCGATGCGCAGATGTTCGCCGCGAACGCGACCTGGTACAGCAACCTGCCGACCGATCTCAAGGTCGCGTTCGACCAGGCCTCCACCAAGACGCAGATCGAGACGTTCGGGCAGATCGAGAAGGCGCGCATCGTCTCCATGAAGATCATGCGCGACGGCGGCGCGCAGTTCTACAACCCCACCCCGGCCGAGTACAAGCAGTGGGTCGAGACGTGCGGGGATAGCCGCAAGGAGTGGGACGAGTTCAAGGTGAAGCTCGCCGGCTCGCTCGACAAGTTCAACGAGCTGAAGGAAGCCGCCAACACGAAGGGGCCGATTACGGTGGGCGACTACATCGGTTAGGGCGTCTCGGAAGGCGAGACGCCCTAACTGGGCGTGTTCGAGCGGTCGCGCCTTCGGCGCGCCGCTCAACACGCCCGCGCGGCGGGATGGCGGATTAGGGCGCGGCGCGGTGAGCACGGTGAAGCGAGGAATGGGGGACAGGCTGAGAAGCGCCGGGACGGGTGAGCAGGGCCGGCGGCGGCGCGCTCCGCGCGCCGCCAGCGCGTCGGCGAGCAGCGAGGGGATAGACCGATGATGCGGGGGGTGCTGCGTAAACTCGACGACAACGCCGAGCGCTACGTCATGCTCGTCTGCTACATCTTCTGCTGCTTCGTCATCGTGCAGGAGGTGATCCGGCGCTTCGTCTTCAACTACTCCTCAGCGTGGGCGGAGGAGACCGCGCGCTACGCCTTCATCTATCTCGGCTGGATCGGAGCGGCCTATGCGGTGAAGGAGCGCGCCCACATCAAGTTCGACGTCCTCCTGAACGCGCTGCCGAAGCGGGTGCACGGCTACGTCTACGTCTTCGCCGAGGTGTGCACTATCGCCTTCGCCTGCGTTGCGCTCTACTACTCGATGCATACCATCCGGCAGCTCCTGCAGTTCGAAGGCGCAACGCCGGTATTGCGCGTCAACAAGGCGTGGTTCGAGGCCGCGGTGCCGATCGGGTTCGCGCTGGTGATCCTGCGCTCGGTCCAGGGGATCAGGCGCGACGTCGCCGACCTCCGCGCCGGCCGCGAGGCCTACGCGGGCAAGGCGATGTTCGAAGAGTAGGCGATGGAGGTCGTACTCTCGGCGCTTCTCATCGTCACGCTGCTCGTGATCGGCGTCCCGTTCTGGGTGTGCCTCGGGCTCGGCACGGTCGCGATGCTCGCCTCGACCGGTGCGCTGCCGCTCACCCTCATCGGCGAGGCGCTGTTCGAAGGCGTCGATTCGTTCGCGCTGATCGCGATTCCGCTGTTCATCCTGACCGGCGATGTCATGGTCCGCAGCGGGCTCGCCTACCGGCTGCTCGATTTCGCGGAGTCCACCTTCGGCACGTTTCGCGCCGGTTTCGGGACCTCTACCGTCATGGGGTGCGGGCTCTTCTCCTGCATCTCCGGGTCGGACGCGGCCGACGCCGCGGCGATCGGACGGATCACCATGGACCGGTTGCAGGAGAAGGGCTACCCGAAGGCCTATGCCTGCGCGCTGGTCGCATCGGGCGCCTGCACCGGCATCCTGATCCCGCCGTCGATCGCGTACATCGTGATCGGCCTGGTGCTGGGCATTTCCTCGGCGACGCTGTTCCAGGCGGCGTTTGTGCCGGGGGTGATGGTGCTCGTCACGGTGATGCTGACGAACGCGCTGATCAACCGGGTTCGCGGCTACGAGCACTCGACCGGCAGCTTCTCCTGGATGCGCTGGTTGGCGGCACTCAACGCCGCGAAATGGGCACTGTTGATCCCGGTGATCATCCTCGGCGGGATCTACTCGGGTATCTTCACCCCGACCGAGGCGGCGGCGGTCGCGGCCGCGATCGGGCTCGCGATCGGCATGATCCAGAAGCGCATCTTCCTCCGCGATTTCCCGGCGATGCTCGGCACCAGCGCTCGAGTGTGCGGCGTCGTGCTGCCGATCATCGCGGTGGCGCTGCTCTTCGCACAGACGCTGACGGTTCTCGAGATCCCGCAGCGGTTCGTCGATTGGGTGATGGCGTTCGGCGCGAGTCGCACCGAGGTCGTGATCCTGATGCTCGTCATCTGGGTGCTCGCCGGGATGGTCATGGAGGCCGGGCCGAACATCGTTGTGCTGGGCCCGCTGCTCCTCCCGCTCGCGGAGAAAGTGGGGATGGATCCGATCCACTTCTGCATCTTCATGATCACGACGCTCGGGCTCGGGTTCATCACGCCGCCGTTCGGCCTGAACCTGTTCGTGATGTCGGGCCTGACGCGCACGCCGGTCGGCGCGATCGCGCGCTATGCGGCTCCGTTCGCGCTGGCGATGGTGGTCGTCTCGGCGGTGATCGGGTTCTTCCCGGCGCTGTCCCTCTTCACCCTGAAGTGAGGGGCGCGATGCGCGCGGCGGTGTTCCACGGCGAGCGGCGGATCTCGATCGCCGAGCAGGCGCTCCCGCCGGCGGCAGCCGGCGAGGTGATGCTCCGGGTCGCGCGCGCGGCGCTCTGCGGCAGCGATACGAAGCTCTGGCACAAGGGTGCGGTGCACACGCCGGGCCACGAGATTCTCGGCGTGGTCGATGCGCCGGGTCACGCGCTCCACGGCCGCCGCTCGCTCGTCTATATTCCTGTGCACTGCGGCCGCTGCGAGAGCTGTCTCTCGGGCGACACGCACCTCTGCCTCGCCGAGTCCACCCTCGTCGGCTGGAACCGCCCGGGCGGATACGCCGAGTACCTCGCGGTGCCCGAGCAATGCCTGCTGCCGGTGCCGGATGACGTCGAAGACCGTCTCGCCCCGCTCCTCCTCGACACGATCGGCACCTCCGGCCATGGCTTGCGCATGGCGCGTGCGCTCGTCCCCGACGGCGATGTGCTGGTGACCGGCGCCGGTCCGATCGGGGTCGGCGCGATCATCGCCGCCGCGGATATGGGCTATCGCAACATCTGGGTCGCCGATCCGCGCGAGGCGCGCACTCTTTTCGCGGCAGGGTTCGGCGCGCAGGCGCATCCCGTCGGGGACACCAGCCGCCGCTTTCACCTCGTCGTCGAGTCGAGCGGGGCGCACGCGGCGCGCAACCAGGCGCTCGAGATCGTGCGGCCGAAGGGCGTTGTCCTGCTCCTCGGCGAGAATGACGCGCCGTGGACGATCGAGGAGTCGAAGCCGATCCGGCGCAAGGATTTCTACATGCTGCGCTCCTTCTATTTCCGGAAAGGCGACTACGCCGCCAACCTGGCGCTGCTCCGCCGCCACCGCGAGCGCTATGCCCGAGTCGTCGATCTCGAGTTCGCCCTCGACGAGCTGCCGCAGCGGTTCGCCGAGTTCGCCGACGGACGGCTGCTCAAGCCGTTGCTGGCGTTTGGATGACGAAGGCGCGCGATCGATGAAGACCGTCCTGTGCCTCGGGCATCTGACCGCCGACCGCGTCTTCGACGTCGCGGCGATGCCCCGCGCGGCGGCGAAGTACCGGGCGCACGCGCTGGCCTTCGCGCTCGGCGGCATGGCGGCGAACGCGGCGGTGGCGGTCGCGCGGCTCGGCGGCCGCGCAGTGTTCGGCGGTCGCGTCGGCGACGATGCGACCGGCGCGGCCGTGCGCGAGGCGCTCGCGGGGCAGGGCGTCGATACGTCGCTCGTGAAAGTGGTGGCCGGCGGCCGGACCTCGGAGTCGGCCGTGATCGTGGCGCCGGATGGAGAGCGCATGGTCGTCAACTTCCGCGGCAGCGGGCTGGCCGAAGACGCGGCGTGGCTCGGTCCCGCCGACATCGCGTCCGCGGCGGCGGTGCTCGCCGACGTGCGCTGGCCGGACGGTGCGGCCCGCGCGTTCGCGCTTGCGCGTGCGTGCGGGACGCCGAGTGTGCTCGATGCGGACACCGCCGAGGCGGCAACGCTCGCCCGGCTCGTCGCCCTGGCGGATCACGCCGTCTTCTCGGAGCCGGGGCTCGCCGATTTCGCGGGCCGGGCGGCCGTGGAGACCGGACTCGCGCAAGCGCTCGCCGCGGGCGCGAAGCTCGCTGCGGTGACCTGCGGCGAGCGCGGCGTCCGGTGGATGGAGGCGGGCGATCGTACGCCGCGGCACCTGCCGGCCTTCGCCGTCCCGGCGGTGGATACTCTGGGCGCCGGCGACGTCTTTCACGGCGCCTATGCGTTGGCACTAGCCGAGGGGCTCGCGCCGCCCGGGGCGCTGCGCTTCGGCGCCGCCGCCGCGGCGCTCAAGTGCGCGCGCAAGGGCGTCGCCGATGCCGTGCCCACGCGCGCCCAGGTGGAACGGCTCATCGCGGAGCACGCTTGAGCTCGGGCGGCGGCGACACGCACGAATCGGGAGCATTGCATGGCGATCACCTATCTCAAGCGGGCGACCAAGACCGCGGACACCGAGACCACCGCCGCACGTGAGGTGGTGGCCGGAATGCTCGCGGAGATCGAGACGAACGGCGAGGCGGCGGTGCGCGCGTACGCGGCTAAGCTCGACCAGTGGTCGGGCGAGATCGTCGTGACGCCGGCCGAGGTCGAGCGGCGCACGCGCGGCATTCCAGCGGGCACCAAGCGCGATATCGAATTCGCGACCGGGCAGGTGCGCAAGTTCGCGCGCGCGCAAGCCGAGTCGATCCGCGAGTTCTCGGTCGAGCTCCATCCCGGCGTCACCGCCGGCCAGCGCCTCGTTCCGGTCAACGTCGCCGGCTGCTATGTCCCGACCGGCCGATACGCGCACATCGCGTCCGCCTACATGAGCGTCGCGACGGCCAAAGCCGCAGGCGTGCGGACCGTGATCGCGTGCTCCACGCCGTATCGCGGGGAGGGCATCCATCCGGAGGTGTTGTACGCCATGAAAGTCTCGGGCGCCGACGTCATCATGACCCTCGGCGGGGTGCAGGCGATCGCGACGATGGCCTACGGCCTGTTCACCGGGAAGCCCGCGGACATCATCGTCGGCCCGGGCAACAAGTTCGTGGCCGAAGCGAAGCGGATGCTCTTCGGAAGGGTCGGCATCGACGTCTTCGCCGGCCCGTCCGAGGTGGCGGTGATCGCCGACGAAGCCGCCGACCCGCACATCGTTGCGACGGACCTCGTCGGCCAGGCCGAGCACGGCCACGAGTCGCCCGCATGGCTCTTCACCACCTCTCGCTCGATTGCCGAGGCGACCTTGGAGCGGGTGCCGCAGCTCATCGATCGGCTGCCGCCGACCGCGCGCGACGCGGCCGGCGCGGCGTGGCGCGACTACGGGGAGGTGATCGTGTGCGAGACGCGCGAGGAGGTCGTCGCGGTCTCCGATCGGTACGCCTCCGAGCATCTCGAGGTCCACGCGCGCGAGCTCGACTGGTGGCTCGCGCACCTGACCTGCTACGGCTCGCTCTTCCTCGGCGAGGAGACCACCGTCGCGTTCGGCGACAAGACCTCCGGGCCGAACCACATCCTGCCGACCAAGGGCGCCGCGCGCTACTCGGGCGGCCTCTCGGTGCACAAGTTCCTGAAAACGCTCACCTGGCAGCGAATGACGCGCGAGGCTGCGCGCGAGATCGCGCAAGTCACCGCGCGCATCTCGCGGCTGGAGGGGATGGAAGCGCACGCACGCACCGCGGACGACCGGCTGCGGAAGTACTTCCCGCAGGACGAGTTCGATCGCGGCGCGCCCGTAGTTTCGTGACGGGTTTCGTGACGGGTTTCGTGAGGGCGTCGTGACGAGCTCCGCGACGATCGCGCGGCTCTTCGATCTCACCGGCAGAGTCGCGCTCGTCACCGGCGGCAGCTCCGGGATCGGACGGGCGATCGCGCAGGCGCTCGCGGGCGCGGGCGCGAAGGTCGTGCTCGTCGCACGCCGGCGCGACGAGCTCACCCGGGCCGTGGACGAGCTTGCTGACGATGGGGTCGCGGCGGCAGCGCTCGCTTGCGATCTCGCCGACCGGGCCGAGCTCCTCGCATGCGCGGAGCAGGCGCCGTCGCTCTTCGGCGCGCCCGACATCCTCGTGAACGCCGCCGGCGTGAACATCCGCAAGCCGTTTCCGGACTTGAGCGAGACCGACTGGGACGCCACCATCGCGCTCAACCTCTCGGCGCCGTTTTTCCTGTCGCAGCGCCTCGCGCCCGCGATGCGCGACCGGGGGTGGGGACGGATCGTGAACATCGCGTCGCTGCAGTCGGTCCGCGCCTTCGGCAACAGCGGGCCGTACGGCGCGTCGAAGGGCGGGGTCATGCAGCTCACCCGCGCGACCGCCGAGTACTGGTCGCGCTACGGGGTGACCTGCAACGCCATCGCGCCGGGATTCTTCCCGACCCCGCTGACCGCGCCGGTGTTCGGCGACCCGCAGCGCGCGGCCGCGATGGCGACCCAGACGATGATCGGCCGCAATGGCGAGCTCGCCGATCTTCACGGCACCGCGGTCTTCCTCGCAAGCGACGCGTCCGCCTATGTCACCGGGCAGACGATCTTCGTGGACGGCGGGTTCTCGGCGAAGTAGGAGGCAAGCCATGAAAGCACTCGTCTATACCGCACCCAATCGAGTCGAGTACACGGATCAGCCCGAACCGCGGCTCGAGGCGGGCGAAGTGGTGCTCCGCATCGACGCCGTCGGGATCTGCGGCTCCGACATGCATGCGTACCACGGCCGCGATCCGCGACGCGTGCCGCCGCTCGTGCTCGGACACGAGCTCTCGGGCCAGATCGTCGCGGGGCCGGGCCGCGGCGTACGCGTCACCGTCAACCCGCTGATCGTCTGCGGCCGGTGCGAGTACTGCGTGCAGGGCCGGAACAACCTCTGCGCCGACCGCACGATGGTCGGCATGACCCGGCCGGGTGGATTCGCCGAGCTGATGTCCATCCCCGCGGCCAGCCTGATCGAGATCCCGCAGGACATGCATCCGGTGACCGCAGCGCTGACCGAACCTGCCGCGACCGCGCTCCACGCGCTCAACCTCGGCTCGCGCGCGCTCGTGCGTCCGCTCGCCGAGTGCCGGGTGCTCGTGATCGGCGGCGGCGCGGTCGGGCTGCTCGCCGCGCTCCTCGCCCGGGCGTACGGCGTGCGCGAGCTGCACCTCGCCGAGACCAACCCGCTGCGGCGCGAGGCCGCGGCGAGCGCGAGCGGCGCGCGTGTTTTCGATCCGCTCGCGGGTGGCGGACCGGCCGCGGGGACGATGGATCTCGTCTTGGACGCCGTGGGCGCCAAGCCCACGCGTGCTGCCGCGCTCGAGGCGGTGAAGCCGGGCGGCGTGATCATGCATATCGGGCTGCAGGACTGGGCGAGCGAGATCGACATGCGACGGCTCACGCTCGCCGAAATCACGCTGATCGGCGCCTACACGTACACCACCGCAGATCTGCGTTCGACCGTGGCGGCGCTCGCCGGCGGCGCTTTCGGCGATCTCGCGTGGGTGGAGACCCGCCCCCTTGCCGCGGGCGCGCGAGCGTTCGAGGATCTCGATCGGGGCCGCACCCCGGCGGCGAAGATCGTGCTGCGACCCTGAGAAGGATGTGCGGGAAGCCGCGCGCGACCGGCGTGCGACGCAGCCGCGGCCCGTGCCCGTCACCGACCCGATTCCCCGCCGGCGGCTCGCCGGGATCTACTTCGCCTACTTCGCGTTCGTCGGCGCGTTCGCGCCGTATTTCTCGCTCTACCTCCAGTCGATCGGACGATCCGCGTGGGAGATCGGCCTGCTGCTTTCGCTCATGCAGCTCATGCGGATCTTCGCGCCGCACCTGTGGGCGACCCTCGCCGACCGGCGCGGCTGGCGCGCACGGCTCCTGCAGGCGACGCTCGCCGCGGCGATCGCCGCGTACGCCGGTGTCTTCGCGACCGCGACCTTCGCGGGCCTGTTCGTCGTGCTTGCGACCTTCGCATTCTTCTCCAGCGCGACGATGCCGCTGGTCGAATCCATCACGTTCAAGGCGCTCGCCGATCGGATCGAGTCTTACGGCGGCGTGCGGCTGTGGGGCTCGGTGGGCTTCATCGCGGCGGTGCTCGGCGTGGGCTGGCTTCTCGACCGCGTCCCGATCGCGAACCTGCTGTGGCTGCTCCTCGCGGCGCTGGCGGCAACCCTTGCGCTCGCGTTCACGCTCCGCGATCCGCCGGCGGACCCGGCCGCCGTGCACGAGCCTATCGTCGCGCACGCGCTGCGCGCGGAGGTCGTCGCGCTTCTCGCCGCGAACATCCTGCTGAACGTCGCGCACGGGCCGCTGTACGCTTTCTACAGCATCTATCTCGACGACGCGGGGTACAGCAAGGCCGCAATCGGCGCGTTGTGGTCGCTGGGGGTGCTCGCCGAGATCGCCGTCTTCCTCGCCGCGCCGTACTGGATGAAGCGCTTCGCCGCCGACCAGGTGCTGCTCGCATGTTTCGCGCTGGCGGTCGGGCGGTTCGCGCTGATCGGCTGGGGTGTGGGCAGTCCGGCGCTCCTGGTGATCGCGCAGCTCGCGCATGCGGCCACCTTCGGCGCGTGCCACATCGCCTCGGTCGCGCTGATCAACCGCTGGTTCAGCGGGACGCGGCAGGTGCGCGGACAGGCGCTCTACCTCTCGCTCGCCTTCGGCGTCGGCGGCTTCCTGGGCGCACTGGCGAGCGGGGCGGCCTGGGAGGCGATCGGCCCGGCCTGGACGTTCACCGCCGCGAGCGGCGCCGCCGCGACTGGGTTGCTTCTCCTCGCGCGGCGCGCGAAACTGTTGCGCCGCTCGTCGCAGTCGACAGCCGATGCGGCACCGCGGTCATAGCGAACCTATAGTCAACCTCCGCGTCCGAGGTCCCGATGAACCGCTCGATCCGTACCCTCGCCGCCGCCGGCGCGAGCGCGCTTGCCCTCGCCGGCTGCGCGCCGGTGAAGACCACGCAGTCCGGGGCGGTCGGGGTCGACAGGTCGCAGGCGATGCTCGTTTCGTCCGCCGAGATCGACAAGGCCGCAACGCAGCAGTACGCCAAGACCATCGCCGCCGCGCAAGCCAAGGGGCTCCTCGACCGCGACCCCGCGCAGGTGCAGCGGGTGCGGACGATCGCGAACCGCCTCATCGTGCAGACGGGCGTGTTCCGGCGCGACGCGCCCGGCTGGAAGTGGGAGGTGCACGTGATCACCTCCGCCCAGCTCAACGCGTGGTGCATGCCCGGCGGCAAGATGGCCGTGTACACCGGCCTGATCGAGAAGCTCAAGCTGACCGACGACGAGCTCGCGGCGGTGATGGGCCACGAGATCGCGCATGCCCTGCGCGAGCACGGCCGCGAGCGGGTCTCGCAACAAATGGCGACCGGTCTCGCGGTCGGCATCGCGAGCGCCGCGCTCGGGCTGGGGCAGGGCGGCGCCCAGCTCGCCGACATGGTGGCGCAGGTCACTTTCACCTTGCCGAACTCGCGGTTGCACGAGCAGGAGGCCGATCGGATCGGCGTCGAGCTGGCCGCCCGCGCCGGCTACGACCCCCGCGCGGCGGTGAGCATCTGGCAGAAGATGGCGCAAGGTGGCGGCGGCGCGCCGCCGGAATTCCTCTCGACCCACCCCTCGACCGCCACCCGGATCCAGGACCTGCAGGTTTACGCGGACAAGGTCATGCCGCTTTACGAGGCGACGCGACGCCGCAGCTGAGCCGCGTCGCCGGCGCGACGAGGCGGTCGGAGGGTCGGCTTCCGTTATAATTTTCGCTTTGACGCGGCGCGAGCCGCACCGGCGCGGGCTATCCATTCCAATGACAACACAAACCCTCTACGACAAGCTCTGGGCGAGCCACGCCGTGCATGCCGAAGACGACGGCACGACGCTCATGTACATCGACCGGCATCTCGTGCACGAGGTGACGAGCCCCCAGGCCTACGAGGGGCTCCGGCTCGCCGGGCGGAAGGTCTGGCGCACCGGATCAGTGGTCGCGACCGCCGACCACAACACGCCGACGCGCGACTGGGACCAGGGTATCGCCGACCCGATCTCGCGCCTCCAGGTCGATACCCTGGACAAGAATATCCGCGAGCACGGCGCCAAGGCGTACTTCCCCTTCCGCGACCGCAACCAGGGCATCGTGCACGTGATCGGCCCCGAGCACGGCGCGACGCTTCCGGGGATGACGGTGGTCTGCGGCGACAGCCACACGAGCACTCATGGCGCGTTCGCCTGTCTCGCGCACGGCATCGGCACCTCCGAGGTCGAGCACGTGCTCGCGACGCAGTGCC
This sequence comes from uncultured beta proteobacterium, assembly GCA_963754305.1. Classification (GTDB taxonomy): domain Bacteria; phylum Pseudomonadota; class Gammaproteobacteria; order Burkholderiales; family SG8-39; genus DATEDA01. Next base: position 33,100 of record CAVWFR010000009.1, on the reverse strand, counting down.
TGGTCGCGAAGAAATCACGCAACATGCTGGTACTGGTCGAGGGACTGCTTCCGCGAGGTGTGACGGCGAAGGACATGGCGCTCGCGATCATCGGCCGCATCGGCACCGCCGGCGGCAGCGGCTACGCGATCGAGTACGCCGGCGCCGCGGTGCGCGCGCTGTCGATGGAAGGCCGCATGACCCTGTGCAACATGTCGATCGAGGCCGGGGCGCGCTGCGGCATGGTCGCGGTCGACGATACGACGATCGCTTACCTCAAGGGCCGGACGTTCGCGCCGAAGGGCGAGGCGTGGGACCGTGCCGTCGCCTATTGGCGCACGCTGCGCAGCGATGACGACGCGAAGTTCGACCGCGTGGTCACGCTCGATGCGCGCGAAATCAAGCCGCAGGTCACGTGGGGGACCTCGCCGGAGATGGTGCTGCCGGTCGACGCGCGTGTACCCGATCCCGACGAGGAGCGCGACCCGGTGAAGCGCGACGGCATCGAGCGTGCGCTCAACTACATGGCGCTCGAGCCGAACATGCCGCTGACCGACGTCCGCATCGACAAGGTGTTCATCGGCTCGTGCACGAACTCGCGCATCGAGGACCTGCGCGCGGCCGCCGCCGTCGTGCGCGGCCGCCGGATCGCGTCGAACGTGCGGCTGGCGATGGTCGTCCCCGGCTCGGGGAGGGTGAAGGAGCAGGCCGAGCGCGAGGGCCTCGACCGCATCTTCAGGGACGCCGGCTTCGAGTGGCGCGAGCCCGGTTGCTCGATGTGCCTCGGCATGAACGACGACAAGCTCTCGCCCGGCGAGCGCTGCGCCTCGACCTCCAACCGCAATTTCGAGGGCCGCCAGGGCCCGGGCGGCCGCACGCACCTCGTGAGCCCGGAGATGGCGGCGGCGGCGGCGATCTCCGGCCACTTCGTCGACGTCAGGGCGTGGAGCTGAGCGCATGCGACACCTCGTGCTCTTGTCGGCGGCGCTCGCGGTCGCCGAGTGCGACACCGCGCAGGGCGTGAAGAACGACGCCGAGATCGCCGGCCAGAGGACCGAGGACGCGGTGAAGCGCGCCGGGCGCGCGACCGGGTCCGCGATCGAGCGCGCCGGCGACTCGATCGAACGGATCTTCCAGAAGTAGGAAAGACGCACATGGAAAAATTCACCGTTCTGAACGGGCTGGTCGCCCCGCTCGACCGCCACAACGTCGACACCGACCAGATCATCCCGAAGCAGTTCCTGAAATCGATCGCGCGGTCGGGATTCGGACCGAACCTCTTCGACGCCTGGCGCTATGCCGACATCGGCGAGCCGGGGCGGGACAACTCGCGGCGCCCGCTCAACCCGGATTTCGTGCTCAACCAGCCGCGCTACAAGGGCGCGACCATCCTGCTCGCGCGCCAGAACTTCGGCTGCGGCTCCTCGCGCGAGCACGCGCCGTGGGCGCTCGCGGACTACGGGTTCAAGGCGGTGATCGCCACCTCGTACGGCGACATCTTCTTCAACAACAGCTTCAAGAACGGGTTTCTCCCGATCGTCCTCGCCGAGTCGGAGGTCGAGCGTCTCTTCAACGACGTTGCGGCGTTCCCGGGCTTTCGCCTGACGATCGATCTCGCCGCGCAGACGGTGGCCTATCCCGACGGTAGCCGCGCGTTCAGATTCGAGATCGACGGCTCGCGCAAGCACTGTCTCCTCAACGGGCTCGACGACATCGGCCTGACGCTGCGCCACGCGGACAAGATCCACGCGTTCGAGGAGCGCCGCCAGGCGGAGCAGCCGTGGCTGTTCACCTGAAGATCGCCGTTCTTCCCGGCGACGGGATCGGCACCGAGATCGTCGCGCAGGCGGTCAGGGTGCTCGGCGCGCTCGGGCGCGAGGACGTGCGCTTCGAGCTCGCGGAGGCGCCGGTAGGCGGCGCTGCGTACGACGTCTCCGGAGACCCGTTGCCGGACGCGACCCTCGCCGTCGCGAAGGGCGCGGACGCGATCCTGTTCGGCGCGGTCGGCGGGCCGCAGTACGACCAGCTCGCACGCGCGAAGCGCCCCGAGCAAGCGATCCTTCGCCTGCGCAAGGAGCTCGGCCTGTTCGCGAACCTGCGCCCGGCGACCATCTACCCCGAGCTCGCCGGCGCCTCCTCGCTCAAACCTGAGCTCGTCGCCGGCCTGGACCTCCTGATCCTGCGCGAGCTTACCGGAGACATCTACTTCGGCCAGCCGCGGGGCATCCGGACCAACGACGCAGGCGAGCGCGAGGGCTTCGACACGATGCGCTACGCCGAGTCGGAGATCCGCCGCATCGCGCACGCGGGCTTCAAGGCGGCGCGGAAGCGCAGCCGCCGGCTCTGCTCGGTGGACAAGGCGAACGTGCTCGAGACCTCACAACTGTGGCGCGAGGTGGTCGGCACCGTCGGCGCGGAGTACCCGGACGTCGAGCTCTCGCACATGTACGTGGACAATGCCGCGATGCAGCTCCTGCGCGCGCCGAAGCAGTTCGACGTGATCGTCACCGGGAACATGTTCGGCGACATCCTGTCCGACGCAGCATCGATGCTCACGGGGTCGATCGGCATGCTGCCCTCGGCGGCGCTCGACGAGCGGGGAAAGGGGCTATACGAGCCGATCCACGGCTCCGCCCCCGACATCGCCGGGAAGGATGTCGCGAATCCGCTCGCGACGATCCTTTCGGCGGCGATGATGTTGCGCTATAGCTTGAATCAGGATCGGCTAGCGGACCGAATCGAGTCCGCGGTCCGGAAGGTTTTGGCGCAGGGGCTGCGCACCGCCGACATCCACGAACCCGGCGCGATTCGGGTGGGAACGGCGGCGATGGGCGATGCGGTGGTGGCGGCGCTGGGCTAAGCGCGGGCCGCGCGGCTTGTTTCAGGCGGAAGGCGAGGACGGTGATGACGCGAGTGGGTTTCGTCGGCTGGCGCGGGATGGTCGGCTCGGTGCTGGTACAGCGCATGCGCGAGGAGCGCGATTTCGACCTGATCGCCCCGTCGTTCTTCACCACGTCGAACGTCGGCGGCGAGGGCCCCGACGTGGGCCGCAGCACGGGCCCGCTCGAGGACGCGCGCTCGATCAAGAGCCTCGCGGCGATGGACGTCGTCATCACCTGCCAGGGCGGCGACTATACGAACGACATCCATCCCAAGCTTCGCGCGACCGGGTGGGACGGCTACTGGATCGACGCCGCGTCGGCGCTGCGGATGAGCAAGGACGCGCTGATCATCCTCGATCCGGTGAACTTCGATCTCATCAAAGACGGCTTGCGACGCGGGGTGAAGGACTACATCGGCGGCAATTGCACGGTCAGCCTGATGATCATGGGCCTGCACGGCCTCTTCAAGCACGGGCTGGTCGAGTGGATGACCGCCATGACCTACCAGGCAGCATCGGGCGGGGGCGCGCAGCACATGCGCGAGCTGCTGGCGCAGATGGGCGTCGCCCACCGTGTCGCCGAGCGGCTCCTGGCCGACCCGGCCGCGGCGATCTTGGAGATCGACCGGCGCGTCGCCGACTCGCTGCGGTCCGACGCCATGCCGAGGGAGCACTTGGGCGTACCGCTCGCCGGCAGCCTCATCGCGTGGATCGATAAGGACCTCGGCAACGGCCAGAGCCGCGAGGAGTGGAAAGCGCAGGCCGAGGGCAACAAGATCCTCGGCCGCGCCGAGCGGCCGATCCCGATGGACGGCATCTGCGTGCGCATCGGCGCGATGCGCTGCCACAGTCAGGCGCTCACGATCAAGCTCACCCGCGACGTCCCGCTACCGGAGATCGAGGCGCTGCTCGCGGCGGCGAACCCGTGGGTGCGCGTGGTGCCGAACGAGCGCGAAGCGAGCATCCGCGAGCTCTCGCCCGCGGCGGTGACCGGGTCGCTCCAGGTTCCGGTCGGACGTCTCCGGAAGCTCGCGATGGGGCCGCAGTATCTCGCGGCGTTCACGGTCGGCGACCAGCTTCTCTGGGGCGCCGCGGAACCGCTCCGGCGCATGCTGCGCATCCTCCTGGAGGCGTCCGGAAGCCGTCTCAAAGGCGGTGCGCGCGAGGCCGCCGCGGCGTGAGTTGAACGAGGCAAAATAACCTGAGAAATAGTTGGCTTGGCAGCGATTCTGAGGAGGAGGATTAGCTTGCATGGCTAAATCCCTGATGCTATGTTAGTTACCTCGGATTAAGTCCCCGAGGGGGGCACGGTGGCAAAACCAACGATTACAACGACATTGCTGGCGCTCGCGGGGCTGTTGCTGGTGCCGTCAGTGGGGCTGGCGGCAGGGCTCGGGAAGCTGGCCGTGCAGTCCGGCCTGGGCCAGCCGCTGCGCGCGGAAATCGAGATCGTGAACCTCCAGCGCGGTGAAGCCGAGACACTCGCCGCGCGAATCGCTTCGGCCGACGCATTCCGCGAAGCGGGCGTCGAATTCGGCTCGGTCGTGCCGCAGGTGCGCGCGATTCTCGAGCGCCGCGGCGAGAACCGCTACGTCATCCGGCTGTCGACGCTGAATCCCGTCGAGGAGCCGTTCGTCGATTTGCTCGTCGAGCTGAACTGGGCCTCGGGACGCCTTGTTCGCCAATACACCTTCCTCCTTGATCCGGCCGAGTACAAGGGCCCGCCCATCGCCGCCGCCCCGCCGAAAGTCGCGGCGCCGGAAGCGAAGCCCGTCGAGGCGCCGAAGCCGCCGGAGGTCACCGCCTCTGCACCGCCGGCCCCTGCGCCCGCCCAGGCGCCGATCGCGACCCCCGCGGACAAGCCCGGCGCCTCGCCGCCGCTCGCATCGAGCCCCGCGGGCAACTACGAAGTGAAGCAGGGCGATACGCTCGGCAAGATCGCCGCGCAGTACAAGTCCGAGGGCGTGACCGCGCAGCAGATGCTCGTCGCCCTGTATCGCGCGAACGAGGACGCGTTCATCAACAAGAACATGAACCTCCTGCGCACGGGGCGCATCCTCACCATCCCCGACCGCGTGACCGCCGCGGCGGTCACGCCGCCGGATGCGAACAAGATCGTCGTCGCGCAGACGCAGGACTTCAACGAGTACCGCGCCAAGCTCGGGGAGGTCGTCGCCGCGACGCCCACGCCGGATCAGCCCGCGCAGCAGCGCGCCGCAGGCCGGATCACCCCCCGGGCCGATGAGCCCGCGCCCAAGCCCGCGCCACGCGACGAGCTCCGGGTGTCGAAAGCCGAAGTCGCGAAGAGCGCGAAGGCGGCCGAGCAGGCGCGCGCGGACGACGTCGCGGCGCGGGACCGCGCGATCAAGGAAGCCAACTCGCGGATCGGCGATCTGGAGAAAAACGTCAAGGACATGCAGAAGCTGCTCGAGCTGAAGAACCAGCAGCTCGCCGATCTGCAGAAGCAGGTGCAGGCCCCCAAGGCCGCGCCGGCTCCGCCGCCCCCCGCGCCCGCCGTCAAGCCGCCCGCCGTCGAGATGGCTAAGGCGCCCGAGGCCCCCAAGGCCGCGCTCGCGCCCAAGCCCGAGGCGCCGAAAGTCGAGCCACCGAAGGTCGAGGCGCCGAAACCCGAGGCGCCGAAGGTCGAACCGGCACCAGCGGCGAAAGCGCCCGAGCCCCCGCCGGCGCCTCCGCCCGCCGAGAAGCCCGCGACGGTCGCGGCCGCACCGGCCGAGAAGCCGCCCGCACCCGAAGCGCCCAAGGCTGCCCCTACGCCGGACGCCCCCAAGGCGGTTGCAGCCCCGCCCAAGAAGCCGGCGCCGCCGCCGCCGGAGCCGAGCCTGCTCGAAACCGCCCTGAACGAGCCGCTTTATTTGGCCGCCGGGGGCGGTGCGCTGCTCGCGCTCCTCGTCGGGGGATATCTGTGGCGAAAGAAGCGCAGTGCCAAGCTTGAAAATAGCCTGCTTGGCGTGACGACGACGGACTCGAGCTCCGTGTTCGGGACCACCGGGGGACGCAGCGTCGACACCGGCGGCAGCTCGCTGCAGACCGATTTCAGCCAGAGCGGCATCGGTGCGATCGACACCGACGAGGTCGATCCGGTCGCCGAGGCGGACGTGTATATGGCTTACGGCCGCGACGCGCAGGCCGAGGAGATCCTCAAGGAAGCGCTGCAGAAGGACCCGAACCGCCAAGCCGTGCGGGTCAAGCTCCTCGAGATCTACGCCGCCCGGAAGGACCTTAAGGCTTTCGAAACGACCGCGGGCGAGATCTACGCCGCGACCGGCGGTCAGGGGCCGGAGTGGCAGAAGGCGACCGATCTCGGGCTCTCGATCGACCCGACCAACCCGATGTACGGCGGCAAGCCCTCGGCGGCGGGATCGCGCCTGCCCGACACTGTCGTGCTGCCGGCGGCAGCCGCCGCCGCAGCGACGCCGGCCGTGGCGGATTTCGCGCTCGATCTGGGCACGAAGCCCGCCCCCACGATCGACTTCGATCTGGAAGCCGGCAGCGGGCGGGCGAGCGCTGCCGCACCCGATCTGTCGCTCGATGTCGCCAGCGAGGCACCCGCCGACTTCGGGTTCGACCTCGACCTCGGCGGTGATTCGCAGAAGCCCGCCGAGGAGCAGAGCGACTTCTCCCCGAGTGGCACGTTCATCATGGACGCAGCCACTAAGAAGGCGGTGAGCGACATGGTCGAGAGCCAGAGCCAGCCGGGCTCGCTGGCGATCGATTTCGAGTTGCCGGGAACCAAGCCGCGCACCGGGGCCGACACGACCGCGCGGATGGTGGCGCCGCAGCTGGCCGATCCCGGGTTCGATTTCAGGCTCGACGCGCCGACCAAGCCCGCACCGGGCGCGGCCGGCGGGCTGGACCTCGCAGGCCTCAGCTTTGACCTCGGCAAGGGCGATGCCGCAGCGGCCACCGGCGCGCCGGTCGATGCCCGCTGGCAGGAAGTCGCGACGAAGCTCGACCTCGCGAAAGCCTACGAGGAGATGGGCGACAAGGACGGGGCGCGCGAGCTCTTGGACGAGGTGATGAAAGAGGGCGACGCGGCGCAGCAGCAGCAGGCGAAGTCGATGCTCGACTCTTTGAGGTAGGCTCGGAGCGCGAGCGGAGAGGTTTCTCCGCACGCTTCCCGCGAAGGCCGCAAGATGCGGCCTTCGTTATTTATCGCCATGCGAATCGCTCTTGGCCTCGCCTACGACGGCGCTCCGTTCGCGGGGTGGCAGTCGCAACCTGCCGGCAACACCGTCCAGGACCGCGTGGAAGCAGCCGCCGGAGCGATCGCCGGCGTCCCGATCAGGGTGACTGCAGCGGGACGGACCGACGCCGGCGTGCACGCGACCGGGCAGGTCGCGCACTTCGATGTACCGGTCGAGCGCCCCGAGAGCGCGTGGGTGCGCGGGACCAATTCCGGACTGCCCGGCGCAATCGCGGTGCAGTGGGCGGCGGAGGTCGATGACGAGTTCCACGCACGCTTCTCGGCGACGAGCCGGAGCTATGTCTACGTGCTCTACAACCACCCGGTGAGGCCGGCGGTGCTCGCGGGAAAGGTAGGGTGGTTTCACTTTCCGCTCGACGTCGACCGGATGCGCGCGGCGCTTACGCCGCTCGTCGGCGAGCACGACTTCAGCGCATTGCGGTCGGCGGAGTGCCAGGCGAAGAGCCCCGTGCGCCGGCTGCTCGCCGCCGGCATCGAGCGGCGCGGCGAGTACCTCCTCTTCGAGCTGACCGCCAACGCTTTCTTGCATCACATGGTGCGCAACTTGGTCGGGTGCCTGGTGCACGTCGGGAAGGGCGCGGCGCCGCCGGAATGGCTCGCTGAGGTGCTGGCGCACCGGGACCGCACCCGTGCCGCGGCCACGTTCGGTCCCGAGGGGCTCTATCTCACCGCCGTCGACTACCCGGAGCGATGGAAGCTGCCGGCGTTCGCCTCTATGCTTCCGGTCTTCCAGGCGGGGCGATGAGAACGCGCATCAAGATCTGCGGCATCACGTCGCCGGCCGACGGTCTCGCGGCCGCGCGGCAGGGCGCCGATGCGATCGGTCTCATCTTCTACCCGCCGAGCCCGCGGCTGGTCGCGCCGGAGCGTGCGCGCGAGATCGTCGCCGGCCTCCCGCCGTTCGTCGCGCGGGTCGGGGTATTCGTGAACCCGTCCGCCGCGGAGGTGGACGCGGCGATCGGTGCCTGCCGGCCGGACCTCCTGCAGTTTCACGGCGAGGAGGCGCCGGAGTTCTGCCGCGGGTTCGGCGTGCCTTACTTGCGCGCCTGGCGGGTAAGACCCGGGGTCGATTTGCTAGAATGCCTGTCGCCTTTCCACGACGCCGCGGGTTGGCTGCTCGACGCCTACCGGCCCGACCTATACGGCGGGACCGGCGAACCGTTCGACTGGAACCTGATCCCGCAGCGTCTCGGCCGCCCGGTGATCCTGTCCGGAGGACTCGATGCCGAGAACGTGGGTGAAGCGATCCGCCGCGTGCGCCCGTGGGCGGTCGACGTATCGAGCGGGGTCGAGTCGGCGAAGGGTATCAAGGACGAGCGGCTGATCGCCGCTCTCATCGCAGGAGTTCGCAATGCAGATGCATGACCTCCCGGACGCCAGGGGGCACTTCGGTCCGTACGGCGGGGTGTTCGTCGCGGAGACGCTCGTCCACGCGCTGGACGAGCTCAGGCGCGAGTACGAGCGCTACCGCGCGGATCCCGAGTTTCTCGCCGAGCTCGGCTACGAGCTCAAGCACTACGTCGGGCGTCCGAGCCCGGTCTACCACGCGAGGCGCTGGTCGCAGCGGCTCGGCGGCGCGCAGATCTTCCTCAAGCGCGAGGATCTCAACCACACCGGCGCGCACAAGGTGAACAACACCATCGGCCAGGCGCTGCTCGCCCGGCGCATGGGCAAGCCACGGGTGATCGCCGAGACCGGTGCGGGGATGCACGGCGTGGCTAGCGCGACCGTCGCGGCACGCTACGGAATGGAGTGCGTGGTGTACATGGGCGCGGAGGACGTGAAGCGCCAGGCCGCCAACGTCTATCGGATGAAGGTCCTGGGCGCGAACGTGGTGACGGTCGAATCGGGTTCGAAGACGCTCAAGGATGCGCTGAACGAGGCGATGCGCGACTGGGTGACCAACGTCGCCGACACGTTCTACATCATCGGCACCGTCGCCGGCCCGCATCCCTACCCGATGATGGTGCGCGACTTCCAGCGCGTCATCGGCCGCGAGTGCCTGGAACAGCTGCCCGAGGTGGCCGGTCGCCAGCCCGACGCCGTGATCGCGTGCGTCGGCGGCGGGTCGAATGCGATCGGCATTTTCTACGACTACATCCCGCACCGGGACGTCCGGCTGATCGGCGTCGAGGCGGGCGGCCACGGCATCGCGACCGGCAAGCACGCCGCGTCGCTCAACGCGGGCAAGCCGGGCGTGCTCCACGGCAATCGCACCTACCTGCTGCAAGATGAGCACGGCCAGATCGTCGAAACCCATTCCATCTCGGCCGGCCTCGATTACCCGGGCGTGGGCCCCGAGCACGCGTGGCTCAAGGACAGCGGGCGCGCGGAGTACGTCACGATCGACGACGGCGAGGCGCTGGCGGCATTCCAGGACTGCTGCCACCTGGAGGGCATCATCCCGGCGCTCGAGTCCTGCCACGCGCTCGCCTACGCGGCCAAGCTGGCGCCGACGCTCGCGTCCGATCGGATCCTGCTCGTGAACCTCTCGGGGCGCGGCGACAAGGACATTCATACCGTCGCCGAGCGTTCGGGGCTCGACATCTAAGGCACGCACGGGTGTCGCGGATCCCGGGGATCTTCGAGCGACTCGCCCGCGCGCGGCGCAAGGCGCTGATCCCGTTCGTGACCGCAGGCGACCCGGCGCCGCAGCTCACCGTGCCGATCATGCACGCGCTCGCAACGGCGGGCGCCGACGTGATCGAGCTCGGCGTGCCGTTTTCCGACCCGATGGCGGACGGACCGGTGATCCAGCGCTCGAGCGAACGGGCGCTCAGAGCCGGCGTGAGCCTCGACACGGTGCTCGGCCACACCGCGGCGTTCCGCGCGCGCGACGACGCCACGGGCGTCGTGTTCATGGGCTACGCGAATCCGATCGAAGCGATGGGCGTCGAGCGCTTCGTCGCGCGGGCGCGCGACGCGGGCGTCGACGGCGTGCTCGTCGTCGACTATCCTCCCGAAGAGTGCGGATCGTTCGCCGAGCTGGTGAAGGTGGCCGGCATGGACCTCATCTTCCTGCTCGCGCCGACCTCGACCGAGTCGCGCATCGAGCAGGTCGCGCGTCTCGCGAGCGGTTACATCTACTATGTCTCGCTCACCGGGGTCACTGGCGCGGCGCACCTGGATGTCGCCGATGTCGCGGCGAAGCTCGCCGCGATCCGGCGCAAGACCACGCTCCCGCTCGGGGTGGGTTTCGGCATCCGCGACGGCGAGACGGCACGCGCGATCGGCGCGGTCGCCGACGCGGTGGTCATCGGCAGCCGGCTCATCCAGGAAATGGAACAGGCGGGTCCCGAGGCCGCGGTCGCGCGCGCGGGAAGCTTCATCGCGGGCATCCGGCAGGCCCTCGACCGGCCCGAGCCCGGCGCCGTCCGCAGCGCATGAGCCGACGGGGCGTCCCTAGGGCGAATCCGGAGCGCGCGAGCCGTGAGGGTAGTCCAATGAGTCCGCACGGCCGCCGAAGGGCTCATACCGGAGTGCGCAGCACGACGGTACGCCAATGAGTCCGCCGCGCCGCACCAAGGGAGAATCCCGAGCGCGCGACGAGCGAGGGTAATCCAATGAGCTGGCTCCAGAAACTGCTGCCGCCCAAGATCAAGCGCACCGGCGCCGCGCGGCGCACGATGCCCGAGGGCCTGTGGAGCAAGTGCGCCGTGTGCGACGCGGTGCTCTACACCACCGACCTCGAGAAGAACGCGAGCGTCTGTCCGAAGTGCGGTCATCACAATCGGATCGGGGCGCGGGCGCGGCTCGACCTCTTCCTCGACCCGGAGGGGCGATACGAGATCGGCGCCGAGGTAGGGCCGGTCGACACGCTCAAGTTCAAGGACTCGCGCAAGTATCCCGAGCGGCTCGAGGAGGCGGAGAAGGAGACCGGCGAGACCGACGCGTTGGTGGTGATGCAGGGCGCGGTGAAGAACGTTCCGATGGTCGCCGCGGCGTTCGAGTTCGAGTTCATGGGCGGCTCGATGGGGTCGGTGGTGGGCGAGCGGTTCGTTCGCGGCGTGCATGCCGCGCTCGCCCAGAACCTGCCGTTCGCGTGCTTCACCGCGAGTGGGGGCGCGCGCATGCAGGAAGGGCTGCTGTCGCTCATGCAGATGGCCAAAACTACCGCCGCGCTGACCCAGCTCGCCGCGCACCGGCTGCCGTTCATTTCAGTGCTGACCGACCCGACGATGGGCGGCGTGTCGGCGAGCTTCGCGATGCTCGGCGACGTGGTCATCGCCGAGCCGAAGGCGCTCATCGGCTTCGCCGGGCCGCGGGTGATCGAGCAGACGGTGCGGGAGAAGCTGCCGGAGGGCTTTCAGCGCGCGGAGTTCCTGCTGGAGAAGGGCGCGATCGACATGATCGTCGACCGCCGGCAGCTGCGCGACCAGATCGCTTCGCTCGCCACCCTGCTGATGCGCCTCCCGCCCGCCGGCGCGTGACATCAGGGATGGGCCACCAGGATGGGCCGCCCCCGGTAGCGATGGATCTCCCCGGCTGGCTCGATCACATCGAGCGGCTCCATCCGCAGACGATCGCGTTAGGGCTCGCGCGCGTTCAGGCGGTGCTCGAACGGCTTGCGATCCCGAAGTTCTGCCCCATCCTTACCGTCGGCGGCACCAACGGCAAGGGCTCCACGTGCGCGATGCTCGAGGCGGTCCTCGCGGCCGCCGGCTACCGAGTGGGCTGCTACACCTCGCCGCATCTCCTACGCTACAACGAGCGGGTTCGCATCGGGACCGGAGCGGCGAGCGACGACGTGCTCGCGCGCGGCTTTGACGCCGTGGAGGCGGTGCGGGGCGATGTCCCGCTCACCTACTTCGAGTTCGGCACGCTCGCGGCGTGGGTCGTATTTGCGGACGCGAAGCTCGACGCGCTGGTGCTCGAGATCGGGCTCGGCGGCCGGCTCGATGCGGTGAACGCGTTCGAGCCCGACGCCGCCATCCTGACCAGTATCGCGCTCGACCATCTCGACTATCTCGGTGCGACCCGCGACCGGATCGGCTGGGAGAAGGCGCACATCTTCCGCCGCGGCAAGCCCGCGATCGTCGGCGATCCGAATCCGCCGCCGAGCGTGCTCGACCATGCGCACGCGATCGGGGCCGGGCTGCTCGTCATCGGCCGCGAATTCGGCTACGCCGCAGACCGGAATCAGTGGCGCTACTTCGGCCCCGGCGGGGGGCGCAGCGGACTCGCATATCCGGGCTTGCGCGGCGCGACCCAGCTCGCGAATGCCGCCTGCGCGATCGCGGCGCTCGACGCGGTGCGCGAGCGGCTGCCCGTCGCCGTCCAGGATCTCCGCAACGGCCTCGCCCTCGTCGAGCTGCCGGGGCGGTTCCAGGTGCTGCCCGGGCGGCCGGCGATCATCCTGGATGTCGCGCACAACTCCCAGGCCGCGGGCGTGCTGGCCGAGAACCTGGCGGGGATGCCGCCGCCCCGGCGCACGTTCGCGGTGGTCGGGATGCTTCGCGATAAGGACCTGGCGGGCGTCGTCGGCGCACTGCGCGGCCGCGTCGAGCGCTGGTACGCGGCGACGCTCGACAACCCGCGCGGGGCGACCGCGCGCGAGCTCGCGTCGGCGATCGCGGCGGCGGACGCGGGCGGAGAGATCCGCGAGTTCGCGTCGCCGCAGGCCGCCGTTGCCGCGGCGGAGGATGACGCGGGGAGCGATGATAGAATCGTCGTGTTCGGATCCTTCTTCACCGTGGCAAATGTGATGGCCGCGCGCGCCGCGACGTCGCGGAGCCCAAATGCCGGATAACGACGCGGCGCTCGACCTCAGGCGGCGAGCCCGCCGCCGCCTCATCGGCGCCATCGCTCTCGTTCTCGCGCTCGTGATCGTCCCGCCCTGGGTCATGGATCTCGAGCCAAAGCCGGTGGCGACCAACCTTACCGTCGAGATTCCCCGCCAGGACTCGGGCGGTCTCAAGGCTGCGCCGGTCCCTGCAATCCCGCGGGCCGCATCGCCGGCGAAGGCGACCGCGGATGCCCCTGCGCCACCCGCCGCCGAGAATCCGCCGGGCGCGGATGTACCGCGTCCGCCGGACGTCAGCCCCCATACCGGCAAGGCCGGCGAGAAGCCCAAGGCCGAGCCGCCGAAGGCCGCGGGCAAGGCGGACAGCGTAGCGCGCGCCGAACCACCACCCGAGAACGCGGGGAAAGATACGGATGCGAAGCGGGCTGAGGCAATCCTCAGCGCGGACGCTTATCTCGTGCCGCTGGGCGCCTTCGCGAACAAGGACAACGTGAAAACGCTGGAGGCGAAGCTCGCCAAGGCCGGGGTGAGGTACTACACCGAGACGGTCACGACTCCGGCGGGGGAGCAGACGCGGGTGCGCGCCGGGCCGTTTCCATCGAAGGAGGCGGCGGAGAAGGGGCGTGAGCGGCTCAAGACCCTCGGGCTCTCCCCCGGCGCCGTGATAGCACGACCGTGATCGGGCTCCAGCCCGACCCCGCCGCCGGGCGCCGCCGATGACCTGGCTCGACTATGCGCTGCTCGCGATCCTCGGCCTTTCGGCCCTCGTCGGGATCTGGCGCGGTCTCGTGCGCGAGGTGTTCGCCCTGGCGGGCTGGATCGCGGCCATCGTGGTCGCGGTGGTGTTCGCCGGGGAGGCCGCCGCGCTGATCCCGGCGAGCTTCGCCACGCCCCTCGTACGCACCGTGATCGCGGTCGTGGGCATGTTCGTCGTCATCCTCGTCGCCGCCGCCATCGCCGGGCTGCTGTTCGCCAAGGCCGCGCGCGTGGTAGGGCTGGGCCTCACCGACCGGACGCTGGGCGGGGTCTTCGGAATCGCCCGTGGCGTCCTCATATTATTGGTCGTGGCAGTTGCGGCCGGTTTGACCGCGGTGCCGCGGGAGCCATTCTGGCGGGAGGCGCGCCTCGCCGCGCCGCTCGAGACGGCGGCGATCGCGGTGAAGCCCTACCTTCCTCAAGCGCTCGCGGATCGGGTACGGTACGAGCGGTAGACGGAACGGTTGATCGGAGCGTAACTATGTGCGGAATCATCGGCGTGGTGGCGAAGGGCCCGGTGAACCAGCTGCTTTACGACGGGCTGCTGTTGCTGCAGCACCGGGGTCAGGACGCAGCCGGGATCGTCACCAGCGAGCGCCAGACGTTCCACATGCATAAGGGCCCGGGCTATGTGCGCGACGTCTTTCGCACGCGCGACATGCGCTCGCTCCCGGGGAATCTCGGCATCGGGCATTGCCGCTATCCGACCGCCGGCTCGGCGTTCGCCGGCAGCGAGGCGCAACCCTTCTACGTGAACTCGCCGTTCGGCATCGTGCTCGGGCACAACGGCAACCTGACCAACTCCGACCAGCTCAAGGAGGAGATGTTCCGGACCGATCTCCGGCACATCAACACGAACTCCGACTCGGAGGTGTTGCTGAACGTCCTCGCGCACGAGCTCGAGCGCGCCGCCAACGGGACGCGGCTCGACCCGGAAACGGTCTTCGCCGCCGTGGCGAACGTCCACCGGCGGGTCCGCGGGGCGTACGCCGTCGTGGCGATGATCGCCGGCTGCGGCGTGCTCGCCTTCCGCGATCCGCACGGCATCCGGCCGCTCGTGATCGGCTCGAACGAGAGCGAGCTGGGCCCGGAGTGGGTGGTTGCGTCCGAGAGCGTTGCGCTCGACTCGCTCGGGTTCCAAGTGGTGCGCGACGTCGCGCCGGGCGAGGCGATCCTGATCGACGAGGAGAGCGGCTTCCACAGCCGGCAGTGCGCGGCGAACGCCACGCTCTCGCCGTGCATCTTCGAGCACGTGTACCTGGCGCGGCCCGATTCGCTGATGGACGGCGTGTCGGTCTACGAGGCGCGGCTGCACATGGGCGAGCAGCTCGCGGAGAAGATCAACCGCCAGTACCGGCATCTCGATATCGACGTGGCGATCCCGGTGCCCGACACGAGCCGCCCCGCCGCGCTCCAGCTCGCGGCGCGGCTCGGCGTCGCCTACCGCGAGGGGTTCGTGAAGAACCGCTATGTCGGTCGCACCTTCATCATGCCCGGGCAGACGATCCGCCGGAAGTCAGTGCGCCAGAAGCTGAACGCGATCTCGATGGAGTTCAAGGGCAAGAACGTGCTGATCGTCGACGATTCGATCGTGCGCGGCACGACCAGCCGCGAGATCGTGCAGATGGCGCGCGAGGCGGGCGCGAACAAGGTGTTCTTCGCCTCGTCGGCACCCCCGGTCCGGTTCCCGAACGTCTACGGGATCGACATGCCGACGCGCATCGAGCTGATCGCGACCGGGCGCACCGAGGAGGAGATCGCCGTGCAGATCGACGCGGACGCGGTGATCTACCAGGATCTCGAGGCGCTGAAGGCGGCGGTGCGCGAGGCGAACCCGAAGCTCGCGCGCTTCGAGGCGTCGTGCTTCGACGGGCACTATGTGACCGGCGATGTGACGACCGAGTATCTTGCCGCGGTCGAGCACCGCCGGGACGACAAGCGGCAGGAGGATCCGGACGACCTCGATCCGGAGCAGGCGGACCTGAACATGGTCGCTTGACCGTCGCCCCGCGCGGGGGTAAGTTTGCGTTTCGCGCCGATTTGAGCACAGCTTGCGGGCGCCGCCGGTTCGGTCCAAGTAGTCGCATTGGTGCCAGGACCGGCAATAAATCCGGCTAAAGCGTGGGCAACCCGTCTTCAGCTGCGCAAGCGGAGACGGGTTTTTCTATGGACGATTCGCTGGATTTCGACACGCGCGCGGTGCGCGCGGGCATTCATCGGAGCGGCTTCAACGAGCACTCCGAGGCGCTCTATCTCACCTCGAGCTTCGTGTTCGAGAGCGCCGCCCAGGCCGCGGCGCGGTTCGCGAACGAGGAGCCGGGGTACGTCTACTCGCGCTTCAGCAACCCCACCGTAACGGCGTTCCAGGAGCGGCTCGCGGCACTCGAGGGGGCGGCGACCTGCGTCGCCACGGCCTCCGGCATGTCCGCGATTCTCGCCTGCGTGATGGGGCTCCTCAAGGGCGGCGATCACCTCGTGTCCTCCTCGAGCATCTTCGGCGCGACGGTGCAGCTCTTCACGGTGGTGCTCGCGAAGTTCGGCGTCGAGACGACGTTCGTCGACGGCGCCGACACCGAAGCGTGGCGGCGCGCGGTGCGGCCGGCCACGCGGCTCTTCTTCCTCGAGACGCCGTCGAATCCGCTCACCGAGGTGGCGGACATCGCCGCGCTCGCTGCGATCGCGAAGCCCGCCGGAGCCTTGCTGGCGGTCGACAACTGCTTCTGCACGCCGGCGCTGCAGCTTCCGTTCGTGCTCGGCGCCGACCTCGTGATCCACTCGGCGACAAAGTACCTCGACGGCCAGGGCCGGGTCCTGGGCGGCGCCGTGCTCGGGCGCCGCGGGTTGGAGATGGACGGCATCTCCGGGTTCCTCCGCACGGCCGGTCCGAGCCTGTCGCCGTTCAACGCCTGGGTGCTCGTGAAGGGCCTGGAAACGATGAAGCTGCGGATGGAAGCGCAGTCCGCGCGCGCCTTCGAGCTGGCGCAGTGGCTCGAGCGGCACCCGCGGGTGGAGCGCGTGTACTACCCGTGGCTCCAGTCGCACCCGCAGCACGTCCTCGCGCGGCGCCAGCAGCGCCTGGGCGGGGCGATCGTGTCGTTCGACGTGCGCGGGGGCAAGGAGGCGGCGTGGCGGATCGTCGATGCGACGCGTCTCATCTCGATCACCGCGAACCTCGGCGATACCAAGTCGACGATCACGCATCCGGCATCGACGACGCACGGCCGCATCACCGCCGAAGCGCGCAAGGCCGCCGGGATCGGCGACGGGCTGCTGCGCGTGGCCGTGGGCCTCGAGTCGGTGGAGGACCTCAAGGCGGACCTGGCGCGCGGGCTGGACGGCTGAATTGGGAAATCGGCGCCGGCGGCGAGTCGCCTGAGCTCGGTGGGTGAGAACTAGAGCAGCACCGCCTCGCACCCGCGCTCGTCGCAGTGCAGGTAGCTCCCGCGCTGGTACCAGTCGGCGAGCACCCAGCGCTCGCACTCGTGCCCGTCGACCCGATGCACATGGCGCGCCGGGCGGTGGGTATGGCCGTGGATCAGCCGCGGGTAGCCGTAACGCCGCAGCGCTTCTTCCACCGCGCCTGCGTTCACGTCCATGATGACCGGCGCCTTCGCGCACTTCTCCGATTCGCTCAGCCGCCGCAGGCCGCCGCCGATCGCGTGCCGCAGCCCTTGGGGAAGCGCGCGAAAAGCGCGGATCACACCCGGCCTGCGCACTCGCGAGCGATAGCGCTGATACCGGACGTCGTCGGTACACAGCGTGTCGCCATGCATCAGCAGCGTCCGGGTGCCGAACAGATCGAGCAGGGTCGGATCGGGGAGCGGCGCGATGCCGCTCCGGCCGGTCAACGGCTCGCCGAGCAGGAAATCCCGGTTGCCGGGCATGAATGCGACCGGCGTGCCGCTCGCGGCGAGCGCCGTGAGGACGTAGAGCGCGCCGCGATTGAAGTCTTCCCCGGCGTCCTCGTCGCCTATCCAGCGATCGAACAGATCGCCGAGGATGTACAGCGCGCCGGCGCGGCGCGCCTCCTCGCTCACGAAGCGGCGGAAGCGTTCGGCAATCGCCGGCCGGGCGGGCGAGAGATGGAGATCGGAGATGAAGAGCGCCGGTTTCACGCCCGGGCGCTGCGCGCCGTCAGGACACCTCCGCGCGCTCGATGATCACGTCCTCCACCGGCACGTCCTGGTGCCCGCCCCGGCGCCCGGTCTTCGCCGCCTTGATCCGGTCGACCACGTCCTGGCCCTCGGTGACGAGGCCGAAGACGCAGTAGCCCCACCCCTGCGGATTCGGCGCGGTGTGATCGAGGAAGCCATTGTCGTTCACATTGATGAAGAACTGCGCGGTCGCCGAATGCGGCTCGTTGGTCCGCGCCATCGCGACCGTGTAGCGCGTGTTCTTGAGTCCGTTCTGAGCTTCGTTCTTGATCGGCGCCTTGACGGGCTTCTGTTTCATCCCGGTCTCGAAGCCGCCGCCCTGGATCATGAAGCCGTCGATGACGCGATGGAAGAGCGTGTTCGAGAAGTGCCCGCTCTCGACGTAGGCGAGAAAGTTCTTGACCGTCTCGGGCGCGCGGGCGGCGTCGAGCTCGATCCCGATCACGCCGAAATTCGTGTGGAGCTTGACCATTCGCGTCCCTCTCACTTTTCCGGAAGCAGGGTCGCCGACTCGATGACCACCGGCTCGCGCGGCACGTTCTGGTGCTGGCCGGCGTTGCCGGTGGGCAGTTTCACGATCTTCTCGACCACATCGGCACCGGAGACCACCTTGCCGAACACGGTGTAACCGTAGCCCTGCGGCGTGGGTTCCCGGTAGTTGAGAAAGTCGTTGTTCTTCACGTTGATGAAGAACTGCGCCGAAGCCGAGTGCGGATCGGGCGTGCGCGCCATCGCGACCGTCAGATGGTCGTTCTTCAGGCCGTTCGCGGCTTCGCTCTGCACCGGCGCGCGGGTCTGCTTCTGCTTCATGTCGCGGTCGAACCCGCCGCCCTGCACCATGAACCCGTCGATGACACGGTGGAAGATCGTGCCGTTGTAGTGGCCGTCCTTCACGTACTGCAGAAAGTTCGCGACCGTCTTGGGAGCCTTGTCGGGATAGAGCTCGAGGACGATCACGCCGCGGTTCGTCTTCAGCTCGACGCGGGGATCGGCCGCCAGCGCAGGCTGAATGAGGGCGGCCGACGCCGCGAGTGCGAGAAACAGGCGGTGCAAGGCAGACTCCTTTCGGGGAAACGGGAAGCCGGATCGGGGCGCTCGAAGCGGGGCCGTAGTCTACCTCGGCGACGCTTCGGTCTTCGGCGGCGCGTCGCCGGCCTTCGCGGGAGGGCGCCGGGACGTGGCGTCGGGCAGCTCGCGTGCGAGCGCGAGCTTCGCCCTCGCGGTGCGGTTGGCCGCGTCGAGCTGGAGCGCTTTCTCGTAGGCGCGCGCGGCGAGCCGGGCGTGGACGTCGCCGAGGTTCTCGTAGGCCCGTGCGTAGTCGGGGTTGGCGCGGATCGCCGCCTCGAGCGCCTCGCGCGCCCGCTCGTATTCGCCGCGGGAGGCGTAGATCACGGCGATGTTGTTGTACGGCTCGGCGAGTTCCGGGTGGTCCTGGGTCAGCGTGAAGAAGACCTCGAACGCTTCGCCCGTCCGGCCCTGCTCGGAGAGGATCACGCCCTTGAGGAACCGCCCGCGTTCGTCGTTCGGCTTGAGGGCGAGATGGCGGTTGACCGCGGCGGCGGCGCCGGCGAGGTCGCCGGCGCGGACGGCGGTCCGTGCCGCCGCGAGATCGTCGGCCTGCGCGTGCGCCCGGACGCACGCGAGCGTCAGCAGGAGGATTGCGAGGAGGTGCGCGATGCGCATCATCGAGTAGGGCCGCGGTATACTGCGCCGGCATTTCTCTGCCGAGGGGATTCTAACAAGAACGCTGCGCAGCACCGCTCCTGGTGGTCTTTCGCGCCGACCGCCGCGCATGCCCGGCCCTTCGCCGATGCTCCGGATCTACAACACGCTCACTCGCACCAAGCAGGCGTTCGCGCCGATCGATCCGGCGCACGTGCGCATGTACGTCTGCGGGATGACCGTGTACGACTACTGCCACGTCGGCCATGCGCGAGTGATGGTGGTGTTCGACCTGGTGCAGCGCTGGCTGCGCGCGAGCGGATACCGCGTCACCTACGTCCGCAACATCACCGACATCGACGACAAGATCATCCGCCGCGCGGTGGAGACCGGCGAGACGATCGGCAGCCTCACCGCGCGTTTCATCGGGTACATGGAGGAGGACGCGGCCGCGCTCGGCGTCCAGAAGCCCGACCACGAGCCGCGTGCGACCGAGTACGTCCCGCAGATGCTCGCGATGATCGGGGCGCTCGAGGGCCGGGGCCTCGCCTACCGCAGCCGGAGCGGCGACGTGAACTACGCAGTGCGGAAGTTTCCGGGCTACGGGAAGCTGTCCGGCAAGTCGCTCGACGAGCTGCGCGCGGGCGAGCGCGTCGAGGTCGACCGGGACAAGCAGGACCCGCTCGACTTCGCCCTCTGGAAGCATTCGAAGGAGGGTGAGCCGGCGTGGCCGTCGCCGTTCGGCGGCGGCCGGCCCGGGTGGCACATCGAGTGCTCGGCGATGAGCACCGCGCTGCTCGGGCAGACGTTCGACATCCACGGGGGCGGGCAGGACCTGCAGTTCCCGCACCACGAGAACGAGATCGCGCAATCGGAAGGCGCCCACGGCGGCACATTCGTGAACTACTGGATGCACAACGGCTTCGTGCGGGTGGACGAGCAGAAGATGTCGAAGTCGCTCGGCAACTTCTTCACCGTCCGCGAGGTGCTGAAGAATTACGACCCGGAAACGGTGCGATTTTTCATCATGAACGCGCACTACCGGAGCCCGCTGAATTATTCGGACAAGCATCTCGACGAAGCGCGGGACACCCTGAATAGCCTGTATACGGCCCTGAAGCGCGCGCGTGTGCCGCTAACCGTACCGGCACCAGACTGGTCAGAACCTCGGGCCACCCGCTTCAAGGCCGCGATGGACGACGATTTCAATACGCGAGAGGCGGTTGCGGTGCTGTTTGAGCTCGCGAAGGCTGCGAACGCGGGGTCAACGGACTCAGCTGAATCAGGCCGACTACTCCGCGCACTCGGGGGAGTGCTGGGTCTGCTCGAAGAGGATGCCGAAAGACGTCTTCAGGGTGGAGAGTGGGTGACTGTGCCGCCGCAAGGTCAGGCGGCCGTGGTGAGCCAAGGCTCATTCGGCACCTCCCTAACGAAGGCGCAAGTCGACGAGCTTATCGAGGCGCGTACTGCGGCGAGAAAGGCAAAAGATTTCGCTAAGGGTGACCAGATTCGGAAGGAGCTTCTCGATGCCGGTATCGTGCTCGAGGATTCGCCGCAGGGCACGACCTGGCGGCGAGTCTGACCGGAGCGGCGGGTGCGGGCCCGCCGCAACTCGGTTCGGCTATTCCCTGAAAGCGAGATCCCGCCCGAGGATCGACAGGCTGACGAAGCTCGAGCCGTTGTGGTTCGACGGCGAGAACGACACCAGGTAACCGCCGACGTCGAAGGCTGAGATCGAATCGAGCGCGGCGAGCAGCTTTTCGCGCGTCGGCTGCGGGCCGGCGCGGCGCAGGCCCTCGACCAGCACTTTCGTGGCGATGTAGCTCTCGAGCGACGTGTAGGAGAACTCCTTCTTTCCGAGCATCGCTTCCATCGCAGCCTGATACTCCCTCACGACCGGCACCGAACGCTTCAGGTACGAGGGCACGACCTGCGCCATCGCGACGCCGAGGCCGGCGGAGCCGAGGGAGTTGGCGAGCGCCGTCGACCCCGCGAACGAGGTGCTCACGAACTGCGTGCCCACGCCCTGGCTCTTCAGGCCCTTGATGAAGTCGGCGGAGGTCTTGTAGAGCGTCGTCAGGATCACGACGTCGGGGGCCGACTTGCCGACCGCGGCGAGCTCCTTGGCGAAATCGGTTTGCGTCCGCGTCACCGAGGCGACCGACACCGGCGCGAGGTTGCGCGCCTTGAGCGCTCGCTCCACCGCACCGAAGTTCTCCTTGCCGACCGCGTCGTCGTAGTGCAGCACCGCGAACTTCTTGATGCCGAACGTCGTGTAGTGCTCGACGATCTTCTCCAGCTCGTCGGCATAGCTCGCGCGGTGGTTGTAGACGAAGCGGTTGAACTTGCGCATCGGGTCGGCGCCGGTGAACGGCGCCACGAACGCGATTCTCGCCGCCTCGACGAGGGGCAGGGCGGGGCGGCTCAGGGTCGCGCTGCCGTAGCCGAAGAGCGCGATCGGATTGTTCCCCTCGAGCAGCTGCTTCGTGTTCGCCTCGGATCGCTTCGTGTCGTTCGCGTCGTCGAGCGTGACGAGCTCGATCTTGCGGCCATTCACGCCGCCGGCGTCGTTCACCCGCTTCAGGTATGCAGCCGCGCCGTTCCGGATGTCGGTGCCGAGGTCCTTGTTGGAGCCGCTGAGCGGTGCGGACTGGCCGATGACGATCGCGCCACCGGCCGCCTGTCCGAATGCGACGACCGGCGCGGCGAGCGCGGCGGCGGCGAGCGCGAAGAGCGCCTTACGACGTGAATGCATGCTTTCCCCTCCGGAACCCAATTCGGGAAGATGCTGGAACCGGCCGTGCCTCGCAAGGGAAATGTTACGCGAACTCGGGGCCTTAACTCCGCGAGATGAACTACTTCACGAACTTCCCGCTGCGGCTGATGATGGTCAGATCGACGTATTGCGAGCCGTTGTGGCTCGCAGGACCGAAGCGCACGGTGAAGCCGCCCAGATCGACGTCGGTCATGCCCTCCAACGCGCCCACGAACCGCTCGCGGCTAAGGTCCCGGCCGGCGCGCCGGAGGCCTTCGGTAAAGGCTTTGGCGACGAGATAGCCCTCGAGACTGGAGAAGTTGTAGTCCTTGATTCCCGCCGCCTTGAGTACCGCGTGGTACTCGCGCACGACCGGGGTGACCGGGCTCCAGGGAAACGGCACGACCTGCGAGATGGCCACGCCGTGCCCCTCGTCGCCGAGCGAATCGGCCAGCGCCTTGCTGCCGACGAACGACACGTTATGGAACTGGCCCACGTAGCCGGCTTTCTTCATCTCGCGCACGAACGCGGTGATCGAGGTGTAAGCGGACACCATTACGACCGCATCGGGTTGCGCCCCGCCGATCCGCTGCACCGCCTCGGCAACGCCGATCGTGTTGCGCTCGACGGTGCCGGCGGCCGCAATCTTCATGCTGCGTTTCTGCATCGCGCGCTCGACCCCCTTCAGCCCGGCCTGACCGTAGCTGTCGTTCTGGTAGAACACCGCGATGTTCTTGACGCCGGTGGAGACGAGCTGCTCGACGATCCTCTCGGTCTCGTCGTAATAGCTCGCCCGGACGTTGAAGATGTAGCGGTTGAACGGGTCGCGGAGCAGCTCCGCGCCGGTGAACGGGCCGAAGAACGGCACTTTCGCGGCGGTGAAGATCGGCACCGCGGCGGCGCTGGTGGGTGTCCCGACGTAGCCGATCAACGCGAAGACGCCGTCCTCCTCGATCAGCTTACGGGTGTTCTCCGCGCACAGCGTCGCCTCGTACTTGTCGTCTCTCGTCTTGAGCTCGATGCGGCGCCCGGCGATGCCCCCCTGGGCGTTGATGTGGTCGAAGTAAGCCTTCAGCCCGACGTTCATCTGAATGCCGAGCTGGGCCGCCGGGCCGGTGAACGCAGCCGATTGCCCGAGCACGATCGTCGTGGGCGTGACACCTGTGCTCTGAGCGTGCGCCGCTGTCGCGGCCAGCAGGGCACCACCCAAGGCAAGCAAGCGCGCGCGGTTCATGATCTTTGTCCCGATGTGGGTTGCCATCTTCGAACCATGGCGAGCAGCGCGCCAAAAAGCGAGGGCGGGCGTCACAAGCTGTCCGGTTTCGTCCCGCCGGCGTGAAGAACTCGTTGTTCGGGACCGGCCAATCGCTGCGGCGGGGCAGCAGTCCAGGCGGCATCGATCTTCTCTCCTGAAGAGCGTCGGCGCGTGTCGGTCACTCGACCGTCCCAGCCGTCGTGACCCTCGGGCCGACGCCGTTGCACCCGCGCAACAGTCGGCGACCGCTACTCGGTGAAGAACTCACGCACCTTATCCATCCAGGACTTCGCCCGCGGATTGTGGCGTTCGCCGTGCTCTTCGCTGATCGACTCGAACTCGCGCAGCAACTCCTTCTGCCGGTCGGTCAGATGGACCGGGGTCTCGATGACGACGTGGCAGTAGAGATCGCCGGGGGCCGCGCTGCGGACGCCCTTGATCCCCTTGCCTCGCAGCCGGAAGCGCTTGCCGCTCTGGGTCTCGGCCGGGACCCGGATCTTCGCGGAGCCGTCCAGCGTCGGAATGTCGATCTCGCCGCCGAGCGCGGCGGTGGCGAAGCTGACCGGCATCTCGCAATGCAGATCGTCGTGGTCGCGCTGGAAGATCGCGTGCGTCTTCAGGTGCAGCTGGACATACAGATCGCCGGGCGGGCCGCCGTTGACGCCCGGCTCGCCCTCGCCGGACAGGCGGATGCGATCGCCCTCGTCGACCCCTGACGGGATCTTCACGGCCAGCGTCTTGTGCGTCTTGACTCGGCCGGCGCCGCCGCACGCGGGGCAGGCATCGGGGATGATGCGGCCGGTGCCGTGGCAGCGCGGGCAGGTCTGCTGGATCGAGAAGAATCCCTGCTGCATCCGCACCTGGCCCTGGCCGTTGCAGGTCGGGCAGGTCTGCGGCTTCGTGCCCGGCTTCGCCCCGCTCCCCTGGCAACTCGCGCACCCTTCGTGAGTCGGAATGCGGATCTTGGTCTCCGTTCCGTGCGCGGCCTGCTCGAGCGTGACCTCCAGGTTGTAGCGGAGATCTGCCCCCCGGTAGACGGAGGTGCGCGAGCGGCCCTGGCCGAAGATGTCGCTGAAGATGTCGCCGAACGCCTCGGCGAAACCGCCGAAGCCGGCAGCGCCCGCGCCGGCCGCCGCCGGATCGACGCCGGCATGCCCGTAGCGGTCGTAGGCGGCTCGTCGCTGGGGATCCGAGATGACCTCGTAGGCTTCCTTCGCCTCCTTGAAGTGCTCCTCGGCCTTCGGGTTGTCCGGGTTGCGGTCGGGATGCCACTTCATCGCCAGCTTGCGATAGGCCTTCTTGACCGCTTCCTCGTCGGCGTCGCGATTGACGCCGAGCACATCGTAGTAGTCGCGCTTCGCCATGACTTGCGAATGCCGTCCCCGTATAGCAATCGGCCGAGCCGTGCGGCGCACTTCGCGCGCGCCGCGTCGACTCGGCCCGTTACGTTACGTCACCTGCGCGGCGCGGAAAGCGCACCGCGCGATCTACTTCTTGTCCCTGACCTCGGTGAACTCGGCGTCCACGACGTTCTCGTCAGCCTTCTTGCCGTCCCCGCCGCCGGGCTGAGCCCCAGCCTGCGCGCCGGCTTGTGCTCCGGATTGCGCACCCTGGGCGTCGGCGTACATCCGCTCGCCGAGCTTCTGCGAGACCTTGGCGAGCGCCTCGGTCTTGGATTCGATGCGCGCCTTGTCGTCGCTCTTGATCGCCTCTTCGAGGTCCTTCGCCGCCGACTCGATCGCGGCCTTCTCGTCGGCGCCAACCTTGTCGCCGAGCTCGGCGAGCGACTTGCGCACCGAGTGCACCAGGCTGTCGGCCTGGTTGCGTGCGTTGACGAGCGCGACCTTCTCCTTGTCCTCGGCGGCGTGCGTCTCGGCGTCCTTCACCATGCGCTGGATCTCGTCCTCGGAGAGGCCGGAGTTCGCCTTGATGGTGATCTTGTTCTCCTTGCCGGTCGCCTTGTCCCGCGCCGACACATGCAGGATGCCGTTCGCGTCGATGTCGAACGTCACCTCGATCTGCGGCATCCCGCGCGGGGACGGGGGGATGCCCTCTAGGTTGAACTGGCCGAGGCTCTTGTTGCCGCCGGCCACGTCGCGCTCGCCCTGCAGCACGTGGATCGTCACCGCCGACTGGTTGTCGTCGGCGGTCGAGAAGACCTGCTGCGCCTTGGTCGGGATCGTGGTGTTCTTCTGGATCAGCTTCGTCATCACGCCGCCGAGCGTCTCGATGCCGAGCGAGAGGGGCGTCACGTCGAGGAGCAGCACGTCCTTCACCTCGCCTTGCAGCACGCCGGCCTGGATCGCGGCGCCCACGGCGACCGCCTCGTCCGGGTTCACGTCCTTGCGAGGCTCGCGACCGAAGAATTCCTTCACCTTGTCCTGCACCTTCGGCATGCGCGTCTGGCCTCCGACGAGGATCACATCGTCGATGTCGGTCACCTTGACGCCCGAGTCGCGGATCGCGGTCTCGCACGGCTTGATCGTGTTCTCGATCAGTTCGTCGACCAGGCTCTCGAACTTGGCACGCGTGATTTTCATGGTCAGGTGCCTCGGCCCCGACGCATCCGCGGTGATGTACGGCAGGTTGATCTCGGTCTGCTGGGTCGAGGAGAGCTCGATCTTCGCCTTCTCGGCGGACTCCTTGAGCCGCTGCAGCGCGAGCACGTCCTTCGAGAGGTCGACGCCCTGGTCCTTCTTGAACTCGGTGATGATGTAGTCGATCAGGCGCTGGTCGAAATCCTCGCCGCCGAGGAAGGTGTCGCCGTTGGTGGCGAGCACCTCGAATTGCTTCTCGCCCTCGACGTCGGCGATCTCGATGATCGAGATGTCGAAGGTGCCGCCGCCGAGGTCATAGACGGCGATCTTCATGTCCTTGCGGCCGGCCTTGTCCAGGCCGAAGGCGAGCGCCGCCGCGGTCGGCTCGTTGATGATCCGCTTCACCTCGAGGCCGGCGATCCGGCCGGCATCCTTGGTCGCTTGCCGCTGCGAGTCGTTGAAATACGCCGGGACGGTGATGACCGCCTCGGTCACGTCCTCGCCGAGGTAGTCCTCGGCGGTCTTCTTCATCTTGCGCAGGATCTGCGCCGAGACCTCCTGCGGCGCGATCTTCTTGCCGCGGACCTCGACCCAGGCGTCGCCGTTGTCGGCCTTGACGATCCGGTAGGGCATCAGGCCGATGTCCTTCTGGACCTCCTTCTCCTCGAAGCGACGGCCGATCAGGCGCTTGATGGCGTACAGCGTGTTCTTGGGGTTGGTGACCGCCTGGCGCTTGGCGGGCGCCCCGACCAGGACCTCGCCATCTTCCATGTAAGCGACGATCGAGGGCGTCGTGCGCGAGCCCTCGGAATTCTCGATGACCTTGGGCTTGCCGCCCTCCATGATGGCGACGCACGAGTTGGTCGTGCCGAGGTCGATGCCGATGATTTTTCCCATGGCGGTGTGTCCTGTCGTTCCGGGTTCGTGTTCGGGTTGGTGCGCTTCCAGCGGGATGTGGGGCTGATTTCCCGCCGAATCAAGCGTCTTTCGGCTTGGCGACCGTCACCAGCGCCGGCCGCAGCACCCGGTCGTGGAGGAGGTAGCCCTTCTGCAGCACGTTGATGACGGTGTTCGGCTCCTTGTCCGAGGGCAGCATGCTGATCGCCTGGTGCTGGTGCGGATCGAACTTCTCGCCGGCGGGGTTGATCTCGCGGATCGCCTGCCGCTCGAAGACCGCCTCGAGCTGACGCAGCGTGAGCTCGACGCCGCTCCGCAGGCTCTCGGGGGCTGCGTTTTCGGCGGCGAGCGCAGCCTCGAGGCTGTCCTTGACGGCGAGGAGGTCGCCGGCAAACTTCTCGATCCCGTAGCGGTGGGCCTTGGCGACGTCCTCCTGGGCCCGGCGCCGGATGTTCTCGGCCTCGGCCTTGGCGCGGAGCCACGCATCGTGATACTCCGCCGCCTTGCGCTCCGCCTCGCGCAGCAGATCCTCGGCGGGGGCGGCCGGATCGGCGGTCGCGGGCGGGCCCTCGCCGGCGGTGACATCGGGCTGTTCCGGTTGCATGGTCAGGCGCTTCTCTCTTGAACTCCACGGGGACGGCGGGGTTATTGGGGCGCCCCGACGCGTTTCAAGGGGGCCAGCGCGACGCCAGCGCACCCCCTCCAGGGGCCCGTACCAGCGCGTATGGCCACACCTTCGCGGGTCGCCGAGATCGGGCGACCGACCGCTACGGCGGCGAATCTACCTCTAGGCCGTCTTCGGCAGCAGCAGCGCCGCCACCGCCCAGCTCACCAGCGAGTAGACGATCGCGCCCCAGAATGCGGACCAGAAGCCGGCGACGCGGAAGCCGTCCACGAACTCGGCTACGGCCCAGAAGAGCAGGGCGTTGATCACCAGGATGAAGAGCCCCAGCGTCAGGATGGTCACCGGCAGGGTCAGCAGGACGAGGATCGGCCGGAGGATCGCGTTCACGAGGCCGAGGACGAGCGCGACGATGAGCGCGACGGTGAAGCTCTTCACCTCGATCGAGCTCATGATGTAAGGGATAACGAACAGCGCCGCCGCGTTGATGAGCCAATGCAGGATGAGCCGCACCGTCGCCTCCTAGACTGCCGCCCCTAGCCGTTTCGCCTGCGCAGCGCTCGCCTTCGCCGCCTGCTCCGCCGCCGTGCGGTCGTAGCCCGGGCCGACCCAACCTTCGAGGTGGTCGCGCGCGATCGTGGCGAGCGCCTCGATCCAGCCGGGCCGGTCGTTGAGGCACGGGATGAGCCGCAGCGCCTGCCCGCCGGCCGCCAGGAAGAGCGATTTCCCCTCGATCCCGATTTCCTCGAGCGTCTCGAGGCAGTCGGCGACGAAGCCCGGGCAGATGACGTCGACCCGCCGCCGCCCGCTGCGCGCGAGCTCGCCGAGCACCGGCGCCGTGTACGGTTTCAGCCACTCGGCCTGGCCGAAGCGCGACTGGAATGCGAGCTGCCACCTCCCCTCCGCGAGCTCGAGCTCTGCCGCGAGGAGCCGCGCCGTCTTATGGGACTCGCAGTGGTAGGGGTCGCCCCGGTCAAGCGTGTACTGCGGCAGGCCGTGGAAGCTCATGAGGAGCGCGTCGGGTCGTCCGTTCGCGCGCCAGTACTCGCGGACGAGATCCCCGAGCGCGCGGATGTAGGCGGGATGGTCGTGGAAGTGCTTCACGGTCCGCAGCTCGGGGACGTTGCGCGTCTTCGCGAGCGTCGTCGCCACGCGGTCGAGGGCGGTGGCGGTGGTGCTCGCGGCGTACTGCGGGAAGAGCGGCAGGACGAGCAGCCGTTCGCAGCGCGCGCTTTTCAGCTTCGCGAGCACCGACGGGATCGACGGCTCGCCGTAGCGCATCGCGTAGTCGACCACGAGCGGTGCGCGCCAGCGCTCGCCGAGCAATCCCTGCAGCAGCTTCGCCTGGCGCTCGGTGTAGAGCCGCAGGGGTGAACCGTCCGGCGTCCAGATCGCGGCGTAGCGCGCTGCCGAGCGGCGTGGGCGGGTGTTCAGGATCAGGCCGTGCAGGATCGGATTCCAGACCACGCGCGGGATCTCGACCACGCGCGGGTCGGAGAGAAACTCGCGCAGGTAGCGCTTGACCGCGGCCGGGGTCGGCGCATCCGGCGTGCCGAGGTTCACGAGCAGGATCGCGGTCTGCGCGATCGCGCCGTGCTGGTACGCGGGCTCCGGGTCGAAGGGCACCGCTTGCCTAGTGCTGCGACAGGGCGCTCGAGAGCAG
The DNA here is from genome assembly GCA_963754305.1 of uncultured beta proteobacterium. Lineage (GTDB taxonomy): Bacteria > Pseudomonadota > Gammaproteobacteria > Burkholderiales > SG8-39 > DATEDA01. Next base: position 3,971 of record CAVWFR010000009.1, on the reverse strand, counting down.
TTTCGCGGTGATGTCGACGATCGGGATCACGCGCTCGTAGGCCATGCGCGTCGGGCCGATGACGCCGACCGCGCCGACGACCTGCCCGTTGACCTCGTACGGCGCGGCGATCACGCTGCACTCGTCGAGCGGCGCGATGCCGGACTCGCCGCCGATGAAGATCTGCACGCCCTGCGCGCGCCGGCTCACGTCGAGGAGTTCCATGAGAAGCGTCTTGCGCTCGAACAGCTCGAACAGCTCCCGCAGGCGTCCCATGTTCGAGGCGAGGTCGGCCGAGTCGAGCAGGTTGCGCTCGCCGGAGATGACGTAGCTCTCCGAGCCCTCGGTCAGCGCTTGGTCGCTCGCCTCCAGGGCGAGCTGCATGAGCGCGGTCATGTCCTCGCGCAGTTGCCGCAGCTCGTCGTGGATGCGGGTGCGGATATCGTCGAAGGTGAGGCCGGCGTAGTGCTGGTTGAGAAAATTCCCTGCGGTCGTAAGCTCGGCGGGCGTGAACGGCTTGTTGGTGAGCAGGATGCGGTTCTGGACGTCTCCGTCGGGCGTCACGATGATCAACAGGACGCGCTTCTCGGACAGCGCGAGGAATTCGATGTGGCGGAACGCCGGGCTGCGGCGCCGGGGCGCGACGACCACGCCGGCGAAGCGGGTCAGCTCCGACAGGAGCTGCGAGGCTTGGCTGATCAAGCGCTGCGGGTGGTCCGGGTGGAGGTTGCCCTCGAGCTGGCCGAGCTCGGCCTCCCCGATCGGCCTGATCGTCAACAGCGAGTCTACGAACACGCGGTAGCCGCGCGGCGTCGGCACGCGGCCGGCGGAGGTATGGGGGCTCGAAATAAAGCCCATTTCCTCGAGATCGGCCATTACGTTGCGCACGGTCGCCGGGCTCAACTCGAGACCCGAATACTTCGACAGGGCGCGCGAGCCGACCGGCTCGCCATCGGCGATATAGCGCTCGATCAACGTCTTCAGCAGGATCTGCGCGCGCTGGTCGAACATGAGGATGATTCTAGCAGGGCTTGCCGACGCCGCTCGCCCGGTGTGATGTAATTGTGGCCATGTCTTCGGGCTCGGGGAATCCCGCTTTCGACACCGTCGCGCTGATCGGCCGCTACAAGAGCCGGGGCGTCGCCGCGCCGCTGCGCGCGCTCGGCGGCCTTCTCGCTGCCCGCGGGTGCAAGGTCTTGGTGGAGGGGGAGACGGCCGCCGAGTCCGGCGTCGACGAGTTCCCGCTCGTCGACTATGCGGGAATCGCCGCGGCCGCCGATCTCGCGGTGGTGCTGGGGGGCGACGGCACCATGCTCTCGGCAGCGCGCGCGCTCGCAGCGGCGAGGGTGCCGCTCGTCGGGGTCAACCAGGGCCGGCTCGGTTTCATGACCGACATCGCGCTCGATGCGATGGCCGAGACTATGGGTCGCATCCTCGACGGGCGCTACACGCTCGAGTCGCGGACGATGCTCTTCGCCGACGTGGTGCGGGCCGGGGAGCCGATCTTCGCCACGAACGCGTTGAACGACGTCGTGGTCAACAAGGGTGCGAGCGGCCGGCTGATCGAGCTGGTCGTGCGGGTGGACGGCCAGTTCGTCTACGACCTGCGCTCGGACGGGCTGATCGTCGCGACGCCGACCGGCTCGACGGCGTACGCGCTGTCGGCGAACGGCCCGATCATCCAGCCCACCGTGCCGGCGCTCGCGTTGGTGCCGATCTGTCCGCACACGCTCTCCAACCGCCCGATCGCGGTGAGCGACGAGTGCGCGGTGGAGGTCACGCTGAAGCGGGGTCTGGACGCCCGGCTCCAGTGCGACGGACAGCCGCAGATCGAGCTCGTCGAGGGCGACTGCATCAGCGCGCGCCGCGCGCCGCACGCCGTGAAGCTCGTGCATCCGGAAGGTTACCGGTACTACAACATGCTGCGCGAGAAGCTGCACTGGACGGAGAGCCCGTTCTAGCGCCGTGCTCGTCGCACTCTCCATCCGCGACTTCGCCATCGTCGACCGGCTCGAGCTCGAGCTCGAGCCCGGCTTCACCACGCTCACCGGCGAGACCGGTGCCGGGAAGTCGATTCTGATCGATGCGCTCGGGCTCGCGCTGGGCGAGCGCGCGGACGCGACCGTGATCCGGAGCGGGTGCGAGCGCGCCGAGGTGACCGCCGAGTTCGCGATCGACCGGCTTCCCGCGGTCGAGCGCTGGCTTGCGGAGACCGCGCTTGATGGGGACCCCGGCCGGCTTCTCCTCCGCCGGGTGGTGGAGCGGGGCGCTCGCTCGCGCGCGTTCGTGAACGGCACTGTCGCCACGATCCAGCAGCTCGCCGATCTCGGCGAGCTGCTGGTCGACATCCACGGCCAGCACGCGCACCAGTCGCTGTCGAAGCCACCCGCGCAGCGCGAGTTGCTCGACGCGCATGCCGGGCTCGTGTCGCTCGCGCGGGAGGTCGCGGCCGCGTTCCGGGACTGGCGGGACCTCGCACGCACGCGGGCCGAGCAGGAGACGAACGCGGCCGCACGCACCGCCGAGCGCGACAGTCTCGCGTGGCAGGCGGACGAGCTGGCGAAGCTCGGTTTGAAGTCCGGCGAGTGGGATGCCGTTCATGCCGAGCAGAGCCGGCTCGCCCATGCTGCGAGCCTGATCGAAGGCGCACGGGCCGCCCTGGATGCGCTCGCGGAGTCGGACGGCTCGGCCGCAGGCGCGCTCGCAGCGGCGATGGGTAAGCTCCGCGCGCTGAAAGGCTACGACGCGGCGTTGAACGAACCGCTCGACCTGCTCGAAGGCGCCGCCGCGCAGCTCGGCGAGGCGGCGCACGCGCTGCGCCTGTACGCCGATCGCGTCGAGCTCGACCCCGGGCGGCTGGCGGAGGTCGAGCGGCGCGTCGAGATGATCCACTCGACAGCGAGAAAGTTCAAGGTGAGCCCCGACGCGCTGATCGAGCTGGCGGAGCGGCTGGGGACGCGGCTCGCGGCGCTCGAGCTGGCCGCCGATGTCGAGACCCTGCGCGCGCAGGAGGCGGCGGCAAGAACTCGCTACGACGAGCTGGCAACGAAACTTTCGGCGTCGCGGCGCGAGGCGGCAGCGAAGCTCGCGCGTCAGGTCACGGCGGAGATGAAGGCGCTCGCGATGGCCGGCGCGCGCCTGGAGATCGCGCTGCGTGCGATCGACGGCGGGAGTGCCGGCGGCAACGAAGCGGTCGAGTTCCTGGTCGCCGCGAACCCGGGGACGTCGCCGCAGGCGCTGGCGAAAGTCGCCTCCGGGGGCGAGCTGTCGCGGATCGGTCTCGCGATCCAGGTGATCACGGCGAAGAGCGCGCCGGTGCCCACGCTGATCTTCGACGAGGTCGACTCAGGCATCGGCGGCGCGGTCGCGGAGGTCGTCGGGAAAAAGCTGCGCGTGCTCGGGAAGGAGCGGCAGGTGCTCTGCGTCACCCACCTCGCGCAGGTCGCGGCGCAGTCCGGCCGGCAGTGGTCGGTCGCGAAGCAAACGGCGAACGGCGTGACCCGTAGCCGCGTGGCAGCACTCGACGACAACGCGCGGGTGGAGGAGATCGCGCGCATGCTGGGGGGGATGGAGATCACCGCCACCACCCGCAAGCACGCCGCCGAGATGCTGGGATCGGCGGCCAAGGGATAGTCGCGGACGGGCCCCGGCTGCTCACCCGGCAAGCGGGTTTGCCCGCGACGCGGCCGGTCGGATAGAATTCCGTCCCTCGCAGGCGCGTAGCTCAGCTGGTTAGAGCACTACCTTGACATGGTAGGGGTCGTTGGTTCGAGTCCAATCGCGCCTACCAGACTTCCCTAAGCAGATCCGTCACTTGCTCTTTTGGTCCCCGTCTCCAGGGACAAATTGGGGACAAATTCGCTCAACGCCGCGGCGAGTTTTGCTGCCTCGGCGCCCTTGTCGGCCTCGTCGATCCACCGCGCGTACGTCGTGTACAGGACCTGCAGCGTGTGGCCCATCTGCCGGGCGATGTAGGCCGGCTTGAGGCCCGC
>CAVWFR010000008.1:0-81953 GCA_963754305.1 uncultured beta proteobacterium | reverse complement strand
GGTGTACCTGCGAGACCTCTGGCCCGACGACGCCGAGACACGCAGGATCGCCGCCGAGGTGATCGCGCCGCCGCTATTCCGCGAGCGCTACGCCGCGATGCTGGAGGGCACGCCCGAGTGGCGCGCTCTGCGCGGCGCCGCGGGCACGACGTTCCCGTGGGATCCGGCCAGCACCTTCATCCGGCGCCCGCCGTTCTTCGACGACATGGCGGCCACGGCGTCCGAGCCCGACGACATCCGCGGCGCGCACGTGCTGGCGATGTTCGGCGACATGTTCACCACCGATCACATCTCGCCGATCGGCGTCATCTCGAAGGGCACGCCCGCCGCGGAATATCTCGCGTCGCTCGGCATCGCACCGCGCGACTTCGTCAACTACGCAGCGCGGCGCCTGAACCACGACGTGATGATCCGCGGCACCTTTGCCAACATCCGGGTGAGGAACGAGATGACGCCGGAGGTCGAGGGCAGCAGCACGGTGCACTACCCCGACGGTGGGCGCATGCCGATCCACGCCGCGGCGGCGAAGTACCGCGACGAAGGCGTGCCGCTGGTGGTCGTCGCCGGGAGCGAGTACGGCGCCGGCTCATCGCGCGACTGGGCAGCGAAGGGCGCTCGCCTGCTCGGCGTGCGCGCAGTGGTCGCCGAGAGCTTCGAGCGCATCCACCGCTCGAACTTGATCGGCATGGGCGTGCTGCCGCTGCAGTTTCCTTACGGCGTCACGCGCAGGACCCTCGGCCTGACCGGGGCGGAGCGCTTCGATGTCGCCGGCATCCGCGGCTACGCCGTCCCGCGCAGTGAGCTCGAATGCACGATTACCCGCGCCGACGGCAGGCGCGACACGATCCGGTTGCTCTCGCGCCTCGACACGACGCGCGAGGTCGACTATTTCCGCAACGGCGGCCTGCTGCACCACGTGGTGCGCCACCGCCTGACCCCCGAGGTGCGTTCATGAGCCCGAGAAGGAAGCTGCGCGAGCTGCTCGCAAAAGGCGCCTACATCGTCGTTCCGGGAGCCCACGACACGCTAACCGCGCGGCTCGTGCAGGTGGCCGGATTCGACGCGGTCTACCTCACCGGCGGCGGCTACTCGCGCGCGTGCGGCTACCCCGACGTGGGGCTGCTCACGATGACCGAGATCACGCAGTACATCTCGCGCACCGTGGATGCGGTGGACATCCCGGTGATCGCCGACATGGACGCCGGCTACGGCAACGCGCTCAACGTCATCCGCAGCGTGCGCGAGTACGAGAAGACCGGCGTAGCTGCCTTCCACCTGGAGGACCAGGTGTCGCCCAAGAAGTGCGGCCACTATGAGGGCAAGCAGGTGGTGAGCAAGGCGGAAATGGTCGGCAAGGTCAAGGCGGCGGTCGATACGCGCCGCGATGCGGACATGGTCATCATCGCGCGCTCGGACGCGCGCGCGATCGAAGGCCTGCAGGCTTCGATCGACCGCGTGAACGCATACCTCGAGGCTGGCGCCGATGTCGGCTTCGTGGAGGCGCCGCAGTCGGCCGAAGAGCTCGCCGTCGCGGCGCGGCAGCTGAAGAAGCCCGCGCTCTGCAACATCTTCGAGGGCGGCAAGACGCCGGTGCTGCCGGCGCGGGAGCTGGCGGCGATGGGCTACCGGATCGGCATCTATCCGTCGCAGACCCATCGCGCGGCGATCGCCGCGGCGAAGCGGGTGCTCGCGGTGCTGAAGCGCGACGGCGACACGGCCACCATCGAGAGCGAGCTCGCCACGTTCAACGACCGCGAGGAGGCGGTGAACTCGAAGCACTGGCGCGAGCTTGAGACGAACTACCTGAAGGACGTCTGAGCGGGCAGCGCATGCGCCTCACGCTGTGCGAGAACATGCGGGCGGTTCCATACGTCCCCTTCTATCTCGCGCTTGCGGGAGACTACTGGCGCAGCGAAAGGCTCGACGTCCGCCATGTCCTCTCGCCGAGCACTTCGCGGACGGCGACCGCGCTCCTCGACGGCAGCGTCGACGTCTCCTGGGGCGGGCCGATGCGCGTGATGATGCATCACGACGCCGACCCCGCCTGTCCGCTCGTGTGCTTCGGGCAGGTCGTCGGGCGCGATCCGTTCCTCCTCGTCGGCCGCGGCCGCAAGCCGGCGTTCCGCTGGCGCGACCTGGTGGGCTTGCGCGTCGCGCCCGCCGGCGACGTCCCGACGCCGTGGATGACGTTCCAGGACGACCTGCAGCGCGCCGGGCTCGATCCGGCGGCGATCGCCGGACGCCGCGTGCGCCCCATGGCCGAGAACGTGCGGGCGTTTCTCCGGGGGACTGTGGACGTCGTACAGGTGTTCGAGCCGCACGCAGATCGGCTCATCAGCGCCGGGCGCGGCCACCTCTGGCATCGCTTCAGCGAACGCGGCGATGTCTGCTACACGACGTTTTATGCGCCGCGGCGATTCACCCGGGCGCGGCGCGAGGCCTGCCGGCGCCTGGTGCGCGGCATCGCGCGTGCGCAAGCCGCGCTCTTCGCCGCGACGCCGCGCGCGATCGCGGAAGCGGTCGCGCCCTTCCTGCCCGAGCTCCCGCGTGACGCGCTGACCCGGATCGTCGGCGCCTATCGCACGGCCGGCCTGTGGTCCCGGACGCCCGATCTTCCGCCTGCGCCATACTTGCGCCTCAAGGCTGCCCTCGTCTCGGGCGGGCTGATCCACAGCGACCCACCGTACGAGCGAATCGTGGACGCGGCGCTCTCGCGCGCGGACTGAGAGGGAGTGGCGTATCCATGAGTGCGAGAAGCGCAGTCCCGACGATCGACATCGGCCCGTTCCTGAGCGGCGATACCGCCGCCGGGCGCGAGGTGTCCCGGCAGGTCGCCGAGACCTGCGAGCGCACCGGGTTCCTGATTATCACCGGCCATGGCTTCCCGCTCGACCTGCTCGAGCGCGCCAAACGGCTGCTCTTCGAATTCTTCGACCTGCCGGAGCACACGAAGAACCGCTGGCATCCGACCGGCCCCGCGAAGCAGCGCGGCTACCACGGCTTCGCCACCCGCGGCCTCGCCTACACGCTCGGCCAGCAGACGCCGCCCGACCTGCGGGAGACGGTTTTCCTCGGACCGGTCGACGATCATCGCGGCTACTACGCCGGGATGCCCGAAGCGGCGACGAGCTACGCGCCCAACCTGATCCCCTCCGAACCGGCCGACCTCGAGCCGACGCTGGTTTCGCTCTACCGCGCGTACGAGCGGCTCGCCGGCGACATGATGCGGGTGTTCGCGGCGGCGCTCCGGCTACCCGGGACGTTCTTCGACGGCGTGCTGGCGCGCCACTTCAGCATCATGTCGTGCCATCACTACCCGGTGCTCACCCGGCCGCCGCTTCCGGGGCAGCTCCGCACCGGCGCCCATACCGACTACGGCGCGATGACGATCCTCGCCGCGACCGACGCGCAGGGCGGGCTCGAGGTGCGCCTTCCCGACGGGAGCTGGGCGGGCGTGACGCCGCGCCCGGGCGAGTTCGTCGTCAACCTGGGGGACATGATGGCGCGCTGGACCAACGAGCGCTGGACCTCGACGCTGCATCGCGTCGTCAATCCGCCGCTCGGCGTCGCGCAGAGCCGCCGGCTGTCGATCGGGATATTCGTCCATCCCAACTACGACCAGCGCATCGAGTGCGTGCCGACCTGCGTCGCGGCGGGCGAGGCGGCGCGCTACCCGGCGATCACCGCGGGCGAGCACATCAAGCGCAAGATCGAGCGCAGTCACGAGACCGCGTGACTGGATCATCGCGGCCGGTGGCCGGGCGAAAGCATCGGCGGTCCCAGTCCCGGCCACGCAGCGGGCGCGCGGCAGAGCCGCTCGGCTTCTTCGGGCGGCTTGGCCCGATCCCAGTGCGCGGCGACGTATCGATTCCCGGTGACCGCGTCCGCCGCGTCGGAGCAGAGCCAGAGGACTGGCGGGACCATTACGGCGGGCGGGATCAACGCGTCGCGAGCGAATCCCGACTCCTGCGGCACCATTGGCGTGTCCACCGGGCCGCCCGGGAGCACGACGTTCACCGTGACCCCGGTGCCCCGGAACTCCTCCGCGTGTCCCGCCGACATCGCCTCAAGGCCGGCCTTGCACGGGCCGTAGGGGTGGAACCCGCCGCGCAGCATTGTGGCGAAGCTGGTGCTGACGTTGATGATGCGGCCGTGGCGCTGGCGCAGAAGGTGGGCGATCACGGCACGAGTCATGTTCCAGGCGCCGGACAAGTTCGTCGCGACGAATCGCCCCCAGACGTGCGGCGCGATCTCCTCGATCCCGATCGGCACCCGTTGGTGATCCGCGCGGATCGCCCCCAGGCCGATCGCGCCGTTGTTGATCAGGATGTGCACGCCACCGAGCGTGGCAATTGCATTGTCCACGGCGCGCTGGCCAGCGACGAAGTCGGAGATGTCGGTCGTGCACGCGAGCAGGCGACCCCCGGCTTCGACCGGCAGCCCGCTGCGCAGCGCCGCCAGGCCCTCCGCGTTCACGTCGAGCGCGGCGACGCGCGCGCCCTCGACGAGCAGCGCCTGCACGAGCACGCAACCGATGCCACCGGCCGCCCCGGTGACGACCGCGACCTTGCCGGTCAGGCCTCGGCCCGACACGGCTCAGCCCGCCAGCGCGACGCACTCGATCTCGATCTTCATCCCGGCGCTGAGCTGCACGCCGCACGTGGTGCGGGCGGGCGGGTCCATCGGGAAGAACTGCCGGTAGACGGCGTTCATATTCTCGAACTCGAGCATGTCGTAGAGGAGCACCGTGATCTTGACCACGCGCTCGAGCGAGGAGCCAGCCGACTCGAGCATGTGCTGCATGTTGGCGAGCGTCTGGCGCGTCTCGTGCGCCATCGTCCCCGGGCTGCGCTCGCCGGTCACCGGATCGGTCGACAGCATGCCCGAGAGGAAGATGAACTCCCCCGCCCGGATCCCCGGGCTGTGCGGCAGGTTGAAGTTGCGCGACACGTTGAGCCGGTCGTTCTGCGGGACGACGATTTCGCGGGAGACTGGCATCGGTTTCCTCCGGGGTCAGGCGACGGCGATCGTATCGAGCTGCACCTTGAACGCGTCGACGATCCGCACGCTCCACACCGTGCGCGCCGGCGGCCCCGCCGGCACGTACTGGCGGTAGACGCGGTTGAGCGCGTCGTACTCGATGCGGTCGTAGATCATGGCGCGGACCTGCACCAGCCGGTCCAGCGACGACCCGGCGCTCTCCAGCACCAGCTTGAGGTTCTGGAAGGCGCGGTGCGCTTCGCTCGTCAGCGTGCCGTTCAGCCGTTCGCCGCTATCCGGGTCGACCGCGACCACGCCCGACACGAAGAGATAGCCGCCGGCGCGGATGGCCGTGCACTGCACCCAGCCGTAGTGCGCCGCCATGTCCAGGCCGGGACGCGGCGGCGGCACGACGATCCGGGCGGGACGCTCGGCATTCATCGGTCGGGGCGGGTCTGCGTGACCATCGGTGTCGCGCATTCTAACGATCGCGCGGCGCGGATCGGGAGCGACCGATGAGCGCCGAGCGTCACCTCTTCCTGGGCATCACGCTGCCCCTCGCGACGCTCGGCATGATCAACCAGGCCGCGCGCACCGTCATGGCGATCCTCGGCCCGGTGCTGGCGGTGGAGTTCTCGTTGTCCGGAGGCGAGCTCGGGCTGCTCGCGGCCTGCATGCTGGCCGCCTATGCGCTCGCGCAGCTCCCGGACGGCGTCGCGCTCGACCGCCTCGGGCCGCGGCGCGTGCAGACGTCGCTCGGCCTGCTGACCGCAGCCGGGTTCGCCGCGTTTGCGCTGTCGGACGGCCTGGGCGGCTTCGTCGTCGCGCGCGTGATCATCGGCGTCGGGATCTCGGCCGGGCTGATGGCGGTCATCAAGGCGAACACCGAATGGTTCGCGCCCGCCAAGGTGGCGAAGGTGACCGGCATCGCGGTGGCGATCGGCGGACTAGGCAGCGTTCTCACTACTGCACCGGTCCAGGCGGCCCTCCCCGCGCTCGGCTGGCGCGGCGTGCTGTGGCTGCTCTCCGCGCTCTCGGCCGGCGTCGCCCTGTGGGTCTTCTTCTCGGTGCCGGACCGGCGTGCCGCCGCAGCGCCGCGCGGGCTCGGGGCGGAGTGGGCGGTGACGGCGTCGGTCTTCCGCTCCGCACTCTTCTGGCGCTTCGGATCGGCGGTCGCCGCGCTGTCCGTCCTGAACTTCGCGTACCTCGGGCTGTGGGCAGGACCGTGGCTGCGCGATGTCGCCGGCTACGACGGCCAGGCGCGAGCGAACACGCTGCTTCTGTACACGCTCAGCCTAATGGCGGGCGCCCTAGTGATCGGCGCCGCGGCGAGCCGCGCGCGGGCGCGCGGCCGGCCCGCGATGCTGGTGCCGCTCGTCTGTCTCGGCGGTCAGATCACCGCGCAGATCGGGCTCGCGCTCCAGCCCGTGGGCCTCGCCGCGGTTACGATGCTGTGGATCCTGCTCGCGTTCTGCGCCGCCGGCGCGGCCCCGGGCTACGTCGCGGTCGGCCAGATGTTCCCTGCCGAACAGACCGCGCGGGTCGCGACCGCGGTCAACACGCTGACGTTGGGTGGCGCGTTCCTGCTTCAGGCGACGATCGGCTGGATCCTCGACCTCTGGCCGCGCACCGCGACCGGCGGCTGGGATCCCGCCGGTTACTCGGCTGCGCTCGCGCTCTCGGTCGCCGTCCAGGCGGTTCTGGCGGCGCGGCTCTTACGCATGAGGAAATAGATGGCACGCGAAATCGCGATCGACCGCTTCGGCGGTCCGGAAGTCCTGGAAGTACGCGTGGTGCCGGACTCTGCGCCACGTCCCGGCGAGGTCCGCATCCGGCAGACCGCCATCGGCGTCAACTTCACCGACGTGCACGGCCGGCGCGGCGACTACGCACCGCTGCGGGCGATGCCGATGCCGCTGGTGCTCGGCATCGAAGCGGCAGGCGTGGTGGAGGCGGTGGGCGAGGGCGTCGAGCGCTTTCGCGTGGGCGACCGGCTCGCGTACGCGTCGCATCCGATCGGGGCCTACTGCGATGCGCGGAACTTCGCCGCGGATCGCTGCGTGGCGCTTCCCGCGGGCCTCGCCGACGAGATCGTCGCGGCCACCCTGCTGAAAGGCCTGACCGTGCACATGCTTGTGCGTCGCGTGTTCCGCGTTGCCCCGGGCACCTGGGTGGTGTTCCACTCGGCGGCGGGCGGCGTCGGCGTTCTGGCCGGCCAGTGGCTGCGCGCGATCGGCGCACGCGCGATCGGCATCGTCGGCGCCGAAAGCAAGATCGACGCCGCGCGCGCGGCCGGCTACGAGGCGGTCTTCGTGCGCGGCCGCGGTGACTGGCCGGCGCGCGTGCGCGAGCTCTCGGGCGGCGGCGTGCCGGTCGTGTACGACCCCGTGGGCCTAGCAACCTGGGAAGGATCGCTCACCTGCCTCGCGCCGCGCGGCCACCTGGTGTGCTTCGGCAACTCCTCGGGTCTCGTGCCGCCGTTCTCGGTGAACGAGCTGCGCGACCGCGGCAGCCTGTCGGTGTCGTGGGTGCGGTTCGGCGACTACACCGCGACCCGCGGCGAGCTGGAGACCGCAGCGCAGGAACTGTTCGATGCGCTGACCGGCAGCGCGGTGCGGCCCGCCGCGCCGCGACGCGTTCCGCTCGCTCAGGCGGCGGCAGCACACCGGCTGCTCGAGGGCGGACAGACCACCGGCCCGCTGGTGCTGGTGCCCTGAGCCTGGGAGACACCCGGATGCGAAAGACCACTGCCTTGCGGAAACTGCTCAAGAAGAAGCAGTTCGTCTACATGCCGGTCGCGTACGACGCGCTCGGCGGCCGGCTGGTCGAGAGCCTCGGCTACGACGCGGTCTACACCGGCGGCTTCGTCACCGGCGGCTCGCGCTGCACCTCTGAACCGATGATCACGATGGACGAGCAGGCGCGCGTGGCCGGCGACGTCGCGAATGCAGTGGCCATCCCGCTCGTCGCCGACGCCGGCGCCGGCTTCGGCGAGCCGCTGCACACCATGCGCACGGTGCGGGAGTTCATCCGCGCGGGCATCGCCGGAGCGCACATCGAGGACCAGCTCTATCCGAAGCGCGCGCACTACCACAAGTACGTGGCGCACGCGATTCCGCGCAAGGCGTTCGTCGACAAGATCGCGTTCGCGTCCCGCCAGCGCGACCGGTCCGACCCGGATTTCGTCGTCATCGCGCGGACCGACACCTGCCGCTTCGAGGGACTCAAGGAGGCGGTGTGGCGGGTCAACGCCGCGGCCGACGCCGGCGCGGACATGGGGCTGATCTTCCCGCGCAACGCCGAGGAGATGAAGAAAGCCCCGAAGCAGGCGAAGATCCCGCTCGTCTACGTGATCAGCCGCGGCAACCGCGACGGGCGGCCGCTGCCGACCGGCCCGCAGCTCGCCGACATGGGCTACAAGGCGGCGATCGACGCCCTCACCTACCTCCTGGTGAGCTACCATTTCGCCAAGCTCGCCCATGCTGAGATCAGACGGACCGGCGGCTACAGCGGCCTCACTCACGAGCAGTGCGTGAAAGCGCGCCACGACATCGAGACGCTCGTCGGGCTCGACGAGTTCTACGAGATCGAGGAGAAGACGGTCGAGGCGAAGAAATGGGGCAAGCGGTGACCCAGGCGCCGCCGATGCACCCACTCAGTTCTCGAGCCGGATGTTCGCCCGCTTGATGATCTCCGCGTACGTTGGCGGTCTCCGATTTGATCCGGGCGGCGAACTGCAGGATGCGCCGCAGCCACGAGGAAGCGCCAGTGAGAAGATCGGATGAGATCGGAATCCCGATCATCGACCTTGGGGAGCTTCAGTCCAATCCCGGCGATCGCGCGACGCGACGGATCGCCGCCCGGATCGCGGATACCTGCCGCGGGATCGGGTTCTTCTACATCGTCAACCACGCCATTCCGGACGACCTGCTGGCGGAAGCGTTCGAGGCAAACCGGCGCATCCATCGGTTGCCGATCGCCGAGAAGGAAAGGATCAGGCTGAACAGGTGGCACCGGGGCTACGAGACGCTCGCATCGTCGCGGCTGACCTCTTCCGCCCGGTTCGCCCCGGCGCGGCATCCGAACCAGCTCGAGTCGTTCTTCCTCCGACACGAAGTCCCCGCGACCGATCCGCGCTTCGAGCGAGACCCCTTGTGTGGACCGAACCAGTGGCCGCAGGACCCGTGGTTCCGGGACGTGGTCACCCGTTACGACGCGGCCGTCCGTGAGCTGGCCGTGCGACTGCTCGAACCCTTCTCGGTTGCCGTCGGCGAGGAGCCGGACTTCTTCGCCCGGTTCTTCGCCCCGCCTTCGACGGCCCTGAAGCTGATCCATTACCCGCCAGCGCCGGAAGCCCGCCCGCAAGATCTGTTCGGCATCCCGCCGCACACCGACTACGGGTTCCTCACGATCCTCGCGCAGGACGAGGTCGGCGGCCTGCAGCTGCAGCGCGTCGACGGCACCTGGATTCCGGCGCCGTATGTGCCCGGCAGCTTCGTCCTCAACATCGGGGACATCCTTGCCCGATGGACCAACGATGAATTCAGCTCGACGCCGCACCGGGTGATCAATCAGTCGGCGTCGATGGATCGCTACTCGATCGCGCTCTTCTTCGACCCAAGCCTCGATGCGACCGTCGAGTGCCTCGCGCGCTTCTCGAGCGCCGCCCGACCTGTACGCTACGCACCGATACGGTACGGCGACTATTACGCCTTGCGTCTCGACAAGAACTTCCCGGATCGCATTGGAGCCGCGCCGGGATGATGGACGACTACAGGCCTGGTTCGCCCGCTACGGTGCAGCGACGGCGACGGGCGCTCGCGCCAGATGCCAGGGCGTGGCCTGCTCGTATGCGTGAGCGACTCGCAGGAGCGTTTCCTCGTCGAACGGCCGTCCCCCGATCTGGAGCCCGATCGGCAGTCGATCGCTGGTGAACCCGCAGGGAACCGAGACCGCCGGAAGCGCCGCGAGAGCGAGCGGGTGAAGAGAAGCGGCCGGGTGAGCGTCGATCTGATCGCGAGCATGTTCGGCATCGCTCCTGCGAAGGTGCGGCTCTTCCACTACGACCCGGCCTACGCGATCAAGGCGACTGTCCCTCGCTTCACGGTCTCGGGAGACCCAGACGAAACCGACGTCTTTGCCGGGCAGCAGTACGCTCAGCTCGTGGATCTGGAGATACCCGATGACGCCGGCGGGACGGCAAAGTCTTGATTATTGGTGGGGGCGAGGTGATTCGAACACTTGATCCCCTGCACGGACACCAGCTTGGGGATCGGCGGACCGAGCGCGACTGCGCTTCACGCTCCTCGGGCCCGACGAGTCTTACGAGATCGACGGGCAGACCGTCGAGGAGCGGAGGTGGGGCAAGCGCTGATGATGCGCCTCGCGGGTTTCTCGTGATGATGGCGAGTGCCCGGCGCGCGCCTCCCTGCCCTGGGATATGCTGGCTTCGCCCGAAGCGGCATTCGTCAACGGCGCCGCCATCCGTGATCGACGGCGGCGCGACCGCGCGCTAGACTGCCTTTTCCGCCCAAAACAAGGAGGCTACCGTGACGAACACCAGGCGCAGCAGGGGTTCGAACGAGGCAACGGGCGTGCTCGGCCGCCGGCGCGTCCTCAAGGCCGCCTCCGCCCTGACGGTGGGCGTGGCGGCCGGAACGCTCGGGTTTCCGGCCATCGTCCGCTCGCAGCAGGCGAAACGATTCCTCAAGCCGATCGTCGCCGGGCTCAACGCCAAGGAAGGTGACCCGACATACAACTCGATCGCGCTCGTGCCCAAGATCCTGCGCGAGAAATACGACGTCCAGGTCGACTTCCAGATCCACCCGGCCTCGAGCCTCGGCACTGACCTCTCGCAGCTCGACGCGGTGCAGACCGGGTTCATCGACATAACTTCGAACACCAGCCAGCAGTTCTCGCAGTACGACAGGAGCTTCGACGTGATCGACCTGCCGTACATCTTCACCGACTGGGACATGTTCTATCGGGTCGCCAAGTCCGACGTGTGGAGCAGGCAGGCCGCAGCCTTCGAGGCCAAGGTCCCGCTCAAGGTGCTGCCGCCGGTCGGCGCCGGCGGCTTCCGGATGCTGTCGAACAACGTCCGGCGACTCCCCGAGCCGGACACGGTGAAGGGCCTCAAGTTCCGCAGCCTCACCTCGGCGCTTGACGTCGAGATGCTCAAAGCCTGGCGCGCCAATCCCACGCCGATGCCGTGGACCGAGGTCTACACAGCGCTGCAGCAGGGCGTGGTGAACGGCTACCACGTGCAGCCGATCTGGACCTTCCAGTTCAAACACTACGAGGTGCTCAAGCACGCGACCGAGGTGAAGGCGATCTTCTCGATCCAGTTCCAGGTCATGAACATGAACACCTGGAAGTCGATCCCAGCGGCGATCCAGAAGCCGATGCTCATGGCCTTCGAGGAGGCGGCGCAGATTGCGAACCAGCAGGACCAGGCGTCCGAGGAGAAGTACAAGGGCGAGCTCAAGGGAAAGGGCATGGAGATCTACACGCCGTCCGCCAGCGAAGCGAAGAAATGGCGCGATGCGGGTGAGTCGGTGTGGAACACCGCCGGGAAGGACATCGACAAGGGGCTGATCGCTACCCTCGTCAAGATGCGTACATGAGGTCGCTTCAGCGCGCGGTCGACGCCGTCGACCGCGCGGCGTGGGCAGCCTGCTACGTTCTCGTTGCGGCGATCGCCTGCGTGATGCTGGCGCAGGTCTTCTTCCGCTACGTGCTGAACTCCTCGCTGCAGTGGGCCGAAGAGCTGTCCGTCTACGCGCTCGTCTGGCTCGTGTTCATCGGCGGCGCCACCGTGACGCGCGGCTGGGGCCACATCACCATCACCGCGTTCGTCAACCTGCTTCCCTTCCGCGCCCGCGCCTGGACCTTCGTCGCGGCAAAGGTGCTGTCGCTCGCGTTCATCCTCGTGCTCGCCTACTGGGGATTCCAGCTCGTGAACCTCCCGGTGCACGCCGCTTCGCCGTCGATGGGCTTTTCGACGCGCTGGGTCAAGGTGTCGATCGCCGTCGGCGCGATCCTCATGACGCTCTTCACACTGAGCGAGATCGCGCGCGACCTCGTCGCGCTCCGCCGCGGCGACCGCAAGCACTTCGACCGTCTCGGCGCCGGCGGCGAGCTCTGACGATGGAGGTCGTCGCCCTCTACCTGCTGCTGCCGCTCTTCGTGCTGCTCGTCGTCGGCGTGCCGATCGCGTTCGCGCTGGGCTTGAGCTGCGCCTTTTTCCTCGCGCTCATCAACCTGCCGGGGCTCAACCTCGTGCCGCGTGCGATCCCGATGAACATGCTGGTCTCGGAGATGTACGGCGGGGTGAGCCAGTTTGCGCTGCTCGCGCTGCCGATGTTCGTGCTCTCCGGCGAGCTGATGCACCGCTTCCTGATCGTCGACAGCCTGATCAACCTGGCGCGCAGGCTGGTGGGCTGGATTCCGGGGGGGCTCGCCCACACCACCATAATCGCGAGCGCGCTCTTCGCCTTCATCACCGGCTCGGCGCTCGCCACCGCGGCGTCGATAGGCCCCGCCATGATTCCGGCGATGGTCCGCGAGAAGTACCCAAATGACTTCGCCGGCGCCGTCGTGGCGGCGGCCGCGATCCTCGGTCCCATCATTCCGCCGTCGACGCCGATGATCATCGTCGGCAGCCAGCTCGGCATCTCGATCGGTGGCCTGTTCGCCGCCGGCCTGCTGCCGGGCTTCGTCATCGCCTTCGTCATGATGGTGTACGTCTACCTCGTGAGCCGGCGCCGCGGCTTCGGCGAGGTCCGCCCGTTCGAGGGGATGAAGGTCCTGCGGCGCAGCGTCACGCAATCGATCCCGGCAATGACGGTGCCGCTCGTCCTGCTGGTCGGTGTCGTCGGCGGCGTGTTCACGCCCACCGAGGCCGGCGCAGTCACGGTGCTCTACGCGCTGGTGCTCGGCCTCACCTATTTCCGCGCCGTCGAGCGGAGCAAGGTCTTCGAGTCGCTCCGCAGCACGGCGCGGATCACCGCTTCGGTGCTGCTCATCATCGCCGCGGCGACGGTCTTCAACCGGCTGATGACCTATTTCCGGGTGCCGCAGACGCTGCTCGAGTACATGCTCTCGCTGTCGACCGATCCGTTCGTGATCGGGATCGTGCTGCTCGCCTTCCTGCTCGTCATCGGCACGTTCATGGACGAGGTGTCCAACATGATCATCCTCGGTCCGCTGCTCATGCCTATCTGCACTTCGCCGCAAGGCCTGGGCATGCACCCCATCCAGTACGGCGTGTTCCTGATCACCGCCATCCTCCTCGGCCTGCTGACGCCGCCGCTCAGCCTGCTCCTCAACATCGCCGCGCCGATCGCGCGGACGTCGATCGAGCGCCTGGCGGTGGTGGTCTTGCCGTTCTTCGCGCTGCAGATCGGCGTCGTCGCCGCGATCGCGTTCTACCCGCCGCTTACGATGTGGCTGCCGAGGTTCCTCGGCTACCAGTAGCCGACCCCTGCCGACCTCGCGGCATGAATTCCCACCCCTCGGAGGCTCGAAGCCATGAAAGAAGCCGTCGTCGTAATGGACATGACGCGCGACTCGATCGCACCCGAAGCGCGCGCGGTGGAAAGACGCCGCGCGATCCTGCCGGATACCGCGCGCTTTCTCGCGTGGTGCCGGAGCACCGGCCGCCCGGTCGTGTTCGTCTGCAGCGCGCGTCGCAAGACCGACAAGTGGTTCCTGAAACACTGGGAGTTCGTGAACGTGATCTGGACGCCGGGGCAGGAACCGATCCCGGAGCTCTTCGACAAGGAGCACGACCACATCGTTCACAAACGCCGCTATAGCGGCTTTTTCTCCTCCGACCTCGACGTGACGCTGCGAGAACTCGGCGTGGAGTCGCTGATCCTCATCGGCTGGTCGACCGCGCTCGCGGTGGCAACCACCGCGATCGACGCCTGGCAGCTCGGCTACCCGACCACCGTGGCGCACGACCTCACGATCTCGCACGCCTGGGGCGGCTATTCGGTCGACGAGACGCAGCAGTGGTCGCTCAAGTACATGGAGGCAATGGCGAAGTCGCGCATCGCGAGTGCGGCCGAGCTCATGAACTGACGCTCCTGCCTTATCGGATGCGCTCGGGCGTCATCCGTGGAGCGCTGGAACTCTTCCTGAAAGGAGTGTCGTGATGCTAGCGAGAGATCTCGTGCGCACGGTGCGCGGCGG
Source organism: uncultured beta proteobacterium (assembly GCA_963754305.1). Taxonomy (GTDB): domain Bacteria; phylum Pseudomonadota; class Gammaproteobacteria; order Burkholderiales; family SG8-39; genus DATEDA01. The sequence continues at coordinate 67,775 of CAVWFR010000008.1, read as the reverse complement.
CTGGGGCAAACCGCTGCCTGAGCACGTGGCGGCGGTGGCGCGGCTGCATCTCCTCGACGCGATCGGCGTAGGGCTCGCGGCCGCCGGCTCAGCCGTCGGTGAGCCGTATCTGCGCTTCGCTTCCCAAGTCGCAGGCGGCCGATCGAGCATCTTCGGACATCCGAGTGGCGTCGGCGCCGCGGACGCAGCGCTCGTAAACGGCGGTCTCATCCACAGCCTCGAGTTCGACGATACCCACCTGCCCTCCATCGTGCACGGCAGCGCGGTGCTCGCCGCGGCAGCGCTCGCGTCCGGCGAGGCTACGGGCGCGAACGGCACCGCCATGCTCGGCGCCTACGCGCGCGGGTGGGAGGTGTTGGTGCGCTTCGGCCTCGCATCGCCCGGCCGCTACCAGGCGCGCGGCTTCCAGATCACGTCGGTCGGCGGCGCGCTCGCGTCCGCGCTGGTCGCCGCGGAACTGAACGGCCTTGCGGAGGACGAGACCGTCGCCGCGCTCGGCATCGGGCTCGCCCAGGCCTGCGGCGTACTGGAAGTGCTCGCGGGCGGCGGTACGGTGAAGTCGCTGCTTCCGGGGCGCGGCGCGAACGCGGGCGTCGTCGCGGCGGCACTCGCTCGCGCGGGAATGACCGGTCCGGAGAGCACGCTCGAAGGAAGAGCCGGCCTCTTTCGCGGCTTCGCCGGCGACGAGGAGGCGGCCGGACGCTTCGCCTCGATGGTCGATTCGATCGGCACCACCTGGTACGTGTGCGACGCCGCCTTCAAGCTCTACCCCTGCTGCCACTTCCTGCATTCGTTCATCGAGGCGGCGGGCGAGCTCGCCACCAGGATGCGGCCCGAAGACATGGAGAAAATCCTTTGCCGCGTGCCGGTTGGCGAAGCGCCCGTAATCTGCGAACCGTGGGAGCGCATGCAGGCGCCGCCGACACCTCACGCGGCGCGCTGGAGCCTGCCGATCGTCGTCGCCGCGCGCATCGTCGAGGGCAAGGTGGACCTCGACACCTTCGAGCGGCCCGCCGCGGACGCGGTTCGCGTTCTCGCGCGTCGCATCGCGTGGGAGCCTCTGCCGGACACGGGCTTCCCGAAGCGCTTCGACGCCGAGATCGTGTGCGGGCCGCACCGCATCCGTGTCGACGACGTCGACGGCTGCCCGCCCCGCGCGGCGAGTCCCGAGCGGGTGATGGGGAAGTTCCGCGCCAACGCCGAACGCTCGCTTTTCGCAGCCGACGCCGAGGCCATGGCGCGCGCGGTCGAGACCGGGGCGCCCGCCAGCGAGCTGGGTGCGATCATCCGGCGCAGCGCCCGGACCAGGCCGTGACGAGTGCGGATTCCTGCGGCCGCCCTCCCGTCGAGCCGGCTCGGCCCCCGCTAGCGGGCGCCCGCGACATCCAGGATCGCCCCGCTCACATACGAAGCGGCAGGTGACGCGAGCCACAGAATGCTCTCGGCGACCTCAGCCGCGGTGCCCGCCCGCCTCATCGGGATCATCCGCTCTGCCTTCTGCACGCGATCGGACATGCCCGTCGCTGCATGGATCTCAGTATCGATGAGGCCGGGGCGGACCGCGTTCACCCGGATGCCCTCCCCGGCGACCTCCTGCGCGAGACCGATCGTGAAGCTGTCCACCGCACCCTTCGAGGCGGCGTAATCCACCCACAGGTTAGGAGCGCCGAGTCGCGCCGAGGCCGAAGACACGTTGACGATCGCGCCGCCGGGGCCGCCGTGCCGGGTGGACATGCGCCGGATGGCCTCGCGCGCGCAGAGGATGGCGCCGGTCACGTTCGCGGCAAGCAGCGCGTTCACCGCGGCTGCCGTCATCGATTCCACCCGCCGGCGGCCAGGCCCGACAGTCGCAGCGTTGTTCACCAGAACCGAGACACGGCCGAGCTCCCGATCCACCGTGCCGAACAAGCGCTCGATGTCCGCTTCGCTCGCCATGTCGGCCTGCACCGCGATGCCGCGCCGCCCCGCCGTGCGTACCCGCTCGACCACCTGCTCGGCCGCTGCCGCATTGCTGAGAAAATTGACGCAGACGTCGTAGCCGCGTTCGGCTCCAAGGCAGGCGGTGGCCGCGCCGATGCCGCGGCTGCTTCCCGTGACGATCATGACGCCGGCCATCGCATCTCCCTACCAGTACCTCGGAAGCCAGGTCGCGAGCGAAGGGACGAACATCACGATCGCCGCGTAGATGATGCCGATCATGAGGAATCCCGGCACCGCGCGGAATGCCTGCTGTGGCGGAGTGTTGAGGATCGCCGCCGCGGTATAGAGCCCGACGCACACCGGCGGCGTAATGAGACCGATGCCGATGAGACCGGTGATGAAGACATAGAAGTGCAGCGGATCGATCTTCAGCGCGGTGCAGATCGGGTACATGATCGGCAGCGTCAGGTAGAACACCGGCACGGCCTCCATGAAGGTGCCGAGGATGATGATCGCGATGCCGGCGAGGATGAAGAACGTGATCGGCCCGATGTTGTAGTCGATGAAGAACTGCACGATCGCCTGCGGCGTCTTGGTGTAGGTCATGATGATCGAGAAGTACACCGCCATGGCGATGATCGCGAAGATGACCGCCGTGGTCTCCGCGGTGGCCCGCGTAGCGCGCCAGAAGCTGCTCCACGTGAGTTCCCGATAGACGAACACGCCCAGGCCGAGCGCGTATACGCTGGCTACCGAAGCTGACTCGGCGGGCGTAAGCAGTCCGCCGTAGAGCCCGCCCAGGATAATGACGGGAAGCAGCAGAGAAGGAAGCGCGACGAGAAACGCCCGCATGCGCTGGCGCCAGGGTTGTGGCGCCGGGCGCTCCATGTTGCGGCACACCCACATCACATACACGAGCAGCAGGCCGCCGAGGACTAACCCGGGAAAGACGCCGGCGGCGAATGCCTTGGACACCGGGACGTGCGTGATCGAGCTGTAGATGATCGCGGTGTTGGACGGCGGGATGAGTGCGTCCATGAGCGCCGCCGTCGCCGCGAGGACGATGACGAAGGGCTTCGGGTAGCCCGCGTCGACCATGGGCTTCATGAGGACGCCGCCGATCGCCACGATCGAGGCGAGGATCGAGCCGGAGATGGCGCTGAAGATGGCGATGGACAGGATCATCGCGATCCCGAGCCCGCCGGGCAGGTGACCGACGGCGGAAACGCCCAGGTCCACGAGGCGGCGCGCCGAGCCGCCGTGATACATCACGTTTCCGGCGAAGACGAAGATCGGAATCGCGACCAGCACCTGCTTGCTCACGGCGTCGAACGACACCTGCATCAGCGTGTGCGACGGAAGATTGAGCCCCCACACGGCGATCGCCGCCGAGCTCACGCCGAATACGAAGAAGAGCGGCACCGACAGCAGCATCAGCGCCAGCGCGAGCAATGCGAAGCCGAGGACCATTGGTCAGTTGGCCGCCGGCGAGTAGCGCGCGTCGCGTTTCCCGGCGAGCTCGCGCAGCAGCGATTCCAGGGCGAAGTTGGCGGCGAGCAGGAACCCCAGTGGATACGAGATGTAGAGCATCCACAGGGGAAACTCGATCTCGGTGGTGGACATCTGGCCGAGCTCGCGGAAGAACAGCACCGTTCTCGCGCCAAAGGCGGCGAAGGCGATCCCCGCGGCGAGGCAGGCGGCAAGGACCGCTGCGCGCAGCAGCGCGAGCGCTCGGCCCTTCAGGTAATGCGGCATGACGTCGACGGCGATGTGGCCGTCGTGGCGCAGGACCACGCCAAGCAGCGGGAATACCACCCAAGGGACGAGTTGCGGGGGCGTCTCCGCGAGCCAGGTATAGCCTTCGCCGGTGAAGTAGCGCACGACCGCCGAGACGAACGGCAATGCGACGATCACCAGGATGAGGAGTCCGGAGAAGCCGACGATCAGCCACTCCAGGCCGTCGTTGAGCTTCCTGTATGCCTCCAGCACCAGGCGGATCCGGCGCAGCTCAGTTCCGGCCGACGAAGCGCTTGGCCGCGACGAAGATCTCCGGCGACATCATCTTGGCGAGCTCCGGCTCGGTCTTCTCCCGGTCCACGGCTTTGAACTCCTCCAGCACCTTGCCCTGCAGCGTGGTGATCTTGCCGCCCTGCTTCTCCAGCTCCTTGAGCGCCTCGGCGTTGCCCTTATAAGTTTGCTCGGTGGCATCCTTGCTGATCTCGCGTCCGACCGCCAGCAGCAGCTCGCGCTGGTCGGCGGGCAGGCTCGCGAGCCATTTCGCGTTCGCCATGATCTCGGCGTCCGCATAAACCGCGTAGGGCATCTGGGCGAACTTAAGGTAGTCCCACCACGAGTACGCCTTCACTGCGGTCGGGACCGTGGCCAGGGTGTCGATCATGCCGCTCTGCAGCGCCGGATAGATCTCCTCAGTAGATAGCGAGACGACGCTCATGCCGCGCGCCGCGAGACCCGGACGCTCGGAAGCCGCCAGTGCGCGCGCCTTCAACCCGCGCATGGAGGCAAGCGTCGACATGTCGTTCTTCGAGCTGAACGTCACGTAGGGCCCGACGGGCACATACGCAACGTGCGCCATGCCCGTCTTCTGCAACACACGCTCGCGCAGGGCCCGGCCCTCCGGCGATTCGGCGAGGAACCGCCGCTGATGCTCGATCGATTCCCAGAAGTTCGGCAGCTGGAACACGTTCCAGTCGCGCTCGATGGCCGCGATCTGGTTGTGCGTCACTACGCCGCCCATCTCCACCGATCCCGCGGAGAGGGCGCCGATGATCTGGCGAATCGTGTACAGCTGCCCCGACGGAAAGACGTCGACCTTCAGCTTCCCGCCCGAGCGCTTCGTGACCTCGTCGGCGAGCTTCTTCGACATGATCGCGCTCTCGTGGCTCGGGCTCCAGTGGTACGAGAGGCGCGCGGTGGTCTGGGCGGTCGCGGGCTGTGCTGCGAGCGTCGCCGCAACGCCGAGCGCCGCCGCCAGCAGGGGGAACGTTCTCATGTTGATGGCCTCTTCCTCCGGATTCCGGCCCAGTGTATGAAGCGCGCCGACGCCTTGTCAACCCGATTGAGGTGACATGCTGCTTGTCGACATTCTAGAATCGGCGCATGAAGCTCCTCGAGGACCGCGCCAAGGCCTGGCTGCGCGCGCGAGCATTGCCGGTGCCCGAAGGCCGCGCAGCGGCGACGCCGAGCGAGGCAGCCGCGATCGCGCGCGAGCTCGGCGGCCGCGTCGCGGTGAAGGCGCTCGTGTCTGCGGGGCGCCGCGGCAAGGCGGGCGGCGTGAAGATTGCGCAAGGCGGCGAGGCGGCCGAGGCCGCCGCGCAGGCCATCCTCGGTATGGAGGTCGCCGGCCAGCGCACCGAGCGGGTGTACGTGGAAGCGGCGGTCGAGATCGCCGCGGAGCTGTACCTCAGCTTCGGCTTCGGCCGCCTCGCGCCGCAAGCCATCCTGTCGCGCCAGGGTGGCGTCGACATCGAGGCGGTCGCGGCCAAGGATCCCGGCGCGATCGTGACTGCGGACATCGACCCCCTTCGCGGCCTCCGGCCATGGGAAGCAGCGAATCTCTGGGACCGGGCCGGCGTCGAGAGCAGGCTCATCTCACCGCTCGCCGCGCTGACGGCCAGGCTCTACGACGCGTTTCAGGCCGCCGATGCGCTGATGCTCGAGGCGAACCCAATCGCGGTGACACGCGAGGGCGCGCTGTCGGTCGTCGGCACCATGATGGAGATCGACGACAACGCCCTCTTCCGCCACCCGGACTGGCAGGACCTCGGCCTGGAGGACGCCGGGCCGGGCGGGCGGCCGCTCAACGAGCGCGAGCGCGCCGTCATCGCCGCCGACCGGAAGTTCGCGGGCGGCGCGATCCGCTACACCGAGCTGCCTGGGAACATCGCGCTCTTCGTGTCCGGTGGCGGCGCGGGGCTGCTGCAGCACGACCTCGTGCTCGCCGCTGGCGGGCGGCCGGCAAATCACTCCGACCTGAGCCCGGCGACAGTCGACAAGCCGGCGGCACTTTTCGATGCGGTCTTTGCCAATCCGGCGGCGAAGGGGATGCTCGTCGGGATGAACTACCTGCAGCTCCTCCCCTGCACCCTCATCATCGAAGCGTTGCTTCTCTCGCTCGCGCGCAACCACGTCGATACGCGCCGCTTCCCGATCGTCCTGCGGGTGTTCGGCCCGAAGGAGAACGAGGCGCGCGCGCTCGCCGCGACGGTCCCGGGGCTCCGCTACATGCCGCAGGGCGCGAGCCTCGAGGACGCGGTGCGCGAGATCGTCGCCGCGGTCGGGGGCGTTCGCGAATGAGCATCCTCATCGGCGCGGACACGCGCGTGCTGGTGCAGGGCGCGACTGGCGCCCAGGCGCGCTTCGACATCCGGTACTGCCTCGACTACGGCACGCGCATCGTCGCCGGCGTGACGCCCGGCCGCGGCGGCGAATCGGTCGAGGGCGTTCCGGTGTTCAACACGGTCGCCGCTGCGGTGGCGGCGACGGGTGCCGACGCCTCGGCGGTCTATGTCCCAGCGCGCGGCGTGAAGGACGCCGTGCTCGAAGCGGTCGACGCCGGCATCCGCGTGCTCGCCTGCTTCGCCGAGAACGTCCCGCGGCACGACGCTGCGGCCGCGGTCGCAGCGGCGCGCGCAGCGGGCGCGCGCATGGCGGGCTTCAACACGAACGGCGTGATCTCGCCGGGCCGCTGCAAGCTCGGCGGGATCGGCGGCGACCGCGCCAGCGAGATTTACTCCCCAGGGCGGATCGGCGTCTGCTCGCGGTCCGGCGGCATGTCGGCGGAGATCTGCTGGGCGCTCTCGCGCGCCGGCCTCGGCACCTCGACCTGCGTGTCGATGGGCGGAGACCCGATCGTCGGTATGCGGATGGCCGAAGTGCTCGGGATGTTCGAAGCAGATCCGGAAACGGACGCCTGCGTCGTCTTCGGCGAACCCGGCGGTACGCACGAGGTCGAGGTTGCCGAAGCGTTGCGCGACGGCAGGCTGAGGAAGCCGGTGGTCGCGCTGGTCGCCGGGCAGTTCCAGGAGCGCTACCCGGCCGGGGTGAGCTTCGGCCACTTCGCCGCGGTGATCAAGGGCGAGAACGACAGCGCGAGTGCCAAGCGCAGGCTCCTCGCCGCGGCAGGCGCAGGCGTCGCCCAGTCGCTGGAGGAGATTCCCGCGCTGCTCAAGGGCTCGCTGAAGTCGCGCTGAGAGTCCGCTCTCGGCGCAGTTTCGCGACCTGCCAGCCGATGGCGAGCGCCGCGAGCAGGCACGCCAGCCCGAGGTAAGCCGTTCCGGCGCGCGCGACGTGCGCCATGCCGGCCAGAGCGGCGGCAGCGAGGACCACGCGCTCCATCCATCCCAGCGAGCGGAGCAGGAAACCCTGCGACGCGGCGGCGACCAGCACGCTGATCACGGTGACTTCCACGAGAAGCAGTCCCATCGGGATGATTCCGGGCATGTTGCGCGCGAGCAGTGCCGGCTCGTAGACGAAGAGGAACGGCAGCAGGTACAGCATGACGGAGAGGATGGTGGCCTCCCAGCCGGTGCGCCAGTAGTCGGCCTGGGCAATCACCGTCGCGGGCAGCACCGCGGCCGCCACGGGCGGCGTTACCGCCGAGAGGCAGGCGTAGTAGAGGATGAAGAAGTGCGCGGTGTAGGCGTCGACCCCGTTCTCGATGACGATCGGCGCCGCTATCGCCGCCGTCAGCAGGTACGCGCCGACCGTGGGCAACCCGGCGCCGAGGATCACGCACATCGCGGCCGTGAGCAGCAGCGAGATGAAGAGCGAATCGCCCGACAGCGCGTCCACCGCCCAGCCGATCGGCACCGCCGCGCCGGTCGCCGTCATCGCCTCGGCCATCACGCCGCTCGTGCCGATGACCACCGCGATGGCGGCGCCCTGCAGAGCGCCGTCGCGTAATCCCTCGATTACCTTGCGTCCGAAATCTGCCAGCTCCGCGCCCAGCCTCGGGACCTCCTGCGGATAAAGGCTGCGGCGCCAGTCCCCGCGCAGGTGCCGGCCGACGAACACCATCGCCAGGCGCATGCCGATCAACGTGAGGATCGAATAGAACGCCGCGTAGGCCACGGAGCGCAGTCCGATGAGCAGGATCGTCATGACGACGAGCGGGACGACGAACAGCGGCAGGTAGTACAGGAGATGGACCGGATCGATGGTCACGGCCTGCCTTCCTATGCCCAGCCGCCGGGACATGAAATAGACCGCGGCGAACACGGCGACGTAGTAAAGCGCCGAAGGGATGATCGCGGTGATGGCGATCTGGACGTACGAAACCGCCAGCAGCGCCGCCATGATGAACGCCGCCGAGCCGAGCACCGGCGGCGCGAGCTGCCCCCCCGTCGACGCGGTCGCCTCGATGGCGGCCGCGATGTGCGGCGGGTAGCCGTCCCGCTTCATCATCGGGATCGTGTAGCTGCCGCAGATCGCCACGTTGGAGACGGCGGTCCCGGTCACCGTCCCCATGAGCCCGCTGCTCACTACCGTGGTCAGCCCCGAGCCGCCCGGCAGCTTGCGACTGATGTATTTCCCGAGCTCGTTGAATGAGCGGCTGGCGTCGAGCGACGCCAGCAGTCCTCCGAACACCATGAACAGGAATACGTCGTTCGCCGAGATGGCCATGAACTGGCCGAAAATGCCGCTGTACAGCCCGATCGACAGGTTCGAGATCACGGTCGGGAACGGCGTGTATGGCGCCCCCCACGATGCAGGCAGGTGGTGCCCGAACACGTAGTACGCCACGCAGATCAGCCCGAGGATCGGCATCGCCGGCTCCCAGCGCAGCCGGGTCGTCTCGAAGACCAGGGCCAGGATAAGGATGCCCACCGCGACGTCGACCGGTTTGGGAAAGCCCTGCGCGTTGATGAGCGTGTCGTAGCGCAGCGCAACGTACAACATCACGAACAGGCCGAGCGCGGCCAAGACCAGGCCGTATCCGCGCCACGCGCGCGAGCGCGCCGCCTCGGTCGTCACCAGGCCGATGAGGATCAGCGAGATCCCGAGGTGGATGTTCTGCACGTGAACCGTGCCCATGAAGCTGTACTGCGTCAGCGTCATGTGGAACAGCACGAACGCAACGCCGAGCGCGGTGACCAGCGCTCGGATAGCCGTCGCCGTCACTGGAGGGGCAGCCTTCCGGCTACTTCAGCAGGCCTGCTTCGCGATAGGCGCGCACGGCGCCGGGATGCAGATTGTCGATGCCGAACGGCAGGAACTCGCGGGTGAAGATCGACGCGATACCACCCGTCTTGTTGACCTCGTCCAGATGCTGGATGACGAGGCGCATATACTCGTACGCGGTTTCCTCGGGAAAGTCCTTGTGCACGGCGACATAGTCGGGATTCGCATAGGCCGCCAGCGCCTGCGTCTGCAGCGGCATCGTCCCATTCGGGATGTCCAGGATCCGGTATGGCACGCCGCGCTCGTTGCGCGTCCGCTCCAGGGTCGCGCGGTCGATGATCACGTAGCGGAACGGCTTCCCGGACGCTTGGAGGTTGATCATCCCCTGCGTCGGACCGATCTTGTTGTTGGCGCCGTTCATCCACAGGTTGGCGAGCCCGACGTCGATCGTGTCATCGAGCAGCCCGTTGGTGATGTCGGCGAAGGAAAGGTGCTGGAGCTTGATCTTGTCGTAGACGCCGGCGGCCTTGAGCGTCTCCTCCATCATCAGGCTCGCAGTGCCGGCCTTGGGGCCGAGCGCGACGCGGCGGCCGGCGAGGTCGCCGACCGATTTCACCTCGGGATTCTTCGTGACCAGGAACCAGACCGGCCAGGTCGCGTTCATCAGCGCGCGCGGCTCGAACTGGCCCATGCCATTCTCGAACGGCGGCTGCTTCTTCGAGGCGAGCCAGGGGCTGACCGGATCCAGGTTGATCACCATGGTGCTCCAGCTGCCTTGGTTGTCGATCGCGGTGCGCAGGTTGTAGATGTAGCCCTGCGTCGGTTGCGAGCGCTGGCGCAGCCATGGCGACTGCTTGGCGAGGATGCGGTCGATGGTCAGGCCCCACTCGTACTCGCCGATACCGGCCGGCGCAGTGAGGTGGTTGAGCGTCACCGGCGCCTTGGTCTGCCCGGACGCGAGCACCGCGAAACTGCCGAGGATCGTTGCCACCGCGAAACGGACGAAACAGGTCATGACTCCTCCTTGAGCGGACTCATTGTCTTATTGTCAACAATCTACTGGCCCGCGCAAGGAGGAAAAACCTGCTCTATCCGGCGCGACTAGATCCGGTAGATGCGCTCGGCGTTCTCCCTGAAGAGCAGCGCCTTTTCAGCGGACGAGAACCCGGCGCTGATGTCGCGGTAAGCATTCCAGAGGCGGTCGTAGCTCGCCATCAGCCGGTCGACCGGGAAGTTGGACGCGAACATGCTGCGCTCCGGCCCGAACCATTCGATCGGCTGCAGCACGAACGGGCGGATCGAGTCGACCGTCCACTTCGTGTCGACCATCCCGTAGCCGCAAAGCTTCACCGCGATGTTGGAGCACGCCGCCAGCTGCTGCATGCCCCGCTTCCAGCCCTCGACGCCGGCCGCATCGCGCTCGGCGGGCATGCCGGCGTGATCCAGGACGAACTGCATGTCCGGATAGCGGCGCGCCAGCGCCGCCAGCGCGGGCATCTGCTGGTAGTACACCTGCGCGTCGAACGACCAGCCGTAGCGCTGCAGCAGGCCGAGCTTCTTCTGCCAGGTTTCGTCGGCGAGGAAGTCCTTCGGCGCGCGGTTGAGCACGGGGTTCGGGTGCCGGTTGAGAACCTGCCGGATCCCGCGCATGCGCGTGTGCTGCGAGTGTCTTTCCAGCACGGATTCCACGTCGGGCGAAGAGAAATCGGCGAAGCCGACGATCCCGTGCGGAAAGCCGGATTCGGCCGCGACCCCCTCCAGCCATGCGGTCTCGCCGACGGGATCGGCGGGATCGAAGTTCGCCTGGACGTGCACGGACTTCTGCAGGCCTTGCCGCGCCGCGTCGGCGAGCAGGTTGGCGACGAGGTACGGCTGCTGCAGCGGCCGCAGGTCGCCCCAGCCGCGGTCGTGCATCTCCCCCTGGAGCCACGGGTAGGTATTGCGCCCGGGGTCCCAGAGGTGGTGATGCGGATCGACGATCAAAGCGCTTTCGCCGCCTTCAGGTCGGCGATCAACGCCGTCTGCCCCTGCTCTTCGAGGATGCGCTGCGCGAGCTTCGGGTCATAGGTGCCCTTCACCGCGATCCACGCTTCCTTCGCGCCCTTGTGCCACTGCGCGAGCTCGGCAGGCGTCGGGTCGTAGCTCTTGACCTTGCCCTGCATCGCCTGCACCGCCGCCTTGACCCACTCCTGGTCGAGCGCGTACCCCTCTTTCACCAGGTCGGCGCCGACCTTCGCCAGCGCGTCCTTCACCGGCTGCGGCAGCTTCTGGTAGCGCGCCAGGTCCATCATGATGGGATGCGCGCTGTAGGCGCCGTTCACCACGGTGACGTGCTTCACCACTTCGTAGAACTTGCCGGCCGAGGTGAACGCGTCCTGCAGGTACATGCCCTGCACGACGCCCGACTGCAGGCCCTCGTAGAGCTGCGCCCAGTCGTACGGGACCGGCACCGCGCCCCAGGCCTTCACCAGGTTGAACTCGGTCGGGCTCTTCGTCACGCGGATCTTCAGGCCCTTCAGGTCCGCGGGCACCTTCGCCTCGCGCTGCGTGTTGACGACGTTCCGGAAGCCGCCCACCGGCACGATCGCGATCACGTGCACCTTCATGTCCTTCTCGGCGCGCTGCGACAGCTCCTTGCCGAGCCATGCCGTGGTGATCTTGTTGGCGGTCTCGGCGTCCTTGAAGATGTAAGGCAGGTTGATGATGTCGAACGTCGTGCCGAAGGCGCCGACGTTGCCGCTCGACACGGTCGCGATGTCGACCTGGCCGAGCTTCATCTGCTCGACGCAGGTGTGCTCGCTGCACAGCGCGCCGCCGCCATGCACCGTCACCTCGACGCGGCCGTCGGTGTACTTCTCCAGGTTCGGCTTCAGGACGTTGTGCAGCCCCTTGCCGAGCGACCAGGCGGGCGCGGCCGCGCTGCCGACCGAAAGCTTGATCTTCTCCTGCGCCCAGGCGCCCTGCGCCGCGAGTGCCGTGCCGAGAAGGATGCCCATCATTGCGCGTCGTTTCATTCCCGTCTCCTCTTCTGTCAGACTTCGCCGACTCCAGCCCGGCGCCCCAGCCGCTCGCCGCGGCGCAGTGCCCGGAAGTCCTCCGCCAGCACCCGGAGCGCGGCCATCACGACCAGCACGCCGGACACCGGCAGGATCATCATCAGCCAGCTCTTCGGCGCGTTGCCGAGCTCCCAGTAGGTGCCGGGAATGCGGTCCGCGACCTCGTACCCGTACACGATCATCATCAGCCCGACCGCCACGAAGAGCAGGTTCCACAGCGTCTCGAGCAGGCCAGCGACGCGCGCCGGCACGTAGTCGTAGATCATCTGCATGGCGATGCTCTCGCGCTCGCGGATCGAGAGCGCGAAGGCGAGCATCACCAGCCACACGTTGGCGACCAGCGTCAGCGTGTCGCCCCAGAACGGCGGATCGTTCATCACGTTGCGCATGAACACGGTATAGAGCGTGAACGCGACCATGACGGCGAGCAGGACCACGCACACCCGGGTGATTGCCCGGCCGAGGAGGAGGTCGAGGACGCGTGCGAGCATGGCCGTCAGCCCAGTCCCAGCGCGTGCGGGATCCCGAGCGTCAGCGCGGGCACCGCGAACATCAGGAACAGCACCACGACCTCGATCAGCATGTACGGCACCATCTCGACGGCGACCCGCTCGAGCTTCGCGTCCGCGATGAAGGAGGCGAGGAAGTAGCAGGCGCCGACCGGCGGCGTGACCATGCCGAGCAGGAACCCGACCACCACGACCAGTGCCGCCGTCACCGGCGGAAACCCGGCGGTGGCGCTCACCGCGACGAACATGGGCCCGAAGATGATGATGTTCGCCGGGGCATCGAGGAAGGTGCCGATGAGCAGGATCAGGCCGACCAGCACGAGGACGAACATCACCGGGCTCCCGGCGAAACCCATCAGCCACTGCTCGAGCGAAGCGATGGTGCCCAGCTTGGCCAGCAGCCACGCGAACGGCCCGGACGCGGCGATGACGATGAACACCGAGGCGGTGAGCCGCACCGAACGCTTGAAGGCGCCGGTCATGTCGGCGAGCGTCAGGCTCCGGTACAGCACCTTGCCGACGAAGAAGGCGGCGGCCGCGGTGATCGCGCCCGCCTCCACCGAGCTGAACCAGCCACCGAAGATGCCGCCGAGCAGCGCCAGCGGAATGACGAGCGCACCCGAGGCCCGCCACAACGCGTCGCCAAGGCGGGCGACGCTGAAGCTTTCCTCGCTGCGCTCGTAGTTGCGGCGCACTGCTATCCAGTACGTCACCGCCATCATCAGGAAGCCGATCAGGATCCCGGGCAGGATGCCGCCGGCGAAGAGCGCGCCGACCGAGAGGTTGGCCGCGCTCGCCAGGATGATCATGGCGATGCTCGGCGGAATGATGCCGCCGATCGTCGAGGCGACCGCAGTGACCGCCGCGGAGAACTCCGGCGTGTAGCCCGAGCGCTTCATCGCCGGAATGAGCACCGTGCCCACGGTGGCGGTATCGGCGACCGCGGAGCCGTTCATGCCCGCGAAAAACATGCTCGAGACCACGTTGACCTGCGCCAGCCCGCCGCGCATGCGGCCGACGATGGCGCGCGAGAGATCGAGGATGCGCTGGGTGACCACCGAGCTGTTCATCAGCTCGCCGGTCAGGATGAAGAACGGGATCGCGACCAGCGGCAGCTTCGCCACTGCCTCGAACATCTGATGCGGCACGGTGAGCAGCGGCGCCGCGCCGGTGGCGAGGATGTAGATCGTCGGCAGCAGGATCATCGCCAGCGCGATCGGCATCCCGACCAGGATCAGAACTACCAGCCCGACGCAAAGGAGCAGGCTGTCCACGCGCCGCTACTTGCGCATCGTCCGGCCGCGCGGGCCCAGCTGCTCCGGAAGCATCCGGTAGGCGTCCTCGATCCAGTGGCACAGCACCGCGGCGCGTCGCGCGTGGATCGATGATGTCCGGCACGCGGAACTTCTCCGCGGTCAGGAACGGGGAGCCGAGGCGCTCGTAGTGGGCCTCGAGGTGCGCGAGACGCGCCGCGCGCTCGGCCTCGGGCAACGCGTCGAGCTCGCGGCGGTATGCGGCCGCGATGCCGCCCTCGAAGGGGATCGAGCCCCAGCGCCCGGAAGGCCAGGCGTAGTGCAGGTTGATGCCCTGCATCCGCGCGTAGGCGGTGCCCGCGAGCCCGTACAGGCGGCGGATGACGATCGCGCACCAGGGAACCTTGCTCTGCTCGATGGCCGAGACCACGCGCACGGAGCCGCGCACGTTGCCCATCTTCTCGCCCTCGATGCCGACGACCGTGCCGGGCTGGTCGACGAAGTTGATGATCGGCAGGTGGAAGGTGTCGCAGAGATCGACGAAGGTCTCCATCTTCTCCGCCGCCGGGCGGTTGAGGCCGCCGCCCATGTGGTAGGGGTCATTGGTGATCACGCCGACCGGGTAGCCGTCGAGCCGGGCGAGGCAGGTCACCACGGAGCGGCCGGCGTTGGGCGCGATTTCGAACAGCGAATCCTTGTCGAGCACGAGCTCGAGGATCTTGCGCGACTTGTAGACCTTGCGCCGCTCGCGGGGAATGATCGAGAGTAGCTCTTCCTCGCGCCGGTTGGGGTCGTCGGTCACCGGGCCGCGCTGCGGCAGCTCGAACACGCTGCTCGGCATATAGGAGAGATAGCGGCGTACGAGCTCGAAGGCGTGCTCCTCGCTCTCGGCCTCGTTGTCGATCACGCCCGAGACGCGCGTGTGCATTTGCGAGCCGCCGAGCTGCTCCTTGTCGATCTCGTCGCCCATGCCGGCGCGCCCGACCACGGGCGGGCCGCCGGCGAACACCTGGCTCGTGCCCTTCACCATTATGGAGAAGTGCGAGCAGCCGGCCTTGAGCGCGCCGAGTCCGGCGCAAGGACCGAGGGCCACTGCGACCACCGGGATGTAGCCGAGCAGGCCGACCATCGGCCAGGTCGGATAGCCCGGGATCTTGGTGCCGCCCTGCTGCTCGACCAGACGCACGCTGCCGCCGGCGCTCTCGCACAGGCGGATGAGCGGCAGGCGGTGCTCGAGCGCGTAGTTCTCGGCGTAGATCCATTTCTCCGAGACGGTCGCCTCCGAAGAGCCGCCGCGGATCGTGTAGTCGTCGACGTCGAGCGAGACCTTGCGCCCGTTGATACGCGCGGTGCCGATGATGGCGTTCGAAGGCCGCACGTTGAGGAGGTTGCCGTCCTTGTCGTACTCGCCCTTGCCAGCCATCACGCCGATCTCGAACCACGACCCGGGATCGACCAGCCGGTCGATGCGCTCGCGCGCGGTGAGGCGTCCGGCCTCGTGCTGGCGGCGAACACCCTCCTCCCCGCCCAGCCGGTACGCGAACTGCTTCCGGCGCTCGATCTCGTCGACTTCGGGCTTCCAGCTCATGGGCAAAGAGTTTAACATCGGCTTGTAGGATTGTTGACAAGCGGTAAGACGCGGATGCCGAGATGCCATTCGACAAGCACATAGCGGAGCACGCCCGTCGCACGAAGATAGCGCTCGAGATGGGCGGTGCAGACCGGCTCGCCAAGCAGGCGGCACAGGGGCGGCTGAACGCGCGCCAGCGGGTCGACTACCTGTTCGATCCCGGCACCTTCCTCGAGATCGGCATGTTCGCGCGCGGCGAGCCGCGGGAAGACTGGGACCGCACGCCGGCCGACGGCAAGGTCTGCGGCTACGGCCGCATCGAGGGCCGCGAGGCCGCCGTGGTGTCGCACGACATCACCGTGAAGAGCGCCTCGTCCAGCCCGATCAACGTGCGCAAGATGGGCCAGATGCGCCGGATGGCGCTCGCTAACGGCATCCCGCTGGTGCTGCTGAACGAGTCCTCCGGAGCGCGCATCCCGGACACCATGGGCGCCATCGGCACCGGCACGCTGGGCCAGGATCCCACGCAGTTCATCCGGATGCGCGAGATCCCCTACGTCGCCGCCGTCCTCGGGCCCGCGTTCGGCACGGCGTGCTGGTTCACGCAGTTGTCCGATTTTGTGGTGATGCGCAAGGACGCACAGCTCGCGATTTCCAGCCCGAGGGTCACCGAGATCGCGATCGGGCAGAAGATCGACCCGCAGGAGCTGTCCGGCTGGCGCATGCAGTCGGAGGTCACCGGCAAGGTGGACTACGGCGTCGACTCCGACGAGGAGGCGCTCGATCTGCTGAAGAAGTTCCTGTCGTACCTGCCGTCGCACCATAACGAGGTGCCGCCAAGAACGGCGGTGCCCACCGGCGCGGACGAGCCGGTGCAGCGATTGCTCGAGCTCGTGCCCGAGGACCGCGCCAAGGTTTACGACATGCGCAAGGTCGCGGCCGCGATCTGCGACCCGGGCACTCTGTTTCCGCTGAAGGATCGCTTCGCCAAGACGGCGTTCACCGCCCTTGGGCGCATCGACGGCCGCACCGTGGGCATCCTCGCCTCGAATCCCATGTTCAAGGCTGGCGCGATGGACCCGGATTCGTGCGACAAGGCGACCACCTTCCTCGTGCTGTGCGATTCGTTCAACATCCCGATCGTCATCCTGGTCGACACGCCGGGTTTCCTGATCGGCGTCGAGGGCGAGCGGCGCAAGGCGCCAGGCAAGGTGATCAACATGATGTCCGCGCTCCAGATGTGCAGCGTGCCGAAGTTCTCGATCGTGATGCGCAAGAGCTACGGCCAGGCCTACCTCAACATGGGCGGCACGCGAAACACCGACGAGATGCTCGCGTGGTACAGCGCGGACGTCGGCTTCATGGATCCCAACGTCGGGGTCAACGTGGTCTACGGGGTGAAGCGGGAGGACGAACCGGGGCGCTTCGAGCAGCTCAAGCAGGAGATCCAGCGCGACAGCTCGGCCTACGACCTCGCCGGGATCTTCTCGGCAGTCGCGGTGATCGATCCGCGCGAGTCGCGCCGGTGGCTGGCCCGGCTGCTCGAGGTGCATCAACGGCGACCGACGAAGGGCATCGGCAAGCACCTCATGGGGGGCTGGCCCACGACGTTCTAGGATTCATGCGCGCGTGAAGGGAGAATGAGTTGGCAACGGAGAAAGTGAAGGCCGAGATCACCGGCAAGGTATGGAAGATCGTCACGCAACCCGGGCAGTCGCTGCAGGAGGAGGAGACCATCCTCATCATGGAATCGATGAAGATGGAGATCCCGGTCGTGGCGCCCGTGAAAGGCACCCTGAAGGAGATCCTGGTCAAGGAAGGCCAGGACGTCTCGGAGGGTCAGGAGCTCGCCGTCATTGAGAGTTGATCTGACGTCGGGGGCGAAAGGTCCGGCGCGCGCGGCGTCGCGGGCGGCGCCGGACACCGTCTACGCGTGGTCACCCAGCCCCTCGGCGCAGACGCTTTCGCTTCCCGAGCAGATCGCCGAGCGTATCGGCAACGCCATCATCCAGGGCAGTTACGAGCCCGGCGCGCGCATCCAGGAGCAGGAGGTCGCCGATCAGTTCCAGGTCAGCCGCGGCCCGGTGCGCGAAGCGCTGCGCATCCTCGAGCGCGACGGACTCGTGCAGATCCACCCCCGCCGCGGCGCCCAGGTAACCCAGCTCAACGTCGGCGAGGTCAACGATCTGTTCGAGGTCAGGATCTCGCTGCTCGGGCTCGCCGCCCGGCTCGCCGCCGAGCGGCGCGATCCCGCGTTCATCGCCCAGCTGCGCACCGGCGCCGAGCGGCTCGCCGAGATCGCCAAGCAGGGCGACGCCGACGCCTACACGAGTGCGGTTTACCGGCACAACCTGATGCTCGCCGAAGCGAGCGGCAACCGGTTCCTGCGCAACCTGGTCTTCTCGCTCGCCCACCAGACCCTCCGCTACGCGCGCCTCGGTCTGTCGACGCCGAAGCGCCGCGCCCAGTCCGTGCGCAACTGGCGCCTGCTGGCCGCAGCCGTGCAGGGCAAGGAACCGAAAGCCGCGCAGGAAGCCGCGGAGAAACTGGTGCGCGACTCGCGCGATACCGCGGTGAGGCTGCTCCGCAACGAGAACGTGGACTGACGGACGTCGACGCCGTGGGCCTGGTCACCGAATCATCGAGCTCCGGGGTCGAGGATCGTGCCGGACTCGCCGCCGCGTGGTCGGTCGACGCAGTCTGCACGCTCTTCGAGCTGCCGCTCAACGATCTGCTTTACCGCGCCCACGGCGTCCACCGGGAGAATTTTCCGCCCAACACGGTCCAGCTTTCCACGCTGCTCTCGATCAAGACCGGCGGCTGCCCGGAGGATTGCAAGTACTGCCCGCAGTCTTCGCGCTACGACACCAACGTCGAGAACGAGCCGCTGCTGAGCATCGACGCGGTCGTCGCGGCGGCAAGGGCGGCGCGAGCGAGCGGCGCGACGCGCTTCTGTATGGGCGCAGCCTGGCGCGGCCCGAAGGACCGCGACCTGCACAGTGTCCTCGAGCTCGTCAGGGCGGTGAAGGGGCTGGGTCTCGAAAGCTGCGCGACGCTCGGGATGCTGAAGGACGGCCAGGCGGAGCAGCTCCGAGACGCCGGCCTCGACTACTACAACCATAACCTCGACACGGCGCCCGATTTCTACGGCGAGATCATCACGACGCGCGTCTACCAGGACCGCCTCGATACGCTGGAGAAGGTACGCAAGGCGGGGATCCGCGTCTGCTGCGGGGGAATCGTGGGCATGGGCGAGACGCGCCGGCAGCGCGCCGCGCTGATCGCGCAGCTCGCAACCCTCGATCCGCCGCCCGAGTCGGTGCCGATCAACAACCTCGTGCAGGTCGCAGGGACGCCGCTGCACGGCCGGCAAGGGCTCGACCCGTTCGAGTTCGTGCGCACGATCGCAGCCGCCCGGATCACGATGCCGAAGAGCCATGTGCGCCTCTCGGCCGGCCGACAGGAGCTGGGCGAAGGAGTGCAAGCATTGTGCTTCTTCGCGGGCGCGAACTCGATCTTCTACGGCGACAAGCTCCTGACGACCGGCAACCCGGAAGCCGAGGCGGACCGGGCGCTCATGGCGAAGCTCGGCATCGCCGCGGAGCTCTAGCCGTTGAGCGAAGACCTGCGCCGCTGGGTCGGTCGCACGCAGTCCGACCGCGATACACCCAGCCCGCTGCGGGTGGCCGAGCTCGCGGCGACCCTCGACGACGCGCACGCCTATCCCGCCGGAGCCGACCTTCCGCCCGGCTGGCACTGGATCCTGTTCCATACAGTGGTGCCGACCGGGACCCTGACGGTCGATGGCCACGCGCCGCGCGGCGTCTTCCTGCCGCCGGTCAAGTTGCCGCGGCGCATGTGGGCGGGCGGAGGGCTGCGATTGCACAAACCGCTGCGCGTCGACGAGCCGATCGAGCGGCAGTCGGAGATCGCCTCGGTGACGGAGAAAACCGGACGCAACGGCAGGCTCGTGTTCGTCGGCGTGCGCCAGCGGCTGCACGGCCCGGGAGGGCTCGCGATCGAGGAGGAGCAGGACATCGTCTACCGCGAGGCGGGCGCCGGGAGTCCGCCGCCGCAGCCGGTCCCGCATGCCGACCCCGCCTGGACGAAGGAGATCCGCACGAACGAGGCGCTGCTGTTCCGCTACTCGGCGTTGATCTTCAACGCCCACCGCATTCACTATGACCGCGACTACGCCACCACGATCGAGGGATACGGCGGACTGGTAGTGCACGGGCCGCTGATCGCGACTTATCTGCTGGAGCTCGTGCGCGAGCGCAGCCCGCACGCTCGGCTCGCGGCGTTCGCCTACCGCGGCGTGTCCCCGCTCTTCGATACGGAGCCGTTCAGGGTGTGCGGCCAGCCGTCGGTCGACGGCCGCACCGTCGAGCTCTGGGCTGAGACGCCGCGAGGCGCGCTCGCCATGAGCGCCCGGGCCGAGTTTGCCGCCTAGGCCCTCGCCTTGAGGTAGTCCTCGAAGAACGCCACGCCGGCCAGCGCGTCCGCCGCGTTCACCATCTCGTCGTAGACCGGAATCCCCTGCGCGATCGATTTCTCGCGGAACTCCCGCCGGCGCTGCTCCGACGGCTCGGCTCCGTCGGACCGCAGTACCAGCGCGAAGTGGGCCTGGGCCGGGCGACGTCCGCGCGCGCGAAGCGCGGCGTCGATCAGGTTCTGCATGAAGTCCGCGCGCTGGTCGGTCGACTTGATGAAGACCGGGAGGTTGATGTGCATCACGACCGCGTCCGGCTCGCCCCGCTCGAGGACGATGTCCACGATCCGCTCGGCGATCTTTCCGTCCTCCTGCCGGAGGGTATACGCCGGCGCGTCGATCGGATTGACGATTGAGGTGCCCGGCAGGAGCTCGAGCGTGTTGAGTGCGGCGATCGCCGGCGCCGGCAACGGACTCACCTCCAGCCCCCTGCGGCCGAATGCATCGGCCGCGAGGACGCTGGTCCCACCGCCATTACCGAAGAGCACGCATCGCCTCGTGGGACGCGCGCGCCGCGGCGATAACGCCTGGAACGCAAGCAGGACGTCGAGGAACTCGTCGAGCGTCCGGGTCAGGGCGATGCCGGTCTGCCGCGCGAGCCCGCGCCAGATCTCGGCCGCCGAGGCGAGCGAGCCGGTATGCGAGGCGGCCGCGTGCCGCCCTTGGCTCGTCTCTCCGCCGAGCAGCACGACGACCGGTTTCGCGCCGCGCGCCGCGCGCAGGGCGCGGAAGAAGGCGCGCCCGTCCTTGACGTCCTCCGCATAGAGCCCGATGACTCGCGTCTCAGGGTCGGCGAGGAAGTACTCGACCAGATCGGCGGGCCCGACGTCCGCGCTGTTGCCGATCGTGACGAGCCCGCTGAAGCGCAGGCCGCGGGACTGCCCGCGGAGAATGATGTCAACGCCGAGCCCCCCGCTCTGCGTGATCACGCCCACCGGACCTGGCTCCGCATTTGCGCCGCCGATGAAAGTCATCTTGCCGCGCGGCGAATACACGCCGAGGCAGTTCGGGCCGAGCACCCGCACGTCGGCGCCCCGCGCCGCCTCGACCAGCTGCCGTTCAAGTGCGCGCCCCGCGGCGATCTCGCCGAAGCCGCTCGACATCACCTGCGCGAAGCGCACCTTCCCCGCCGCCGAGGCGATCAGCGCCGGCACCTGCGGCGCCCCGACCGCGACGTAGGCGAAGTCGATCGTCTCACCGATCTCCGCGAACGACTTCGCCGCCGCCAGGCCCTCGACGGTCGCGGCGCTGTGGTGGATCGGCACCAGGCGACCATCGAAACCGAAGGCCAGGCAGTGCCGGATGAACTCGTTTCCGGGCGACACGCCACCGCTCGCCGACGCGCCGACGACGGCCACGACCCGCGGGCGAAAAATGGGCCCGAAAATCTCGTACGCGCTCATCGGGCCGGCGCCGGTTCCGCCTCGCTCACCGTCCTCGACAGCACGATCCGCGCGTCGCAGGCGACCGCGGCACTCGCCGAGACGATCAGCGGATTGATGTCGAGCTCCGTGAGTTCGTCCTCGTTCTCGACCAGGAGCCCCTGTCCCCCGCCGACCGCGAGCAGCGCCTGGACGATCCGCGATTCGTCGACCGGCGGCCGACCACGCGCGCCGCGCAGGAGCGCGGCGCCGCGGAGATCGTCGATCATCCCGAGCGCGTCGAGCCGGTCGATCGGGCAGACGCGAAAGGCGATGTCGCCAAAGATCTCGACGAACACGCCGCCCAACCCGAGCATGACGACCGGTCCGAAGCGTGCGTCGATCAACCCGCCG
Organism: uncultured beta proteobacterium; assembly: GCA_963754305.1. Taxonomy (GTDB): domain Bacteria; phylum Pseudomonadota; class Gammaproteobacteria; order Burkholderiales; family SG8-39; genus DATEDA01. The sequence continues at coordinate 46,060 of CAVWFR010000008.1, read as the reverse complement.
ATCACGAGCTCCACGCCGACCGGCGCCATCTGCTCGATCAACACCCCGTCGAGCGCGAGCCCGCGCTCGTGTGCCAGCGCTTCCATCTCGCGCACCGCGGCCGTCGCGGCCGCCGCATCGGAGAGGCCCAGGCGCACGCCGCCGATGTCGCTCTTGTGCGAGGCGTCCGGACTGATCAGCTTGGCCGCGAAAGGTCCCGCAAGCCCCTCGAGCGCGGGCAGCGCGCCGGGGCGCACCGTGATGCCGCGCGGCACGGCGAGACCGTAGGCCGCGAGCACGCGCTTGGCAGCGGGCTCGTCGAGCGCGGCCCGACGCGCGGCGCGCGCAGCGCCGAATATGTTCGACAGCGCAGGGTTCATGATCGAGTGTCGTATTGTAGACTTTAGGACAAGCCATGAAGCGGATCCTGGTCGCCAACCGCGGCGAGATCGCCTGCCGCATCCTGCGGACGTGCAAGCGCCTCGGCCTCGAGACCGTCGCGGTGCATTCCGAGGCCGACGCCGAGGCGATGCACGCGAGGATGGCCGACCAGGCTGTCCCGATCGGCGGCTCGCCGCCCGCGGAGAGCTACCTCCTCGGCGAGAGGATCGTCGCGGCGGCGCGCGCGACGGGTGCGGACGGCATCCATCCGGGCTACGGCTTCCTCTCCGAGAACGAGGACTTCGCGCGTGCAGTCCAGGCCGCGGGCATCGCCTGGATCGGCCCGGACCCGAAGAGCATCGAGGACATGGGCGACAAGGAGCGCGCGCGGCTCCTGGCGAAGGCGGCCGGCGTTCCGGTGCTTCCGGGCAGCGCGCGCTTCGCACCGGGCGACCTCGCCGGCATCGAAGACGCCGCGCGTGACGTCGGCTTCCCCCTGCTGGTGAAGGCCTCCGCCGGAGGCGGCGGGATCGGCATGCGGCGCGTCGACAAGCCGGAGGACCTAACGCAGGCGGTCGAGTCGACCCAGACAATGGCGGCGCGGGCGTTCGGTGACGGTACCGTGTACCTCGAGCGCTACATTGCCGAGGCGCGACACGTCGAGGTCCAGGTGTTCGGCTTCGGCGACGGCCACGCGGTGCACCTGAACGAGCGTGACTGCTCGATCCAGCGCCGCTTCCAGAAGATCGTCGAGGAGACCCCCGCGCCGCGGCTCTCTCCGGCCACGCGCGGCGCGATGTGCGAGGCGGCGGCGGCGCTGTGCGCGCAGGAGCGCTACCGCGGCGCCGGGACGGTGGAATTCGTGCTCGACATCGAAACGGAGCGCTTCTACTTCCTCGAGATGAACACCCGCATCCAGGTCGAGCACCCGGTCACCGAGATGGTCACCGGCCTCGATCTGGTAGAGATGCAGCTCCGCCTCGCGGCCGGCCAGCCGCTGGCGGTGAGCGGACAAACCGACGTGAAGCCCTCCGGCCACTCCATCGAATGCCGGATCTACGCCGAGCGCCCCGCCAAGGGCTTCCTCCCCGCACCGGGCGTCCTCGGCAGGTTCGACCTTCCGCTGGCAAGCGAAAGCGTCCGGATCGACACTGGCGTGCGCGCCGGCGACCGCGTGACTCATTTCTACGACCCGATGATCGCCAAGGTGATCGTGCTGGGCGCCGACCGCGGCGCGGCGATCGAGCGCATGCTCGCTACGCTCGCCGCGATCACCATCGAGGGCGTCGAGACAAACCTCGCGTTCCTGCAGAGGGTCATCGGGCATGCGGCGTTCCGCGCCGGCGATGTGCGCACCGGCTTCGTCGACCGCTTCAAGAAAGAGCTGCTCTAGTTCGTCAGCAATCGGTTGACGCCCGCCAGCGCGAGGCAGCCGCAGACGCCGAACGCGAGTGCAAAGCGCAGGTTCCGCCCGAACGCAAGCCGTCGAACCGGCACGTTGAACGTGGTGGCGGCGGAGGCGACCGGCAGCGTCCAGATGGCGGAGAGCGAGCTCAGTGCCCACCCGAAGACGACGATGTAGGCCACGACGACGTCGGCAAGCTGCTGGTGCGCCTCCACAAGCAGGGGAAACAGCAACGTGACGGTGATCATCGGGTGCAGCCCGGCGAGGCCCAGGCCGGCGATCAGCGCCACCTCGGCGGCGATCAGGAGCAGCGGGACACCTGCGAGCCCGCCGAGGACCTGCGAGACCCCCCTCCCCGCCCCGCTTCCTCCCACCACCGCGCCCACGCACATGGCGGAGGTGAAGACGATGAGCTCGTCGGACAGACGCGCCAGCGCGACCGGCACGCGACCGAGTGCCCGGGTAGTCGCGCTCCAGCCGAGCGTGGCGAGGTAAGCGAGGCAGATCGGCGGCACCACGAGCACGACCGCCTCGAGGCTGCGGTATCTCGTAGCGACGCTCACCGCAATCACTACCGCGACGAGCACCGCCGAGGGGATCGCGAACGTCGCGACCCCCCGCAGCGATGCTGCGAGCGCCCCCGCACCCAGTCCGCGGTAGAGGAGCACGAGCGACAGCGCCCAGCCCCCGGCGGACATGCCGAGGCCCAATGCCACGAGCTGCAAGGCGCTGACACTCGGCACCAGCTGGCTCGCGATCGCACCGGCGACGAAGAACGGAGACCAGCACACGGCGAGGCCGACCCCGACAACGGCAGCCTCCGCCAATCGGGCGCGCCGCGGCTGGGGCATGTCCCCGGGCAGCGCCGAGCGCGCGATGAGGTAGCCCCCGATCATCAGGAAGGAGCCGAGGACATGCGCCACCGCCTGCACCCAGATCTCCTGCTGCCGCTCGCCGAATCCCTCCAGGCGCTCGCGCGTCGTGCGAATGAGCGGGCTCTCGTCCGCGCTCGCGCGGAGCAGCATGATCGTGGGGAAGAACGCCCCCATGATGATCCCCGCCTCGAGGCCCCGGCGGACCGGCGCCCAGTCGTGCGCGACGAGCAGGCTCCAGCCGGCGGCAGCGGCGGCGAGGAAGAAGAGCAGCCGGATGTGGACGCTTGCGCGCGGTACCACGCAGAGAAGAAAGGCGACAAGGCAGGCCACCGCCAGCGTGCGCACCGCCGGGATCTCGAGCACGAGATCGACCACGACGAGCCCCCACACCGCCGCGAGCAGTCCGCCGGACAGCCGCTGCAGCGGAGTCGAGCTTGTCGATGGTCAGAACGCGGCCGTGAGGCCGCCGTCGACGGATGGCGTCGGGCCGTTCACGTTCTCAGCCCTGGAACGGCACTCTCAGTCTCTCGCCGAGCGCGATGAGCTCCTTCGCGATCGCACCGGGAAGCTCGATGCCGTGCGCGCGCCCCTCCTGCTCCAGCCGCGCGCCGCGGCTGCCGGGAAGCTTGCCCTTCCCGGCGCCCGCGTCCAGGTAGGTGCGGGTCCAGGCCGACATGTACGCGGCAAACAGATCCGGATCGCCGAAGGCGCCCGGTTTGACCATCCAGAAGAACACGCCCTGCCGGCCCATCGCGCCGGACTCCGGAACCGTGTTGCGCCTCGGGTCGAGCGAGGCCGCGGTCGCGGCCATCGCGACCGCGAGGCACTCCACCATCATCGCGATACCCATGCCCTTGTGCCCGCCCATCGGGAGCAACGCGCCCTTGAGCGCGCGCTTCGCATCGGTGGTGGGCGCGCCTTCCTCGTCCACGGCCCAGCCCGCCGGGATCGGCTTGCCCTCCCGCGCGGCAAGCAGAATGTGACCGCGCGCCGCCACGCTGCACGCGATGTCGAACACCAGCGGCGCAGCGCCCGGCACCGGGCAACCGAACGCGATCGGGTTGTGGCCGATCGCCGCATTCCGAAATCCCTCCAGCGCGAGCAGCGGCGGCGTCCGCTGCCCCAGCAGACAGAAAACGCCGGCTTCCGCCGCCATCAACGCATGGATCCCGAGCGCGCCGAGGTGCCCGCTCTCGCGCACCGCGACCAGCACCGAGGCCGAATGCTCGAGCGCGGCAACGCCGAGCTCGATCGCGCGCGGGCCGGCAACCTGCCCCATCGCGCCGTCGGCGTCGAGCACGATGCCGCCCGGGAACGATTCGTAGCGCATCGCCGCTCGCGGATTGAAGTCGCCCGCCTCGAGGCGGTCGACGTACGACGGGACGCGCGTCATGCCATGCGTGCGGTAGCCGCGCAGCTCGCTGCGCACGAGGAGCGCGGCGGAGAGCGCAGCGTCGGCGGCAGGCATCGCGCACGCCTCGAACACCCTGGCTGTCCAGCGCTCCAGCGCAGCTGGCGCGTAGGCCATCACTCCGCCTTCAGGTTCAGCTTCTTGAAGATGGCGGCGAACGTCGCCGTCTGCCGTCGGTTCGCCTCGGCGAACGCCGACGAGGGCTGCGCCACGACGTTCGCACCCACCTCGATCAGCTTCGTCGCCACCTCCGGATCCTTAAGCGACGCGATGATCGCCTCCTCCAGCTTCGCGGCAACCTCCTTCGGCACGCCGGCCGGCAGCAGGAACCCGTACCAGGTGGGAAAGCCCTCGAGCGACGGGTTCCCGGTCGCTTCGCGCACTGTCGGCACGTCGGGGAAGGTGGCCACCCGCGCCGGCCCCCAGACCGCGAGCAGCTTCAGCTTGCCCGACCTGATGCCGCCGATCGTCGGCGGCAGGCCCGGTGCGCCGATGGTGATCTGCCCGCTCATCGTGTCGGTGATGATCGGCGGTGCGCCCTTGTACGGCACGTGGATGATGTCGAGGCCGAGGCGCTCCTTGAGCGATTCGAGCTCGACGTGCATCGAGGTGCCGTTGCCCGGCGTCCCGTAACTCACCTTGCCCGGGTTGGCGCGAGCGTAGTCGAGGAGCTCCTTGAGCGTGCTGTAGGGGGCGTTGCCCGCAACGAGTACCGCGGTCGGAACGTCAACGCCCTTCACGAGCGGCATGAGATCCTTCTCCGGGTCGTACGGCAGCTTGGCGAGCAGGTGCGCCGAGGTGACCGGCACGTCGCCGGTAACGAGCACCGTGTAGCCGTCCGCCGCCGCCTTGGCGACGGCAGCGGTGCCGATCGAGCCGGCCGCGCCGGTGCGGTTCTCCACGACCACCGGTTGGCCGAGCCGCTGCGAAGCGGTGGCCGCGACCAGCCGGCCCATGAGGTCGACGCCCCCGCCCGCCGGGAACGACACGATGAAACGCACCGGCCGGGCGGGGTAGTCCTGCGCCGTCGCGATGCCGGCGCCGATCAACAGGGCACACGCGAGAACGAGTGCTCTCATGCCTACTCCGCCTTGATGTTGAGCTTCTTGAAGAGGCTGGCGAATGCGGCCGACTCGATCCGGTTGGCCTCGCCGAACGCGACCGCAGGCGTCGCGACGATCTCCGAGCCCGAGTCGGTCATCTTCTTCACCACGTCCGGATCGCGCATCGCGGCGAGGACGTGGGCCTCGAGCTTCGCCGCCGCGTCTTTCGGTACACCGGCCGGCAGCATGAAGCCGTACCAGGTCGGAAAGCCTTCGAGCTCCGCCGCGCCGGTGACTTCCTTGACCGTCGGCACGTCCGGAAAGATCTCGACGCGGTTCGCGCTCCAGACCGCCAACAGGCGCAGCTTGCCGCCGCGGACGTTGCCGATCGTCGGCGGCAGGCCCGGGGCGCCGATGGTGACCTGCCCCCCCATCGTGTCCGCCATGATCGGCGCCGCGCCCTTGTAGGGCACGTGCGTGATGTCCAGGCCGAACTTCTCCTTCAGCATCTCGAGCTCGATGTGCATGCTCGAGCCGGTGCCCGGCGTCCCCCAGGTCACCTTGCCCGGGTTCGACTTCGCGAACTCGAGCACTTCCCCGAGCGTCCGGTGCGGCGCGTTGGCGGCGATCAGCACCGAGGTGGGCAGGTTGACCCCTTTCACGAGGGGCGCGAGATCCTTGAGCGGATCGTAGGGTTGCGGCGTCAGGTGCGGAATCTGCGTGATCGCGGCGTTGGACGCGACGAGCACCGTGTAGCCGTCCGGCGCCGCCTTCGCCACCACGCCTGCGCCCACGGCCCCGCCCGCGCCGGGGCGGTTCTCCACCATGACCGGCTGTCCGATGCGGGGCGATAGTGCGTTAGCGACTACGCGCGCGATCAGGTCGACACCGCCGCCCGGCGGAAAGTTGACGATGAAGCGCACGGCTCGCGACGGATAGTCCTGTGCGCCCGCGCAGGCCGCGAACGCCGCCAGCAACGCCGCGAGGACGGAGCATTTCATCCAGAGCCTCCTCAACGAACGATCACGAGGTTTTCGGAGAACGGGGCCGCGCACACGCGCTGGTAGAACAGCGGCCGGTCGCGCAGTGTGTAGCCGCGCATCTCCATGACGAAGCCAGGTTGCTCGGGCTCGAAGCCGAGGTCGCTGGCCACCGGCTCGGGCAGGCGCTCAAAGCGGATCACCTGATCGACGCGCAGCGTGGGTAGCGCGAGCTCCTGGCCGAGCAGCACCCGCAGGTTCTTCTCGAGATCACGGCGGTGCGAGCCGTTCAAGCCGCTCTTGAGCCGCACAAACTCCGCCTCGCGGAGCCAGAACTCGCTGTAGAGGTCGACCTTGCCGCCGACGCTCATCATGCGCTCGATGCGGATGTTCGCGCCGGCGCCGAGAAACGCCGACCATGGACCTGCCCGCTTCGAGCGGCGCACCGATCGCACGTTGATGTAGTGCGGCAGGTCGCGGCCGTCGGCGTCGCGAAAGCGCAGGTAGTGGACGTCCCCCGGCCCGACCCGCGAGCCCGACACGAAAGTCCCGCGCCCGTGCTCGCGCGAGATCAGACCCGAATGCGCCAGGCGCGAGAGCGCCTTCTGCACCGTGCCGACGCTCACGCGAAAGCCCGCGGCGAGCCGCTCCTCGGAGGGCAGCCTGTCACCTTGGCGCAGGGCGCCGGACTCGATCCGTCCGGCGATCGAATCGCAGACGCGCGCGAGCTTGGTCATCTAGATCGTCGGCGCGAACCTGCTGATCGCAGTCTCGCGCACATCGAGCACCTCGCTCGAGGTGCGCGTGCCCGACGCCACCTCCATCGCGTAGTCGTACAACCGATCGCCGATCGGACCGACCTTCACGCGCTTTTCGAGGATGTCGGAGGCGTCGAAGTCGATGTTGTCCGCCATCGTGCGCAGCGTGTTGACGTTGCCGCTCACCTTGACGGTCGGCGAGACCATGTTGCCGATCGGGTTGCCGACGCCGGTGCCGAAGAAGATGAGCTGACAGCCGGCCGCAGCGAAGGCAGTCAGGTTCTCCACCGCCGGCGCCGGCGCGTCGAGGAAATGCAGTCCCTTCCCGGTCGGCGACTCGCCGTAGGTCAGCACGCCCGACAGGGGACGGGTGCCGGCCTTGGCCATCGCACCCAGGGCCTTTTCCTCGATCGTCGTCAGCCCGCCGCGGATGTTGTCGGGCGTCGGGTTCGTGCCGCGGATGTCGATGCCCTGAGACATCGCCTCGCGCTCCAGGCGGAGGACCATGTCGGTGAACGCCTTGCCCACCGCGGGATCCTTGGCACGCGCGGCGAAGAGGTGCTCGGCGCCGAAGAACTCGGACGTCTCGGAGATGATGACCGTGCCGCCGTCGTCGACCAGGCGGTCGGACATCCGACCGATGACCGGGTTGCACGTGAGGCCGGACGTAGTGTCCGAGCCGCCGCATTCGACGCCGACCATCAGCGCCGACGCCGGGCACGACTGCCGCCGTGCATTGGACGCCCTCACCACCATCTTCATCGCACGGCGCGTGCCTTCCGCGACGCAGTTGATCGTCCCGTGCGGCTGGAGGTGGATCGCCTCGACCGGCTTGCCGCTCGGCCGGATGCGGCGCGCGACCTCCTCGGTCGTCGCCTCCTCCAGGCCCACGAGCAGCACCGCGGCGATGTTCGGATTGCGGCCCATGCCGGCAAGGGTGTTGTAGGCGATCTCGAGGTCGCGGCCGTACTGGCCGCGGACAAAAAGCGTGGTGATCGGGATGGTGCCGTCGACCTGTTGGCAGATCGCGCGCGTCACTGGGTTGCAGTTGTCCATGATGGACACCACGGCCACCCAGTTGCGAACGCCGATCGCGCCGTCATCGCGCGCGTAACCCAGGAACGTCTTGGCCATTCCCGTCACCTGCTCGCCTGGTCGCCGCGACCGCGCGCCGACTCGACGTTGTGGGTATGGACGTGCTCGCCGATCTTGAGCGCTTTGGAGGCCTTGCCGATCACCTGCCCGTACTTCAGCACGTCACCGCCGGCGGGCATCTCGCGGACGCACACCTTGTGCCCGAACGGCACGTCCTGCAGCAGCCGCACCTCCCCGTTCGCCTCGCCCTGCAGCGCGCAGCTCTCGCCGGCGCGGCCGGGATCGATCAGGGTGCCGACGTTGTCCGCACGGTTGAGCACGATGGCCCGGAGCATTGCACTCTCCTGTATATGAGTGTGTCGCACCATACGCCGCAGCCTGCCTGAGCGTCAACGCTGCAACGCATCAAATTCCTATATAGGACTTCTTGACAGGATTCCGACCGGCAGCGCAACATTGCGCACCCCGTCGGAGGAGATCCCATGATTCGCCTGCTCGCGCTCGGCACGCTCCTTGTCGCCGCAACCGCGCACGCCCAGGCGCCTGCCTGGAAGCCGACCCGGCCGATCGAGATCGTCAATCCGGCATCGCCCGGCGGTTCCGTCGACCTGATGTGCCGCTCGCTCAAGAAGTTCATGGAGGACAACAAGCTCACCGATCAGCCGATCAACGTCCTCTACAAGACCGGCGCCAACGGCGCGATCGCGCTCGACTACGTGAACCAGCAGGGTTCGGGAGAGACGGTGCTGGCGGTAGCGCACACCCTCCTCTCGATCGGGCTTACCGGCGAGTCCAAGCATGACTGGCGGGACCTCACGCCGCTCGGGATCCTGTTCAAGGAGTTTCACGTCACCGCGGTGCGCGTCGATTCGCCGCTGAAGACCGGCAAGGACCTGATCGAGAAGATGCGCAAGGATCCCTCCTCCATCAGCTACGGCTTCTTCGGCAACCGCGGCAACCATCTGCATCTCGCCGCGGCGATCCCGCTAAAAGCAGCGGGCGTGGATATCAAGCAGATGACCAACGTGCCCTATCGCTCGGGCCCCGAGGCCATCGCCGCGGTGTTGGGCGGGCACCTCGATGTGGCGCTCGTATCGGCCGTCAATCCAGCGGGCAACGTCCAGAGCGGCAAGATGCGCGTGCTGACGCAGACGACCCCCGTGCGCGGTGGCGGGTATCTCAAGGACATCCCGACCTGGAAGGAACTGGGCGTGAACGTCGACTACGCGACGGCGCAGGGCTTTATGGGCCCGAAGACCATGCCGCCCCAGGCCGTGCCCTACTGGGAGGGCGTGCTCGCCAAGTTCGCGAAGGATCCGGAGTGGCAGAAGCTCCTCGAGCGCAGCCTCTGGGAGAACGCGTACATGACTGCTCCCGAGATGCGGAAGTACTACGAAACCGAGTTCGCCAACGTGAAAAGCGTGCTCGAGGAACTCGGGTTGACGAAGCAGTGATGGCGCGTCCTCTCGTCGTACTCGCGGAGCCGATGTATCACGCGGCGGGTGAGGAGCTGCTACGTCGCAGCTGCGAGGTGCGAGTGCTGCATTCCCCTACACGCGCGGAGCTCGAGCAATCGGTAGGCGGAGCCCACGCGATTGCGGCACGCTACCCGCAGAAGGTCGACGATGCGCTGCTCGCACTTGCCCCGAACGCGGTGATCGTCGCGAGTTCCGGCCGCGGCACCGACGCCATCGACATCGAGGCCGCCACGCGGCACGGCGTGGTGGTCGTCAACAACCCCGGCTTCGGTCCGCGGCCCGTCTCCGAGGCGGCAATGGCGCTGATGCTCGCCCTCGCCAAGTGCCTCTTCGCGTCCGACGCGTGGATGCGCAAGGGCGAGGGATGGCGGTACCGATCGGATCTGTCCCGGTTCCTGGAGCTGGAAGGCAAGACCCTCGGGATCGTCGGCCTCGGGGCCATCGGCAGCGAAACGGCCCGGAAGGCGATCGCCGCGTTCCGGATGCAGGTCCTCGCCTACGACCCTTACGTGCCCGCGGGCAAAGCGGAGGCGCTCGGCGCGCGGAAGGTGGTTTCGCTCGATGAACTGCTCACGGCTTCGGACATCGTCAGCATGCATCCCGAGCTCAATGCGGAGACGCACGGCATGATCGGCGACGCGCAATTGCGGCGCATGAAGCGCTCTGCGTACCTCATCAACACTGCCCGCGGGAAGGTGGTGCAGGAGGCCGCGCTGGTGCGCGCACTACGGGAAGGCTGGATCGCCGGCGCGGCGCTGGACGTCTACGAGGACGAGCCCGTCGGGCCGGGCAGCCCGCTCTATGCGCTCGACAACCTCATTCTCATGCCGCACGTCGCCGGGTTGACCCTGGAAGCGGTCGAGGGCATGTCGATCAGCGCCGCTCGTCAGATCCTGCAGGCGCTCGCCGGCGAATGCCCCCCGCACGTTCTCAACCGCGAGGCCTGGCCGGTCGCGGCTGGCACGCGCCAAGGCCGCTGCGCTTACCGTCTGAAGGAAGTTCGATGAACGTAGTGTCACACCTGGAAAAGATCGGCAAGCTCGAAGCGCTGCGGGCGAAGCTCGATCCGCTCGAGGACTTCGAGCTCTGGTTCTGGACGGCGATGAACGCCGGGACCCACGCGGTCAACGCCGCGCTGCACCACGCCGGCGTCACGCGGCCCGACGACGTGTTCCCGACTCAGCCCGGCGTCTACCTCATCCCGCAACCGGACAAGTCCCTGAAGCCCGGCTTCCAGCCCCTCGGTGACATCCTCCATGTCGGCCGGCCGAAGGTCGAGGGCGCGATCCCCGACGATGTCGCGAAGATGATGAAGGACATGGAGATCATCGAGCACCACCGGGACCCCTGCATCCGCGGCGAGCGCACGCCCACGCGCGGGATCGCAGACGAATGTGACCGCGCGCTCCGATCGGTACTGGAACTGCTGCACCGCCGTCTGCCGGGAGGACGCCCATGACACCGCAGGAGCATCGCGAGAAAGCCGAGAAGATCGAACGCTCGCTCGGCAAGTGCGGCCCCGCGGACTACGAGATGAGGATCGAGGCGGCGATGCTGGCCGGCACGCATTGGCTGAACCTCGTGCTGCACCGGATGGGCGTCACCTTGCCGCAGAACGACGTGCTGCATACCTACATGCTCACCGTGAACGAGCTCCGCAGATACAAGGTCGCCGACGAGGCGCTGGTGAACGCGCTCGCCGAAATCGAGGACATCCGCCCTGCCTTCGTCCGTGGCAACTTCCCGGGCGGGGAAAAAGCCGCCGATCGCGCCGTGGAGCTGCTTGGCGTTCTCAGAGAGAAAGCGAAGGGCTAGAACGCGGTCTTCCTGACCGACGACCTCGCCGAAGGCAAGGTCGGTCCAACGTCAGGGTCGTACGCCTGCTCTCGCCTTCGGCCCGAGCTCCGTCCGCAGGCCCGACTGCACCGCATCGATGAACCGGCACAGATACCCGCGCGTCTTGCGGGGATCGATGATGTCCTCGATGCCGAACGCCTCCGCCGTCCGGAACGGCGAGGCAAGCACCCGCAACTCGTCCTCGATCTCCTTCAGCCGCGCGTCGGGATCGGATGCCTGCCGCAACTCCCGGCGGAAAGCCGCCGCCGCGCCGCCCTCGATCGGCAGCGAACCCCACTCCGCCGAGGGCCACGCGATCTTCAGGTTCAGGCCGTTCTTGTTGCTGGTTGCCATGCCCGCCATGCCGTAGCACTTGCGGATGATCACCGTGACCATCGGAACGGTCACGGTGCCGAGCGTATACACGCAGCGCATGCCGTCGCGCAGCGTCCCGGCTGTCTCGGCCTGCAAGCCCACCATGAACCCCGGAACGTCGACAAGGAACACCATTGGGATGTGGAATGTGTCGCAGAGCTCCACGAAGTGGATCTGCTTGCGCGCCGCCTTGCTGTCGACCGCCCCCCCGTTGACCAAGGGATTGTTGGCGATTACGCCCACCACCTTTCCGTTCAATCTCGCGAGCGAGGTGATGACGGCCTTGCCGAAGGTCGGCTGGATCTCGAACGCCGAATCCTTGTCGACGACGAGCTCGACGAGCTTGCGCATGTTGTACGGCTGGCGCCGGTTGCGCGGGACGATGCTCGCGAGCGCCTCCTCTTCCCGGTCCGGCGAGTCGCTCGGCGAGACATCCGGCGGAGACTCCCAGACGTTGCTCGGCATGTACGAGAGGAAACGCTTCACCGCGGCGAAGCACTCGGCCTCGCTCTCCACTGCGTTGTCGATCGTGCCCGCCGCATCGACCGCGACCGGGAACCCGCCCAGTTCCTCCTTCGTGAGCTTCTGCCCGAGCGACCGCTCCACCACCGGCGGCCCGGCCGCGAAGACCTGCGCGGTGTGCTTCACCATCACCGACCAGTGAGACAGGATGGCGCGGCCTGCGGGACCGCCCGCCGCCGTCCCGAGTACCGCGCTCACCACCGGCACGCGCGAGAGCAGGCTCACGGAGCGCTCGAACCCATCGACGCCCGGGAGGATGGAATGCCCCCGGCGCCGGATGGTGGTCACGCTGCCGCCGGCGCCGTCGATCAGGTTGATGAGCGGGATCTTGTAGTGGTACGCCAGGTCCTCGACGAAGCCGCCCTGGCCGCCCTTGCGCCGGTCCCCGCCCCAGCTGGAACCGCCGCGCACGGTGAAGTCCTCGCCGCCGATCGCGACATCGCGCCCGTCGACCTTCGCTAGCCCCATCACGTAAGGCGCCGGCGTGATCCTGCGCGCCCCGCCCTCGTCGCGCCCGGCGCCGGCCAGGCCGCCGACCTCCTGGAACGTACCGCCATCGACCACTGCGTCGATGCGCTCGCGGATGGTCAGGCGGCCCTCGTCGTGCTGCCGACGGACCGCCTCCTCGCCGCCCAGATGCTGGGCCGCCGCGCGGCGGCGCTCGATTTCCCGGATTTCGTCCTGCCAGCTCACCGAAAGATCCTGTTCCGGCCCGTTCCCGCGCGTCGCTAGTCGATCTTGATGTGGGCGGTCTTCGCGACCTCGCCCCAGCGCGCAGTGTCGGCCTTGACGAACGCGGCGGTCTGTTCGGGCGTCAGGGGGTCCGGGATGGCGCCGCGGTCGACGATGCGCTGCTTCACCTCGGGATCGTTCAGGACGGCGCGCACGTCGGCGCTGATCTTGTCGACCAATGCGTTCGGCCCGCCCACGGGCATGAACAGACCCGCCCAACCCACGCCGAGGAAGCCCGGATAGCCCGATTCGGCGATCGTCGGCACGTTGGGCAGTTGCGGCGTGCGCTGCGCCGTAGTGACCGCCAGGGCCTTGAGCTTGCCGCTGGTGATGTGCGGCAGCGCCGAGGCGACGCCGTCCATCATAATCGTCACCTGGCCGCCGAGCAGATCGGTCATGGCCGGCCCGCTGCCCTTGTACGCGACGTGCTGCATGTCGAGCTTGGCCACGTAGCGGAACAGCTCCGCGGTCATGTGCTGCGAGGTCGCCACGCCGGCGGAGGCGTAGTTCAGCTTGCCCGGGTTCTTCCGCGCCTCGTCCACGAGGTCGGCGAGCGTGCTCATTCCGCTGCTCGGGTGCACCACCCACACCAGCGGCGCGATGTACAGGCCGGAGATCGGCTGCAGGTCCTTCTGCGGGTCGTACGGCATCTTGGCGTAGACGTTCGGGTTGACCGTGATCGCCTGGCTGCCGCCGACCACCAGCGTGTAGCCGTCCGGCGGTGCCGACTTCATGGACAGGATGCCGGGCATGCCACCACCGCCCGCGCGGTTGTCGACCACGACCGGCTGACCCCACTTCTTCGACAGTTCATCGCCGACCATGCGCCCGAAGATGTCGGCGCCCTGGCCCGGCGGATACGGGATCACCATCCGCACCGGCTTGGTCGGGAACGCCTGCGCCGCAGCGAGCGCCGGCGCACACAGCAATGCGCCGAGCGCGAAAACCCTCCTCAACTCCATCGGTCCTCCTTGATTCACCTACATTGAAATGCCGAAGCGGCTGATCGCCGAGTCCCGCGTGTCGAGTAGCTCCGAGGTGGTGAGCTCCCCGCTGGCGACGGACAGCGCGTACTGCGTCAGGCGCTCGCCCGCCGACCTGACGGGCTCGTTCTTTTCCAGGATGCCGGTCACGTCGAAGTCGATGTTGTCCGGCATGGTGTTGAGCGTATTGCGGTTGCCGCTGATCTTCACCACCGTGGCCACCGGGTGACCGATGGCGTTGCCCACGCCGGTGGAGAAGAGGCACAGCTGGCAGCCGCCCGCCGCGAGGCCGGTGATCGACTCCACGGCCGGCGCCGGGCCGGCCATGAAGTGCAGGCCCGGCTTCTTCGGCATCTGGCCGTACGACAGCACTTCGATCACCTTCGACTTGCCGGCCTTCGACATCGCACCGAGCGCCTTTTCCTCGATGGTGCTGAGGCCGCCGCGGATGTTGTCGAGCGACGGGTTGGAGCCGCGGAGGTCGATGCCGAGCGCGACGATGTCCTGCTCGTGCCCGCGGATGGTGTCGAGGATCTTCTTCCCAACGTCCGGCGTGGCGGCACGCTCGGCGAAGAGGTGCTCGGCGCCGAAGAACTCGGACGTTTCCGTGATGATCGCCGTGCCGCCGTTCGCCACGACGTAGTCCGCCACCACGCCGATCGAGGGATTGGACGCGAGCCCGGAGGTCGTGTCCGAGCCGCCGCATTCCAGACCGACGTTGAGCTTCGACAGTGGGAACTCCTGCCGGCGTTGCTTCGACGCCTGGCGCGACAGGCTGCAGCGCGGCGCGCGTGCCTTCGGCGATCGCCTGAATGGTGCCGCCGCAGAGCTGGATGTTCACGAACTCCACCGGCTTGCCGGAAGGCTTGATGAGCTCGACGAGCTCTCTGGTCGTGCCGGGCTCGAGGCCGATGACCACGACGCCGGCCACGTTGGGGTTGAGGCACAGGCCGGCGGTGACATGGAGCGTGATCTCGCGGTCCTTCGCGAGCTGGCCGCGGATGTACGAGCCCGGCAGATAGACCGTGCCCTGCACCGCCTGCGCCACCGCGCGCGTCACCGGGTTGCAGTTGTCCATCACCGAGATCACGGCGATGACGTTGCGGATGCCGACGCTGCCGTCGGGACGGGCGTATCCCCAGAAAGTTCCTTGGCTCATGGTTACCTCGCGAAGCGTTGAACTCGGTCTATGCCGGGAACGGCACCCCGAGATTGTCGCCCAGCACGCGCAATTCGCGCACCGTCGCATCGCTCAGCACGATGCCCGTTTCGAGCGCCGCGCGTTCCAGCTCGGCCGCGCGCTGGCCCGGGAGCCGCGCGGCGTCCGGCGCGGACGCCAGGTAGAAGCCGGTCCACTGCGCCATGTACGAATCGAACAGCGCCCGGTTGCCGAACGCGGCCGGATCAACGAACCAGAAAAACGCGCCGACGCGCGACGAGCCTCCGCTTTCCCGCGCCTGCGGCCTCGGCCGCGCCATCGAGGCTGCGTTGGCCCCGAGCGCGGCCGCCACCACCTCGACCATCATCGCGATCCCCAACCCCTTGTGTCCGCCGGCCGGGAGCAGCGCACCTCGCAGTGCGCGCTGCGGATCGGTGGTCGGCTCGCCCGCCTCGTCCACCGCCCAGCTCTTCGGAATCGCCCGCCCCTCTCGCGCGGCGAGGAGGATGTGCCCCCGCGCCGCCTCGCTGCACGCCATGTCGAACACCAGCGGATCGGCGCTCGGCATCGGGCACGCAAACGCGATCGGATTGTTTCCCAGCGCCGCCCTCGTGAACCCTCGCATCGCCATGACCGGCGGCGCCTGCTGTCCCACCAGGCAGAACGCCCCCGCCTCGGCAGCGCTCAGCGCATGGATCCCCAGCGACCCCAGATGCCCTATCTCGCGCACCACCACCAGCACGGTCGCCTGTTTCTTCAGCGCCGCCAGCGCGAGCTCGATAAGCTCCGGCGCCGCCACGTGTCCGAGCGCACCGTCGGCCTCAAACACGATGGCGCTACCCCGCTTCTCGTGGCGCATCCTCGGTCGCGGGTTCAGGAGACCCTGGCTCATCATTTCGACGTACGATTTCAGTCGCGCTACCCCATGTGTCGCGCGACCTCGCATGTCGCTCCGCACGATGAGTTTGGCGGCTGCGGCGCCGTGGGCGCGCTGCATGCCGCATGCCTCAAGGATCGCGGTCGACCATGCCTGGAGATCGACCGACGACAAGGTAAGAGGCATCAGAGGGCAGTTCAAGGTGGTGGTTATGGTCTCGCCGTCACGGTTTCGCGCGGGGCCGCGATCATTGTGTTGCCGGATACAACCTGGATCACCCGGCGCTCGGGATCGCGGATGATCCCTTGAGGGTCGCGGCCCGCGACCATATCACGCAGCGCACGGCGCAACAGCTTGCGGCACATGATCACCCCGCGATCGGTTGTTCCCTTGTGCTCCAGAGCATGAAGCGCGATGCTGCGTTGACTCACCTGTGCTTCGAGATCGTCGGGATCGCGGCTGCGTATCCTCGTAGCTCGTACGCGCCTCGCCCATCATTGTCGAACGACCAGGATGCGCCGTCGCCAGAGACGAGGGCACCGGCCGGCCGTTTTCGATCCGCAATGCCTCCAGGTGGAACCCGACGGTGTGGGTGTCGTCGACGGGCACCCACCAGCCGACCACGCGCGCGCGCTCGCTCATCGGCTCACCGCCCACCTGTGTTTCGGAGACGACTCGTACGCAGCTCTCCAGTTTCGCGAGCGTCCGCTGCCGGATCGCGGTCACGACCGAGCCGCGCAAGTCGGCGATCTCGGGCGCATTGGTGCTAACGGCGCGCAGCGTAGCCTTGTAGAGCACGCGGCGAATTTCAAAGCGAGCGCCTTGCACGCGCCGGCGCCCGCGAAATTTTCGCGAGTCGTTGGCCATCCGGGACCCCACCGCGGAACCAAGATCGGTCCGGGGTGGATCGGTTGACAAGCTCTTAAGACTGGTTTGAGAGGTACGCGTGTAGGCTTTCAGTGTAGGCGACAGACTCGGCAATAGCCTCTCCCACAGTCATCCCAGTATAAAACCGGGCACTACGTGTGGTGGCCGCGGTAGTCCACCCCGCACTTCGTCCATTGCCTTGTGGCCCAGTTCTTCGTCGCGAGATAGGTCTTTGATCGTCAGCGTCTTCATTGCAGTTCTCCTCCTAAGTAAGTAAGCGAAAAGTGGGGTTTACATTGAGCGTGCTGCTGCTCGCTCGGGACCTACGCATAGAATGTGCCAATTTCGGGCAAGCACTACGAACCGACTCGTAACTGCCTGTAAAGAGTCGACGCATCGATCGCGAGGGGTACCCCTCGACGGCCTCGAAGTGCGCCGGATGGTGGGCTGGATCCAACAGACGGCACGGGTTTTGTTGGCAAGGTTCCGATCACCAAGAAACGGATAACGCGAGAAACAAACATCCGCGCCCTAGCTTGCACAGCCATACGCCAGACTTCTAGACCTCTAGGGTTTAACACCGAAGACGAAGTGCACTGAACCCTCGCCCGCGGCGAAGGATAGCGCGCATGTCGCTCGGTCTGTCCACCATTCGATTGGGATCGGCACGCCGGGCGTTAGCTGAACTCAACGCACGGCGGAGTATTCCACGGCGTAGGTGTAGACCGTCCCGTTCATTGAACGGCCTCTGGGACGTTTTGGCCAGGAGATCCGACGGCGGCTTTTGGCCGGCGTGGCATCGGCGCGGACGTCTCCTTTATTTTCGGACCAATACCCGCTGTGTGTCGCTATGGACGGTCGGGCAAAGGTCGCTGATCGGCCAGGGCGGCTGTACAGCCAGGGTGCTGCTAGCGGGCGCTTCCCTCTGGGGGTGGCGGCCCAATGTCCTGGCCCTGCGCGCGGGCCGGCTTTCCTGAGTGGTGATCCTTGAGCCTCGTCAGCGTGCTTTGCTGTCGCCCCGGGGCATCGGCACCCGGAGTCCCGAGACCGCTGGCCGCGCATCCTTCACGGGGTCACAGATCTTCGCCGCGTCGAGGATCGGTCAGCAGGCGGCTGTTGGCCCCCTACCTGGTCAGGAACGCACGTTCGGGGCGACCACCGGCACCTCGTGCTCGATCCGCGCGGCGCGGGCGGAACTCTCGGCGGAGGTCCGGCGTTCGCGAACGCCAGAGGTTCGGACTTGTTTTTCCTGGCGAAAACACGCCGAACGTTCGCCGCAGTGGCGCTGGAGGTCGCGCGACCTCCAGTCAGGCCTTTGTCTTGCAGGTCTCACTTGGGGCGTCGACGGCCCGAGGCAACCCCTTCGGCAACATTGGACATTGTCTTCGGCAACATTGCCATCAACGTGAGCCGCTGGAGGACCATCATCGCGGCATCGGTGACGCTCGTGATCTACATTAAACTCATCGCGTGGTTCGAACTCTGGCGCGGCCGGCGGGTCAGTCGGCGCATGGCGCGGTGTCGGGCGCGGCTCTACACGCTGTAGGTCTCGCGAGACGTCGGTGAATGCGAGGCGGAGACGGCGCACGATAAGCCGATGTTCCGCAAGCTCATCCGCGAGCGGCGCTGCCTGATCCCGGCGAATTGCTACTACGAGTGGAAGGAGATGCGCGTTGGGAAGCAGCCCTACTGTATCCGGATCGAGGACGAATCGCCGTTCTTCATCGGCGGCACGTGGGATGTGTGGCACGCGCGGGACGCGGACGCGCTTTTCGCGTTCACGGTCCTTACGACCTCCCGCAACGAGGTATCAGCAACGGTTCACGACCGGATGCCAGTAATCGTCCAGCCGAAGGACTACGCGCGCTGGCTCGACCCCAAGAATCAAGAGATCACGGACCTCTTGGCGCCGCATCCGGCCGAGGGGATGATTGCCTACCTGGTCAGCCGACGTGTCAACAGTCCGAAGAACGAGGGGCGGGAGCTGATCGAACGTACCGAGGGGTGAGTAGACATCGCCGGAGTGCACAGGGACCGAAGGGGCATATTTCCGCCATATCGGCGACTACCCGGATTTCTACACCGGCATCTATCACGCCACCGCGGTCGGCAAGCTGTTCCGTCCCGACCAGCCACTCATGCCCAATTGCAAGTGGGTGCCGATCGGAGACCACGGACGCGGCTCCTCGATCGTGGTCAGCGGCCAGAGTTTCAAGCGGCCGCGGGGTCAGACCAAAACCTCAGATGCCGTCGCGCCCAGCGTTGGCCCCTCAAAGCGGCTCGACTACGAGCTCGAGCTCGGCTTCTTCGTCGGCCGAGGCAACGCGCTCGGCGAACCGATCGCGATCGGCGAGGCCGAGGACCACCTTTTCGGCGTGTGCCTGCTCAACGACTGGTCGGCGCGCGATCTGCAGGGCCCCGGGCGACGCCCCGCGTCATCGTCCGAGGCCCCCACAGGAACCGTATGCGCCGACCATACTGCGGGTTCGCTCCCTTCTCTATCACGACATTGGCGCACACCACAGAGAGAAACCTCCCCTGCGAGGTGACGTCATCATCTCTGAGTTCGAGTTTCTAATGGACTGTCCCGCGGCCCCAACGGACCGCGAGCACGTTCGCTCGTTCGGGAGCACGGTCCTCCAGCACCGCAACGGAAACCCCCCCGGTGACAGCGATGGGCTTGGACTTACCTTGCGGCCGCGATGCCGCGCATCCTCGACGGCCCTGTCGACCCCTTTGCTGCCCGTCCGTGCTCTGGTATGAATCGGTTCCACAATGCGTTAACGTGCGTTAAGGATCGTGCATGCCCGCAGAAGTGATTCGTAATCTATCTCTGCACATCGTCGAGCAGACAGCGGATGCCATCATCTTCGCCGATCGGCAAGGTGTCATACGGCTGTGGAACCCGGCAGCAGAGGCCGTCTTTGGTTTCTCCGCCGATGAAATGATCGGCCAAAATCTCGACCTCATCATCCCGGAGCGGTTGCGCCCCGCTCATTGGAAAGCGTTTCACCAGGCCATCGAAGCCGGGCGCACAAGGCTAGGGAGACTGGCGCTGGTCACCCGCTCGGTACACAAGAGCGGAGCGAGGCTCTACGTCGATCTGAGCTTCGCGATCGTGCGGGACGCCGCAGGGGAGGTCGCGGGCGCGGTGGCGGTGGCGCGCGATGCGACGGATCGATATACGTCCGAAACGACGATGAAGAAGCGCCTTGCCGAGCTGGAGAAGGGCGCCGCGCGCTGAAGCCCCGTCATTGACGGCGGTCAGTCCGCAATCCCGCGAATTACGCGACACGGGTTGCCCGCTCGCTGCAGAGATGTCGACCGGAATGCCGCGCGTCACGATGCTGCCGGCGCCGATCACTGAGCGCGGCCAATGCGACGCCTGCAGGATGATGCCGTCGGGCAGATTTAGTACACCAACGGTCCCAGCAGGAGCCGTCCGCCCCTGTCGCTGAAACCGGCCGGTCGACGGCGCTATCGACCCTAACGCGATATAGGCGATTTAATGATCGACTGACCGGTGTATCTTGCAAGCTGCCGTTCGCTAAGTTCGTCGTCAAAAGCCGAATTCGTGAAAACCAGACATTCACGGATTTCTACCGGCGATGTGGACAAGATTCCAACCGAACGGCCGCTCTCAAAAATTCGGGCGCGCGCTCACGACCCGTTGCTGCCTGTCGCCCCTAGAGAAGCGGACCTTCGCGGACTGCGCTGAACGGCCATAACCGGGCATCCGACCCTTTGTCGAACCGGTCACTTGAACGGCGGTTCCACCACGACAGCAGTCGGTCGCAACACAGCTACGTGTGAGCGTGAATTTCTAATCTCTGCCAAGAGAAAGGAGGTTCACGCCGACCCTCGTACAGGTCAAACCCTTGTGAGTCCCCCGGCAGAGCCGGGGTTTACCTCGATGAATTACAATGCCCCACGCGCGAATTGGTCAAAATTCCATTTGTCGATATCGAACGTGACAAGGTTGTTTTCGTCTCCGTTCAACATCCCCACCGCGTAACGCCCGCCCGATATCCGGCGCAACTCCTCGCGCGAGAGTGAACGAATCGTCGTGGTTTGCTCGCCTTGCGGAAGCAAGTCTTTGATCGTCAGTGTCTTCATTGCAGTTCTCCTAAAAGTAAGTATGCAGGTTGGGCTTTCGATTGAGCATATTTCACCATGCTCATTAAAGACCAACGCACATATCGTGCCCGCCCACCGGAACGGCTCGTAATCGTCCGAAAATCAATACGATGCCGATCGTGATCGCGGGGTTCAACGTGCTCGCAGGCGCCGGGTGTTCGGCTACATCCAACAGAGCGGAGGATGCTGTCGGCCAGATCGCAACACATGCTCGCCTCTGACCGCGGAAAGGCTGCAGTGCTATCTCGTCGAATAGGCGAAGCTCGCACCGGCGAGATCACTGTCGCGACCGATTGAACAGCAGCGCGGCCGGGTCGCGCATGGCCCCGTCTTCGGTGCACGAGTCCGGGCCCAGACGCGACGCGAGATGCGGATAGCGCTCGGCGAGCTGTGCGAGCGAGATCTTCTCGGCAATGCGCGGATGCGCGACGCAGACCGCGCCGTCCACACCCCACGCCGCTTCAAACACCATCCGCACTTCGCGATCGAAGCGCTGGATGCCGAAGTGATCGTGGATGTCGATCAGGGTGCCATCGCGGGTGCTCGGGGTGCCGTCGCCGCCATAGTCGGCACGGGCCATGTGAAGGGCCGGTTTACACTGAAACTTGACGCTCGCCAGTCGTCGAGCAGGTGGCAGCCACCTGCCTCAACGTTGACCGCCCAACGGCTTCATTCGAAGCCAGCGAACTGTCACTGTCGACCCAAAGCCCGCCTGTCGTGCCGCAGAGAAGCAGACCTTCGCGCACGTCGAGAGAACGCGCGCCGACGCTTCCTCAACTCCTCAACTACCGCGTCACGCCTTGCGGCGCCTGCTGCGAGTGCCGGGACGGCGATCACCGGGGCGTTCGACGAGTTCAAGAAGGCCTTCGGCCCGTGACGGATCCTCGTCCGGCTCGCGAACTTTCACGCCTGAACGACTGCTGACGACATTACCCCGGCCGCGGCGCGGCACCCGAGCCGATGAGTACTGTGACCCCAGTTGCAGTGTCCAGAACGGCCGGACCGCGCGAGCCGCTGCACCCCGTCCAGAGGGCGCTCCGGAGCCGCGCAACCACCGCCGGTAAACAAAACGCGGCGCCCGTGGGTCGGACGCCGCGCAATTGCGTTACTGAATCGATCGCTCAGCAGCGTCCGCCGCCGATCGTCATTACGAACCTACTTCTTTAGCCCTTTTTGGCGTCATCGACGCATTTCTTTTGCGCATCGCCAGTCAAGTTCTTGCATTTCTCCGGCACCTGTCCGAAGACGGCGGGAGAGCCCAATGCGAAAAGGGCAAGCATGAGGGAAACGAGCGTCTTCTTCATGTGTATTCTCCTTTAGATTGACATGACTCAACTGGCCGGTTGCGGGAATGCACTAGAGGCCACTCAATGCTGCATGCCGCGCACGGCTTTAACACGGTACTGCGACACGGCGAGTTGGTCAACGCGGCGTGGCAAAGAAGCGTTGACCGCGCACGACAAAATTACCGGAAGGCCTGTCGCTGCCCGACGACACTGTTGGGCGGCGACGAGCGGTTTCTCGCGACCCCCCGGGAGGAGTGCTGTTTGCGACGCGATTCTCAGAGGACCGCGCCTAGAATGAAATAGGCGCTGACCGCCAACAACACGGCGAGCAACGGCAACACGATCGGGATCAGGCCTACCGGCAACTCCCCCGAATCCCTGCCGTGCTCGCCGCGACGTCTCTCTATTTGAGGGTTGATGAGCACGAGTTACGCCTATCACCGTTGCGCAGAATCCGACGGGCTGGTCCCCGCGGAGTGCGATTGGGAATGCGGTCCCCCTGGCCTGGAGACTCCACAAATCGCGTCATCAGTGGGGTCCGGGCCCGCAGCGGCTGCGATGTCCCCCAATGAAAGGATACCTACCAGCCGCTTGCTGCGGTTTACGACGGGCAGCCGGCGGATGCGTTCTACCCCCATGTTGTGCGCCACGTGATCGAGCTCTTCGTCTTCGAAGCAGTACCTCACGCCCGGGCTCATCACCTCGCGCACCGGCGTGTCGGGGCCCTTCCCGGCCGCGACGGCACGAACGGCAATGTCGCGATCGGTGATCATGCCGACAAGCCGATCGCGTTCGGCCACCGGCAGCGCGCCGGCATCGATCTCGGCCATGAGCCCGGCCGCCGCTTGGATGCTTTGCCTCGGTTTCGTAAGACGTACCTCGCGCGTCATCGCTTCGCTTACTCGCATCAATGCCTCCTTGTGGGTTTCTCAGGCCCCGTTCGCGGGCCTGGATCGGGCGCTGACCTCAGACGTGTCGCGCCCTCTTATGCGACATCCGGATCGCAACGCGGGTTCCAATCGATTCAAGGCGTGGTCTGGGAGCGCAATTTGCAGGCGAGAGAGGATTTAGCTCATGAAGCAACAGTTGCTCGAGGATGCAAAATCTACCGGGTCAGCGGTAAGCTGCGTTGGCTTTGCGGTCCTCCGCGATCTGTTTCTCCGAAGCGTCGCCGACGGCATGCAGCATTGCCTTGCTAAAGATCGATTTGTGCCGCTTCGCCATGTGGTACTCGAGGTTACGGGTGAGCACGATCGCGTCGACCCGGCAGGACTCCTCGCAGAATCCGCAGTAGATGCACTTGAACGCATCGATGTCGTACCGCGTCGTCCGCCGCGTCCCGCCGACTCGATTGTGATCGCGAGCGCTGGGCAGACCGCCTCACAGAGCTTGCAGACGATGCACCGCTCCTCACCGTTGGGATACCGCCGCAGCGCGAGCATGCCCCGGAAGCGCGGCGGGAACGCGCGTTGCATCCTGAGTTGTCGGCCCCGAGGAGCGTTCCTATGCCGACCACCTGGATTCTCGCAGCCGACGCCGCGCGTGCACGCCTGTTTGCGCTCGAAGACGTCGACGGCGGGTGGCAGAGTTCGCCGAACAGCGCCATCGTCGGAGAGACTCGACACGCTACTGTCGTTCTTGGCCGACAGAGCGTGGATGAATTTCCATTGCGGAACCGCGGGTGCCGAAAAGCTCTCTGAAAAGTGAGAGACGTTTTCGCCGGAGGTAAATTTCCGAAATGGCGATCTTCCGCAAACCGCCTACCCACGTGAAACAACCGCAGCGCGGTGAACAGCATTCTCCAACGCAGAGGCGCGTGCCGGCTCGCGAGCTTGCGGCGTCAGAACGGAAAGCGAAAGAGCGGATAGCGGCCGAGCTCGCGCGGCTGAAGCGCTTGCCCGAACCGACGGGCGGAGAATGAAGCCCGCCAGGAGTTGTCCGCGCGCCCGGGCGAATGGCCGACCCGGGTCGCGGAGGTGTCGCGGAGCCGTTTCCGGCGAAATCGCGACGAGGCAAGTCTGCCCCTTTGCGCGGACGGCAGGATGTGAATCTTGCCTAGCTGGGTCGGCCCATTCAGCCTAAAAACCGTGAGAACGCAGGGGATACAAAGACCAGTGGACGCTTCTTGTCACCGGTCGGAAGCGCTGGCGCAGGAACGACGTTTGCAACGCGGAAATGGTGCGGTCATTCGCGCGACCCGTTTCCAACCTCCAAGGAGCATGACATGGCCACATCCAAACCCATCGCTGCAATCGCTTTGGCAGCGAGCGCAGTCCTAGCGGTGAGCGCCTTGGCGCAAACGACGCCGCCTGCCGGCAGCTCGAGCACCGTCCCACCCAGTGTGATTCCCGGTCCGGCGGACACCTCAATTAGCGGAGCGACGGGCGCAACGACGGGATCGGTGTCGGGCACCGGTTCCGGATCGATTCCCGGCACAATCAATCCCGGCGGTTCGGTCACCGGAAGCGAATCGATACCGGGCATTGTTACTCCGGGCACAAGCTCAGGCACCGGCGCCGGCGCAGTGGGCTCCGGGTCGACGTTCAGCAACATCAACCCTGGCTCGGCCAGCGGTAGCGGATCGACGATCGGGACGACTACTCCGGGCGCAACGGGCGTGGGTTCGACGTCGGGCCCGATCAACTCTGGCAGCTCAACCACCGGCAGCGGGACGACCTCGGGTAGCTCGTTTTCTGGCAGTGGTGCTGGCAGTGGCGGCGTGTTGGTGTGACCCCAGGCGCTGGCTCGAGCACGATGGGTTCAGGAACTGGGTCGGTGGGTGGCGGTAGTGTTGGCGGCGCTGCAGGCATCCGCCGCTAGGTCCTGCTCGTGCGCCTCCGGGTCGCGGCGCAACAGGAAATCCTCTTCGAGGTAGTTGAGGAAGTGCTGGAAGAGCCCCCTGGTTCCGCGCCGACGGGCGCGGATACCGAGCGCCAACCCGAAGCGCGCCCCGGACTCGGCCACTGTTTCCTGCGCGGGGTCGAGGAACGCGTCGAAGATCCAGCGCTCGAGGCGCCGGCCGCCGTGCAGGTTCCGATAGGGCGTACAGCTCGTCTGGCCGTGGTCGGTGCTCGGGTAGGTACGCGCCGCGCGACGCGCCACAGCTGGTGGATCGCGCCGTCCACAGGCCAGAGCGCCCGCAGCGCGCGATCCACCCGGCGCCGCTCCGACGATCCGATGAGGTTAGGCGGGAACGACGCTTGCATCTTTCCAGTCCTCGCGGTCGGGCGCGGAAATCTTGTCGACCGCGCGGGCCTCACGCCTTCCGATGCCTGCCGAAATCGAGCTCAAGCTGGCGATTGCGCCGGACCATATCAACCGGCCCGGGCGACTTGGGCTGCTTCGTTCGGCCACGCGCGGACGCCCCGTCACCCGACGCCTTTGCAGCATCTACTACGACACGCCGGAGTTCGCATTGCGCGATCGCCGCATTACGCTGCGTCTGCGTCGTGTCGGGTCGACCTGGACGCAGACCCTCAAGCTGCCCGGGCGCGTCGAGGCTGGTCTCCACCAGCGCGAAGAGATCGAAACCCGCGTCCAGGGTCAGCGCTTGAACTACGAGGTGCTGCGCCGATCGCCGGCGGGAGACCTGTTCGCCGATCCGGATCTGCCCCGCAAGCTCGCGCCGGTCTTCGTCGTCGATTCCACACGGACCATGCGCCAGCTGGAGACGATCCCGGGCAGCCACATCGAGCTCTGTCTCGACCGCGGCACGATCTCCGCCGGCAACGTCAAGCGCCCCTTCAGCGAGATCGAGCTGGAGCTCAAGTCGGGCTCGCCCGTGCACCTGATCGACTTCGCGCTTGCGCTCGTCAGGCAGGTCCCCCTGCGGCCGGAATTCACAAGCAAGGCGGAGCGGGGCAACGCGCTGGCCGCGGGCGGAATAGCAACGCCGGTAAAGGCGAGCGCACCCGATATCACGCCGCAGATGACGGTCACCGAGGCGTTTCGGCGCGTCGTGTTCGGTTGCGTGCGGCACCTGCAGGCGAACGAGCAGGGCCTGCTGCAGGGCACCGATCCCGAGTATCTCCACCAGGGACGCGTGGCGTTGCGCCGCCTGCGCTCGGCGTTCAACGCCTTCAACCGTGCCTTTCCGCAGACGTTCTTCGCGGACCAGCTCGAGGCGCTGCGTACGCTGGCGCGCGCGTTGGGCGCAGCGCGCGACTGGGATGTGTTCGTGCTGGAGACGCTGCCCCAGGTTCGCGCCGCGCTGCCGGACGAGCCCGGCCTGGAGGCGCTCATCGAGCCCGCCTCGAAGCTGCGGGGGAGCGCGGACGAAGCCGCGCGCAACGCCGTCGCGTCGAACCAGTACGCCGCCCTGCTGCTCGAGCTCATCGGGATATTCGCGCGCGCGCCGTGGGGAGTGTCCCGTGACGACAGCGCGGCCGAGCGGGAACGGCCGCTCACCGATTTCGCCGCCGGCGTGCTGCAACGGCGCCATCGCAAGGCAATCAAGCGCGGGCGCGACCTCGAAGACCTCGACGCGGGGGAGCTGCATCGGCTGCGCATACAGATGAAGAAGCTGCGCTACGCGGCGGAGTTCTTCTCCGGCCTGTATGCGAGTAAAGCGGCCGACGACTACCTGTCCGCGATAGGGAAGCTGCAGACCCTGCTGGGGACGCTCAACGATATCGCCAGCGCGCAGCGCATGGCGCAGACGATACGCGACGCCTCGAGCGGCAGCGCGCTGGAAGGGGTCGGACTGTTGCGGGGCTGGTGCGCAGCCTACGCGCAGGCCACGCGCGAGCGGCTGCCGAAGGCCTGGAAGCGTTTCCAGCATTGCGAGCCGTTCTGGTAGAACCTAGGCCTGCACGAGCGGCAGGAACCCGTCGACCTCGTACAGCCGCGCGAGCTTCTCCATCGCCGGCGGCAGGTGGGTAAACCGGATCGTCCGGCCGGCGGCGCGCGCCGCCCGCAGCCAGGCGAATGCCAGGGCGAGCGCGGCGGCAGTCGACATCGGTGACCGCGGCGAGATCGACGGCCTCGACGCCGTCGCGGCGCTGGGCTGCTCCCTCGCGCAGGAGCGTCGGCACTGTTTCGGCCATCGCCGGGCCCTCGAGCACGAGCCGGTTGCCTTTGCGCCACACCACGGGTCGCGCGGGCATAGGATCAGGGACTGCGCGCCGGCGCGGCGCTTGCGCTTTCAGCCGCGCTTCATCTCAAGCTGGCGGTTCTTCTCGGCCAGCGATTTGATCAGGCCGTCGATGCCGCCGTTTCGAACCTCGTTGGCGAAGGCGTCCCGGTAGGTCGTCACGAGGCTCACCCCACCGACGGCAACGTCGTAGACCTTCCAGCCGGCCGGGGTCTTCTCCATGCTGTAGTCGATCGTCACCGGTTCACCGCCCGGCTGCTTCACCACCGACCGCACGGCGACCTCGGTGTCGCCCTGCTTCGCGCGCGGCGGCAGGACCTCGATGACCTGGTCCCGATACGCCGAGAGCGCGCTCGAGTAGGTCCGCACGAGAAGCGTCCGGAACTCGTCTACCACCGCCTTCTGCTGCTCGGGGGTCGCCTTGCGCCAGTTAACGCCCAGCGCAAGTGCGGTCATGCGCGTGAAGTTGAAGTGCGGGAGCACCTTCTCCTCGACGAGCGCGATCGTCTTCTTCCGGTCGCCGGCCTGGATCGCCTTGTCGCCCTTGACCACAGAGATGACGTCTTGCGTGACGGTCCGCACGAGCTCATCGGGCGCGAGCTCCTGCGCCGTCGCGCCTTGAACGGCGATGGCGAGCAGAAGGACAATGCCGCGGCGGAAGATTCGGTGGTGCATATTCATGGCCAAGTCGCTTGATCCATGCGGGCGCGCCGCTAGCGGCGACGCTTGAAGAACTGCACGGCACGCTCGTGCCGCTCCGCCTCCTCGCGCGTCGCGAACGTGCCCAGGTTTCTGCGCTTGCCGGTCCTCGGATCCACCTTCCTGGAATAGAGGCGGTACTTGCCCGACGGCAGTTTGCGGATCATGGCGGGCTCCGGAATCAGACCCCAAAGGGGTACGTCTCGGGGACCTCGCCCCGATCCCATTCGGCGCTACGCTCGAGCGGCTCCACCGCCCGCGTCTCGTCGAAGTGGGCCACGACGACGAACTGATCGGTCAGCCGCGCGTGGAAGTAGTGGCTCGTACGCTCGGTCTCGGGCAGGTAGATCACGCCGATGGCCCGGTCGAGCCTGGGCTCGCACAACCCCTCCGCGACGGCGCCTCCCCCTTCGCGCAAGGCGAGGAGGAGGAGGCTGCCAAGCCGGGGGTCTTGGAACAGGTCCTCGTAGCTGGCCGGGAGTGCCGGGCGCACGCGCTTCCCGCTCGGCCGGGGCGCCCCACTCGGAGCCGGCGGTGACGGTGCCGGGGTGATGAAGCCGACCGACACCGCGTCCCGACCGTGGCGCTCGCGCACGAGCTGTCCGACGTTCAGCTCGCCGCGGTGCATACATACCTCCGTTGCACAGCACCTAACCGAGCCCCGACCCCTTACGCTTTGTACGGACCGCGGTGTCGGATTCACCGTCTGCATCTTGAACAGCATAACAGCAGCGACGGTCGCGCCCGTAGTCTCCGGCCGGACGGTGGCCTCTCGCGACAGTCCGCTATACCAAAACGCGGGCAGACCAGATGACTGAGGGGTCCTGGCCGGTTGCGTGAGTTCGCAATCAAGTCCGTAAGCTGCCCTTCATGAAGATCTCCCGCGAATTCAGAGACCTGAGCGAGCCCTGAAGTCGGCCGCGCATCAACCAGCTTCCCCCCGCATGACGGCCGCCGCAGGCTAGTCGACCCTACCGCTGGTGCGCGTGAGCACCAGCGCGTGGTTGGTGATAGATCCGGCACGAGCAGCGGCTAGCTCCGAGCACGGGGCTGGCAGCTAGCGCAGGACGGCGAGCGTGGCCGCCTCGCGGCGGTGGGATGGACTACGCGTGGGCGCATGCGCTCCAGAGAAGCTCAAGATGCCCGAGAGCAGTCGTTCGCAAGCGATTGCTTCGGGTCGGGTGCGTGAGTCCGGCGCCGTGGGCAGCAGACATTCGATTGGTCTTCGATGCCCAATGGCCACGGCATCGATTGAGCTGGCGCTCTGGAAACCGCCTCGCCACGCACATGCGGCGGGCTACGTCTGCACAACCTTGAGAGCGGTCATCGGCGTCACGATCTCTCTGGCGCCTGGATGACCGGAATGTGGCCGAGACCGTGAGTTCACGCTGTGGCCGCGAATGACCGGACCCGCTGCACTGCTGACGTTGGCGAGGCGACGACGAAGGGCAGCAAAGGGTCGAGGCTGTGTGAAAACTCCGAAAAAACGATGGACAGACCAATTCTTTTCCCACTGACGCGCCGGCTTCTTCTTTCTCCGCATTCAGTTTGAATGCAAGAGATCTCACTCGAATGCGTTTTTAAATGAATCCCCGAAGGGCGCCCCCGCCAGCGTCGCAATAATCCACGATGTGATGTCCGCAGCGCTGTACCTCAGTCTCCACCCCCTTTCCCTCGCCCCGTCGCCTGCATCTCGAGCCGTTCAACGAGCGCCACGAGCAACAGCTTCGGCGTCTGCGCGAGTGAATGACCGTCCAGTGCGCGGACCAGGTCGCCGGCGCGCACAGCAATCACATTCAGGCGGCGGATCTCCGCAACGAGCGCCCGCGCTTCTTCGGTCGGGAAGCGCCGCTCGATCGCATCTAGCTGGCGGGGCGTCCACAGGACGGGGATAGCCGGCACTGTGGAAGCATGCAGCACAATCCTCCAGGGCGGCGCAGCGGCGCTTACCCGACGCGCGGTCTATGAGCCAGCGCGACGGGTGGCACGACGTGGGACCTCGCGCACAAGTAGGACGAAACGCGTCAAGCTCATTCGGGCACGATCAACTTCGCGTCGTCGTTCTTGAGTGGCTATTTGTTTGCACAGTCGATGTATGCGATCAGCATGGGCGACCGACGTTCGCTAGGTTCATCCAACACGGTCAAGCCACACTCGTGAGAGCTGAGAAGCGCAAACAGGGCTGCAGGCCGATCCGATGACTTGCTCATCCGAATCTGTGCCTTGCAAACCGATTCACGGCATTCGAGATTCTTTACCGATGCTTGGCTCTCGTTGCTCTTAAGGCTCGCCGCAATGGCTTCGCTAAGGCGCGCCTCTGAACTGGCGTCCTGATCCGAGGAGCGAGACCGTGATAAGAACTGCGTTTCGACGTGCTCACCAATCTCACGGTTCTGCTCGATTTGCCTTTGCGTTTGGGCCACGAGTTGTTCTCTTGTGGGATTCTCCCCCGCCGCGACTGATATCATGGGGAGCACTCCCAAAAGCATGCTTACGAGCAACGCGCGTTTCCCGTGCTTCGAGCAACATTCATCAAGAGGAAACCCCTGCGTATTCATGGCACGCTCCAGAATCCAGTGATACTACGTACCTTTACAGGATTGTTGGCAGCGGTCACGGTAGTGCCCACGAAGATGAAGGGTACGGTCGAGCCGCTCGGTTTCGGCGAAGGCGGCCAAAGGACATAGGCCGGCCCTGGCCCTGAGTCTGCCGGACCGCACGAAAAAGCATCCGTGTAGTACCTGCCGAAACACAGTCTTACTGAGTTAAGCGAACGGCCATCGACGATTGCCAGTGTCACTTCTCCGGTTGCGAGGGCATCGCCGCTGTGCAACGGGAAGGAGCAATTGATGATGAAGTTCCAATCGCTGCCGTTGCGATGAATGTCGAGCCGATTTCCGTACGGAAATACCAACGGGGTCGTCGGCAAAGGCACAACGGACGCGGATACAAATGGTACGCATTCGGAGCCGTTAATGATGGTCGAACCCGCAGATGCGGTCGGTGGGCAAGCCACCGCGGCTACGCCGGCCAGTAACGCGAACGATGCCGCAACGGTGCGTCGGCGGAGCGCACGGCATGTTCTAACGACTTGAAGTGAAGTGCGACGCGAGTGTAGGACGGATCTCGGTATACGCATGAACATGAGGACTTTCCTTGTCAAGCGAGTGGGGGCTGATCGCGATTGCGGACCATAGAACAATGTTAGGTTGGCCTCCCTTCTCTGCCATCGGTCAAAGGACTTAGTCCGATACTCTGTCCTTCATCCGGACGTTTTGCGTACCTCGAATCGAACAACCAGAATGTCTCGCCAGAGCGTTGCCCAGATGGCGCACAGAAGGGATGCCCGGATCGAGTGCGACAAGACGGACCGCTTCGGGCGTGAAGTGTGCAAGGTGTGGGTCCAGCCGCTCGACTGCCCGCGCTGCGGCAAGACGCTCGACGTGGGGCTCGCGCGGATTAGCGGTGGTCTAGCTTGGTGGTTCAGGCGCTACGCCGACGAGCAGTCACCCGATGATCGCGGACGCTACAAGAGCGAGGGGGAAGAAGCCCGCCTGCGGAAGCGCGGGCTGTGGGTGGACGATGCTCCCGTGCCGCCGTGGGACTGGCGAAGCGAAGGCCGCGCACGAAGGTAGACGCGGCGCCCCACGCGACTTTGGCGGGCGTTTAGCTTCCGACCGCGTCCGCGAGGCACTTCTTGACGAAGCTGGTCTGCGCGGCGCCGGAGAGCTTCTTGTCTTTCGCCGAGGCTTCGCAGCTCGCCTTCGCGTCGGCCTCACATTTCTTCAGGAAGCTAGTCTTGGCAGCGCCAGCGAGCTTCTTCTCCGCTGATTCGGCGGCGCAGCTTGCGGCAGTAACCTGTGCGCTGAATGCTGTAAGAGCGATGGCTAGGACGAGGCCTTTCATGGATGATCTCCCTCTCCGGTTCTAGAGGGCGTCACTGGTCCCCCGCTGCCATTCTAGCGAAGTAACTCGGCGCGGGCTCTTGGAAGGGATGCGAAGCCAGTGCCGCCCTGGGAGTGGCGGAAGGGCGATCGGGAGAGGCTCTAAAGGGACGGTCACGAAGCCGGCGTGAGCCGCCATACAGCCCGTCGCTGGGAGCGGTCGTCCGACGGCGCTATCGACCCGTTGCGGTCGCCCGTCTCTCAGAATCGGGCCGCCGCAAAGCGGCCATTGACGGGACGTTGACGGCGCTCCTGCAGAAAGAAGCGAGCGACGAGCCGTGTCCATCGGCGCGCTCTTCGAGCAGACAGCGGCGGAGTGAAGCAGACGCTGGAGGGCCAGGCTAACTCTTCCGATAAACGACCCGCATCGTATCGAACAGGTTAAGGGGGATGCCAATGCTGCTGAGTAAATGCGATTGACTGTATGAGCTTGCGCGTCTACCCAGCATGCGCCCCAGCTGATAGAGGATCAGCGACAACGGCACGATTTTCCAGGGGTGACCGATCTTCACGGTTGCCAAGCCATGCCGCTGCCCGAGGATCCTCAGGCTTTTCGGCGTGAAATAGAACAAGTGCTGTGGCGGCGTCATCAAGCGCCAGTACGGGCCGGTGACACGCGCCACAACAGAGCTCCAATCGCCGGTCGTCAGCAAGACCACGCCCTTCTGCTTGAGCTTGCTCGCGAGCAGGCGGAACGCCTCGTTTGGATCTGCGAGATGCTCGATCACGTCCAGCAGGACGATCGCGTCCATGCTCGGCAAGTCGCGCACCGTCTCTTCGTCGAGCACCCCGTGGCGGACATCCGCGAGTCCGCGGCCATGGCAAAAGCGGACCGCGCTCTCGGCGATCTCGATGCCCGAAACGTGGAAGCGGTGCCGTGCTTCGAGCAGGAAGAAGCCGTAGGCGCAGCCGATCTCCAGTAACCGGCCACGAGGAACAAAACGGCTTAGATACTCTACGGTTGCCTTGAACTCCCGCCGCAGAACCGCCTCCGAGCCGGCGTAATCGGCATAGCCGTCCGCCTGACGGCCCTCGAAGTAGGCATCCGTATAGTAAGCGGCGGGGTCAAAATTGCTAGTATCCGCGCGCCCGACCCCGCAGGCGCTGCAGGCCAGGACGTCGCAGCCATTCTTGCGGACGCAAAAGCGGTGCAGCGTCGGCACACCGCAGACCGGGCAGAGCAAGGTGCGCTGGGTGCGTAAGTTGCTATCGTTGACCATAGGCGACGTCGCCCGACGACTGTCCCCTCTTAGCATCTCGTAAAGGAGGGCGAATGCTCAAGCACCTCCTTCTTGGACTTGCCGCACTCACAGCTATCAACGTGACCTATGCGGCGCCGACGTACAGCTTCGTCGCGACATACGATCCCGTTAATTCTCAAGCCCAGGCCGAGGTTCGCGAACTAGGTGCAGGGCAACAGGATGTTGAGCGGGACGCTTGCCGCGTTCCCTTGCAACCGGGTTGATTTTCGCGATTCGTGCGCGTAGTCTAAGCGCGGGGATGAACAGGATCCCCGGGAGCTTTTCCCTCCAAGACGGTGCCCCGTCCAAGTCCTGTCAACCTTGCTTGGAGGGCACCATGCGGTACACGCTCAAACAGATCCACTGCCGTCCCTGGACGCTCTCGTATCTCTCGGTCCCGCTCATCGAGAGCCATTACGAGAACAACTACGGCGGGGCGCTCAGGCGCCTGAACACCATCACCGAGCAGCTCGAGTCGCTCGATTTCGCCAACACGCCCGCCCATGTGCTGAACGGGCTCAAGCGCGAGGAGCTGGTCGCGCTTAACTCGACGCTGCTGCACGAGCTCTACTTCGCGAGCCTGGGCGGCGAGGGCCAGGCGACGAAGGGCATGACGGAGATCCTGGCGCGCGATTTCGGGTCGCTCGATCGCTGGCGCGCGGAGTTCCGGGCGATGGGATACGCGCTCGGCGGCGGCTCGGGTTGGGTGCTGCTCACCTACATCCCGCGCGACGGGCGCCTCATCAACCAGTACGCCGCCGAGCACTCGCAGGCGGTCGCGAGCGGTGTGCCGATCCTCGCGCTCGACATGTACGAGCACGCGTACCACATCGACTTCGGCGCGAACGCCAAGGCGTACGTGGATACGTTCCTGCGCAACGTGGACTGGCCCGCGCTCGAGCTGCGCTACGAGGAAGCGCGCAAAGTGCCGGGCCCGCGGCCGCTCGAGCAGCCCGAGTTCGGCGACGTCCCGGGCATCGGTGTCGAGGAAGTGAAGGCGATGATGGCTTCCGGGAAGCCCGTCCAGGTGATCGACGTGCGCCCGCGGCCTTCCGTTTCGCGCACGCAGGACATCGCCGAGGGCATCAAATGGCGCGATCCCGAGCAGTTGCAGGAGTGGATCGGCGAGCTGTCGAAGTCGGAGCCGGTGGTCGTGTACTGCGCCTACGGCTTCCACGTCGGCTGCAAGACGGCCATCAAGCTGCGCGAGGCGGGCTTCGACGCGAAGTACATGAACAGCGGCCACTCGGGGTGGAAGGCCACCGGCGGGCCGATCATCATGAAGACCTGACCATGGACCTCGAGAACTTCGACGCCGTGCCCGCCGGCGCGCTTCCCGCGGGCCGGGTGGCGGGCGTGACAGGACGCGGAGCGCCGCGCTAGGCGGTGGAAGCCGACCCCGGCGCTCCCAGTCCGAAGAACGTGCTGCAGCAGTCCGGCAACGGCACCTTCCCCTGGTGCGTGAAGAAGGACGGGCGACAGACAACGACTGCGTCCAGCCTGCCGCTCACTGCCCGATCTAGGTGTGTTATTGGGACGCCATCCACAGCGAAGTCACGCCGCCGCCGAGCGCGTCGGCGGCATTCAGAGCGACCTCGGTGACCACTCGGGAAGCCGGGAAGCTGCCATTCGCCACCGGCGGCTCCTGGCCGAGACTGCGAATTCGAGGCCGCGCCGGGGAAGCTGCCCTTCGGCGACAGGGCTCGGCCACTGCCGTCTTGACCCACGGCAAGCGCTTCGATCTCGCAGAGGTGCATCTTCGTTGGCCCTCAACTTGATGGGAGTCATCATGGGATCCAACGCCAACGCTGTTCATCGCGAGCCATGGAACAAGTTCCGGGCCGACCTACACCCCGACGTCAAGGCGCGGGTCGTTCGCGGCGAGGAGCCGCGAAGCGTCCGCGTAAAGCTGACGGTCGAGAGTTTCCCGCGTCGCGGTTGTTCTCGCCGATCTCGCGCTCCTCGATTGATAGCAGTTGAAGCCCGAGCAGGCGGGCGCGACAGCCTTGGTTAACGAGATCCTCGGCTCTGGTTAAATTGGTAAGACACATTCGCCTTCCCATCTTCAGTCGTTCATCCTCATGGCACACGACACAGCTCAAATACTCCTCGAGGCCGCAAAGTTGATCCTACTGCCGGCGATTGGTTTTCTGGCCGGTTTTGCTGCTCAATGGCTCTTGCAAGCACGCAAATCGCGCGACGAGCTGATTCGAGCGCTGGCTGAGGAACGAGCCGAAGCCCTGCGCAAACTGTGGGAAATTACAACGCTTCCAATCGAGGTCTCCGTGCTCCCTGCCAACGCGCCTGTTCCAGCTGCCCTGCGAGAGCAGCTCGACCGGTCCGTCCTCGACTGGTACACGACACGGGCCGGTGCACTGTTTCTCTCCTGGTCCGCAACGCAACTGCTCTTTCAGTTACTTGACATGCTCCGCACCGAGCAGATACCGAAGACCGAGCTTGAATCGGCCGTTTCTTCGCTGCGCTCAAGACTGAAGCTCGACTGCGGAATCTATTCCACTTCTGAAGCGCGGCGACCATTGAAACGCCCGCGGCCTGCGCCCTGGACGGCCAACCCTTCCATCGAGTGGACCTCTCCCGACAAGCCGATGTAGGCCGCTCATGTCAAACGGACAGAGCTCTTGATCGCCGCGGACGCACGCACCACGACTCTCGACCGATTTGGGGAGTGCGGACTGAACTGAGACGATTAGGCAGTAGCGAGTTTTTCTAGCCGAGATTAGGAGGCACACGGATGCGCAAGCGAATCATCGCCCCCGTTCAGCAAGAAACCGTATCTCCTGACCAGGACTGGCTGAAGGTGGAGGGTCTCGCGGAGGTTGAGATCACCTCGGAGGACCCCGCTCATCCGATTGAGTTCGCATTGCTGCCCGGTCGCGCCTCGGGGTGGCGCGCCGCAGCGCCCGGGAAGCAGACGATCCGGCTTCTCTTCGCCCATCCGCAACGGCTGCGGCGGATCTGGCTGAACTTCGTGGAGCCCCTCACTGAGCGCTCGCAAGAGTACGTCTTGCGTTGGTCGCCGGATGGCGGACAGTCGTTCCGGCAAATCGTGCGGCAGCAGTGGAACTTCAGCCCCCAAGGCG
Source organism: uncultured beta proteobacterium (assembly GCA_963754305.1). Taxonomy (GTDB): domain Bacteria; phylum Pseudomonadota; class Gammaproteobacteria; order Burkholderiales; family SG8-39; genus DATEDA01. Next base: position 9,804 of record CAVWFR010000008.1, on the reverse strand, counting down.
CAACGCGCGAAGCGGAAGACCATCGCGTCGAGCTCCCGGCAGTCACTGTGCTCGAGTTGAGCATCATTCCGGATACAAGTGGGGGAAATGCGCTCGCTTCTTTGGCGGAGTTGCGGCTTGCCTAACCCCGCGCTCGACTCACGGAGCAGGCGGTCGAATTCGTGACTTAGCTCCCGAAGGAACGGGAGCTGCTCGGGGGCGGGACCGGGGGCTCGCACCCCGAGCGCGCTATCCGTGCCATCCGCTCCGAGAGAAAACAAGACGCCGGCGCGAGGTGCCAGCTGTCTTGCGCGGGCCGATCGAATGTCAGTGCTTGTGCTTGCAGTGGCCGAGCGCCCTGCCCTTGCCGGGGTTGTTCCGGTTGCAGCTTGCGTTGTCGTAGTACGCGGGAGCGCCCGTGGTGTGAAGCACCTGCGGTGCGCCGGTCGCTTGGGTCGCCGGCTTCGAGTCGGCGGTCATCTTTCCCCCGATGACCGCGCCCGCGGCCCCGCCCACCCCCGCACCAACGATTGCGCCGGTCGAACCGCCGACCTCATTGCCGATCGCAGCGCCCGCACCCCCGCCGACCGCGCCGCCGATCGCTGCCCCGGTGCGCGCCTTGCCGGTCGCGCCCACCGCGCCGCCCGCCGCACCACCGACCGCACCGCCAACAATCGCGCCAGTCGAGCCGCCGACGTGGTTACCGATCGCTGCGCCGCCGGCGCCGCCGATCGCGCCGCCGACGCCGGTGCGCAGATCGTTTGCGTGAGCGGCCGAGAACGCCGCCAGGGCGGCGACTAAGAAGACAGACTTGACTCGCATGGCAGATCCCCTGTGGGTCGGATGGCGAGATCATCTCCGGCCGGATGCAGCCGCGGCGAGCGCACGGGTATACGGCACGTGCAGGAACTCACGGGCACCGGCGTCGAGCTTCCGGCAGTGTGAGAGATGCCGCAGATATGACGATGTCTTGGAAGCTCCGACACCGTCGCCGGCGCCGTACATGCGCCGACCGAGCGGCGTGCTTCTGCCTGATACGGCCGGCCGCGTGAAGGTTTATCGAACCTATGCCGAACCAACGGTGCCGGATATGCGGGCCGCAAGCCGATGTCGTCACTGTGCAGCATCAAGCGCCGCGAGCGGTGCTTCCGCCTGTAGAGCGAGCGCGGCGCTCGACACGACCACTACACCGTCCAACCCGCCGATCTTGGCCTCGATCAGGCGCCTCGCCGCCGCCTGGATCAAGTCCCGGTGGTGATCGTAGGCAAGTAGGTAACGCTGGTACGCGTCCGCGTCTTCGCGCAGCCCGCGCGCAGGTTCAATGAGCGCGTCCTGCTCGACATAGCAGCGCACTCGATGGTCACCGACCCGAGCGAAGAACAGAACGCTCTTCCGGAGCGCGACGTAGAGCCGCCTGGCTTCAAAGGTGACACTCACATTGATCTCCCATCATGAGGTTACTTACGCGCCGAAGTGTCTGAGATAGATGTACTTGAGCGTTTCGAACTGAGAGAAAGGCGCGCGCGCGATGAGCGTCGTCATCGCGTCGCAGACCTCCGCAGCCGGTCGCCTTTTCTTTAACCGCGAGACGATCTCATCGAGTTGCTCGATCGGCGTCTCCTGAAGGATCTCGAGCGCTGTGCGCTCCGCATCGAGCTCGCGGCTGCCGCATAGAAACTTGACCAACTTCTTCATGTTCTCCCCCAACGGTTCCCCTGCCCCCCAAAGTGGGCTGACACGTCGACCAGAGCAGCTTCCGGGCCAAGAGTGAACACCTGGCCCAGGGAGGAAGAACGTCACGCTGCGCGCGTGGCGTAGGTCGTGCGCGAGCGATTGAGCGCGTCGACGTAGCGACAGACCATGAGCGAGGCGATTCGAAAAGCGGAAGAATGAAGCTCGATGGAATAAGAGTTACGCAGCCGGCGAGCACGGGCTCTATCAGCTACGGCTGAAGTTCGGAAACCAGGACCTTGCTGGGGCGTCAACGTGCGCTCCACCAGCGCGTTTATCGAAGCAAGAGCATCTTCACTGCCAACGCACGTCAACCGACGGGATCCCCTGCGATGACCAGACTGTCTGTTCTCGTTGTCACTGCAGCTCTCGCGCTGGCAAGCACCGTCACGCTTGCACAAGGCGTCGGCAAGTCCGGCGATGCTCCGAAGGCCACGCCCGCGACGCCCGCGATCCCGGCACCCGGTATGGGTGCACCCGCGCAGTCCGCCACGCCGGCTACACCAGGCCAGCCCGCGAAAGCGCAAGCGCCGAAGGAGGGAAAGAGTTCGGCGGCGAAATCGAGCAAGGGCGACCCGACCAAGACCCAGACGCGCGCCGGCGATCCAAACGGCTCGGCGAAGGGCCAGACGAAGTAATCCACGTCGCCCCCGCAACCACTGACGTCGAGGGGATCACACCGCGGCCCAGGCGGCCGTTCTCGCCGCGCGGGATTCCCCGTGCGCCCTCGCTCTTGGGCGACGGCCTAGCGGTGTTCGGGCTCGTTACTTAGTGTGCCCGATGGCCTTGCCGTTACCGGGCCCACCTGCAGAGACGCCCGCCGCGGCACCCGAGGCCGACACGACGCCACCTTTCCCGCCGGCGACGCCGTGCGCCCCGGGCGAGCCGCCCTGACCGGCGGCGGTGACGATACCTTGGCCCCGCGGCGCGGATGCACCCCCGCCGGCGGTCGTCACGCTTGTGCCGTCCTTGCCCTTGGCCGCGCCCGGGGCTGAAGCCCCCGACGCCGTGACGATGCCCTTACTGCTGGCCGAGCCGCGGTTGCCGGGGCTCGACGACGCGGAGCCCGCTGCGGCGCCGGTCGACGTGGTCACGCCAGCCGCCGTCGATCCGGTCATGTGTTTGGCGGCAGGCAGCGTCGCGATGTGCACGTTCTGCGACTTGATCCCGCTCACCACCGGGCCGAGCTTGGTGCCCGAAGCCTGGGCGATCTGGCCCCAGCCCATCCCGTCGGCGCGCATCTGCAGGATGCCCCGGTATTCGACGGGCTTGCCGTCAATGATGATCGTGCCGCCATTCAGGGCTGTCTTGAGCTGCTCCGGGGTCGGGTTGGTGATGCCCTGTTGCCCGAGCTGATACTTGGCGAGTGCGAGCGACGTGGAGACGTTGCCGTAGCCCATCGGCTTCGTCGCCGGAGTGAACGTCGCCGAGGGCTTACCCATCTCGGTGAGCGTGATCTCCGAGCCGCTGCGCAGGCCGGTCACGAGGGCGGTCGCGTTCTGCTTCGAGCCGGCGAAGGGCTGGAAATCCGAGGCGATCTTGCCGGTCACGACGCCGGAGCCCTTGGTCGCCGCGCCGGCGTCCATGGCCTGGATCTCGCCGGTGAGCGCGGCGGCCTCGTCGGCACGCGCTAGCGGTGTCCCGCCGAAAAACGCGGCGGCGATCAGGAGCGCGAGAGTACGTTGCCGGATCTTCATGGGATGCCTCCTCGACTACGTCGCGGGCAGCGCCCGCTCGGTTTGCAGAATGATCTCGGTCGCGGTTGCCGAGTCTTTGATGAGACCGTCGGAGTCGGCGACCACGCGCATCCGGGTGGTCTTCGGAGTGAGTGCCTCGAACTCGACCTCGATCGCGCGGTTGGATGCCTTGGCCTTGATGACCTCGCCCTGCTTGGTCTTCTCGACCGCGTCCACTGCAATCTCCATTTGCTTGAGCGCGGTGAGCGTCGCCCGCTTCACCTTGGGCAGCGGTTCGGTGAACGTCTTGTAGACCATCCCGTTGAGCGTGTGGTTCACGCCGACAGCCCCCCCGACGCCGAGTGCCGTGAGCGCGACGGCCGCGCAGCCGCTGGTCAGGACGGACGCGACCACAAGCGGGAGGAGCCAGGCGATAGGGCGAGTCGGAGCGGAACGCGGCGGATCTGCCACGGGCGCCCGGTGCCTCCTGACGACATGCGAAAAACCGGACATCCGGTTCCTATACTAGCGAGGAGTAGTGCACGCAAGCGATCGCGCGCGCTCGCGTGAAAATTTTCGCGCGCGACGCGCCACTTGCCTCGTCGACTTTTCGACTGTTGCGGTCGGACCACACCCTCTTCCGCGATGTGTCGCGTCAGTGACACGCTCCCGCCCGTCGTCGCCGGACGATAGCGCAGCCATCAGCGGGCATAAGTCGCTCCAACGTCCCGACAACTGTTCCCGCGTTGCGGCCGCGGGCGTTGAATCATCATCACCGAATGCTCCCGGAACAGTACCCATGTCGATCGGACTCGTGACCAGAGCCCTGACGCTCGCGACGCTTGCATTGGCGCTCGCCGCGCCATCGATGAGTTATGCCGATCCACCACCCCACGCACCCGCACACGGGTGGCGCAAGAAGCACGACCCGAACTACATCGGATACACGGGCAAGAAGTGGGATCGGGACTACGGTGTCGTCGATGGCCGCTGCAACCGCGAAGCGGTTGGCGCGGTGCTCGGCGGGGTCGTCGGCGGCGCCATCGGATCCCAGGTCGGAAAGGGCGAAGGCCGCGCGGTGGCGATCGTTGTGGGCTCCGTGCTCGGGGCCGTGATCGGCGCGAAGATAGGGCGCGAGCTTGAGGAAGCCGACCGAGGCTGCATCGGGCACGCGCTCGAGTTGGCAGCCGATGGAAGGCCCGTGACCTGGGTCGACCCGCAAACGGGGTTGAGCTATGCGGTGACGCCCAAGCGCGGCTTCAAGCAGAACGGGCGGAGCTGCCGCGAGTTCACGACGGCGGTGACATCGAAGGGCCGCAGGGAAACCGTGACGGACCGCGCTTGCCGCAGCGGTGACGGGACCTGGCAGATCGTCTCGTAACGACCTCGCGTCCGCGGCACAGGGTCGCTTTGCGTCCGTGCGAGACGCGGCTACACGGAATATCGTCGTTGCCCGCGCAACCGTGCAAGCTGCGCCGCTGAGCTTACCGTTAAGCGGCCCCTTTCAGGGAGCGCGAACGGCTGGAGTGGGTCGATAGCGCCGTGGGGCGACCGCTCCCAGCGACGGGCTGTATGGCGGCTCACAAGCGTGATCCTCATGGTCGGACCTGACGGAAAGATTGACGTTTCTGAAACTTACGCGGCGACGGCCTTACGGGTCGGATGAGCTGCTCGTGCCCGAAGAGAAGCGTGAGGGGATCTGCGTGCGAGCGCTCCCTGGCACGCCTTGCAGGTAGTGAAGGACTTCGGTGAGGACGCCAGCGATGCGCGCCATCATCGGGGCGCATTAGGAGCACGAGCGGACCCCTGTGGGTCTCCTCCCTGATCGCCTTCGGTTTTTCCCCTGGTGTGCGAAGGCAGCCCCGCGGTTGGCGCGTGGGATGAACGATGGCAGGATGCGGAGGCGTATCCGCCCGCGCGGCTCAGCTCACCGGCCTGCAGTGCTTGAAGTAGACGTTCTTGAGCGTCTCCAAATCCTCGATCGGGGCTTTCGCGATCCGCTCAGTCAGCGCAGCGCAAACTTCCTCGGTCGAGAGGTGGCGCCTGAGCATCGTCAGCACTTCGTCAAGCCCGTCGATAGGCGCTTGCATGAGCAGCTCTTCCACTGCGATCTTGCCGGCGCGAACCATCTCCTCGATGGTGGCCTGGTCCATTCGTTTCCCCCTGAGATTGCGCCTCGCGGAATGGCGGGCGTGATCTGAGAGAGAAAGCAGGTGCCGGGCCAGTTGGCATATGGCAGCGTGACTCAGCACACATTCCGCGTCGCAGGTTTCCTCGCCCAGTGTCGCGCCTCAAGCCTCGGGGAGTGTGCGACTAACTGTCTTCCAAAAGACCCCACTGGGTCTCTATTTTCTGCGCCTCTCCGCCTTCCTCATCATCATCGGCGCGGTGATCCACAAAAATCACGCCGGCAGCCGCGGCGAGTGATCCCGCTCGGCGCAAGGAGCCGCTGTCACTCGGCCGGAGAATGATATGCGCGGGGCTTCCGTGCGCCCGATCGGCTGCTCCGCAGGCGCGAAGAGAGAGCCGCACCGATCCTCTGTCCGGGAAGTTCGATCAGCACATGGAGCGCCGCGGCCATCGGATAGGCGATCGCCATCGTAGCGAATGCGATGAAGAGATTGAGCCCCAGCGCCGCGACGGGAGAGAGCGGCCCCGCGATCTGCGCGCCGAGCGCTGTCGCCAGCATGAAGATGATGGGGAAATGCAGCAGATAGATGCCGTAGGACAGGTCGCCGAGCCGCAACAGCGCCGACGTGCCGAGCGGAAGCGGCAAGGCCTTGAACAAGGCGAGCGCGACGAGCGCGCCGCTGCAGAGAGTCATCACGAAGACGGCGAGAGGATCGTCGCCGTTCGATTGCGGACTGCTGAAACGCTCGATCCATCCGGCAACTGCGATCAGCAGGAAAAGCGCAACGCCGCGCGCTTTCACCGACCACGCGCCGAAGACCGCGGCCAACTTCCCTCCATGACGCGGCACGAGGCAGCCGACATAGAACGAGAAGAGATACATCGTCCAGAAAAAGGAGCCCCCGCGCATGGCCAGCGGAACGAGAAGGATGCAGCCACCCGCGAGCGCAAGCAGCAAGCCTCTGCAGGCGAAGAAGTAGAGCAGCGGAAAGACAGCCGCCGCGAGCAGTTCGACATTGATGGTCCACGCTGGCGCGTTGAGGCTGCTGCTCCACCCGACCATGTTGTTCACCGTCTGGAAAAGGCTCACAGGCCCCTTGTAGTAGAGGTTCATCCAGGTCGTGCCGGCATCGTAGTGACGACCGTCGAAATAGACACGCGTCAGCACGGCGGCGATCGCGCTCACAGCCGCCAACAGCGGCAGCAGGCGAAAGGCGCGGCGAATCCAGAAGGAGAACAGGCTTCCCGCTTCGAGACCGCCCGTGCGGTCGAGCGACATGGTGAGAACCGCGCCGCTCAATACGAAGAACAGGATGACCGCGGCAGATCCGTTGAAGAAGGCCAGCATGACGTGGATGAAGACGAGCCACGGCGATGACGGATCGAACGGCAGATTATGCGCTTCGTCGAGCGTGCCGACGCGGAAGACGAGACAGGCGTGAAAGATGACGACGACGGTGGCGGCTATGCCGCGCAGACCGGCGAGTTCCCGAGAGAACGAAGCGCCTTGATGAATCAACGACACCTGCACTGGGACTTCCTCGACGCAAACACTTCTGCCGACTGACTCCTGGAATGCGAAACGGGACGGCCCGAACCCGGCGACATGGGCCTCAGCGGGAAAACAGGCGAATGGCAGGTGCGCTCAGGCGCACGAGCTATCGGATAAGGAACCCGAAGCCTCGCACGCGTCGCACCGGATGAGATGATGACTCATCAGGCGTTACAACGGGGACTTAGTTCCGCCGGTGCCCGCGCTGTCGTGCCAGAGAGACCGACGTAGCTCGCGCGCCGGACGAGAAGCCGTTAGCGGGCCTCGTCGTCACGGCCCGACAGTTGACCAGCCACTCGGACAGCGCGACAATAAAAAGGTGATAGTCGTTACCCGGCGCTGCGGTTGTTTCCGGCTTGATGACACATGAGGAGCGCCGATTGCTTGGAGAGGGATCCTGCATTTGCAGCCGGACTGAGACTCGCACGCTAGAGAAGGAGACACACGTGACTATAGGATCGTCGATCAGGTCATCGCTGGCTGCGGCCGGGACCGTTGTCGGGTTGGCGGCCACGCCCGCCGCCGCCCTGGATCTCGACTTCGACTTCAAGATCAATCAGGGCCCCACGGGCGTTACGTTCGCGACGCTGTCGTTGAACGAACTTGTCCCGGGCACAACGACGTTTAGCCTTACGACCCTCCTTTCCGGAGGCCAGGGCAATCCCGACATCGTGGAGCTGCAGTTCGGCTGCAACGGCTGCGGGACGCCGACCTTCGTCTCGGGGCCGGGCGTCACCGTCGGGCCGGGCGGCACGCAGGCCGGGTACAACTTTGATTTCCGAGCCACATTCAACCCCGACGTAAACTCGACGAACGACCCGGTGGTCTGGGCAGCAAACGGATCGCTCGCCAGCTTCCTGGAACCGACCCCGGGTGCCGGACCGCTCTCGTTCGCGCAGATCCAGCTTACCGGCGGCATGGAGCGGATCGGCGGGCAGAACATCGAATCGGGCTTCTATGTTGCCCAGGTCCCCGAGCCCTCAACTTACGCCATGCTTCTCGCGGGTCTCGCTCTCCTTGGGTTCATGGCTCGCTACCGTAAACACTAGCGGCCTGCACCGTTTCGCCGTGCTTCGTTTGCCGCGCTTTGTCTTTGCAGGGCAATCGCGACCTCGCGTACTCGCCGGCTCATCGAACAGGCCCAGCGCTTCGGCGCCCACACCGCTGCCTTAGCGACCTCACCGATTGGTTCATCGGCGGCGTCCCCATTGCGAGCTCGAGTCGCGACGTTCAAATCCCCATAGCCATCTTGCCTGCGCCGACCACCGGCATACGCCGCGGTTTCCTCCCTTCGCGAAGGGCCGCCCGCCCAAAACGGTAGCCCCGGAATCTTGTTTCGCTATTGGCTTGGCTGACCTAGGCGGGCGCGCCGCCGGACATGCCGGCCCCGGTCGCCTGCGCGCCCGGCGGTCAAGCCCCGACGCTTGTAAAACTCGCGCGGCCGAGCCGGAGCGTTCATCGCTATCTGAATGGCTGCTGGCGGAAGAACCACGTTCCACTTTGGGTCGCCTTGCGACGTTTGCGCACGTCGTGGCCCAGGCCCTGCGCCCCGCGGCGCGACCGCGCTGAGCACCGGCCCCCACTCAAACCGTCGCCCGAGCACGACAGGATACGGTCCTAGACCGACGAAGGCATTACGAAGCGCCCTTTACGAGACCGAGCGAAAGCTCCGCAGCGACGGCCTGGTCCGATGAGCCGCTCACGGTGCGGATTTCTCCGGACTCGACGCGACGGGGGTCGACGCCGGCGGACTGGATCAGGTACTCGACGATGCTCTGGGCGCGGCGCGTGGCGAGGCGCTGCGGCTCGGTCTCGGGCAGTGGATACAGCTCGACCAATCGTTGGAACATCGCTTGGTAGAACTCGCGGTCGGGGCTCGCTTTCCCGAACAGCGCCATCGCTCGACTCACTCGCTGGGAGTCCCGTCCCTGAGCGCTCGCCGAAAAGCTAGCGGCGGCGATCCGGGGGCGGTGGGGCAGGAAGCGCGCGGCGTAAGAGGGGTCGCAGGCCGCAGCGGCGCTACTCGTCTACGTTCGCTGACGTTGCGCCGCGTCGCCGCCCGGGGCGGGCGCCAGAACGTCTGGAGCAGCCACGTCCCACCGCACGCCGCGCTGCCCTTCGCTACAGCTCAATACGATGTCCCCGCCGTCGACCACAATGATGACAGAGCGATCCGCACCGCTGAAAAAGCCCATGCCTTCCCCGATCGACGAGATGGTCCCCCACACCTTGCCACCCGTGATGTCCGAATCGAGCACCCACACGCGCTGACCAGCCTGTATGCCGTCCCCGTTGTTCATCTGTCCCCCGGAATGTTGGCGCTGCGCGACGCGGAAGATGCCTCAACGCGGGGCCGCGAGCAACTGATCGATTCGAGCGTACAAGACATTCGCCTTCGAATGTGTCGACGCCTTGCGGCAGCAGTCGCATCCTTGCGCCGACGCTTCCAACTCCTGGTCGCCTTGGGTCAGGCGTAAGGGGTTGTTTTCGTTGTCGTCGTCGCCACTTGAGGGCTTAAGCCCTCTAGTGAGTTTGTCGAGGTTGGCCTCGGCGCTCGCCGCCACTTCCCGGCACGTGCCCGGAAGCGCCTTCACTGGCCCCGTTAACGGGGCCCGTGCGCTTCAGGTAGGCCCCCGCGCTCGCCGAGGTTGGCACTCCGGAACGACCTCCATGAAAGTGACTTCACCGGGTGAATCCGCAATGGTGCGGAGCCCCGGCAACTGGAGGATCGCATGG
>CAVWFR010000007.1:0-32608 GCA_963754305.1 uncultured beta proteobacterium | reverse complement strand
CCCGGCTCCGTACATCACTGCGCATAGCCGACTCACGCAGAGCTCAAGCACGCGCGATCAAGCCACATCACGCGGGACCAACCCGCGAAGGTTTCGCCGAGACCAGCGCGCCTGCATCGCTGCAGGTGCCGCGATGCGGGCCCCGCTTAGCCTTGTACTCCCTCGTCGGCGTTCGCGAAGCTTCAGGATTCGCTCGTGGAAAGTCCGACAACAGTCACCGCGCCCCATCCACGATCGCGGCTTTGGATATTGTGACAATGTTCCGCGTCGGCGGCGTCTCGCCACAGCATCAACTTCTCGCTCAGGTCGCGGATCGCGAAGGGATCGCGGATGATGTCTTGCTCGGATGCTTTCTTTCCGATGGGTGGGGACCCACTCTCCTGCGGCCAGCCTATCAACGCCGCGCCTGTCGCCGGGCGTAGTTCCCGAGCAGTCGATGCGCAGCGATATCCCACGAGCGCCCTCGCTCGACACGGGTTCGTCGCACGGATCAAACTCCCTCGAACTGTGAACAGGACGGCGTCGTCGTGACCGCCATCCCTGTCCGCCCTCGATTACGCCTCTACGCCGAAAGACTTCCAGTCGCTTGCCGGGCACCCCATCAGCCGGCCGCCGAGCGCTTCAAGCTCAGTGGCTCGATAGTGGTCCGCGCCCTGCGGCAAGAAGTGCGCCACCGCATTCACCGGGCCGAAGCCGGATAGGTCCCCGCCCGCGATCAGACTGCGTTGCAGCCCCGCTCTCTCGCCCCAACTGGTTCTCGACACATGTTCGAGGCCACGCCGCCAGCCTTCAGTCGTCGTTGCGGTCGTGCTCCCCGTCGCGCCCTGCGCGTCTCTCCGGTCGGTATCTTCCGACGCCCGTGTACTAGATCTAGAGACCCAGCAGATCCCGTTGACCGCCGCCAGGCCGGCGCCAGTCACACATGCAAGGGGCCGGCGCGACGCCAACCGAAGTGCGGGCCGCGGCGGCGAAACCGCTGGGAACCCAGACGTTCGAACTCCAGCATCTCGACTTCGCCGTCAAGACCTGCCTTCAGTTTCGACGCGGCGAGACGTCACAGTGTCGATCAAAGGCAATGTTTCGTGGCAGGCGACGGGCCACCGCATCAACGTGACTTGGGCGGGCGCGACATTTGAACCCTGCGCGCCTTTAGGGGCGCCGCCTGACGCGCGACGCGCGGTTCGGGCCGCGCGTCCCTCACCCGGGTCTTTGATTGTGGGAAGTTTTCGAGGGCAATACTATCGACGGCCAGGCGAGGCCACACCTGTCCGTCAAGCGTTCTCGGTCAGTTCTTATTGTTCTTCTTGTTCTTCTTCGACAGTCTCTCGAATGCATACCTCCCGGATAAAAAGCGCAACACGGCGGCGTTGAAACCTTCCGGGTTCTCGAACTGAGGCGCGTGACCCGTGTCGAGCTGTGTGTACACGGCGTCCTGAATATGCGAGCCCCACAGTTTCATATGCACGGGGGGCGAAAAGAATACATCGCCGGTACCAGCTAGTAGCAGCGTCCGCACGGTGATGAGCGACGCGATCTTGGCGAACGTGTTCGGGTTGAGCGGATCCGTGGCGGCAAGCGCGGGCTGGTTCGCACCAATGTTGGTGAACCTGCAGCCGTCGAAGGTTCTGTGTCGTGAGTTTTCTTCGATATGGTGGAACTCCTCGACGCCCGGGCGATTGGTAGCCCGGAACGAAGAACCCAGCTCGCGGTGTTCTGGAAGGATCGCCGGGATAACAATCGGTGCAGTCGACGTACTGATAAGCTGAAGTGGCGGCGGCGGCGGATTTGCCATCGTCGCGGGGCAAAAGATCTCGAATGGCAGCGAGATGTTCGCCTGGAGCGCGGCGAGGGTCGGCTCGTTCGTGGCAAGTCCGGGCGGCCCCAAGGTTGCCGCGAGCACCAGGCTCAGAACCCTGCCTCGATTCTTCGCCGCGACGTACTGGAGAGCCACCTGGGCGCCCGCCGCGATGCCCACGAGGTGGAACTTGTCGAGCTCCAGGTAATTGGCCAGGTCGTCGAGGTCTTGAACGGTCACGCCTCTGGACCTGCCCAAGGCGTCGTCCGTGAGGGTGTTGCTGCTGCGGCCGACGTTCTTGCGATCGTAGGCAATAGCGCGGTAGCCAGCCGCATGGAACGCCTCGAGATTGTATTTCAAGGCATCGGAGTTACCCGAGGCTGCATGCAGAAAGATCACCGCCTCGCCTTTCCCTTTTCTGGTCGGCCCGGTGTCGTAGTAGAAGAGCTCCGCTGTGGGGAGCCGTGCGCAGGCGCCCTCAGGCGGAACATAGGCGGGATTCTCACATTCTCGTGCGGCCTCCGCCGGCATGCTGCCGGCCAGAAGCGTTGCGAAGCCGAGCGCGAGAACGGACAGCGCTCGAACAGCTCGGTGCCGATGCCGGAGAGAACACCCTTTTTCAGCGAGCGTGATCATTCGCGTCTCCTATGTGAGCGCCGCATTCGCCTCGACGCATGATCGAGTGCCCCAGCCGTCAGTCGTCGTTGCGGTGGTCCTTGCCGTCGCGCCCTGCGCGTTCGTCCGGTTGATATCTTCCAAGGTCCGTGTACTCGATCCAGGAGCCGAGCAGATCCCGTTGACCGACGCCGGGTCGGCGCCAGTCACACACGCCCTCCGGGAAAATGTTGTGCAAGCGCGCTTTCTCCTCGGGGGCAAAGCTGACTGCGTACTCGGACCAGACTAACTCGCGCAGCCGACACTTGACGATGTCGTTGGCGAGCGGCGCTCCGGCCACGCGGAGCGGGTAGGACGCTGCGGGATAAAGGCTGTTGCAGAACGACGTGCCCTGCCCACCGAGGAACTGCTGCTCCGCGACGAACTGAGGCGCTGCGTCACCGCTCCAGCATCCATCCGTCAGACTGGCCGGCTTGTTGCGGACGATCTTGGTGAGCAACGGTTCTCGCGACCTGTCCGCAGCCAGGTTCGCCAGCCACGCGTCCATAGCGTCGAGACCGGCGGAAGCAGCGACTGGCTGCCGGGGTCCGAAGACACCGCTCCACATCACCATGTTGCCAGCGTGCCCGTTCGCCTTCCGGAGCCGTTCACGCGTGCTGAAGTGATGGAACTTGCTGTGGACGTCGCCGTTCGGGGCGAAGTCGGTGTAGATGACATCCATGTCGAGGATCGGGACGGATGCGAGCCCGCCGCCGCCGTTCAGAACGCTCCCGGTCTCGTATGCGGCTCGCGTCGCCCGTCGATTGGCCACGGTACGCTGCGGAATGAAGTTGAAGTCGATGTCGAAACCGCCGATCCTTTCATTGAGATCAAGGAATTGATCCTTAGTGATCTGACCCGCATTGAGCGCGCCAAGGCCGTATTGGATGCCGACGTTATCGAGTGGGCGCCGGGCGAAGCCTTGCTGGTCACGACCGAAGATGTTCACGTGGTGGTCGTAGAACGTCGGCCGAATCCCGGTCGGATTGAGGACCGGATCGTAGCGAACGTCAGCCGGAATGATGGCGTTCCACGCGGCACTGGGCCAGTCGGGTCGGTTGGGAACGGCTTCCATGCGTAGCGCGTTGTTCCGGCCCTGGGCCGGGAGCTGCCCGAACGTTCCGAATCCCGATGCGAGGCGAAGTTCTTCTTGGGTCCACGGGACGGCGGCAGCGTTCGAGAAGTAATTGAGGAGTAGGCGGGAGTCAGCCACTACGGCCTGGAACAGGTCGGGAAAACTGCACTGAGGAACGATTCCGTCGAGGAGTCCGGGGTAGCTGTCGGTGACCATATATTGCTGCACGGCCCCTCCCGAGCAGCCCCAGCCGATCGTGTACCGCGGCAGGCCATATGCCTCGATGAAGCGCTCCTTCACCATCATCACGGTCTCGGCCGAAATCACGTGGTTGCAGTTGTTGCCGAGCACGTTGAGCGATGCCGATGCGACTGCGAAGCCCTTGGAAAGCATCGCGTCTTCGAGGACACCACCGGTTGTGCTCCCTTGGCGGTACTGTCCGCTGGAACAGCCACCACCGAAGGTGTAGACGAGTCGGCCGTTCCAGCCGGCATCAGTGTGGTTCCGAATATCTGGCCCCATGGTCTTTGGATCGTCGAGGATGGCTGTCTGGTAGATGGCACGATTGATGGTGCCGGTCTCCAGACGAACGATGTAAGGGACCGTGTGGCCCTCGTTCGTGGTGGTCATGGCGAGGTCCGCCGGCCATGGCGCCGCCGGATCGAAGGCAGCGAACGTGTCGATGGTCGTCCTGTACACGTAGTCGACGCGAGTGAGGACCGTACAGGGGTCTACGATCTGGGCATTGGTGAGGAACGGGCCGTCGGGGTAGATCCGAAACTGGTGTGTTTGACAGTAATAAGGCTGCTCCTGCGGGCCCGAGAACACCGGTCCATGGATCGGGTGGTTGGTGATGGTTAAGGTGTCGAGCCTGACGCTTTTGCCCCTTGGCCGGGGCGTGAAGACTTCGAGCCGGTTCTTCCCGTTCGTGAGCCCGGTGACGTAACCGAGAAGTTCACGCTCGCCGGTCGCGAAGAACGACCCGCTTACGTCCACCCCGTTCACGGTAACGACGACCGCGGTCGCTTTGTCCACATTGATCTGCACGAGCGCGTCGCCGCCGCTCACCTTGTCCGGGCGGCTCGACAGAATCTCTATCGTGTTGGCGGCGAGCACCGGCGATATGGCGAACGCGGCCAGTAACGACAACGACGACGTGACGGCAACACGCTTCGCCGACCCCATAAACCGTTCCATTGTGTCCTCCTCCGGTTTAGCGATGAAACGCTGCCATTAGATACCGGGCGTAACCGGTGAGATAGAGCGAGACGGTCATACCAGATATGCGGGTCAACGCCTTCCAGGCTCTAGATTCATTTAACTCAACGGGTTAAGTTTGGAAGTCGCCCCTACATTTTGGGCTGTGTGGGACACTCGCAGTCCCTCTGGCAGCGTGAGGCCCAGGCGATGCAGCAGCAGCGCTTGGCTGCGATCGGGTCGCACCACGCAGCGCGGAGTTCCTCTCGGCGGTAAGAACTGATCGAGTTAAAGGGGTAACGCGTCTACGGATTACCGATTCAGCGGCTTTGAAGACCATTCGAGGCCAGTGTTATTTTCGAAACGTCTCCGGTCGGATTAGAACCGCCGGGCGATCGCCCGCCGGAATGCGGCGAAGATCCGCGCCTCGTCCGGATGACGTCCGTCGGCGACGACTCTCCGCCCGCCGACGAACACGTCGCGGACCGGATTCGCATTGCCGGCGAAGATGAAGGCATCGAGGAGCGCGGCCGACGGCCGCTCTGCGAGCGCCGGCGCATCGGGATCGAGCACCACGAAATCGGCGCGCTCGCCCGGCGCCAGCCCGCCGATGCGTCGGCCCGACGCTCGCGCGCCACCGACGAGCGCGGCACGGTAGAGCGTCTCGCCCGTCGACGGGGAAAAGGGTGTGGCGGCAATGCTCCGCCGCCGGTGGACGAGCCGCTGCCCGTACTCGAGCATGCGCAGCTCCTCGATCGCGGAGACTGAAACATTGCTGTCGGAGCCGATGCCGAACGCGCCGTCGCGCTGCAGATAGCGCGCGAGCGGGAACACGCCGTCGCCGAGATTCGCCTCGGTCGTCGGGCACAGCCCGGCCACCGCGCCCGAGCCCGCCAGCGCGTCGGTTTCAGCGTCGGTCATGTGCGTCGCATGAACCAGGCACCAGCGCGCATCCACCGCGTGCCGGTCGAGGAGCCACTCCACCGGCCGCCGCCCGCTCCACGCCACGCAATCGACCACCTCCCGCTCTTGCTCCGCGACGTGGATGTGGATCGGGGCCGTGGCGTCGAGGGCCGCGAGCGCATCCAGCGCATCGCTCAGCGCGTCCGGAGGCACCGCGCGCAACGAGTGAGGCGCGAGCCCGAAGCGCACGGCGGGATGCGCCGCCCGCAAGGCGGCGATCATCGCGACGATCCGGTCCGGCGTGCCGAGAAACCGGCGCTGGGCAGACTGCGGCGGCGCGCCCCCAAAATCCGCGGTCATGTACAGCACCGGCAGCAACGTGAGCCCGATGCCGGCGGCAGTCGCGGCGGCGACGATGCGCTCGCTCGTCTCGGCCGGATTCGCGTACGCGGCGCCCGCGGGATCGTGGTGCAGATAGTGGAACTCGCAGACCGAGGTGAATCCGCCCTTCAGCGCCTCGACGTAGAGTTGAGCGGCGATCGCCTCGATGTCGTCGGGCTCCAGGCGCGCGACGAGCGCATACATCGCCTCGCGCCAGGTCCAGAAGCTGTCGTCGCCGCCGGAGCGCCGCTCCGCGAGGCCCGCCATCGCGCGCTGGAAAGCGTGACAGTGCAAGTCGCAGAGCGCCGGAAGCACCGGTCCGCGGAGCCGCTCGGCGCCGTTCGGCAGTGCGCCCGCCTCCGCGGCGACGATCGCGCCGGCGGCATCGACCTCGACGCGCACTTCGGTCGCCCAGCCCGTCGGAAGCCAAGCGGCGGCGGCGAAGAACGCGCTCACGAGCCCGGGCGGGTCACTGGCCGAGCGCGCGCGTCACGTCGTCGAACAGCTCGTCGACTGCGAACCGCCGCGGGATGAGCCGCTGCCGGTACACGTAGTCGATGGCGACCTCGAGATTGCGGCGATTCGCCGCGAGCCCGAACGGCGTCGTATCGAGCTCGCCCCTGGGCGGCGAGCCGGCCGCCGTCTTGCTCGCGGCAAGCAAGCGGTAGATCTCGCGCACCGCGCGCGGATTCGCACGCGACAGCGACTCTTTCACGACCACCATGTGGTTGATCTGCAGCGCACCGTGCTTCGCCTGCCACGCTTGTGCCGCTGCCGCGGGATCGGGGATGAGCGGCGCGAGCCGCGGGTCGGTCGGAATCTCGCCGACGATCGCCGCGTCGAGCTCGCCCGCGAGCAGCATGCCCACGAGGTCCTTTCCCGCGGGCGCGCGCTCGAGGTTCGGCGGATCGCGAAACTCCGCGACGTGCGGCGCCTCGAACGCGACCCAGCGCACGCGATCGAGGTCGAGCCCGTAGTCCTCGGCGAGGATGCCGCGCACCCAGGTCGCCGTCGTGACCGAGTACGAGCGCATGCCGACGCGGCGGCCGGCGAGATCCCCGGGGGCGAGCGGACCACGCTCCGCGTCGTACACGATGTAGGGATGCTGGAAGCGGCCGACGAGCACCGCGGGCAGCAGCACTAGCGGCTTGCCGTGCGCCCTGGCGACGAGAAAGGTGACGATTGCCAGCTCGGCGACGTCGAACTCGAGATCCCGCACCACGCGTTTGAACGCCGCGCTCGCGGTCTTGACCTGGGCAAAATCGAACGCGACGGATGCGGAGCGCAGCTCGCCTCTCCGCAGCGCAGCCGTGACCGGGTAGTCGCCGAGCAGCGCCGGCAGGGTGATGCGTTCGGGTTCGCTCATCTCGACGCTCGCTGAAGAGAGAAACGCCGGGTTGGTGGCGATCCTCTAAGGTCGAGAAGCACGAGGGGGGCGTGCCCCCTCGTAGCGTGAAGGCTCGAGGCTCGAATCGCGCGGGCGCGCGCTGATGTTCGAGCGCCTCGAGCGGGCTGTCAAGCGCGCGCACGCCGCATGCACGCCGCAGGATAAGATCGGGGCCGATGGGACCGCTGGCGGGCGTGCGCGTGCTGGAGTTCGAGGCGATCGGGCCGGGCCCCTTCGGCGCGATGATGCTCGCGGACATGGGCGCCGACGTGCTGCTCGTCGATCGCCCGTCCGACCCCGGCCTCGGCCTCGATCGCGAGCGGTGGTTCGACGTGATGCTGCGCGGCCGCCGCTCGGTCACGCTCGACCTGAAGTCGCGGGACGGCGCCGAGGCAGCGCTCCTGCTCGCGGCGAAGGCCGATGCGGTGATCGAAGGCTTCCGGCCGGGGGTGATGGAGCGGCTCGGCCTGGGCCCCGAGGTCATGCTCGCGCGCAATCCGCGGCTTGTGTACGGGCGGATGACCGGCTGGGGCCAGGACGGGCCGCTCGCCCCCCGCGCCGGCCACGACATCAACTACATCGCGCTCTCGGGCATCCTGCACGCCATCGGGCGCAAGGACGGTGCGCCCGTCCCGCCCCTCAACCTGGTCGGCGACTTCGGCGGCGGCGGCATGCTGCTCGCGTTCGGTATCGCCTGCGGCCTGCTCGAGGCGCAGCGCTCAGGTCAAGGCCAGGTCGTCGATTGCGCGATGGTCGAAGGCGCATCGCTGCTCGCCGCGATGTTCTCCGGGCTGCTCGCCGCCGGTCGGTGGAGCGAAGCGCGCGGCGAGAACGTGCTCGACTCGGGCGCGCCGTGGTACGACGTCTATGAGACCGCGGACCGTCGCTACGTCGCGATCGGCGCGATCGAGCCGAAGTTCTACGCCGAGCTCGTGGCGCGCCTGGGGCTCGCCGGCGAGGCGCTGCCGGCGCAGGACGATCGCAAACGCTGGGCCGAGCTGCGCGCGCGGTTCAGGTCCGTCTTCCGCGGGAAGACGCGCGACGAGTGGCGCGACATCTTCGCCGGCTCCGATGCGTGCTTCGCGCCGGTCCTCACCTTCTCGGAAGCGCAGGCGGATCCGCACCACCTCGCGCGCCGCAGCCACGTCGCGGTCGGCGGTGTCGACCAGCCGGCCCCCGCGCCGCGATTCGCGCGCACCCCGGGTGAAGTCCGGCGCGCGCCGCCGGAGCGCGGTGCCCTCGGGCGGGAGGCGCTCGCGGACTGGGGCTTCGCGCGCGCGGAGATCGACCGGCTCGCCGCGCTCGGCGTCGGGTTCGCCGAATAGCAGCGAGGAAGCCAAAGGCCTGCGCGTCAGTGGCGACGATCGGTTGCCGTGTCCGCTAGCGACACTTCCGCTGCACCGGCCGCTTTGACCGCTGCCGCGCGTGCCGCGTTCGCCGGGCTGCGGACGCCCCCATTCAGGCCGTATCGGTCGAGCTTCGCATAGAGGCTCTGGCGGCTGAGCCCGAGCAGCTCCGCGGCCGCCGTCCGGTTCCCGCCGGTGAGCTCGAGCGCCGCCTCGACGTAGTGACGCTCGACCGCGCCCACCGTGTCCTTGACGAGCTTGCGAAGCGTCGTCTTCCCCACCCGCTCGATGAGCGAACCGAGGACCGCGCCGAGACGACGGGCCTCGCCCGGGGCGGCCAGCCTGCGGCCTACGTCATGCAACAGCACGCCCACGTATCGCGGGTCCTTGTCCGCATCGCCGGCGGCCGAGATTTCCACGTCGGTGCCGGCGCCGAGCTCGCCCTGGATGGTGGTGGCAAAGAGCCGGACGACGCCATGTCGCTGGACGTTGGCGAGCAGGACCGTCAGATCGGCACCCGGCCGCCCTAGCCACCGTCCGAGCCGCTCCCCAACCACCCGCGCTTCGGCGCCGACCTGGACCATTTCGAGGAAGGCGGTGTTCGCGCGGCGAATCACGCCGTCGCGATCGAGCACCACGAATGCGTCGGGCCCGCGCTCGATGAGCGCTTCGATCGAGATCGCGTTGCCGCGCTCCGGCACCGCGGGCGCCGCCGCGGCAGGCGCGAGCTGCATCAGGAACACCGGCCCAGACGCGGCATTCATGAGCGATGCGCGGACGAGCCAGGCCGCCCGCGCCGAACCGAGATGGACCAGGATGCCGGGGGCCTGTCCCTGCTCGCGCACCCGGGTGAGCGTCGCCTGCAACCGCTCCTGCTCCGCCGGGACCAGCTCGGACAGCAGGCACGAGCCTGCGACGCTGTCGAGACGCTTCCGCGCCAGACCGAGCGCACGGAGCGCAGCCGGATTCGCATCGACGATGCGCAGATCCGCCGCCCGAATGAGGAGCACCGCCTCGTTCGACGCGGTGAAGAGGAGGCGATAGCGCGTCTCCACCTCGCGGAGCTTCCAGTAATCGCGCTCCATCGTCTGCTGCGCGGCGATCAGGCGCGACTGGAGCTCCGCCACTGCGTGGAGGTTCCGCCCGATCGCGATGAGGCCGGCCTTGCCGCCCAGCCTCACTGTGGTGTACTCGAGCAGCAGCTCCAGGCCGCTAGGGAATCTCTGCGTGACCGGGCGGTACACTGAGACGCGGCTGGTGCGCGCGTCGGCCACCATGCGCCGCACCTTGTCGCTGCCAAGGTCAGCGACGGTCTCCACCCAGGGGCGTCCGACCCAGTCGTCGACCGCCTCTTCGGCGAGCGCGCCGGACAGGGTGATCTCGCGGATGACGCCCTCCATATCGAGGAGGAACGTGACGTCGGGTTGCGCGAAATTCAGTGCGGGCATGGCTGGGCAAACCCTGCGGGATGTGTCCCGATTGTACTCGCCGGAGACGGGGCTCCGGGCCGAGATCCCACGACACCCTGCGCCACGCGTTGCAGCGGATCACCGATCTGCAGACCGAGCACTCGCTCGTCAGCCGCGGTGGAGACGGCGATCCTGCTGGCGCTCCGCGAGCTCGGGACCGGTCTGACCGCCTAGGGCGTGCTCTCGCGCGGATTGCTCGGCGGCTCCCGGTCGAAGGGACGGCGTCGGAGATCGCCGCGATCGAGCGCGCCGTGCCCGCCGAGGCGGTCACCGGTGCGCGCTACGACCCGCGCCAGATGGCGTCGCTCGACAGCGAGCGCGCGGCCTAGTCGCGGGCGAGCGCTCGCCCGCGCGGCTTCAGCAGCAGCGGGGCCCGCGTCCGGCGTACCGCTGCTCGAGCGCCCAGGCGAGGAACGCGCCGCGGTCCAGCGGCGCCTCGCCGGGATGCGTCGCGCGCTGGTGCGCGAGGTAGGCGTCGTAGTCGGGGACACCGAATACGCCGCGCCAGGCCTCGCGCCCGCGGTCGCCGAGCGCGCGGAATCGCGCGAACGCGCCGGCGTTGCCCGGATCAGGCATACGCGGCTCCGTCAGTGCGCGGCACAGGCGGCGTCTCCTGTGCGGTCGGCTGCGGCACGCGCAGTGCCCGGAGCGAGATCAGCACCGCGTAGACGCACATCGCGACCACCAGCAGCACGAAGAACCCGCACACCGCCGCGTCCAGATAGTTGTTGAACGCGACCCGCTGCATCTCCGCCACCGACTTCGCCGGAGCGATCAGCGTATTGCTGGCCGCCGCCTCGGCGAACCGGCGCGCCTGGGCGAGGAAGCCGATGGCCGGCGTCGGATGGAAGATCTTCTGCCAGCCGGCAGTGAGCGTAGTGACCAGCAGCCACGCGGTCGGCACCAGCGTTACCCACGCATAACGCTCGCGTTTCATCTTGATGAGCACGACCGTGCAGAGCAGAAGCGCGATCCCGGCCAGCATCTGGTTGCCGATGCCGAACAGCGGCCAGAGGGTGTTGATGCCGCCGAGCGGATCGACCACGCCCTGATAGAGGAAGTAGCCCCACATCGCGACGCAGAGACCGGTCGCGAACATGTTCGCCGGCAGGAGCTCGGTGTTGCCGAGCGGCGCCCAGACGTGCCCGAGCATGTCCTGGATCATGAAGCGGCCGACGCGCGTGCCGGCGTCCACCGCCGTCAGGATGAAGAGCGCTTCGAAGAGGATCGCGAAGTGGTACCAGAACGCCTCCATCGACTTGCCGCCGAGCGCCTGAGCGAGGATCTGCGCCATGCCGACCGCGAGCGTCGGCGCGCCGCCGGCGCGCGACAGGATGGTGGTCTCGCCGATGTCCTTCGCGGTCTGGTTGATCATGTCCGGCGTGATGACGAAGCCCCAGCTCGACACCACCTCGGCCGCCCGCTCCGCGGTCGTGCCGATCACCGCCGCCGGGCTGTTCATCACGAAGTAGATGCCCGGATCGAGCACGCAGGCCGCGGTGATCGCCATCATCGCCACGAACGATTCGGTGAGCATGCCGCCGTAGCCGATCAGCCGGATGTGGCCTTCGCTCTCGATCATCTTCGGCGTCGTCCCCGAGGAGATGAGCGAATGGAAGCCCGACACCGCGCCGCACGCGATGGTGATGAACAGGAACGGGAACAGGTTGCCCGAGAACACCGGCCCGGTGCCGTCGATGAACCGGGTGACGTCGGGCATGCGCAGGGTCGGCGCCACCAGGTAGATCCCCAGCGCGAGCGCGACGATGGTGCCGATCTTGAGGAACGTGGAGAGATAGTCGCGCGGCGCGAGCATCAGCCACACGGGCAGGCTGGATGCGACCGCGCCGTAGATGATGATCGCCCAGGCGAGCTCGGTGCCGCCGAGCGTGAACGCCGGCCCCCAGCTCCCGCTCTCCGCCACCTCGCGGCCGAGCCAGATCGAAGCGAGCAACAGCACCACGCCGATCACCGAGGCTTCACCGACGCGCCCCGGGCGGATGTAGCGCATGTAGACGCCCATCAGGAGCGCGATCGGGATCGTGGCCGCGATCGTGAACGTGCCCCACGGGCTCTCGGCGAGCGCCTTCACCACGACCAGCGAGAGAACGGCGAGGATGATGATCATGATCGCCAGCACCCCGACGAGCGCGAGCGAGCCGGGAATGGGCCCGAGCTCCATCTTCACCATCTCGCCGAGCGACTTGCCGTCGCGCCGGACCGAGGCGAAGAGCACGATCATGTCCTGCACCGCGCCCGCCACGACGACGCCGGCGAGGATCCAGAGCGTCCCGGGGAGATAGCCCATCTGCGCCGCGAGCACCGGCCCGACGAGCGGCCCGGCGCCGGCGATCGCCGCGAAGTGGTGGCCGTACAGCACCCACTTGTTGGTCGGCACGTAGTCCATGCCGTCGTTGTGCCGGAAGGCCGGGGTCATCCGCTTCGGATCGACCTGCAGGACCCGGTTGGCGATGAACAGGCTGTAGAAGCGGAAGGCGAAGTAGTAAATGATCAGCGCAGCGGTCACCAGCCACACCGCGTTCACCGACTCGCCGCGCTTGAGCGCGACGATGGAGAACGCGAACGCGCCGATCGCGGCGAGGACGGCCCACAGCAGGATCGAGAGCACTCGGTTCATGACATCTCCTTTTCGGACGACATCCCCTCAGTCGATCTTCACGCCGCGCGCCGCGCCGACCTCGATCGGCGATACGGCCGATGCGCTGTTGCCCCACGACTGGCGGATATAGGTCACGATCGCGGCGATCTCCTGGTCGTTCAGGTCGTAGGCGAACGGCGGCATGCCGTAGGGGCGCGGGTTGCCTTCGGTACTCGGGGGGAAACCCCCGACGAGCACCATCCGGATCGGATTGATCGAGTACTCCATCAGGATCGACCGGTTCTTGGCGAGCGGCGGATAGACCCGCGGCACGCCGGCGCCGTCGGGTCCGTGGCAATCGGCGCAGTGCTTCTCGTAGAGTCGGGCGCCCTGCTTCAGCATCGCGCCGGCCTGCTGCTCGCTCGGCCGCACTTGCACCGCTGCGGCCGGCGCCGCTTTCTCCGCCTGCGCCTTGAGATAGACGGACATCGCGGTCAGGTCGCCGACGGTGACGTTCTGCAGGCTGTGCGCGACGACGGCGGACATCGGTCCGAACACCGCGCCACGCGCGGACACGCCGGTCCGCAGCAGGTCGACGATGTCCCTCACTTGCCAGTCGCCGAGCCCGGTCTCGCGGTTCGAGGTGAGCGAAGGCGCGTACCAGTTCTGCACCGGGATCAGGCCGCCGCCCACGTCGTCGTCCTTGACCGCGCCGAGCATGTTCCGGGTGCCGTGGCAGGCGTTGCAATGGCCCAGCCCCTCGACCAGATACGCGCCGCGGTTCCATTCCGCGCTCTCGCCCGGGTTCGGCTTGAACTCACCGGCCTTGAAGTACAGGGTCCGCCAGCCGAGCAGCAGCTGGCGCTGGTTGTACGGAAAGCGCATCTCGTGCGGCTTGTTCGGCTGGCTCACCGGCGGCAGCGACATGAAGAAGGCGTAGATCGCATCGACATCGGCACGCGTGACCCGAGTGTAGTTGTTGTAGGGAAACGCCGGATACAGGTACGAGCCGTCCTTCGAGAGACCCTCGTGCATCGCGCGCCGGAAATCGTCGGCGGTCCACTTGCCGATGCCGGTCTCCGGATCGGGCGTGATGTTCGGCGTGTAGAGCTTCCCGAACGGCGTCGGCAGCTCGAGGCCGCCCGCGTAGGGCTTGCCGCCGCGAACGGTATGGCAGGCCAGGCAGTCGCCGACGAGCGCGAGATACTCGCCGCGTCCGATCTCGGCGCCATCGGCGCGCGCAGTCGGCGGCGGCGGCGCGGTGGACTCCTGGCGGCGCGACAGGAAGGTCGCCGCGACGGCGAGCACGAGAATCGCCACGGCAGCGAGGAGAACCCGTTTCATGCCTGTCCCTCCTTGTCGGCGGTCACGGCACGCCGCCGCATTTCATCGGCAGCGTCAGCGCGCCTGCCGGCGCCGGCGGCGTGTCGGGCGACGCGCGCTGCGCCGCGAGCCACCAGGTGACCGCGGAAATGTCCTCCGCGGTGAGCCGTTTCGCGATCTCCGCCATGCAGTCCGGCGACTCGGCGTTTCGCAAGCCCTGCTGCCAGCTTCCCATCTGCGCTGCAATGTAATCGCGATTGAGCCCCACCAGCGCGGGGACCGCGGGCTCCAGGCCGGTGAGTGCCTTGCCGTGGCAGGCGGCGCAGGCGGGTATCTCGCGCGCCGGATCGCCTGCGGTCACCAGTTTCTCTCCCCGCGCGAGCGCCTCCTTCGGCGCGGCCGTAGCCGGCGGCGGGAACGGCGGGCGCAAGCCCGCGTAGTAGTCGGCGATTTCGCGCAGGTACGGCTCGGACAGATAGGCCACCATGTAGGTCATGATGGGAATGTCGCGCCGACGCTCGCGGAAATTCAGCAGCTGGTTATAGAGGTAGACCGCAGGCTTGCCGGCGAGACGCGGGTAGTACTCGTTTTTCCTGATCCCCTCGCCCTGCTTGCCGTGACAGATCGCGCAGGCCGCCATCCGCTGCTCGATCGTGTCGGCGATCTTGGCGGGTTGTTGCGCGGTCGCGTCGCCGAGGGCGCCGGCGGCGCACGCCAGTAGCGATATCGCGAACATCGGCGCCTTGCGCAGTCTTGGCACGCTTGTTCTCCCGCAAGCTAAGGGGGTCCGCATCGCTGCTATCGGCCGCGCCGGCGCGCCGCGTGTGCGAATATCGATCGCGCGGCCGGCGGCAGCCGTCCCGTAAACCGCGACCCTACCCCCAAACCCCCGACCGGCGTCAAGTGCCGCGCTTGCGGTAAGGTCGCACCGGGATGGCGCTCGCTTTCTGCGCGGGCGAGAGGAGGTGAACGATGTGGAAGCGGCCGATGTGGAAGCGTCTATCGTGCCTCGCTTGCCTGCCAGTGCTTGCCGCGTGCGCCGGAGCGGGCACTGCGCCGCCGGACGTCGTGAAGGGCCTCGCGCCGACCGGCACGCTGCGCGCGGCGATCAATTTCGGCAACCCGGTGCTCGCGCAGCGGAATGCCGCGACCGGGGCGCCGCAGGGCGTATCGGTCGCCCTCGCGCGGGAGCTGGGTCGCCGCCTGGACGTCCCGGTCGAGCTCGTCACCTTCGACGCCGCCGGGAAGGTCTTCGACGCGCTCCGGTCCGACAGCTGGGATGTCGCGTTTCTCGCGATCGAGCCCGCGCGCGCCACCGAGATCGCCTTTACGGCGCCGTACGTACTTATCGAGGGCACGTACCTCGTGCCGGCGGACTCGCCGCTCCGCCGGATCGAGGACGTCGATCGCGCCGGCGTCCGGATCGCAGTGGGGAACAAGAGCGCCTACGACCTGTACCTGACGCGCACGCTCAAGCACGCGCAGCTCGTGCGCGCGCCGACTTCGCCGGCGGCGATCGAGCTGTTCGTCAAGGACGGGTTGGAGGCGGCCGGAGGAGTGAAGCAGCCGCTCGTCCAGTTTGCGCGAGCGAATCCGAACGTTCGCGTCATGGACGGACGCTTCATGGCCATCGAGCAGGCGATGGGCGTACCGAAGACCCGGCAGGCCGGCATCGCCTGGCTGTCCGCGTTCGTCGAGGAGATGAAGGCCTCCGGCTTCGTCGCCGGCGCGCTCGCCCGCAGCGGCCAGTCCGATGCGGCGGTCGCGCCGCCGGCGGCGAGCCGGTAAGCGGTCCGTCTCCCGCTTACTTCGGAGCGGGGTGGATGTTGTCCACCCAGTGCACGTCTTCGGGGTTGGGCTCCACCGCAGGGATGTCCAGATTGACGACGACCGGTTCCTGGCCGCTGCGGACCAACACGCACGACAGGGCCTGATCGTCGCTCGCGTTGATCTCCTGGTGCGGCACGAACGGCGGCACGTAGATGAAATCGCCGGGACCCGCTTCGGCGGTGAACTCGAGCCGGTCGCCCCATTTCATCCGCGCGCGACCGCTCACCACGTAGATCACGCTCTCCACCGGGCCGTGGTGGTGCGCGCCGGTCTTGGCCTTGGGATGGATCACGACCGTGCCCGCCCACAGTTTCTCCGCCCCGGCGCGCGCGGCGGTGATCGCCGCGGCGCGATTCATCCCTGGTGTCTGCGGGGTGTTGATATCGAGCTCGTTCGCGTGCACGACCCGCACGCCGTCGAGTCGCCATTTGGAACCGCTCGCGTCCGCCATGTTGCCTCCGTCGTCACACTCATCGCATTCGCTGCCATCTCCGCCGCGAATGGTAATGCGGGCGAGCGCGTCGCGCAGGCGCGCGAGACCGGGCGATCGTCGCGCCCTGCCATGCGCGCCAAAGGCGCTAGACCGTCGTCGACCCCTGATCGGGCTTGCGGCGCGCGACATCCTCGGCGATCAGGAACAGCATCGCCGGCGTTTCCGGGCCGATGTGGAATGCGCGCTTGGCGTCGCGCAACTCGCGCTCGGACACCGTGAGGCGGTCGCGGTGGCGGAGCAGCTCGAGCCACGACTCCTCCACCCATTGCTCGACGTGGCGCCCCGGGTTCGAAGGGTCGCGGAACAGCGCCCACGAGGTCGCCCCGGCGCGCAGTCGCGAGCGGCGGCTCTCCTGCATGAGCTCGAAGAACGCCGCCGCGTTCTGCGGATCGATGAGGTACTCGACCATCACCTGCACCGGCCCTTCGTCGTGCTCGACGCTCATCACCACCTCGGGCTCGGGCCAGTGATGCGACGGGGTGAGGTTCTCCTCGCGGATGCCGGACAGGGGATAGCGCCGCGCGAGAGCGAGGCTCGCCAGGGTGGCGATCGCGGCGGCCGCGAACGCGATCCGCAGGTTCCACGTGGTCGCCACCTGTCCCCACAGCAGCGCGCCGAAGGTGCCGCCCCCCATGAACGCCATCTGCACCGCGGCCAGACCGCGCCCGCGCACCCAGGCCGGAAGGGCGAGCTGCGCCGTGACGCTGAGCGCGGATGCGACCGAGATCCACGCCGCGCCGCTCGCCACCATCGCCACCGCCAGCACGGCGACGTTCTCCGACATGGCAAAGGCGATCGACGCACCCGTTTGCAGGATGATCGCCGCCACGATCATGTCGTCGCGCGAAAATCGCTTGCGCCAGAAGCCGATCGTCAGCGCGAGCGCCACCGCGCCGAGACCGAACAGGCCGAAGAGCAGCGCGTAGGTGTTCGAGCCGCCGCCCAGCTCGTCGCGGACGACGACCGGCAGCAGCGCGACGAGCGCCACCGACGACAGGAAAAAGCACGCGCCGCGGATGAGCGCCGCGCGCACCGCCGGCGTCTGGCGCGCGAACTGCAGGCCGACCCGCATCGCGCCGACGAACCGCTCCGACGGCAGCGTGCTCGCCGGCGCACGCGGACGCCGCCACCGCGTGAGCACTACGGTGACGGCGAGCATCAGGCAGCCGATGGCGAGAAACGAGAACGCAGGGCCGCCGAAGGCGATGATCGCGCCGGCGAGCAGCGGACCGACCGTGCGCGAAGCGTTCATCGCGGCCCCGGTCCACACGATCGCGCGGGGCAGCGCCTTGCGCGGCACCACTTCCTGCACCAGTGCCGAGTATGCGGGCAGGCGGAGCGAGAACGTGAGGCCCATCGCCAAGGCACCGGCGAGAAGCATCCCCGGCGAGGCGAGCCCGGCGAGGATGGCGACCCCGAGCGCGATGCCGACGACGCTCATCAACGCATACGCGGCGATGAGAATGCGTCGCCGGTCGGCAAGATCGGTGAGGGCGCCGCTCGGCAGCGCGAGGAGGAAGCTCGGCAGCGACAGGGCGGCCTGCAGCAGTGCCACGACGAACGCGCTCGCGCCGAGCGAGGCCATGAGCCAGGCCGAAGTGGCTTCGTGCATCGACATCGAAACGTTCGCGGAGAGCCAGAGCGCGAGGAGCAGACGGTACCGCGGGGATTCCCATGGAGAAGCGGAGCGCGCCGTGGGAGCGGCGGCAGGCGCCGGTCCCGGCGACTCGCGGGCGACGGCGGGGTCGGCGTCGCGCGTGGCGTCCTGCTTCACGCGGCGCTGACGACGCTTATCTTCTGCGTGCTCGCTGGGGTCGATCGGAGGGCCGCGGCCAAGGCGGCATCGTCACCATCCACCGGCCGCATGCTCCGTCCCGCGAGGATCAGCTGGACGCCCTCGGCGCGAAAGGGAAAGGGGTCGAAAGCGTACGTCTCGGCGTCGAGCGGCGTCACGCGCACCGTGACATCGCCCGTGGCCGACCGCGGGACGCAAGGGAACGCGGCAGGCCCGCGCTCGCTGGCGCCGGTGAGATTGAAGTAGAGCGCCAGCGTGTCGAAGAACTGCAGCTGCTTGTAGCTCTGCATGAGGCGGTCGGGCGCCACCCACGCGGCGGTGGCCGGATCATCGGCGAGCGCCGTCTTCATCGCCGCCTGGCGCTCGGCAAGGCGGTCCAGCTCGGCGTCGAAGCGCGCTCGCCATTCCGCGGGCACGTTCTCGATCAGCTGCCGCTGCGAGAGGCCGAAGCGTCCACGATAGACACCGTACATGTGCATCGCCGCGAGCAGGCCGCAGTACGGATGGTGCGCTTCGAGCGCATCCGGGCTGCCGTTGAGCGTGCGGATGGAGATCGCGCGCGGCGTCTCGGTGAGGTTCCAGGGCAGGCCGGTCTCGGGATTCCGCCCGGGCGCCTCGTCGATGGCGAACCAGCCCCGGTCGTGGTTGTCGACGAGGTAGAGCATCTCCTCGCGCGGTGCCGCCGGCTCGAACTCGGCGTTGCCGAAAGCGCGCGCCGCCTGGCCGGCGAAAGCGCAGTGCTCCTTCATCGTCATGACGAAGCGGGGTGCGCCCGCGGGCGCGGTCTGGACGATCATACGGCGAGCCCTCCGGCGATGATGTCGAATCCTGCGCGCGATCGATGCCGCGCACTCTAGCATCGCTGGCGGGCATCGCTCGCGGGGTCAGACCGTAGGTCAGACCGTACCAGAGTAGCGACGATCTGCATGCGAGCGTCGGCGCTGCGTATGCGGCGCGGCGCTCCGAACGCCGTTACGACACCGATCCGCGCACAATAAGTCTCACGCGACCCCGTGCAACAGAACGACGGCGCGTCACTGATCCTGCGCGACCTCCGCCTTCCGCACACCCAGCGAAGCGAGGAGCGTACCGACCAACACGATCGCGCAGCCGACCGCGACGTCGTAGAAGCGGGTCGAGAGCAGCAGCGGCGTCACGCCGGCGCCGTGGCGAGCCAGATCCACGACGAGCATCAGGAACGCGGTGAACGCGGCAAAGCCGAGCGCCGGGTTGACCGCGATCCCGAGGCGGGCACTCGCGGCGACGAGGGTGGCGGCGAACGCGATCGCCAGCGGCGCGTGGAGCGCCTGGCCGACCGCGTACGCGATCGGGATGCCGACGAGCGTGCCGACTATGTATTGGATCACGAGCTTCAGGCTGACCATTCCCTCGCGCCGCATCACCATGATCACCGTGAGCGTCGCCCAATACGCGTTGCTCACGCCTAGCCGATCCGCAGCGAGCAGCGACACCGCCGCGGCGGCCCCGAAACAGATTGCATACCAGGGCCCCGCATCCGCGCCGGCGAAGGCGCGCCGCACCCCGGCGCGCCAATCCATCATGTTGTCGGCGGGCGGAATGCCGGTCAGCGCCCAGGCCGCGAACGCCGTGCCGATCGCGGCCGCCCCGCCCCCGACGATCGCCCAAACGGCCTCGGTCGCAGGCGAGGGCATGTGCAGGCCCGTCCCCGCCGCGGTCGCCAGCGCGCCGAACCGCGCCACCGCCGAGATGCCCGGATGCGAGTTGCTGACCCAGCCCGCCAAGAGCGCTGCGAGGAGCACGACGGTTTCGTCCGCGAGGGTGGTCCCGCCCCACTCGTGGCCGATGACGCCGCCGGCGAGGATCGCCGCCGTGCCCGCGAGCATCGTGCCGACTCGATTCGCGCGCGTAACGCCGACGTCGCACATCATCACGAACATCGCGGTCGCGCCGCCGGCGACGCCGGCGAGCGGATGCCCGGCGAGCGTGAATCCGACGAGCGGCAGGCCGACGGCCACCGCGACCCGGACGAACAGCGCAGCGGGAATCGGCCCGCCGCCCACGCTGAACAGGTCTCGATACCAGGTCCCGTTCATGTCGCCGGGCGCGCGCGCACGCGGACGGCGACTACCGCGTCGCCGGCAGCTTGACCTGCCCGCTTCTCACCTGCTCGCGGAACTTCACCAGCTCGTCCGCGATCGCCTTGGCGGTGTGCTGGACGTCGCGCTCCGGCGCGCCTTTCTCCAGCACGAACTTGGCGACGACCACGTAGGGATTCCTCGTCACCACCCCGCCGGGAAGCCGGCTCGGATCGGTGACGGTGCCGAAGACGAGGAACGATTCGTTCGGCTGCACGGCGAGATCGCTGACGCCGACCTGCACTTCCATGTCGGTCTTACCGCTGCCGAAGCCGATCACCGCGCGGCGCAGCGCGCGACCGCTGTCGGCTTCGGTGAAGACACCCCGGATGAGCCAGCCATCGGGTGGCAGCGGTGCCCCGGTCGCGAGCCGCTCGGCGGCAACGCCGGCAGCGTTCAAGTCCTTGACCAGCGAGCTCGCCATTTCATCGACGATCCGGCGTGCGTGCGTCTGCGGATTCTCGCCGGTAAGTTCCTGGAACAGCCGCGGCCGTCCGAGGAGCCCGGTGCGCGGCGGCTCGGTCGCGTCCACGTCGAGGGCGAAGTCCTGGACATAGACGCGCCGCGCCGGCGCCGCCGGCACCGCCGCGGTGGCCGCTTCGCCTTCGACCCGCGCGCCACCGGTGACCCTGTTCCCGGCAGTAGGCTGTATCGCGCAGCCGGACAGGTACGCGGTAAGCCCGAGCAGGAGGAACGCGGGAAGGACGCGCGCCGCGAGGAGTGACGCGGACAGAGACGACGTGCGCAGATGCATCGGGCGCTCCGCTAGGGTGGACTCGATCGACGCGCACGTTACCGCTTCGTCGCATCCTGGATGCGCGACGACACTAACATAGGACAAGCGGCCGGCGCATGCGGCGCGCGGAAAGGAACGCCGAGCCCGCGCTCGTTTGCCCGGGCTTGGCACTTATCCTATAGTCGGAGCGCTCCGACTCCTGCCGCGATGAGAGCAGGCGGCGCGAGCCTTGAGGGAATTCGCAATGCTCGGTGTCCGATCCGTGCGCACGTCGCGCGCGCTTCTCCTCGTCGCGGCGCTAGCCACCGCGCTCGTCGTTGCCTGCGGCAAGAAGGAGACCGCACCCGCCGCCAAGCCGCCGGTCGAGGTCTCGGTGGTCACGGTGGCACCGCGCGACACGCCTGCCGTGTTCGAGTACGTCGCGCAGACGCAGAGCTCGCGCCAGGTCAACATTCAGGCGCGAGTCAGCGGGTTCCTCGACAAGCGCGTCTACACCGAAGGCTCGATCGTCAAGGCAGGGCAGGTGCTCTTCCTCATGGACAAGAAGCCGTTCCAGGCCCAGGTCGACGCGGCCAAGGCGCAGCTCTCGAAGAGCCAGGCGGCGCTCGAGGTCGCGAAGTCGAACCTGGCGCGGGTGAAGCCGCTCACGGAGAAGGAGGCGCTGTCGCAGAAGGACCTCGATGACGCGACCGGCAACTTCGAGAGCGCAGCGGCCACGGTCGAGGGGTCGAAAGCGCAGCTCGAGACCGCGCAGCTCAATCTCTCCTACTGCACCATCACCTCGCCGGTCGCCGGTATCAGCGGCGCCGCGGCGCAGGCCGACGGCACGTATCTCAACCAGTCGAACAGCCAGCTCACCACGGTGGCGGTGCTGTCGCCGATGTGGGTGAACTTCAGCCTGTCCGAGAACGAGATGCAGAGCTTTCGCGACCAGGTCGAGAAAGGCCAGCTGCGCCGCGCACCGGACAACAACTACCTCGTCGAGATCGTGCTGGTGGACGGCCAAGTGTTTCCGTTCACCGGGCGCATCACGTTCACCGACCCGGCGTTCAACGCGCAGACCGGCACGTTCCTCGTCCGCGTTGCGGTGGACAACCCGGACGGCCGGCTGCGGCCGAACCAGTACGTCCGGGCGCGAGTCAAGGGCGCGACGCGCCCGAACGCGATCCTCGTCCCGCAGCGCGCGGTGCTGCAAGGCTCCAAGGGTCATTTCGTGTGGGTTGCCGACAAGGACAACAAGGCGGAAAACCGCCCGGTCACGGTCGGCGACTGGGCCGGCGACGACTGGGTCGTCACCGAGGGCTTGCGCGCCGGCGACCGGGTGGTGGTGGACGGCGGCCTCAAGCTCGGGCCGGGGGCCGAGCTCAACCCGAAACCGGTGTCCGCGGTGCCGGCGGCGACGCCGGCGCCCCCTGCCAAGCCGTTGCCGCCGAAGGCCGCGGCGCCGGCGGCGAAGTAACTGGACGCTGGACTAGCGTGTTCTCCCGGTTCTTCATCGAGCGGCCGATCTTTGCGGCGGTCGTCGCGATCCTGCTCACCCTCGCCGGCGCGCTCGCGCTGACCGCGCTGCCGGTCCAGCAGTACCCCTACATCACCCCGGTGCAGGTGACGGTGCAGGCGACCTATCCGGCGCGGACTCGCAGACGCTCGCGGATTCGGTCGCCGCGCCGATCGAGGCGCAGATCAACGGCGTCGACAACATGCTCTACATGTCGTCGACCAGCTCGTCGACCGGCCAGCTGACCCTGACCGTGTACTTCTCGCTCGACACCGACCCGGACATCGCGCAGGTGCAGGTGCAGAACCGGGTCAACCTCGCGGTGCCGCAGCTGCCCTCGGCGGTCGTGCAGCAAGGCGTGAACGTCCAGAAGAAATCGTCGTCGATCATGATGCTGGTCGCGGTGTTCGCAAGCGACGCGCGCTACAGCTCCGACTACGTCGCCAACTACGCCAACGTGTATGTCCTCGACGCGCTCAAGCGCGTGCAGGGCGCGGGGCAGGCGCAGGTGATGGGGATCGCCGACCAGGCAATGCGGATCTGGATGAATCCGGACCGCATGGCCTCGCTCCAGATCACCACCTCCGACATCCAGAACGCGGTCGCCGCCCAGAACGCCCTCTTCGGCGCCGGCCAGATCGGCCAGCAGCCCAACGCCGGGCCGGTCGAGCTGACGTTCCCGGTGGTGACCCAGCGCCCGTACACCGATCCGAAGCAGTACGAACGGATCATCCTGCGCGCGAGCCAGGACGGCAGCCGCGATCGTCCGGGTCGGCGACGTCGCGCGCGCCGAGGTGGGCTTGCGCCAGTACATCGTCAACAGCCGGCTGAACGACGCGCCGGCCACGTTCATCGCCGTCTACCAGCAGGCCGGCGCGAACGGCCTCGTCGTCTCGGCGGCGGTGCGCAAGACGCTCGAGGACATGAAGAGCCGCTTCCCGGACGGGATCGAGTATGCGATCGCGCTCGACACCAACGACTTCGTGCGGCTGTCGATCGAGGAGGTGATCCACACCCTGATCGTGGCGGTCGATCCTCGTGGTGCTGGTGGTGTTCCTGTTCCTGCAGAGCTTCCGCACCACCCTCATCTGCGCGGTCGCGATCGTCGTGGCGCTGGTCGAGCACCTTCACCGGCATGCTCGCGCTCGGCTTCTCGATCAACCTGCTGACGCTGTTCGGACTGGTGCTCGCGATCGGCATGGTCGTCGACGACGCGATCGTGGTGGTCGAGAACGTCGAGCGGATCATGGTGAAGGAGCACCTGCCGCCGAAGGAAGCGACCATCAAGAGCATGGGCGAGATCGCGAGTTCGCTCGTCGCGGTGGTGCTCGTGATGGCGTCCGTCTTCGTGCCCGCGGCGTTTCTCCCCGGCACCACCGGGCAGCTCTACAAGCAGTTCGCGATCACGATCGTCGTGTCGGTGACCGTCTCCGGGTTCATCGCGCTGACGCTGACGCCCGCGATGTGCAGCGTCCTCTTACGGCACAAGCTCCCGCCCCAGCGCGGGCCCTTCGCGTGGTTCAACCGCGAGGTCGATCGCGTCACCCGGGCGTTCGGGCACGCGGTGACGCTGATGATTCAGCGGATGTCGGTCGCGCTCGTCCTGCTCGCGGTGTTCGTCTACTCGATCTATCACCTCTTCACGGTACTGCCGACGAGCTTCGTCCCGAACGAGGACCAGGGCTACGGGTTCGCGGCGATCATCATGCCGGACTCGGCGAGCCTCGAGCGGACGCAGGTCGTCGCCGAGCGCGTGGACGCCATGCTCGCGAAGATCCCCGGCGTCGACAAGCGCTCGATGGTCACCGGGTACAGCCTCCTCGACGCCGGTTTCAAGACCAACGCCGGCACCTTCTTCATCACTTTCGCGGACTTCAAGGAGCGCTACGCGACGCTCGAGACCGCGCGCGAGCAGAACGCCCGCGCGATCCTGACGACACTGTTCAAGCAGGCGCAGGCGATCGAGGGCGCGACGGTGTTTCCGGTGCCGCCGCCGCCGATTCCCGGCATCGGCACCACCGGCGGCTTCGAGTTCTGGGTGCAGGACACCGGCGCCGGCGACCCGGCCCGGCTCGACGAGCTCACGCAGGAGGTCATCCGCAAGGCAGCCGAGCAACCGGCGCTCGCGAGCCTCCACACGACGTTCCGCGCGACCACCCAGCAGTTGCGCGCCGACGTCGATCGCGAGAAGGCGACCCTGCTCGGCGTGCCGGTCGAGGACGTGTACGCCGCCATCCAGGCGCAATTCGGATCGCTGGCGGCGAGCCAGTTCAACCAGTTCAGCCGCGTGTGGTGGGTGGTGCTCCAGTCCGACGCGAAGTATCGCCAGTCGCCCGAGGACCTCACGCGGCTCTACACGCGGACGAACCAGGGCCAGATGGTCCCGCTCTCGGCGCTCGTCACCACCCGCTGGGTCACCGGCCCCGACCTGCTCCCGCACTTCAACGGCTTCCCGGCGGCGAAGATCAACGGCAACGCCGCGCCCGGGTACAGCTCCGGCCAGGCGATCGCCGCGATGGAGGCGGTCGCGCGCGAGGTGCTGCCGCAGGGCTACACGTTCGCCTGGTCGGGGCTCGCGTTCGAGGAGAAGAAGTCTGGCGGCACCTCGATGCTCGCGTTCGTGTTCGGACTGATCATCGTGTTCCTGGTGCTCGCCGCCCAGTACGAGTCGTGGACCCTGCCCGGCGCGGTGATGACGGCGGTGCCGTTCGGGATCCTCGGCGCGCTCACCGCGATCTGGCTGCGCGGGCTCGACAACGACGTCTATTTCCAGATCGGGCTGCTCGTCCTCATCGGGCTGGGCGCGAAGAACGCGGTGCTGCGCGTCACCGCCGCGGTGGAGCTGCGGAAGCAAGGCAAGTCGATCATGGAGGCCACGATCGAGGCCGGCGAGCAGCGGCTGCGGCCGATCATCATGACTTCGCTCGCGTTCGCGTTCGGCGTGCTGCCGCTCGCGATCGCGGTCGGTGCCGGCGCGAACGCGCGCCACTCGATCGGCACCGGGATCCTGGGCGGCATGCTCGGCGAGACGACGCTAGCGATGCTCTACGTGCCGCTCTTCTTCTATCTGTTCGACCGGCTCAACGAGCGCTCGGCGGCGAAGAAGGAGAAGGCGCCGCGCGCCGCAGCCGCCGGCGGCGTGGTGGCTTCGAGCGCGCCGCATGCGCCGCGGGAGGGAAACTAGAATGCGCGCGTCACGATCCCTCTCCGCCGCGTCGCCGCGGGGAAGTCGGTCGGCACTAGCGGTCGCGACCGTGCTCACGGGGGCGCTCGCCGGCTGCATGGTCGGTCCCGACTACCAGCGGCCGGAGGTGTCCGCGCCGGCAGCGTTCCGCTATGAGCCCAAGGCCGTCGCGCAGACCGCCGATACCGAGTGGTGGCGGCAGTTCGGAGACCCGGTCCTCGACGCCTTCATCGCCGAGGCGCTCGCCCACAACAGGAACGTTGAGATCGCGGTCGCGAACGTCGAGCAGGCCGCGGGCGTGCTCACGACCACGCGCTCGCCGCTTTTTCCGCAGCTCAGCTACCAGGCCGACGCCACGCGCCAGCGCTTCAACGAGCTCAGCGGCACGCGGCTCTCCGGAGTCGGCGGAAACACGCAGACCACCTACCAGGTGCTGGCGGGGGCGAGCTGGGAGATCGACCTGTGGGGCCGCATCCGCCGGCTCACCGAAGCCGCGCGCGCCGAGCTCCTCGCCACCGACGAGGCGCGCCGCGGCGTGGTGCTGTCGCTGGTCGCCTCGGTCGCCTCGACCTACCTGCAACTCCTCGGCCTCGACGAGCAGCTCGCGACGGCGAAGCGCACGCTCGGCGTATACGGGGAGTCGGTAAAGCTGTTCGAGCTCCAGTTCAAGTACGGCCAGGTCTCGCGCATGAATGTCGAGCAGGCGCGGTCGCAGTACGAGACGGCGGCGGCGCAGATCCCGGTCATCGAGAACCAGATCGTGCAAACGGAGAACGCCCTGTCGATTCTGCTCGGCCGCAACCCCGGGCCGGTCGCGCGCGGGAAGGCGCTCGATGCGCTCGCGCTTCCGAGCGTGCCCGCGGGCGTGCC
This sequence comes from uncultured beta proteobacterium, assembly GCA_963754305.1. Taxonomy (GTDB): domain Bacteria; phylum Pseudomonadota; class Gammaproteobacteria; order Burkholderiales; family SG8-39; genus DATEDA01. The sequence goes on along the minus strand of CAVWFR010000007.1, from coordinate 5,956 downwards.
TTCGCAGCTCCTCGAGCGCCGGCCGGATCTCGCGCAGGCGGAACAGACGCTCATCGCCGCCAACGCGCAGATCGGGGCAGCGAAGGCGCAATACTTCCCGACCATCTCGCTCACTGGCGCGCTCGGCACCGCGAGCAACGAGCTCAATGGCCTCTTCAAGGGGGGCTCGCGCGTCTGGAGCTACGGCGGCTCGATCATCGGCCCGATCTTCACCGGCGGCGCGATCGGCGGGCAGGTCGCGCAGGCCGAGGCCGGGCAGAAGGCGGCGCTCGCCTCCTACCAACTCGCGATCCAGAACGCGTTCGCGGACGTCGAGAACGCGCTCGTGGCGAACGCGAAGCTCGGCGACCAGCTCGAGGCCCAGGGCCGACTGGTGCGCGCGCTCTCCGAGTACGCGAAGCTCGCGCGGCTGCAGTTCGACGGCGGCTACTCGCCCTACTCCACCGTGCTCCAGGCCGAGCAGCAGCTCTTTCCCGCCGAGCTGAACCAGGCCACCATCCGCGCGCAGCTCTACGCTTCGTTCGTCGCCATCTACCAGGCGCTCGGCGGCGGATGGGTGGACAAGGCGGACGAGCTTTCGCCCCAGCCGATGGCCGGCGGCCTGCTGCCGCGCGACGCGCCGAGCGCGGGGCCGACGCCCGAACGCCGAAGGCGCAGGCGCGCGGGAGGATTTGGCGCGGACGGCGATCAATACAGCAGACGAGTCGGTCCAAGCGGGCGATTTGCCTGTTTTGGCTGTTTTGGCTAATATGTAACGGTGCCTGCCATAGCTGGGCCAGCTGTTTCGACGGTGACTCGGCAGACCGACGATACCCGAGGAGAGCTCCTGCATGAGCGTCCCCACCCGCTTCCGGAACCACCGCGGCGAGCTCGTCGACGCGCCCGCATTCTCGGCGAGCGATGCCAAGAACGCCTTTGGCCACATCCTGGACACCGCGGCGCGGACCGGGATGGTGACCATCACCCGGCACGATCAGACCAAGGCGGTGGTGCTGTCGATCGAGGCGTACCAGAGCCTCGCGATGGCGCGCGAAACCGCGCTCGATGCGCTCGCGGGCGAGTTCGACGCCATGCTCGCGCGCATGCAGGCGCCGGGCGCGCGCAAAGCGATGCAGTCGGCGTTCGATACGCCGGCGGCCGAGCTGGGCCGGATTGCGGCGGGTCGTGCCCGCCGCAAGCGTGGCTAGGCGGGCGAACCGCCGCGGCAGGATCTATGTTCTGGCAGGCGCCAACGGCGCGGGCAAGAGCAGCATCGGCGGCGAAGCGCTGCGGGAGGCCGGCGTCGAGTTCTTCAATCCGGACCAGGCCGCCCGGCGGATCCGCGCCGCGCAGCCGGGCCTGACGCCGACCGAGGCAAACAGCGCGGCGTGGCATCAGGGGCGGCGGCTGCTCGAGACGGCGATCGCCGGCCACCTCGACTTCGCGTTCGAGACGACCTTGGGCGGCGAAACGATGACCGCGCTTCTCGAGCGCGCCGCCGAGACCGGGCTGGAGGTGCGGATTTGGTATGCCGGGCTCGACGGCCCGGCGCTGCACCTCGAGCGCATCCGGCGGCGGGTCGCGAAGGGGGGGCATGACATTCCCGAGGCGGACGTGCGCCGGCGCTACGACGCGAGCCGGCTCAACCTCATACGGCTGCTGCCGCACCTCATCGAGCTCCGGCTGTACGACAACTCGGCCGAGGGCGATCCGGATGCCGGACGGACGCCTGCGCCGAGGCTCTTGCTTCACTGGCGCTCGGGACGCATCGTGTCACCGCGCGAATTCGGCGCCACGCCGGAGTGGGCGAAGCCCATTCTGGCCGCGGCGATGAAGCGCGCGGGACGCGCCTGATATCGCGCTCCGCCAGACCGTAACGCAAATGCGCTATCGGCGATCCTATTAAAGGCCCCTCACCGCTTTTCTAGCCATCGTAGCTCTTCGCGTTCTTCCGTTGACTAAGCGCTTTCTGAACTCGCTGCCCCGCCGGCGCATGGAAGCCATACCAGGAGAGCACAGTCGCCTCCGGATAGCCGGCCTCGGCTATCGTGGGTACGTCGGGCAGCAACGGCGAGCGCCGGTCGCTCGTATTGGCGAGCGCTCTTAGCTTGCGGCAGCTGCGGGAGCCGTATTGGGTGAAGGCGGGGCGGCGGATCTAGGCGTTGCCTGCTTCCCGCTGCTGCCTCGACAGCGCCGAGAAACGCCGCTCTCCCCTGCCCGCCGTCCGGTCCCGGAGACAATGCGGCGGAGTCGGAGGTGCGTGGTCGGCCATCGGGGTTAGGCCGGGCTAGCGCGAGAGTCGTATTCCAACGCGCAGTTGCCGGTGCCACGATCCAGTCTGGTGGCGCACGCCACGGGGACGGGACGTTCGGGACGTCCAGCCTCGCGCCCACCGGAGGAGGGCAGAGCCATGGCTGCCGAAAGCCGCGAGTGGCTTCCGAACCCGTTACCGCTGATCGCGATCGCGCTGATCGCGGCGGGCGTTCTCGTCAAGACGATCCCGCTCGAGAGCGCGCGCCCGACGGATGTCGAGCGGAAGACCATGGTCCAACTCGGGCGGCAGGACGTGCCGGCCCGGCTCTGGCAGGACCCGTTCGCTGCGGTCAGCCGTGCGGCCGTCCATGGCAATACGCCGGCCGAGCGTGCCAAGGCCCGGGCGGAAGACACGACCCACGAGCCCGCCGAACTCCTCACCCAGGTCGAGTCCGCGGTCAAAGCCGGCGACGACGTCAAGGTTCTAGCGGCGATGGTATTCGGCGGGACCTACGCCGAGGACAGCGAGCATCGGCGCCGCACACGCTATGCGGTCGTGTCCGGACTGGGCGTCTCCGGCTACGCTCCTGAAGATGCAGACGCGATCGGCTACGTCCGGACCGACCCCAAGGACAAGGTGCCTCCCCTCGAAGGGGGGCTCCCCGCGATCGTGCCGTACGAATGGTTCGGGGCCCGGAGCGACGACGCCCATCCGGCCAACGGCCGATCGAACGGGCAGCGGCGCAAGCGGGTTCTTCTCCTCTGGCTCGACGACGGCGTGTTCACGCCCGACGTGGCACTCAAGTTCACGCGCCTGGTGCGCACGATCGTCTGCCAGGAGACCGCCGTATGCCCGATCAGTAAGAAGGAGCCGCTGCTGGTCATAGGGCCGGCCGGGTCGGGCACGCTGAAGGTGCTCGTGCGGGAGCTGCAGGAGGATCCCAGAATCGAGCCGAAGGATCAAACCTACCTGCGCTTCCACTCCGCGTTCGCGACACTCCCCGACGCCGAACTCGGCGACGGGGGCACCGATCCGCTCCGCCTGAGGAAGTGGCGGGACCACGTTACGATCCTGCGCACGATCGGCACCGACGACGCCCTCGCCTCCGCGCTCTTCGAGGAGCTGTCGCTGCGCAATGTCAATCGCGCCGACAAGCGTTGTGGCGACGCGATAGTGGTCGTGTCGGAGTGGGACACCGACTACGCGCGCGGGCTTAAGACGCTCACGGAGCAGGCGCTTCGGCGGCGTTGCGGGGAGACCTCGCCCCGCGTGACGTGGTTCAGCTACCTGCGCGGCCTCGACGGCGCGCTGCCCGATGCGGGCCGCGGTGCGGAGCAGCAGACCTCCGGCAACGGCGACAAGGGCTCGGCGAAGAACGATGCGCTCGCCGGAACGGTCGCTCGCGACCGCGTCGAAGGTCGCAGCCAGTACGACTATCTTCGCCGCATAGGCGACCGCATCGAAGCGCTCGACCGCGAGGATCGCCGGAACGGGCGCAGCGGCGTGCGCGCCGTCGGAGTGCTGGGAAGCGACGTCTACGACAAGCTCCTCGTGTTGCAGGCGCTGCACCCTCGCTTCCCCGATGCCATCTTCTTCACCACCGATCTCGACGTGCGGCTGGCACACCCGGACCAGTCCAAATGGGCGCGCAACCTCGTCGTCGCATCCCACTTCGGGTTGGCGCTGAATCCCGGCCTCCAGCGCGAAGTCCCGCCTTTCCGCGACGCCTACCAGACCGCCGCGTTTCTCGCCACGCACCTCGCACTTCAACCCGTACCCGACGGTGAGCTCAACGCGATCCGGAAGAGGCTTGTGCACTGGCTCGGCGGTGCGGCGCCGGGCGACAACAACGGGAACGGCAACGGCGAGCATCGGTTCCGCGGCAAGCGCATCTACGAGATCGGCCGTACGGGTCCGGTCGAGGTCAGCGCCACCGGGGCGAGCACGCTCTGCGACAAGCTCGACGCGAACTGCGCCAACATCCACGATCTCCGCGAACGGAATTACCCGACGCTTCCCCATGAGCGCGGGCGCAGCGCGATTCTCGCGTTGTTCGCCCTCGGCGGCGTGGTGCTGCTGGCGGCGCTCACGAGCAGGCACGTCCAGGCCGCGACCGCGGCCTGGTGGGGCTCGCCGCACCGGCTGCACATCTTGATCGGGGCTCTCGCAGGCGTCTCCGGGGCGGCGTGGTTATGGCACTCCATCGTCGCGAGCATCGCCGAGGGGCGAGGCGAACCGTTCCTCTGGCTCGAGGGCGTCAGCATCTGGCCCACGCTGATCCTGTACCTCGCCGCAAGCCTGACCTCGGCGTGGTTCCTCTGGCGCGGCTGGGGGCGGCTGCAGCGCGCGCTCAAACAGATCGAGACGGATTTCCTGCTCCCCTCGCCAGCCCATCCCCCCGAACCGCGAAGGACGCGCGCGGAGCTGCTCGCCACGTGGTTCCTCGGCCCGCTGCGGCCTTTTGCTCCGACCGCGATGCAAGCGAAGGAACCTTCGCCCTACACGCGCGCGCCGAGGATCGACGCCGCGGACCTGTGGCACCAGTACCGCGAGCGTCACACCCTCGCGGAGATGGCCCCATGGGTCCTGATCACGAGCGGCTCGTTCCTGCTGTTCGCGGTTGCGGTCGCGGCGTTCGATCCGCCGTTCTTCCCGCACCGGGGCGAGCTCGCGCGGCTCAGCAACCAAGTGCTCGTGACCGCCAGCATCACGCTCTTCATCGTGCTGCTGGTGTCGGTCATCTATATCACCCGCACCTGCAGCGCGTTCATCCTCCAGCTCGCCGGGTCCCACAGCCGCTGGCCCGAGGCGAGCTGCAGGCAGACCATGATGGTAGTCGGGGTGCCGGACGAATACGCCGACGACTGGATGGACTTCAACCTGATCGTGAAGCTCACCGACGTCGTGGACCGTCTCATCTACTGCCCGTTCATCGTGCTCCTGCTGCTCGTGGTCGTGCGCAGCAGCCTCTTCGATGCGCTCGACTTCCCGCTGCCGACCGCGGCGGTCGCGCTGGTGCTCGTCGCCTACGCCGTGTTCTGCGCCGTGATCCTGCGCCGGGCAGCGGGAAAGGCGCGCGCGATCGTACTGCGGAACTACGACGACCAGATCATCGCCCTGCAGGGCGAGCCTGGCCCCGCGCGTCGCGAGCGCGCGGACCCGGCTGCCGCCGGAATCGGGCCGGCGGCGCCGGGTCCCGATCGGAAAGCAGTCGCGGCGCAGCTGCAACGCATCCACGACCGAATCAAGGCGACGAGCGAAGGTGCATTCCTGCCGCTGTCGCAGACGCCGATAGTGCACGCGCTGCTGATCCCGTTCGGGGGCCTGGGTGGAGTCTCGCTCGTCGACTGGCTGACGATCGCCCGCCTCTGACCGTCACGGCACGCACCGGGCGCGCGCGGCGGTGAGGTGGTTGAACGGGCGCGGGGAATCCGTCGTCGATGGCGAACGGCTCGATACCGGGCGGCTCGCCGCCCAGCCCGCGGCCGGCTGCGTGCTCGTCCTCCGGCCCGGTTTGAGCGGCGTCCCCGAGGCGCGCTTCGCCGGCTAACCGCGCCCCGAGCCCCCCGGGCGTTCGGCGCGCGTCGACCCGCATCGCGTCTGATCCTACTCGAACTTGATATTCGCTTCCTTCACGATGCGGCCGACTTTCTCGGTCTCCGTACGGATGTGATCGGCGAACTGCTCCGGACTGCTGCTTTGCGCGGCCAGCCCGAGGCTCGC
>CAVWFR010000006.1:0-37946 GCA_963754305.1 uncultured beta proteobacterium | reverse complement strand
TCGAGATCCTGGTCAACTCGTGATGCCCTGACGTTACGACCGGGGAGGCGGTCCCGGCGGGAGGCGTTACGCTTACGCGGGTGGCGACCAGAAACCGGCGCCATGACGCGATGCGTCCAGACCGGCGGGTGCCGCGGTCCGGCGCGCCCTGCGCTTCCGCCGCTCGCGCATTGCCGCAACCACGAGTCCGGCGAGCAGCAAGGCGATCGTCGTCGGCTCGGGGACCTCGGCGAGATCGAACAGCTTGGTCACGGGGGGCTGGCCCGGAACGGCGAAATGCTGGCCGTCGAAAGTGCCCGGCGCGAACCCGGAGGATTCCGGCGGCTCGGCCGGGTAACAGATCCCGGGGCCGTCGTAGTACGCGCAACCGGCGCCTGACAGGTCGTTCCCGCTGCCTTGCGACAGCCCGGCCAAGTCGTCGGGGAAGGCGAACGGTCCGGGGGGACGGGGATCGACTCGGCGAAGATCGCGAGCGGCGCGACGCGCACGTTCGCTGCAAACGCTTCCGACCGTGCGAACGACTCCGTCTGGAAGGTGCCCGAAATGCCGTACGGGACGGGTGCTAAAGGCTCGTTGACCTCGATGTGGCTCGTTAGCGGATCGAGCTGCAACGTGTGCACCTCCATTGCGCCGGCGGACGCCGTGTAGCCCAGCAATAGCGCGCCTCCGATCCGGACCGAAAGGTCCCAAGGCTTCTGTCTCGCCGTTCGCGTCATGACCGAGGTTCCTCGAACTCGTCCCCGAGCGTTGCGGGCGATGGGTCGGGTCCCTTGCCCTGTTCTGTGGTCGTTACCCGCGTTCTAGCCGGCAAGCTCGGCGGCGTTCACGCTGCGGCGAGTAGTTGTGCGGAGTGTGACGAAGATCACACGCATCGGGGCGAGCGGTGACTGCAAACATTTGTCAAATCGCTTCCGTACGGCGGCGGCGGGTTCGCGTCCCCCGCGATTTCCACTCGACGTGCACCCGCGTGAAGGACCGCGTCGCCGCGCGGACCGCGAGCGCGTGCCAGCGCGGTCCGGGTCACCCCGAACCGCGCTCGCAGGATTACTACCGCGGCGCGCGTTGAGTCTTCACGTCGAGGAGCTCGATGAGCGTGTAAGCCTTGACGGGCGTCGGGTGGGCGCAACGCGCCCGGCTGAGGCGCCGGATGCGCGCCGCGTTCACCCGTCGGCGGAGCGCGTGGGACGCAGTCCACGCGGGGCGGGGCGCGGCGCCCGCGCCTTACGTGCCCGCCGCCTCGCCGGCCGGCTCGCGGTACAGCCCCTCGATCAGGTCGGCGTATTTCAGCTCGACGCTCTTGCGGCGCAGCTTGAGGGTCGCGGTCATCTCGCCGTCGTCGTGGTCGAGCTCCTTGGCGAGGATGTGGAAGCGGCGGACGTTCTGCACGCGCGGCATGCGCGCGTTCGCCTTGTCGACTTCCGCCTGGACGAGCTCGCGCACGCGCGGATTCTCGGCGAGGTTGCGGTAGTTGGTGTAGGTGACGCCGTGCTCCTCGGCCCACTTGCCGACCGTCTCGTAGTCGATCTGGAGGAGCGCGGTGACGAAGTTGCGCCGGTCGCCGATCGCCACCGCCTCGCGGATGAACGGGCTGAACTTGATCAGGTTCTCCACCTCGGAGGGCGAGATGTTCTTGCCGCCGGAGGTGATCAGGATGTCCTTCTTGCGGTCGACGATCCTGATCTCCGGCAGCTGGGCGGGCGCGGCTTCCTTTCCCCCGCAGACCCACTCGCCTACATCCCCCGAGTGCAGCCAGCCGTCGGCGTCCACGATCTCGGCGGTCGCCGCCGGGTTGCGGTAGTAGCCCTTGAACACCGTCCGGCCGCGCATCAGCACCTCGCCGTCGTCGGCGAGCTTCACTTCGATGCCGGGCATCGCGACGCCCACCGTTCCCGGCGCCGAGAACGCCGTCTTCTGGCCGAGCGCCAGCCCCGAGACCTCCGTCATGCCGTAGATCTCGAGGATCGGCACGCCGAGCGTGCGGTAGAACGCGAGCAGCTCCGGCGACACCGGCGCGGTGCCCGAGAACGCGATCCGGCACCGCCGCAGGCCGGTGAAGTTGAGCAGCGACCGGAAGACGGCGAGATACCAGAACGCGAACCGCAGGCGCTCGAGCGCCGACCAGGTCTCCCGCGGCCTGACCGCGAACGACCGTACCGCCGCGAACGCGCGGTCGAAGAGCGCTTTCCGGAACCCGCCCGCCTCGCGGGCCTTGATGTCCATCGCGGCGTGCAGCTTCTCCCAGATGCGCGGCACGCCGATGAACAGCGTCGGGGCGATCTCGCGCAGATCCGGCTGGACGGTGCGCAGCGACTCGGCGAAGTTGACCGTCGCACCGACGGCCAGCGCGATGAACACCGTGAAGCTTTGCTCGGCGACATGGCAGAGCGGGAGGTACGAGAGGATCGTGTCGTCGGGGCCGAACCGGTACGATGCGACACCGCCGCTGGTGGCGGCGTTGATGTTGTCGTAGGAGATCATCGCGGCCTTCGGCCGCCCGGTCGAGCCCGAGGTGAAGATCATGAGCGCGGTGTCGGCGCCGCGCTGCGCGGCGAGCCGTTCGTCGATGAGCGCCGGCGACGAGCGCTCCGCCTCGGCGCCGCGCGCGAGCACGGCATCGAAATCGTGCAGACGGGCGCGGTCGTAGCGGCGCAGCCCCTTCGGGTCGATCACCACGAGCGCCTCGAGCTTCGGCAGCCGCGGCAGATACTCCAGCACTTTGTCGACCTGCTCCTGGTCCTCGCACACGACGAAACGCGCCTCCGACAGCCCGAGCAGGTACGCCACCTCCTCGGCGGGGCTGGTCGGGTAGACGCCCACCGTCACCCCGCCGATCATCCCCAGCCCGAGTTGGGCCACCACCCATTCCTTGCGGTTCTCGCTGAGGATCGCGACGTGGCCGCCGGCATCGAGGCCGAGCCGCGTCATCCCGAGGCCGAAGTGCCGCGCGAGCCGGTCGTAGTCGGCCCACGTGTAGGGCTGCCAGATGCCGAAGTCCTTCTGCCGGAATGCAACGCGGTCGGGCCGGGTCCTGGCCCAGAAGCGCAGCCGCTGGGGCAGGGTGGCGTCCGGAGGTGGTGTCACGACAGCCATCGCTTGCGGCGCTTGTAGTGCTTCACGTCGCGGAAGCTCGCCGCCTCGGTGGTCGCTTCGCCGTAGCCGAGGTAGAACCGCTGCACGTCCGGGTCGCCGAGCAGGCGCTCGGTCGGACCGTCGATGACGACGCGCCCGGTTTCCATGATGTAGCCGTACGCGGCGATCTCGAACGCGGCCATGGCGTTCTGCTCGACCAGCAGCATCGCCACGCCGCGCTCGGCGTTGATCCGCGCGACGATGCCGAAGATCTCCTCGACCACCAGCGGCGCGAGCCCGAGCGAGGGCTCGTCGAGCAGCATGAGCATCGGCTCGGCGATGAGCGCGCGGCCGATGGCGAGCATCTGCTGCTCGCCGCCGGAGAGATAGCCGGCAAGCTGCCGGCGCCGGTCGGCGAGGCGCGGGAAGTACGCGTACGCCATGTCGAAGTCGGGCTTTGACGCGCGGCCGGCAAGCGCATTGGTCGCCGCGACCAGGTTCTCCTGGACGGTGAGGTCTTCGAACACGCGACGTCCCTCGCGCACGTGGACGATGCCGCGCCGCGCGAGGAGGTGCGGCGCGACCGCGTCGATGCGCTCGCCGCGGAAGCGGATGCGGCCGGCGCCGATCTCGCCGTCCTCGAGCGGCAGCAGGCCCGAGATCGCCTTGAGCGTCGTCGTCTTCCCCGCGCCGTTCGCGCCGAGCAGCGCGACGATGCCGCGCTCGGGCACTGCGAGCGACAGGCCGCGCAGGACCTGAACGGTGTGGTGATACACGACCTCCAGGTTCTCGACGGCGAGTGCGGGGGCAGGTGTCATCCGGCCTTTTCAGCCGATCGTGATCCAGTCCGAGTTCGGCTCGATCGACTTCCCGGTCACGAGATACACCCGGCCCACCGGGATGGAGTGGGTCTTCAACGACACCGGCACGCCGAAGATCCCGCCGGTGTCCCACTTGCTGATCGATTCCAGCGCGGCCTTCATGTTCGGGCCGGTGAGCTCCTTCTTCGCGGCGAGGGTGCGGGAGATGACCTGGTCGAAGATCGAGGCCGTCATCCAGCCGTTCGTATAGAACAGCGTGCGCCAGGGGCTGCCCGGCTTCTTCGAGCCGACCTCTTCCATCGCAGCGAAGGCCGCCGTCTTGCCCGGCTCGAAGGAATAGCGGTACGGCATCACGCCGAGGAAGCCGGCGCCGACGGCGCCCATCTGGTCGATGGTGGTCTTGTCCATGCTCCAGATCGTGCCCATGCCGCGCGAGCTCAGCCCCGCTTCGCGCATCTGCCGGATGAACTCCGGGATCGGAGCGAGCACGTAGCCGTGGAAGATCACGAAGTCGGGCTTGGCGCGGCGCAGCTTGATCATCTCGGCCGAGACGTCGACCGCGCCCGGCTTGGTGATGATCTCGAGCGCGACCGGAATGCCGAGCTTCGCCGCCTTTGCCCTGCCGGCCGCGATCGGATCGCGCCCGAACTCGGTGTCGGAGTAGACGAATGCGACCGAGGGCTTGGTCGCGCCGGCGGCGCTGCGGCTCACGTACTCGAGGAGGATCTCGATCATCGCGGCATAGGTCGGGCCGGCCATGAAGTAGTACGGCACCTTCTCGGGGTTGGCGAGGTCGGACGAGAACGACGGTCCGGAGGTCATCACCGTGCCCATCTGGCTCACCTCCGGCGCGATCGCCTTCGCCCAGCCGGTCGAGTCGCCGTAGAACACCGGCGGCTTCGACTGCGCCATGATCTTCTTGAAGATCGCGACCGCCTGGTCGACCTTGTAGCCCGAATCCTCGGCGAGATAGCGGAGCTTCCGGCCTGCGATCCCGCCGGAGGCGTTCTTCCACTCGACCCAGTCGGCGAGCGCGGCGTTCAGGCCCGCCCCCGCGAACGCGAAGACGCCGCTGATCGGCGGCGCCGCGCCGATGACGATTTCGCCGCCTTGCGCGAACGCGCGCAGCGGTGCGCCGAGCGAGGCGAGGGCGCTCGCGGCGAGGCCGGAGCCGATGAACTTGCGGCGATCGAAGACGCTCATGGTCACTCCTCCTTCCAAGGGATCAGGTTTTGAACGGCCACAGGTGGAAGAACCGCCGGGCGCGGCGCCAGAGCTCCGCCAGCCCGTGCGGCTCGAAGACGAGGAAACCGACGATCAGCAGGCCGAACACCACCTGCCGGACCGGTGCGAGGAACACGTTCGCGTCGGGCACGCCGAGCGCATCGGCCCAGCCGACCATGGCGCGCAGCAGCTCCGGCACCATGGTCATGAAGGTCGCGCCGAGGATGGTGCCCAGGATGGAGCCGAGGCCGCCGACGATGATCGCCGCGAGGTAGAACACCGACAGCGACAGCCCGAACAGCTCCGGCGTCGCCACGCGGAAGAAGTAGCCCCACAGCCCGCCGGCGATGCCGGCGTAGAACGAGCCGATCGCGAACGCGAGGAGCTTGTAGCGAAAGAGGCTGATGCCCAGGACTTCCGCCGAAATGTCGCGGTCGCGGATCGCGATGAAGGCGCGCCCGACGCGGGTGCGGAACAGGTTGCGCGCGCCGGCGAGGAGGACGACGGCGAGCGACACGATCAGATAGTAGACCCGGCCGTCGTTGTTCAGCTGGAAGCCGAGGACCGAGGCGGCGGGGACATTCGCCCCGCGCACGCCGCCGGTCACCGACTCCCACTCGCGGAAGATGAAGCCGAGCACGAACTGCGCGGCGAGCGTCGCCACCGCGAAGTAGAGCCCCTTGATGCGCAGCGACGGGATGGCGAACACGAGCCCGGTCGCGGCGGCGACGAACCCCGCCGCCGGCAGCGCGAGCCAGAACGGGATCCCCGCTTTCTCGGCGAGCGCGACGGTGTAGCACCCGACGCCCATGAACGCGGCGTGCCCGAGCGAGATGAGCCCGGTATAGCCGGTCATGACGTTCAGTCCCGCAGCGCTGATGAGATGGATGCCGAGCAGGCACGCGAGGTAGACGAAGTACGCGCCGCCGACCAGCGGAAACACGGCGAGCGCGGCGATGAGGAGCGCGAACCAGGTGCGCTGCGCGCGCGTGTCGAACAGCGCCTCGTCGTGCCGATAGCTTGCGTGGAAGTCGCCGATTCTCACAGCCGCTCGATGTCCCGCGTGCCGAAGAGTCCGTACGGCCGCACCATCAGGATCACCAGCACGACGAGGTAGGGTACGACGTCGCGCGCCTGGCCGCCGAAGAACGCGACCGTGAGGCTCTCTAGCCAGCCGACGATCAGCCCGGCGACGATCGCGCCGGCGATGCTGTCGAGCCCGCCGAGGATGATCACGGCGAGCACGCCGAGGGCGACGGTGCCGAGCGTCGGCGACAGGCTGGTCGTCGATGCGACGATGATGCCGGCGACCAAACCGGTGACGCCGGCAAAGATCCAGGTGAGACGTTGCGTCGCCCGCACGTCGATGCCCATCGCGTACGCGGTGACCGGATCGGATGCCGCAGCCCGCATCGACACCCCGCCCTTCGAGTAGTGGAAGTACGCGGTGAAGCCGGCGATCAGCGCGACCGCCAGCGCGAAGCTCCACAGCACCTGCCCCGGCACCAGGATCTCGCCGAGCATCAGCGGCGAGCGCGGGAGAAGCTGCGGCAGCGCGAGGTTCGCACCGCCCCAGACGCCCTCGGCAACGCCGTGCAGGATCGCCCCGAGGCCGATCGTCGCCATGACGATGCTGATCACCGGCTGCCCGGCGAGCGGCCGCAGGACGAAGCGCTCGACCACCGCGCCGAGGATCGCGATGCCGGCGAGCGAGAGCGCGAGCGCGATCCACCACGGCAGGGCGAGGTAGACGTTGGCGGTCCAGAAGAGATACGCGCCGAACATCATGAACTCGCCCATCGCGAAGTTGACGACCCGCGTGCCCTTGTAGACGAGCACGAAGCCGAGCGCGATCAGCGCGAGCACCCCGCCGGCGAGCACGCCGACGATGCTGAACTCCGCCAGCAGGAGCCAGTCGATACCGCCCGTCATGCCGCCCTGCGCCGCGCCGCCTTTTCGCCCAGGTAGGCGGCGATCACCGCCGGATCGTGCCGCACCTCGGCCGGGGTGCCGCTGGCGATGACTTGGCCGAAGTTGAGCACGACCACGTGGCTCGAGATGTCCATCACGAGCCCCATGTCGTGCTCGACCAGCATCACCGTGATCCCCCGCTCCTCCTGGATGTCGAGGATGAAGCGCGCGGTGTCCTCGGTCTCCTCGCGGTTCATGCCCGCCACCGGCTCGTCGAGCATGAGCACCTTCGGTCGCATGGCGAGCGCGCGCGCAAGCTCGACCCGCTTCTGGAGTCCGTAGGCGAGGGCCGAGATCGGGAAATCCCGGATGTGGTCGATCTCGAGGAAATCGATCACCTCGCGCTCGATCTCTTCGCGCAGGCGCGACTCCTCCGCGGCGGCGGCGCCTCGGTACCACATCGCGCCGAGCGCGCCGGCGCGCAGGCGGTTGTGGCCGCCGAGCTTGATGTTGTCGAGGACGGTCAGGCCGCGGAAGAGCGCGACGTTCTGGAAGGTGCGCGCGAGGCCGAGGGCGGCGCGCGCGTGCGCCGGGACGCGGCTGATGTCGGCGCCGTCGAAGCGGATCGCCCCGCGCTCCGGGCGGTAGAAGCCCGAGATGGCGTTGAAGAGGCTGGTCTTGCCGGCCCCGTTCGGACCGATGATCGCGGTGATGGAGCCTTGCGGAACCGCGGCCGAGACGTCGGCGAGCGCGCGGATCCCGCCGAAGCTGAGCGTCAGCCCGGTCGCTTCCAGGATATTCAAGCAGGACCTCCTCGAACGACGACGCGGTGCGCGGCGCGCCCCAGATCCGCGGGCCACGTGCAGCTCACTCGGCCTTGATGTTCGCTTCCTTCACCACGCCGCCCCACTTGGCGTAGTCGGCCTTGATCTTCTCCACCGTCTGTGCCGGCGCAAGAATTTCGGCGTCGCAGCCGGTCGCGTTGATCTGTGCCAGCAGGTTCTTGTCCGCGCCCGCCTTCGCCAGCGCCTGCGTCAGGCGCCCGACGACCTCCTGCGGCAGGCCGTCGGGCCCGAGCAGCCCGTACCAGGCTGTCGATTCGAAGCCCTTGAGCCCGACTTCGTCCATGGTCGGCACGTCCGGAAACGCGGCTGAGCGCTGCAGCGAGGTCACCCCAAGCGCGCGGATCTTGCCGCTCTTCACGGCACCGACGGCCGGCCCGAGCGATGAAAACAGCATCGGGATCTGGCCGCCCATCAGATCGGTCATCGCCGGGCCGCCGCCCTTGTACGGGACGTGCAGCAGGCTCGCGCCGGTAACGCTCTTGAAGTATTCCCCCGACAGGTGGTGCGGGCCGCCGACGCCCGAGGTGCCGTAGCTCCATTTGGAGGGTTCGCGCTTCGACGCCGCCACCACGTCGGCGACGCTGTTGAACGGCGTCGATGGATGCACCACCAGCAGGCTGCCGCTGCCGCAGACGTGGCCGAGATGGGTAAATGACGTGAGGTTGTTGTAGCCCACCTTGGAGAGATGGGGCGCGACGGTGAGCGGCCCGCTATCGAAGTAATAGAGCGTATAGCCGTCGGCAGGCGCCCTGGCAATGAACTCCATCGCGACGCCGCCCGCGTTGCCCGGCTTGTTCTCGATGATGAGCGGCTGGCCGAGCAGCGGCTCGAGCGCCCGGGCGAGCGGGCGCACGCCCGCGTCCGCCGAGCCGCCCGGCGCATAGCCGATCAGCACGCGAATCGGTTTGTTCGGATAACCCTGCGCCAGCGCCGCGGACACCGCACCGACGAACAGGCCGGCGACGGCGGCGAAACGCAAAGGACGCTTCTCGATGGCGCAGGTACGCTGAAACATCGTTCCTCCAGAGGCTTTCGCCGCATCTTAGCCTGCGGTACGCAGCCGTGGTGTCGCCACCCGCATTCTGCTATTGCAACCGGAGGAAGCGTCTTTTCCTGGTCTTCCCTGTCTGCCGCGGCACGATGGTCAACTACGTCGGTTTCGTGCCGACCGACGAGGCGATGAAGGAATCGTGGTCCGCACCGGGCGATCCAGAGGTGCTTCACCGCGAGTTCGAAGGGTGGGACCCGCGCATCGGTAACGTGCTGAAGCAAGTCGACAAGACATTTCGCTGGGCGCTCTACGACCGTGAGCCGGTACCGACCTGGACCAAAGGCCGGCTGACGCTGCTCGGCGACGCGGGTGGCGCCCGGCAGAATGGGCTGCGTGTCGATTCCGCCTGCTCCGGTCTCAGTGTGCGCGACCAGAACTCGTCGCGCACGCCGAATTCCGAAAGCACCTCCTTTATGGCTACGACGTGGTGCCGGATGCCCGCGCGGCGGCGGCAGCCCTGCTGCAATAGATCTCTTTCAGCGCCTGCACGACCGGCTTCATTTCAGCACGCCCGTCTTTCTTGCCATCTCGCTCACCCGCTTGAACTCCTCGCGGACCTCGGCCGTTGTCTGCTCGGGGGCGGAGTAGCTCAGCAAGATGCCGAGTGGCGCCAGTCTTGCCGCGATGGCGGGTGCCTTGACCGCTTGTTCGATCGCGCCGACGAGCGCCTTCCTCGCGTCCTCGGGGATCCCTGCAGGCGCGAGAAAGCTGAACCAGATGCCGAACATTTCCTCTTGATGGCCGAGCTCACGCAATGTGGGTATGTCGGTAACCTCGGGAACCCGGCTCGAGGCGACGATGCCGCGGAAGGTCCCCGACTTGATGTGACTGCTCAGCGCACCCAGTGCCAGCACGACGCCTTCGATGTGTTCTCCGCGCAGAGCGGCCACGGCGGGGGCCGCGCCGGTATAGGGAACCGGCACGAGTTCAGCACCCGTGAGGGCGTTGATCAATTGCACGCAGAAATCACCGACTGAACCGGCGCCAGGGTGGCCGATGCGCACCTGGCCCGGTTTCTTCTTCGAGTATTCGATCAACTCCGCGAAGCTCCGGTACGGCGCGTCGCTGCGCACGACGAGTATGCTCGGCGTGCGTGCGACGATGCCGAGGGGCACCAGATCCCGGAGCGCATCGTAGCTGACCGATTGGGGCTCGAGAACGGCGCGAAAGGTCAGTGCGCTGTTCTGGGCAAACAGGATCGTGTAGCCGTCTTTCCTCGCCTGGACGACGCTGTTCGTGCCGACCGCGCCCCCGGCGCCCGGGCGATTGATCACAACCACCGACGTGTTCAGCAGCCTCGAGATCTCTTCGCCCAGGGCGCGCGCGGAAATGTCAGCGGCGTCGCCCGGGGCAAGCGGAACCACGACACTGATCGGGCCGGCGGGGAACGACTGGGCCTGGGCGATGGCGGGCAGGCAGAGAAGCGCGAAGGCGAGAACAATGCGCTGTGCGACCCGGTTCATGGCCAAGATCTCCCTGGGAAACTCTGAGTTACCTGCTGATCTCGGCATCGTAACAGCGAGCGGATGCGTTGATCCGGAATTTCCACGAGGGGATGCGCTGCTGATTGGCCGGTGATGGCCTCAGCGAAGTCCGCGAAGGTCCTCTTCGCTCCACACGACACGCAGCGACGGGTCGATAGCGCCGTCGAACGACCGCTCTTAGCGACTTGGCTGGCCGGCTGCTCTTGGGCCGATCAGCGACCGTCAGCCGAAGAGCTCAGGTCGACCCGGAGCTGTCGTTTCGATCTAGTGCCAGCAGACGTTGGCTACGACTGCTGCGCAAACCGACGGAGCGCTAGAGACTTCCCGCCATGGGAATCACCGGCCGCCACGGCGCAGCGGATAGACGCGGCAGCGCATCACGCTCATATAGGTATTTCGTTCTGGTATACCGCGAGCTGGGCGAGCAACTAGGAGCGTGACGGCGCGAGACTCGAAGTGGTCGTCGGGCTGAATAACCTAGGTAGCACGCTAGCGACTCTTCGGAAAGATGATGATGTCGCGGTCGAGCGGCATGGTGTTGCGGAACTGGGTCGGCGCGAGCGGGGAGACCGGAATGGTCCCGGTTGGCTGGAGCCCGACGTTGTCGTCCCAAATGCGCTCCGATTCCTTCGCTACAAGGGTGAACGCCTCGAACACGTAGGGCGTGCTGTCGGTGGGGAAGAAGGTGGCGGTGGTCAAGATCTGGAAGTGCAAATGGGGGGTAGTCGAGTTGCCGCTCGTGCCGATGCGGCCGAGTGCCTGGCCGCGCCTCACGCGCTGCCCCTTGCTCACCAGCACGGAGCCCGGTTTCATATGCGCATAGAGGATGTACACGCCGGGCGCGATGCGGATGATCACGTGATTGCCGACAGTCTCGTTGATGGGCGGGATCGGAGGAGGCCGCGGCGGTGATTGGTCCCGCAAGCCGTCCAGGGCGTTGACGACGACGCCGTCGGCCGCCGCGAGGATCGGCTGCCCGTAACTGAGGTAGCTGTCGAGCTTCGTAGGATCCCCGACCCAGGTGCGGAACTGATCGTCGAGGCGGAAGAAGTCGATCGCGAAGCGCTGCGCTACCGCCAGCTCGCCGTTCACGGGGGCGAGCCCGTGGCGGTGGTGGGTAAAGTCGCGGCAGCATCCCTCGCTCGCCAGCCAGATTCCCGGTCCGAGGGGCGGGCCCAGCACCGGCGGCTTCGCCTCGCTGGTCGGGATGCGCGCCACTACGATCTCGAACGCGATTGACGCGCCGCCTGGCGCGGCGACGAGCGAGCCAGTGATTCGATGCTCGAGGACGCGAGGGATCTCGGCTCTCGACCGTACGGCCACGTCGAGCCAGACGACCGACACGCTGGAGCTGGCGATGGAGGAGTCGCCCGGACCCTCGGCCGACACCGCTAGGGGGTTCATCTGGCCGGACAGCCCCGGCCCCGTCAAGGTGAGGAGCGGCTGGTGCGATCTTCCGTCGCGAACCTCCACGGCCGTGACCTCGACCTGCTGCTCAGCGGCGTTGGTCAGCAAGAGCTCATACGCGAGGTGGTACGCCCCGTCGGTGGCCCGGACTGCCTGGGGTTCCGTCAGCACCGCCGCCACGAGCGGCGTGAACCGCGTATCCGGGTCGATGCCGCTCGACGCCGTCCGCGCGGACAGTATCGCGAATGCCGTGAGCGCAATGACGGCGCGGAGCCACAGCCTGCGCCACGAGACTCGCGCCAGAAGATCCGCCAGGATGCCTCCTAGAGCTTTGCTGGTTCTCGGCATCGCGTTTCCCCCTCGGAGGTGCATGAAGAACATAGCCAGTGAGATTTTGCCCCAGTTGCGTCTGCCACGAGTCCCGCCAACCATTCTAAACTCGAGCGCTCGTAGGCGGCTAAAGGTTACGTAGCTGTTAACCAACGACACAGCGCTTGCCAATCTCAAAGCCAAATCTATCCCAAGTCACAGTGTTGCCACGCCCAGCCTGTCTTGGGTACGTCTTGGTGACGATCGGAAATCGGATGCCTATTCGCTTAACGGCTGGACTCGGCCGTTCCGGTGTCCGCGGAAAAGGGTTAACTCCAGAGCTGATCCGGGGGATCAGCTGGCTTTCGCTCAACAAGGAGGCGATCGCCAAGGCGATCGAGACTGCGCTTGGCGTCACGGCCCGAAAGGCCGCGGAGAAATTCGCGTGGTGCTACGCCGCGTGCGGAGGCCGGAAGGGCTTGCCGGCTCGAATCGGCGCTCCATGGGAGGGAGAAACCACGATTCCGTTCGAGTTTCGTTCCTAGCGTTTGCCTTCCTGGCTCCCATCACTCCAGCCGGACGGCCGTATCGAAGCGCCAGGTTCGGCGGATTTCGACCACATCGTACTCGCGGGCCAGCGCAGGCGGAAACGCTACGTAGGGCTTCTGGCCCTCCACGATCCGTCGTATCGCGTCATCGACCTCCGCCACGCCGCTGGAGAACTCGAAAGTCACTGACTCCACGGAACCGTCGCTTCGAATGGCGACCGTCACCAGCGGCTCCCTGTGAGGCCGCTTCGCCACCTCGCGGACCGTTTCGACCCCGGTGTTGAATTGGATCTTCAGGGCCCACGCCTCCGCGTACTGGATGAGCTCGACGTTGGGGTGGGCGCGTCCGAACAGCTTGATTCGACGCGCGGTGCTCAACGACCGGGGTAGCAGGTTGGGCTGGCGATCGGCAGTCGAGGCGGCTTCACGTCGGGCGGCTTCTTCATCGAGTTGACGTCCGATGGCCCGAAGCCTCTCTTCTCGTCTCGCCTCCTCTTGTTCGGCCGGGACACGCGCGGCCTCTTGGCGTGCTGTTGCCTGTCGCGCGGCTTCTTGTCGTGCAGCTTCCTGTCGTGCAGCTTCCTGTCGTGCAGCTTCCTGTCGCGCTGCTTCCTGTCGCGCTGCTTCCTGTCGTGCAGCTTCCTGTCGCGCTGCTTCCTGCCGCGCGACTTCCTGGCGTTCGGCCTCCTGCCGCGCGGATTCGATGCGGGCCGCCTCCTGAGGAGCGGCTTCTTGCCGCTGCGCCCCCAGCTCGGCTGCCGCCTGCCGCGCGACTTCCTGGCGTTCGGCCTCCTGCCGCGCGGATTCGATGCGGGCCGCCTCCTGAGGAGCGGCTTCTTGCCGCTGCGCCTCCAGCTCGGCTGCCGCCCGTCGCGCGGCTTCCTGACGCTCGGCCTCCTGCCGCGCGGATTCGATACGGGCCGCCTCTTGACGAGCGGCTTCTTGCCGCTGCGCCTCCAGCTGGGCTCCCTCCTGTCGCACGGCTTCCTGGCGTTCGGCCTCGCGCGCGGCTTGGATGCGAGCCGCCTCCTGACGAGCAGCCTCTTGCTGCGCCGCCTCTTGCGCCGCAGCCGCTTGCTCAACGGCTCGCTCCTGCGCCTTCGTGACGATTCGCTCCTGCGCTGCATCGCCGGCATCGCGAGGCGCGGGCACGACGGGCTCCGCGCTGGATACGCTTGGCGCTGCGGTGACGTCAGACGTTGGCGCCGATGGAGCAGGGGGCACGACCAACTCGGCCTCGTTGGAGGGCTCCACGTCGATGACGGGCGGTTCAGGGATCTGAGTGGGCGTCGCGTCGGCGGGCCCTTCGGCGCGCGGGGGCGCTTTCGGAGTGTCCGCATCGGCCGCGGCGTTTAGCTTTGGCTTGGCTTCTGCCGTGGGCCTGGCAGAGGGAACGATCGCTAGTCCGTGCGGCGCCGGTGACGCGGAAGGAGTCGGAACCGGTCGACCGGCAGCAGGCTGCTCGACCGGTGCTTGCTGCAAGGGCTCTGCGACCGACGGGATCGCCGGCTCCGCGGGTGTGACCTGTGGCGGAACGAGCGCGACGCTCAAACCGGGCGCCTCGATCCGTCGATCTCGCCAGGGAAAGCCGAAGCCCGGAAGCCCAAGCCCCTCGCCACCGAAAGTCAGGCTCAACAGCAGCGCATGAATCAGCAGCGAGAGCAGCAGCGCAAACGCTAGTCGCCTGTGTTCAATCAAGCGTGCTCCGTCATCGCTGCGCACGCGCCGCCCACGCTTTGCGCGTCAGGCGGCCGGCCCCCCACGGTGATTAGGATACGCGAGCCGACAAACGAGTGCCGAATTCACTACCGGGTCACTTCATCGGCGCGCAGCAGGAGCGACTCCGAATCGCGATTTCGAGAGCCTTCGCCGAGGCCTTCAGGACGGCGCGACTCATTGAGAACGTCTGCGCTTGATGGCGTCGTCAGCTGCGATCACCCGCGTACGCGTTCCGCATCGATGTGAGAAGCTGCGTTTGTCGAGGAATCGCCGCCAGTGATGAGACGGGCGCCGCGTTGAAAAGTGAGGTATTGCCACGCCCATGAGAACGCCACGACGAACCGACTTCGAGCTCCGATCAGAAAGTAGATGTGCACGAGGCTCCAGAACAGCCAGCCCAGCACGCCGGTCAGTTGCAGATGCTTGAGGTTCACGACCGCCTTATGCCATCCGATGGTCGCAAGGTCGCCCTGGTGGTGATAGAGAAACGGCTTCGCGCCCGAACGCCCTTGCGCACGAGACTTGATGATGCCGCCGACGTAGCGCCCCATCTGTTTTGCGGCGGCCGCGAGTCCAGGGACCTTTTTGTCGGGTCCAAACGGGACCGCCGCTGCGTCACCGATGACGAAGACATTGGGCAGGCGCGGCACCGATAGATCCGCTTCGACAACGATGCGCCCGGCGTGGTCGCTCGGCGCGTCAATCCAGGCGGCCACCGGTGACGCGGCGACTCCGGCCGCCCAGATGATCGTTCCGGCTTCGACGAGCCGCCCCTGGATCTCGACACCGCGCTGATCGCATTTCGTCACGGGACTCGACGTGAGAACCTCGACACCCATGCCGCTCAGCGCTCGCTCCGCGTACGCGGAGAGCCGCTCCGTGAATGCAGGCAAGATGCGCGATCCGGCCTCGATCAGGAGGATGCGGGCCGTTCGAGGATCGATGCTGCGGAAGTCGGGAGGCAGCGTTTGCCGCGCGAGCTCCGCGAGAGCGCCTGCCATTTCGACGCCGGTGGGACCGCCGCCCACAATGGCGAACGTCAGCAGGCGCCTGCGATCTTCCTCACTTTCGGCAATCTCCGCCCTTTCGAACGCGAGCAGGATCCGCCGGCGAATGAGCGTGGCATCGTCGATTCCCTTCAGGCCCGGCGCGACCGCGGACCAGCTGTCATGGCCGAAATAAGCGTGCATCGCACCCGTCGCGATCACAAGGTAATCGTAGGGTACGTCGACGCCGTCGGTGACGATGCACCGCGCACGCGTGTCGATCGACCGTACCTCCCCCATCAGAGCGGTCGCGTTTCGCTGCGTCGCGAGCACATGGCGTATTGGCCATGCGACATCCGCTGGCGAAAGCGCCGCCGTCGCAACCTGATACAGGAGCGGCTGGAAGCAATAATGGTTCTGACGGTCGATCACCGTCACGTCGACAGGCGCATCCCGCAACGCTTTCGCGGTCTCCATGCCGCCGAATCCCGCACCAATGACGACGACCCGCGGTCGTTTAGGCGCACCGGTGGTTTGATTCACGGGGACGGACGCAAACAAATCATCCTCCGTCGCAATTATCGCCTACCTGCCCGGGTTCGCTCTCTGCCCAACGCACGGTTTCTCCCTTCGTCGTCGGACGAAACAAGGAGCAGCATAGCCAAATGCGTGGACTGCGTCGGGCCAAGCCAATTGTTTCGCTCGAAGGGCAGTGAACGGCCACGAGCGGTCGGTCGCCGCGACCGCTCAATTCGCTGCAAAGCAGTCGTTCCCGCTGCGCGCCGACGGTTTGCTCTAACGAGATCCGTAGATGTAAATCGGCAGATCAGAGGGTCCGGGGCGTGATCCATCGATACGTCTATGAGATACGTCGCTCGACGTAGGCCGAGCGGTGGATTCCGGCCGTTAGCAAATCGAGCGAGACTGGGTAAATGACTCGCTTGTTGGAGCACCGCCGCTTACCCTGGTACTGGGTTGCGCTTTTCTACGCGGTCAACATCATTGCGGCGGGCGGGATATCCAGCCTACTGCTCCTGCTTCCGTTCACGGTTCGAGCCGCGGCAAATGGCGCCGCACCAATGGTGACGCTCGTCGAAGGCAAAAGCACGCTCGCCTCCGGCTTCCACGGATACATTCCGGTCCCCGGGGTGCAGCTGCGCCAGTGCGACATCCTCCAGACGGGGCCGGAGAGTCTGGTGCAGGTCGAGTTCCCGGATGGAAGCCGAATCGAGCTGGGGCCCGACTCGCGCTTTCTTTCCGACGTGCCGACTCCCGTCGGTTCGGAGCGGGCGGTCGGGCCCTACTTCCTGCATTCCGGCTGGCTCAAGCTGACGGTGGCGAAGCGGGACAACGCGCCCCCGTACCGCATCAAAACGCCCTACTTCGACCTGGAGATGAACTCGGGTGTCGCGGTGCTAAATGTCGCGGACGGCGGACGATTCTTCATCGAGCAAGGCAAAGCCCTCGCGCTGGATCCGTCCGGAACCCGTGGCGGAATGGAGATCGCCGCCAATCAGACGTACTCGCGCAAGTCGGCGGAATCGAAGCCCGCCGTGGTGAACCTGGCCGATCCGGCATTCGTCAAGAGCATGCCGCGGTCGTTTCGGGACACGCTGCCCGCCATGTATGCGAAGGTCAAGGGACGCGCTGCGCAGCCCAGACCGGCGCCGAATTACGACTACGGGGCAGTCTCGGCGTGGTTGAAGACGCGTCCCGAGCTGCAACCGTGCATTGCCGGCGATCTTGTTCGCAATGTGCAGGAAATGCTGAAGCGTGAGGGACTCGACGTCGGACCCATCGACGGTATTCTCGGGCCGCGCACCGCGGCCGCGCTGCGCGAGTTTCAGCAGCAGCACGGGCTCGCTCGATCCGGCAAACCGGACGAGGCAACGCTGAACGAACTCAGCAAGCGCTAGTCCGGCCTCACGCCCGCTCCTTTTCACGATCTTCGCCCGCCTGGCAAGACAGGAAAGCACCCGTCGTCGACGTCCCTGAGCTGCGGCGCCAGCGCGGCGACTGCCGCTCCACCGCTACCAAGGCGAACAAGAATGCTAGTACTGAGCGGCACTCCATGGCCGAGTCTCTTTCGCGCAAACTGATTTTCGCTACGAGTGCAGCGAACGGCCGGTCACAAGGCGGATCGGTCGGTCGGCCAGCAAATCGCCAATGTCGGCTTAGGGTGTGCGCCGTGACAAGGCGGCGCTTTCCAGTGGGCGCAAGGCCCACCCGGCAACAGACGAACCGGACCTAACGCCACCGCGCCACATCTCGACTCTACCGATAGCACCGTTGAAGGTCCGCTTTACGGCACGCTTCGCTACGTCCGCGTCTGGCCGTACAGCGAAGTCTGCGAAGGTCCGCTCCCCTAGAGCACGACAGGCAGCAACGGGTGATGGCCGAAGCTCAGACTTCTAAACGATGCGGACTGCAAGTGAACGATCTCTTTCGACACGGATCGACTCTACGGCTGTGATGAAACGCTTCGACCGACCCTTTCGAGGACTTCGGCGAAAGCGTAAGCTATGGGTTAACGCCCCGTGGAGGAGATTCGATGAAACGCAGAAGCGCGCTCCTCGCCGCTGCCGCGATCGCGGCGGCACTCGCGGCCCCAGCGGCTTGGTCGCAGTACCCCGACAAGCCGATCCGCGTGATCCTTCCCTACGCGGCTGGCGTTTCTCCAGACGTGGTGGCACGCCTGCTCGCCGAGCGCCTGACACCCGCACTCGGCAAGCCGGTGATCATCGACAACCGCCCCGGTGCGGGCGGCATGCTCGGCGCCGAGGTGGCGGCCACACTGCCGCCCGACGGCTACAACCTGCTTTTCACGGTAAAGGGCGTGATGGCGATCGTGCCGCACGTCTACCCGAGCGTGCGGTTCAACTCACTCAAGGATTTCAAGGCCATCTCCGAGATCCTGATCGTGCCGCACATCATCGTGGCAACCAACAAGGCGCCGTTCAACAACATGAAGGAGCTGGTGGAGTACGCCAAGGCGAACCCGGGCAAGATTAACTACGCCTCCAACGGCGTTGGCTCACACCCGCATGTCGGCATGGAAACCGTGGCGAACCGCCTCGGCATCAAGCTTACGCACGTGCCCTACAAGACGGTGCCCGGCCCCGACGTGATCGCGGGCGTGGTGGAACTCTTCCTCGAGGCGTCGACCACAGCGATACCGAACATCAAGACGGGCAAGATCAAGGCCCTCGCCACGTCGGGCGACCGCATCCCCGCGCTACCCGATCTGCCGACGCTCACCGAGTTCCGCGCCGATCTTGACCCGAACGGCGCCACCGGCAACTCCTGGCACGGCGTGTTCGCGCCGACCGGCACGCCGGACGCGATCGTGTCGCGGCTGAACGTCGAGATCGTGAAGATCGTAAAGACGGAGGATATGCAGGAGCGCCTGCGCGGCTTCGGCCTCACGCCAACTGGCACCTCGGCCGAGCATCTTTCGAAGCAGCTCGCCGCCGACCTCGCGTACTGGGGCAAGATTGTGCGTGATCTGGGCGTGAAGGTGGAGTAAGAAAGCGCACCTTCAGCGTCCTTATGGCCGGTAAGAGAAGTTCGCGAAACGCCGCTTTCCTGGAGCACGACTGGCAGCGACGGATCCATTAGGGACGGGCAATGAGCACGAGGCCCGAAACGGCCCCGAACTGCCCAACGACTTTGCGTCCCGGAGAGAATCCGCAACTGCTCAAGCGCAAGATGACGAGTGACACCGACCTGTCGACCAGGATCCGAGCGCCGTTCTTGCACTATTCTTGAATAAGGCACCCCAGCTTCACGCATTGCCTTAGCAACACCCCGTCCAGCCTATTCTCCAACTCCTGTGGAGAGACGACGACATAGGGCCAACCCTGAACCGGTAAGGCGCGAGTGTCGCCGTTGTCTCGAAACCATCATGAGAGGTTAAGTCATGAAGATCGTGGTCATCGGCGGCACCGGCCTGATCGGCTCGAAGACCGTCGCCATTCTGCGCCAGGGCGGCCACGAGGTCGTCGCTGCCTCGCCCAAAAGCGGCATCAACACCATCACCGGCGAGGGGCTCAAAGAGGCCATGGCCGGCGTGCAGGTGGTGATCGATCTCGCCAATTCGCCCTCATTTGAAGACAGGGCGGTGCTGGAATTCTTCGAGACCTCCGGCCGCAACCTTGTCGCGGCGGAGGCCGCAGCGGGCGTCCGGCACCATGTCGCGCTATCCATCGTCGGAACCGACCGGACGCCCGACAATGGCTATTTCCGCGCCAAGGTCGCCCAAGAGAAACTGATCAAGACCTCCGGCATCCCCTACACCATCATCCGCTCGACCCAGTTCCTGGAATTCCTCGGCAGCATCGCCGCTATGAGTGCGGATGGAAACAGGGTCAGGGTTTCGCCCGGCCTGTTCCAGCCCATCGCGGCGGACGACGTTGCTACCATCGTTGCCGATGTGGCGCTCGCGGCGCCGCGAAACGGTACGCTCGAGATCGCCGGCCCGGAACGAGCGCCGTTCAACGAAATCGTCGCCCGCTATCTGAAGGCGGTCGGCGACCCGCGTGAGGTCGTGAGAGACCCCGAGGCCCGATACAGCGGCGGCCGGGTCGAGGAGCGCTCGCTGGTGCCATTGGGCGAAGCGCGCCTCGGCCGCATCGG
Source organism: uncultured beta proteobacterium (assembly GCA_963754305.1). Taxonomy (GTDB): domain Bacteria; phylum Pseudomonadota; class Gammaproteobacteria; order Burkholderiales; family SG8-39; genus DATEDA01. Next base: position 17,937 of record CAVWFR010000006.1, on the reverse strand, counting down.
TTTCGACGAATGGCTCCGCCGCTCACAGGCAGGAGCCTGATCCCGCATCCGCCAACCGAAGGATAGGGGGCTCGGGCCGCACGACGCTATCGTCCTATGACCTCGACAAGATGAAAAGGAACGCCAACGGCAGCGTCACGTTGTACGTCGGTCCGAACCCGCCACAGGGCTTACACGAGAACTGGATTCCCACGCGGGGCAAACGACCGATGCCGACAATGCGCTTCTACGGAGCGACGGACGCATTGAATAAGAAGACGTTCAAGATGCCTGATCTTGCGGAAGTGAAGGAAGGACAGCCGATCGAGTGGCGGCTTTGGGTCGAGTGCGTGAGTCCGGCGCCGTGGGCAGCAGCGAGGACACAGAGATGGGTTTCATCTGGCAGATCTCTGTGTTAGCTACGCTCTCTGTGTCCTCTGTGGCCATTTCTTTACTCTTCGAGCATCTTCATCGCTTGCACTACGCTCTTCTTCATGCGGTTGAACGAGTCGACCAGCACGCCGATCTCGTCCTTGCCCCGCGCGTGGAAGTCGGGGACGTCCATGTTGCCCAGGCTCACTTCGTCGGCGAGCTTGGAGAGCTTGGTGACCGGCCGGATCACCATTGCGAGCAGCATCAAGTTCAGCGCAATGCCGACGAAGATGAACACGCCGGCGAGCGATAGCATGAAGGTCCGATACGCCGCGCTCGCACGCTGGTTCGGCACTTCCGTCGGCACCGAGACCACTTGCGCGCCGATGATCTCGTTCAGCTGCCAGCCGAAGCCGTTCGCCGGACCATAGCGGTCGACCACCGTTTTCGGCGCGGCCTCTGCGGTGCTGTGGCAGATCAGGCACGCGGGGTCCTTGATCTGGATCGGGCGCGCGATGTAGAGCGAGCGGCCGGTCGGCGTCTCGCGCTCGCCGATGATCTCGCCCCGGTCGTAGCCGTTGCGGAACCGGTTGACGATGTCCGCCTCCCACTCGACCGCGCGGTCGCGGGGATTGGTCGGGTTGAGCGCCGCCTCCTTGTAGGCGTAGTCGCCGAACTTCTTGCGCAGGCCGTTCACGACCTCGGTGGCCGAGTAGGCGGGTATCGACTGCGGCAGGAAGACGTATTTCATCTGCGTCTCGAGCAACGGCCCAACCTGGCTGGCCGTGTACGCTCGCGTCGCGAGCGCGGTCTCCATCACCAGCCGCGCGTTTTGCAGAATCTCTTCACGGGCATTTTGCTGCAGCAACTGATTGGACATGTACCCAGCGACGCCGAGCCCGAGGAGAAAGATCGCGACGAACACCAGGTTGAACTTGAGGATCAGCTTCATTTCCAGATCTCCTTAAGGGTTCACGCGACTATCGGTTCGTCGGCGGCGACCCTCGACGGTCAGTGGGCCCACCGGCTGCGGCTCGAAGCGGGCCGCGGCGCGATCACCGGCGGCGGCGACGCGATCTGGGACGGCGGCGCAGGGGGCGGTTCGGGCAGCGGCTTCACGACCGGCGGCTCGGGCGGGGGCTTCGGCTTGCATATGTCCGGGAACAGAATTCGGTCCCATTCGGGGTGGAAGCGCAGATTGGCGATCAGCGCCTGACGGAACGCGGGATCTGCAGCGTTATCGCGTCCAAGCGGACCGCCATTGAGGCGACATCAATCGTTCTCACTCGGGCCTGATACCGGCCGCTTTGACCAGCGCAGCGTTGACAGCGATTTCCTCTTGGACATACGCGTCAAACTCGTTCGACGTCATGACCATCGGATCGACGCCAAGTGTGGCCAGCCTCTCCCGCACCGTGGGCACTTGCAGCGCTTTGAGCGTCTCGTCGTGAAGCTTGTCAACGACATCGCGCGGCGTCTTCGCCGGTAGAAAGAGACCGAACCAGATCGGATACTCGGCATTGGCAAAACCGGCTTCCAAGGTGGTCGGCACATCGGGCAACGCGGCGGCACGTTTGGCGTCGTTCACCACGAGTGCAGCGAGTTTGCCCCCGCGAACATGTGGCAGGACGAGCCCGACTGGCCCAAAGAAGAAGTCAATCCGTCCGGCCATCACTTCGGACATGGCTTCCGCGCCGCCTTTGAACGGAATATGCACGGCCACCACCCCCGCGCTTGACAGGAACCGCTCCGCGCTCAGATGGGTTGCGGTGCCGATACCGACCGAAGAGAAGTTGAGCGCGCCCGGCTTGGCCTTGCCTGCGGCGACGACGTCGCCAACTGTCCTGAAACCCTTCGCCGGCGAAACGACCATCACGGCCGCCGAAATACCGAGGGGCACGACGGCCGCAAAATCACGCGCGGGGTCGTAGCTCAGGTTGGAATAGAGCGACGGCGAGATCGTGTGCGCGGACCCGAAGGCGAGAATGGTGTAACCATCGGGATCCGACTTGGCGGCGAAGGCTGTCCCGATCGTGCCCCCGGCGCCGCTTCGGTTCTCCACGACGATGGGCTGCCCGAGCTGCAGCGAGAGCTGCTCGAAAACCGCGCGCGGGACAATGTCGGTGGTGCTGCCCGCTGCAACCGGCACAATTACCCGCACAGGTTTCGTCGGCCAGGTCTGTGCCCGAACGTCTATTGTCGCGAGAGCGAAGCCGACCGCAGGCAGTATCACCAGATAAATCGGTTTCATGACTTCCTTCGGGCGCCCGCGAGGAGGAGCATCGCGGCGCCAGCAAGCTGCTGATGCGGTCGTCTCATGAACCTGCGCTTTGCGGCGCGGGCGGCTCGCTTCTGCGAGGGCGGCGACGGATTGTTTGCCGCGTGATGCGCGCGGAACATCGGACCTAAGGGCGTGCCCTGCGCGCGGCGAGGCGTTCGTGGCATCGGCACCCTAGCCGCGATCAGGGTGCAACTCGCTGTTCCTCCTGGAGGATCTGCCCGGTGCGCTACACTTGACCGGGTGGAAAGGGCTAGCCCAAGAGGGCCGGGTTGAAGCTCCTGGTCGTCGACGATCACCCGCTGATGCGGGAGGCGGTGCAAGGCGTGGTCGCGCGGCTCGAACCGGGAGCGATGGTGCTCGCCGTGGGGGACTCGGAGCGGGGGTTCGCGATCGCCGACGCCGAGCCCGATCTCGACCTCGTGCTGCTCGACCTGAATATCCCCGGCCTCGCGGGGATCCCCGCGTTGAAGGCGTGGCGGCGCCGCTACCCCGAGGTGCCGGTGGTGGTGCTGTCGAGCGCGGACGACCGCCCGACCGTGCTCGCGGCGATCGCCGCCGGCGCGGCGGGCTTCATCCCGAAGTCATCGCCGAATGAGGTCCTGCTCAATGCGCTGCGACTCGTGCTCGCGGGCGGCAAGTACCTGCCGCCCGAGGCGCTGGCGCCGGTCGCGGGATCGGGCGCGCGGGCGGCACGCGTGGCGACGGAGCGAGCCCTCTCGCTCGAGACGCTCGGCCTGACCGATCGTCAGGCGCAGGTGCTGAAGCTCCTCGCCGCAGGCAAGTCGAACAAGCTGATCTGCCGCGAGCTCGATCTCGCCGAGCGTACGGTGAAGGCGCACCTCTCGGCGGTGTTCCGCGCGCTGGGCGTCACGACGCGCACGCAGGCGGCCCTCGCTGCAGCCAAGCTCGGCCTGGGGGCCGCCGACGAGGCGAAGCCGTCCTAGCCCGGGACGCGCTCGCGCAGGAGCTGCTCGACGAGCGCCCGCAGCTTCGCCGGCCGCACCGGCTTGTGAAGCATGGGATAGCCGCGGGCGTGCGCCTCCGCGATGCGCTCGGTGGACGCATCGGCGGTGACGATGATCCCATGCAGGTTCGTGCCCCAGCGGGTCTTCAGCCGGTCGAGGACGTCGAACCCGCTCCCGCCTTCGCCGAGGCGCAGGTCGCAGAGCACGAGATCCGGCGACGCGCGGCCGGCGGAAAGCGCTTCGCCGCCGCTTGCCGCGCTCTCGACGCTGCAGCCCCAGCGCCGGAGCAGGCCGTCGAGCGCCGCGCGCACGTCGGGCTCGTCGTCGACGACCAGCACGCGCAGGCCCGCGAGCTCGGTGCCCGTCTCGGGCGCGGCCGGCGCGGGCTCGCCGGGGCGCGGCGGGACAATCGGCACGCGCACGCCGAATACCGAGCCGCGCCCGACCTGCGACTTCACGGTGATCGCGTGGCCGAGCAGCCGCGCGACGCGGTCGACGATCGCGAGTCCGAGGCCCAAGCCCTGCGCCCGGTCGCGTTGCGGGCTGCCCGCCTGATAGAACTCCTCGAAGATGCGCGGCTGGTCGGCCGCGGCGATGCCGATGCCGGAGTCGGCGACGACGATCTCGGCCTCGCCGCCGTGCCGCCGGCACCCGACGACGACGCCGCCCTCGCGCGTATAGCGGACCGCGTTCGCGACGAGGTTGAGCAGGATCCGGCCGAGGAGCGTCGGGTCGCTCTCGATCCAGAGCGACGTCGGCACGACGCGGAAGCGCAATCCTTTCTCCTCGGCGGCCGGCCCGAGCTCGTCGGCGAGCCGCTCGAGGACCGACTGCAGCGGGAAGGTTTGCTTCTCCGCTGCAATCGCGCCGGCGTCGAGCTTCGAGATGTCGAGCAGCGCGTCGAGCAGATCCTCGAGGGCGGCGACCGAGCGGTCGATGCGCCGCGCCAGCGCCGCGAGCTCGGGCGCGCGCGCGATCTCGCGCAGCTCGCCGACGGTGAGGGCGAGCGCATGCATCGGCTGGCGCAGGTCGTGGCTCGCGGCCGCGAGGAACCGCGTCTTGGCCTGGTTCGCGGTCGCGAGCTGCTCGGTGCGCTCGGCGATCCGGGCCTCGAGCGTCGCGTACGATTCCTGGAGGCGCTCCGCCATGCGGTTGAATTGCGCGCCGAGCGCGTCGAGCTCGTCGCCCGTGCCGACGTGGATCCGCTCGCCGAGCTGGCCGGCGCCGATCCGATCCGCGCCCGCTCCGAGGGCGCGGATCGGCCGCACCATGCGGCGTGCCAGGAAATAGCTCGCCGCAAGGGCGCCGAGGAGGCCGAGTGCCCCGAGCAGCGCCGCGCGGGTCACGCCCGCGTACACCGGCGCGAGCGCCTCGCCCGCCGGCAGCTCGACGAACGCCGTCCAACCGAGGCGCGGGATCGGCACGCCCGCAGCGAGGACCGTCGCGCCGGCGAGGTTGCGCGTATGGAGCCGCGCCGACGGCGCCCGCGCGATCGCGTCGCTCACGTGCGGGAGCCGCGAGAGATCGGTGCGGGCAAGCACGAGGCTGAGGTCGGGGTGCGACACGAGCTGTCCGCGCGAATCGACCACGTAGGCGAGCCCGCTCTCGCCGATCCGCACGCGCGACACGACCTCCCACACGAATTTGAGATTCACCTCCGCGATGAGAACGCCGGCCGCCGGCGCGGAGCTGCCGAGCGCCAGCGACAGGAACGGCTCGCTCTCGCGCCGGAAGTAGACCGGGCTCGCATGGATGCCGCCGCCGTGCGCGCCGATGAAGCGGGGATCGGCCGAGAAATCGGCGCCGCTCTCCGTCCTGTCGAGCGCGGCGCGCGAAACGAAGAACCGCTCCCGGCCCGCCGGATCGATCCACCGCAGCTCGGTGACTTGCGGCAGGCGCCGCAGGAGGCCGACCATCTCGGCCCGGCGGTCTGCGCGCTCGGCGCCCGTATACGCCTCGGCCGCGAGCTCCCACGCGAGCGGCTCCTCGATCCCCCAGAAGAAGCTCGCGATGTGGATCGCGACCGCGCCGGCCTTCTCGCGGAGCAACACGCCTTGCGCCGCCTCGGCGTCGCGATAGGCGAAGTAGCCGGTGACGGCGCCGACCGCGACGAGCACGGCGGTCACCAGGGCCGCGGAGTACGCGGCGTATTTCCAGAGGAGCGTCCGCCGTCGCGGCATCCGCGGGCGCGGCCCCGCGCCCGGAGGGGCGGCGCGGGGTTGTCCTGGATCCGGCTCTAGTCGATCGTTCGGTCGGCCCGCGGCAGCACCTCGCCGAGCACGCCGACGAAGGCGGGCCGCCTCATCAGCATCGAGGCGCATGCGCACGGCCCGCCTGCGCTGCGAGCGGCTGCGAGGTGGCGATCACGTTCGCCGCCATCGTCGGGCGGCGCGCGGTGGAGTGGGCGGAGGTCCGGTCGGTGAAGCTCATGGTGAGGCCACCAGTGTCGCCGGTGTAGCCGGCCCGCGATGGTACTGCCTGCGGACGGATGATGTTCGGGAACTGCGGGTGGCGGAAGTCAGGAGTTGGTGTCGGCCTCGATTCGCGGAGCGTGCTTCTCCCAGGAAGGGCGGCTTCTCAGCGGCGAGGCGACGGGAGCCGGCAGGCAAGTGCAATGGGGCAAGGCCGTGAACATAGCACCACCTTTCGCGCCCCCCGTCTAAACACGATCCGCCCGACTAAGCGCTCCGACAGGTGAGTCGCAGGTGATAACGATTGCGTTCCTCATCCCGATCCAGGTTTGTCTGTTTCATCGGGTAGGCCTTTCCCGCAACTGTGAAGCTTCTATCACCGGCCCAGCGGATCTTGCCCGATTGGCTCTCTGCGTAGTAGTAGAAAATGGAATTGCTCGAAGAGACCACTCTTTCCTTCGTTTGCTTAGCCGGAATGCTGACAAAGGACGTGGTGCTCCACCCGGTGTTGCCCTTGTAATGGACCGCAATCGCGATATCCGTGTTGCACGAATTGGTGACCGTCAAACCCGGGGTCACCGTCATAGAGGCATTGGCCGATACGGCTGGAAACAATAGTCCGGCAATCACGGCAGCTTTCACGATGGTGTTCACGTTCGTCTCCTCTTCCTGTGTGATCGGCCTGTGCGTCATGTCTGGCCCGACTACAGCGTAGGGAAAAGGCGGGCGGGGAAATGGTGAGGATTGCCGGCGTTCTTGTGATCCCTTCGCATCCCCAGATGCTTGCGTGACCCTGGGACCGAAACGAGGCGGGACCTGAAGCGTTCGCTCACGGAGCACATCGACCCGTTACTAATCGCTCTTCCCGTGACGGCGTGAGGGGAGGCGCTTTGCCGTTCTCGCGCTTCTTTCGTTTTCTCGGGTTTATTTCGGACCGAAAGAACCTCTCGGGCCGGGGCGGTTGTACCGTTTTCTTGGCGTTAGCACCACGTCGTGCCTCGTCACATCCAACCTTGAGGAGGGTAGGGCCATGAACGACCTGCGAAATGGCTTGTGCGCGTTCGCGTGCATGCTGCTGGCGAGCGCGATTCCGTCTGGCCTGACGTACGCCGACGATAGACACGATGACGATCGCCACCACGGCGATCGAGACTTCAGGATCGAGGTGTTATCGAGCCGGCCCTACATGGTCTCCGGCGGCGATGCGCTGGTCCGCGTCACCGTGAAAGACCGAGACGTCAGCCTGCGCAGGGTGCGCATCGAGCTGAACGGTGCCGATGTCACCGGGGCGTTCGTCGCCGATGCGTCCTCACGGACGCTCACCGGGCTCGTCACCGGCCTGCGCCTGGGCAGGAACCACCTGGAGGTCGACGCCAAGGGCAAAGGCCGGGGACACGCCGACGCCGACATCACGCTCACCAACTACCGGATCCAGGGACCGATCATCTCCGGGCCGCAGGAATTCCCGTTCGCCTGCACGACCGCGAACTTCGTTCCGTTTCCCGGCAGCCCGGCGCTCGGCGCGCCGCTCGATCCCGACTGCTCGATCGAGCGGCGCGTGCAGTACGTCTACCGCACGACGGGCAACACGTTTGCGTCGCTTCCGCAGCCGTACTCGACCCTGCCGGCCAATCTCGCCTCTACGACCACGGTAACCGGCGCCACGGTGCCGTACATCGTGCGGCTGGAAACGGGAACGATCAACCGCGCGATCTACCAGACCGCGATTTTGCACAACCCGAACGACCCGGCGCCCAGCCCCTTCGCGCCACCCGCGGGCTGGAACAAGCGGCTCATCTACCCGCTCGGCGGCGGCTGCATCGGCGGCTGGTACACGCAAGGGCCGGATCTCGTCAATCCTGTCAACCATTCCTATCTGAGCCAGGGCTACGGCGTCGCCTCGGCGACCCTCAACACCTTCGGCAACAACTGCAACGACCTGCTTTCGTCCGAGACGATCCTGATGGTCAAGGAGCGCTTCATCGAGAGCTTCGGCGTGCCGCTGCTTCACGATCGGCACCGGCGGCTCAGGTGGCGCCTATCAAAGCAACCAGACGGGGGACAACTATCCCGGCACGTTCGACGGCATCGTCACCACGAGCAGCTTCCCGGATGTCACCACCGGGATGGTCCCGATGCACAGCTCCCGGTTGCTCCAGATTTACTTCGACCAGACGCGTCCGGGCGTGTACACGGTCGATCAGCAGAAGGCGATCTCGGGATACCTTTCGATCCCCGGCCAGCTCCAGGAAATGAGCGTGGTGCGGGGGAACAGGATGGATCCGCGGATCGAGTTCCCGCCGGAGATCCTGCCGGGAGTGGGCCCGCAGTTCCGCTACGATCCCACGACCAATCCGTACGGTGCGCGCGGAGACGTTTACGACCACACCGTGAACGTGTACGGCAAGATCCGGAATACGCCCTTCCATGGCGATGCGCGGTTCGCGCAACGCCCCCTTGACAACGTCGGCGTGCAGTACGGGTTGAAGGCGCTGAACGACGGCGTCATCACCGTCGATCAGTTCCTCGACCTGAACGCAATGATCGGGGGCGTCGATATCGACTTCAACCACATCCCCACACGCACGACAACCTATCCGGGCGCCACGCGCCGAGCCTATCAGGGCGGGCGCATCCTTGGCGGCGGCAACGGCCTCGCCAGCATGCCGGTCATCACCCGCATGGGCGGCGGTGATCTGGACCCTGACGGCGATGTGCACCTCCGCTACCACGCGCATGCGATTCGCGCGCGGCTGATCAACGCGAACGGTCATGCGGACAACCAGGTGGTCGTCGGCAACCTGGCTCCCATCGACCTCTTGATCGAGCAGATGGGGCGCTGGCTGGCGGCAGTCGCCTCCGACACCTCGAAGGGGCGGCTGGCGGAAAAGGTCGTGAGAAACAAGCCCGCCGACGTAGTTGACGCCTGCTGGACCACCGCAGGCGTGAAGATCGTCGAGAAGCAGACCCTGTCCGGTCCCGGCCAGTGCAACGCGCTATTCCCGGTCGGGATACCGCCGGAAATGGTGGCGGGCGCGCCGATCGAGCTCGACGTCATCAAGTGCCGGCTCAAGCCGATCGACAGTCGGGATTACGCGGTGCCGTTCACCGCGCAGCAGCGCGTGCAACTGCAAGCCATCTTTCCCGATGGCGTGTGCGATTGGTCCAAGCGAGGCGTGAGGCAGGTGAAGTCCATTCCATGGGCGTCATTTGGGCCATCGCCGGTCAACTTGCTGTTCGATGTCGGTGACCGCTAGCATCACCACGACGATCGTCGACACCACGACGACCACCGCAACGATTGAAGGTGGTTGCGGTTCGAAACAGAAGGACAGCGTCATCGTTACCGGCCAAGGGGTGTTCCGCCCCTTGGCCGATCTCTGCCCGGTCCGGTGTATCCAACCTCTAGCAATTGACTTCCTGCGGGACAGGGATGTCGCGCGCGCATAGGCGATCGCGCGCTCGAGCTCGACGTGGTCCCAGGTGAGGCGGGCGAGCTCGCCGCGGCGGGACAACTCTGCGCGCAACGTCGCGCTGGTGGAGCGGGTGAGGCGCCTTGCCGCGGGCAAGGGCTGCACGCCGAGCCAGCTCGCGCTCGCGTGGGTGCTCGCGCGAGGCGCGGACGTGGTGCCGATTCCGGGGACGAAGCGGCGCACGTACCTCGAGGAGAACGTCGCCGCCGCGTCGATCCGCCTCGATGCGAAGGATCTCGCCGAGATCGAGGCCGCGTCGCCCCGATCGGCGGTCGCCGGCACGCCGTATCCCGACATGTCCGCGATCGTTCGTTAGAGAGAGAAGCGCCGGCGGCTGTTCCCGGCGATAGGCAGCTGCCGGCTCGCCCGGCGGGCGCGAGCGGATGCCCTCGCGCGGGCGCCGGTTTCGAGTGTGTATAGTTGCCCGCGCATGAGCGAACCGCGCATAGCCTCCGTGCCCCGCCCCGCGTCGACGATCGTCGTGGTGCGCGACGGCGAGCCGGGGATCGAAGTCCTGCTGATGCTTCGTCCGCGAACGATGGCGTTTGCCGGCGGCGCGCACGTTTTTCCCGGCGGCGCGGTGGAACCCGGCGACGCAGCGCTCGCCGCGCGCTGCGCGGGTCTGGACGACGTCGCGGCGAGCCAGCACCTCGGCCTCGCGGCGGGCGGCCTCGCGTACTGGATCTGCGCGATCCGCGAATGCTACGAGGAAGCGGGGCTGCTGTACGCCTATGCCGGCGGCGAGCTTGCGAGAGTCGAGCTGCCGATCGCGGAGCGCCCGGACGATGCCGCGACCTTCGGTGCGGTGGTGGCCGCGCGCGGCCTGCGCCTCGCGACCGACCACCTCGCCTATCTCTCTCACTGGATCACCCAGGCCGGGCGGCCCCGCCGCTACGACACGCGCTTCTTCATCGCCGCGGCGCCGCCGTCGCAGCAGCCGATGCACGATGGGCGCGAGGCGGTCGGCCACGAATGGATCGCGCCGCGGATCGCGCTGGCGCGGCACGCCGCGGGCGCGATCGAGCTGCTGTTCCCGACCATGAAGACGCTCGAGCTGCTGACCCGCTTCGATCGCGTTGCCGATGCGATGGCCTACGCGCGGACGCCGCGGCCGATGCCGCCCATGGCGCCCCGCGCCGCAGTCGGGCGCGCCGGCCGGAAACTCCTGGTGCCCGGGGACTACGCGTACGCCGAGGTGACCAAGCTCGATCCGGACGACACCGGTACGGCGTCATACGAGATCGTCCCGGGTGTCGCCGTCAAGGTGGCGCCGCGCGTCGTCCGGATCACCGCGCCGAACCCGGGAGCGATGACGGGTCCCGGGACGAACACTTATCTCGTCGGCGACGCCGGGACCGGCATCGCGGTGATCGATCCGGGGCCGTCGATCGAGTCGCACATCGACGCTATCCTAGAGTCGGCGGCGGGGCCGATCGCGTGGATCCTGTGTACGCACACCCACGTCGACCATTCGCCCGGCGCCGCGCCGTTGCAGGCGCGCACCGGTGCCCCGGTGTTGGGGATGCGGGCGCGCTACCCGGAGCGGCAGGACGAGACCTTCGCCCCCGACCGCGAGCTCGCGCACGGCGAGCGACTCGAGATCGCCGGCTGCAGCCTGCGCGTGCTGCATACGCCCGGCCACGCGTCGAACCAGCTCTGCTTTCTGGAGGAAGGCGAGCGGTTGCTCTTCACCGGGGACCATCTGATGCAGGGCTCGACGGTCGTGATCAATCCGCCCGACGGCGACATGGCGGTCTATCTCGCGAGCCTGCGGCTGCTCCTCTCCGAGCGCCTCGAATTCATCGCGCCCGGGCATGGTTTTCTGATGGCGCCGCCGCACGAGGTGGTCGAGCGGGTGCTCATGCATCGCCTCGCGCGCGAGAACAAGGTCGTCGCCGCGCTCGCCGAGCACGGCTCGGCGACGCTCGACTCTCTGGTGCCGCACGTCTACGACGACGTCCCGGAGCGCATGCATCCGGTGGCGAGTCGCTCGCTGCTTGCGCATCTCATCAAGCTCGCCGATGACGGGCGTGCGCTCGAGACGAACGGCACATGGCGGACGCGGTAGTAATGATCGACGCCGGCGAAGTGCCGGCGGCTAGCGCCGCCGCGGCAACCGGTCCCGGCCGTTCCGATCTGTGGGATATTCAACCGACGCTAAGGAAAAAGGGGAACGCATGAAGCGCAGCACACTCCGTTTCGCGCCGCTCGCAACGATCGCGATCCTCGCCGGCTGCCAGAATCACGCCGGGACGGTCGCCATCCCCGCGCCGCCGCAGCAGGTCGAGACGGGATCCAAGTTCGTCCTGCGGTCGCCGCTCGCCTTTCCGGCCGGGACGCGCGAGATCCTCTTCCAGAACGAACAGCTCGTGCCGGCCGGAAAGCTCGACCGGAACATGCCCTTCTGCAAGCTCGTGCCGGTGGCCGGCCCGCCCGGCACCGTGCCGCCCGGGACGCTCGTCGTCGGCGCAGTGGACTACGACGAGCAGGAGATCGGAACCGGCAGCGGGATGGTGAAGGTGACGCGTATTGCACTCGCCGCCGACGCGAAGCAGCCCGGCTACACGCTGAGCTGCGGGTGGCCCGCGGGCGCGTCCGGCCGGACGTTCGTGTCGAGCGACCAGATCTTCAACGCGATCGGGGGGCAGTTCTCGATGAATCTGCTGCGCTAGGGGCAGGGGCCTACCCGATCCGCACCAGCGCGCCGCCGTCGACCGGTAGCGCTGCACCGGTGATGAAATTCGCCTCGTCAGAGGCGAGGAAGAGTGCGGCGTTCGCCACGTCCCAGGCGGTGCCCATGCGACGGCGCAGCGGCACCCGCGCATCGCGCTGTGCCGCGACTTCGGCCCGGGTCTTGCCGCTCGCTCGCGCACGGGTGTCGACCGCCATCGGCGTATCCATCAGGCCGGGCAGGATGACGTTGGCGCGGACGCCGAACTCGGCGTTCTGGATGGCGATCTGCTGCGTGTAGGCGATCATCGCGGCCTTGGTCGCCTTGTAGGCGACGTACGGGTAGTTCTCCCAGGCGGCGACCGAGGAGATGTTGACGATCGCGCCGGCCCGCTGTTCGCGCATGATCGGTAGCGCGTGCTTGCAGGCCATCACCGTACCTCGCAGGTTGATGGCGCAGATCCGGTCGAACGCCTCTTCGGTGATCTCGAGCGGCGGCGCATCGCCGCCGGCGATGCTCACCCCGACGTTGTTGTGCAGGATGTCGATCCGGCCCCAGCGCCGGTGCGCGTCGGCGATCGCGGCGGCGAGCGTGCGCTCGTCGGTGACGTCGGCCCGGAAGGCGACGCAGTCGCCGCCGGGCGTGGCCGCCATCGCCGCCGTTTCCTCGGCCGAAGCGAGGTCGCGGTCGACCGCCAGCACGCGCGCGCCCTCGGCGACGAAGCGCAGCACGGTGGCCCGGCCGTTGCCCAGCCCTTCGCCAGGGCCCTGCCCGGCACCGATGACGACGGCGATCTTTCCTTGCAGGCGCATGGCGATCCTCGAACGTGCGGCTGTGGTGCCGATCCGACACGATAACGCAGACGCGGAACGCGGTGCCGCAACCAATCCATGACGATCCGGGCCTCTCGGGCTCGATCGCGCTTCGTGCAGACGTCCATCGGAGGCCGGCCCACCGATCCTTCGAAGGGCGCGCAAGCAAATCGCTTGACGTGAGGGCGGTGCACCCCACGGCGGAGACGAGAGCCCGCGCGAGCGGGTTTTTGTTATCTAATCGCGATTCCACCTACGCGCGATGTGAACCCCGGGATGATTCTCCAAGCGGCAGCCAACCTCGCGATCGCCGTTGTGTCGGCGATCGCACTTTTCGCGACGGGGGGCCCCGCCGCCGCCCAGTCCTATCCCGAGCGCGCGATCCGGCTCATCGTGCCGTTCCCCGCCGGTGGCACCGTCGACTCTATCGCGCGCACGCTCGCGCGCGAGCTCGCGGAGGCGCTTCGCCAGCCGGTGCTCGTCGAGAACCGCGCCGGCGGTGCGGGCAGCATCGGCTCGGAGGCGGTGGCGAAAGCGGCGCCGGACGGCTACACGCTGCTGATGGGCACGGCGAGCACGCACGGCACCAACCCCGCGGTGCAGAAGTCGCTGCCGTACGACCCGGTGAAGGACTTCGCTCCGGTCGCGCTGGTGGCCACCACGCCGTACATCCTGGTGGTCAATCCTTCGGTCCCCGCGGCGACGACCGCCGAGTTCCTCGCCCTCGTGCGGGAGCAGCCGGGCAAGCTCAACTACGGCTCCTACGGCAACGGCAGCTCGAATCATCTCGCGACCGAGCTGTTCCGCTCGATCACCGGCGCGGACATCGTGCACGTGCCCTACAAGGGCGGCGCGCCGGCGATGACCGATCTGCTCGCGGGGCAGGTGCAGCTGATGTTCGACGTGTTCACCACCTCGTCGCCGCACTTGCGCTCGGGAAAGCTGAAGCTGCTCGGCGTCGGCACGGTACGCCGGTCGGCGCTCGCGCCCGACACGCCGACGCTCGCCGAAGCCGGTGTCGTTGGATTCGAGGCGAGTACGTTCTTCGGCGTTTTCGCACCCGCCGGGACGCCGCGACCGATCATCGAGCGGCTGAACGGCGAGATCAATCGCGCGCTCGGTGCGGCGGATGTCAAGGAGCGGTTGAGCGCGGCGGGTGCCGATCCGGGCGGCGGCACGCCCGAGCAGCTCGGGCAGCTCGTGGCCGCCGAGGTGGCCAAGTGGACCCGGCTCGTGCGCGACCGCAACCTGCGCTTCGATCCTTGAGGAGGTATCGCGATGTTCGATCTCGTCCTGCGCGGCGCGACCGTCTACGACGGCAGCGGTGACCCCGCCATCACCGCCGACGTCGCGGTCCGAGATGGCCGGATCGCGGAGGTCGGCCGCGTCGACGGCACGGCGCGCGAGACGGTCGACGCCGCCGGCCTCGCGCTCATGCCGGGCATCGTCGACCTGCACACGCACTACGACGCCCAGATCACCTGGGACCCGACGCTCTCGCCCTCGCCGTCGCTCGGCGTCACCACCGCGATCCTCGGCAACTGCGGCTTCGGCATCGCGCCGTGCCCGCGCAGCCTGCGCGAGACGATGCTGCAGAACCTGTCGGTGGTGGAGGGCATGGAGCTCGACGTGCTGGCGGCCGGAACGCGCTGGGACTTCGAGACCTTTCCGGACTACATGGCGCTCCTGCGGCGGGTGCAGCCGGCGATCAACGTCGGCGTGTTCGCCCAGCACTCGACGATCCGGACCGCGGTGATGGGCGCGGAAGCGTCGACTCGGACCGAGCCGACGCCCGAAGAGCTGGCGCGGATGCGGGCTACGGTGCGCGAGGCGGTCGACGCCGGCGCGATCGGCTTCGCCTCGTCGTTCTCGCCGAATCATTCGGGCTTCGCGGGGCTGCCGATGCCCTCGACGATCGCGGACGACGCGGAGTTGCGCGCGCTCGTCGGCACGCTCGGCGAAGCGGGCCGCGGCGTCTTCATGATGGCTACGGGGCCGCGCGCGACGCCGGAGTACATGGAGTCGCTCGCCGCGGCGACCGGGCGCCCGGTGTTCATCTCCACCGTGTTGACCATGTACACGGAGTCCGAGCCCGAGCGCGGGCGCAGCTATTACGAGCGGTGCGCGGCCGCGCTCGCCCGCGGCCGCGAGGTCTACATCCAGACGACGTGCCAGCCGCTGTCGTTCGACTTCACGCTGCGCGATCCGTATCTCCTGCTGTCGCACGACGCCTTCGATCGCGTGAAGACCGCGCGGCCCGAAGATCTCGCTGCGATCTACGCCGACCCGGCGTTTCGCCGGCGCTTCCGGGAGAACCTCGCGCGACCCGGCGCCCGGAATCCTGTTCGCGGGCAACTGGGCGACGCTCGAGGTCGCGGCCGCGGGGCCGGCGCACCGGCAGGCCGAGGGACGCAGCATCGCGGAGCTCGCGCGCGAAGCGGGCCAGGATCCGGTCGACTTCTTCTTCGACTTCGCGCTCGCGACCGGCCTCGACGCGGGCTTCGTCGGCAAGCTGTTCCAGAACGACGACGCCGGCGTCGCACCGCTGCTCCGGCATCCGGCCGGCGTGATCACGCTCTCCGACGCCGGCGCGCATCTGATCTTCATGTGCGACGCGGGCTTCGGGTTGTACTTCCTGAAGCACTGGGTGCGCGAGACCGGCACCTTCACGCTGGAGGAGGGCGTGCGGCGGCTGACGAGCCATCCCGCATCGCTGTATCGAATTCCGGCGCGCGGACGCATCGCGCCAGGGATGTGGGCGGACCTGCTGCTCTTCGACCCGCGAACGGTAGGCCTGTCGGGCCTCGAACGCATCGCCGATCTTCCAGGCGGCGGCTCACGGATGACGCGCCGGCCGCAGGGTGTCGAAGGCGTCTGGGTCAACGGCACGCGGGTATTCGACGGCAGGCAGGGGATGCTGTCCGGGACCGGCCCGGGACAGGTGCTCACGAGCTTCAACGCTTGATCGCGGTCGAGGGAGGGAGAGCGGCAATGAAGAAGATCGTCAGGCTCCTCGTGTTCGCCTTGTCGTCCTTCGCGCTCGCCGCGTCGGCGCAGACCTATCCGTCGAAGCCGATCCGCATGATCCTCGCGTTCCCGCCCGGCGGACCGACCGACATCAACGCCCGGCTCTTCGCGCAGCGACTCTCCGAGCAACTCGGCCAGCAGGTCGTGGTCGACAACCGGCCGGGCGCGGGCGGCAACATCGGCGCCGGCGAGGCCGCCAAGGCGCTGCCCGACGGCTACACGCTCTTCTACAACACGTCCGCGATCGTGATCGGGCCCTCGCTCTATGCGAAGGTGGCGTTCGATCCGTTCAAGGATTTCGCACCGGTGGCGCTCACCGCCACCGTGCCGCTCGTGCTGGTGGTGAACCCGCAGGTCCCGGCGAAGACGCTAGGCGACTTCCTCGCCTACGCCCGCGCGAACCAGGGCAAGCTCAACTACGCCTCGTCCGGCTCGGGGACCATCACGCATCTCGCGGCCGCGCTGTTCCTCAGCCAGATGGGATTGCAGGCGCAGCACATTCCGTACAAGGGCAGCGCACCGGCGCTGATCGACGTCGCCGGCGGGCAGACGCAGCTGATGATCGACACCATCAACACCGTGCTGCCCTACGTGAAGGACAACCGCCTGCGCGCGCTAGCGATCGCCGTGCCGCGCCGCTCCTCCGCGCTCCCGGACGTCCCGACCCTGGAGGAGGCGGCGAAACTGCCGGGCTTCGAGATGAGCGCCTGGCAAGGCATCGTCGTCCCGGCGGCGACGCCGAAGGAGATCGTCGTCCGGCTGAACGCGGAGGTGAACAAGGCGCTCGCGGGCGAGGAGTTTCGTGCCCGCCTCGCCGCGCAAGGCTCGGAGCCGCTCGGCGGCACCGCCGACCAGTACGCGGCGTACATGCGCTCGGAGTTCGGGCGCTGGGCCAGGGTGATACGCGAGTCGGGGGCGAAGGCGGAGTAGGGGCGGGCGCTGCAGCCCGCGGCTCGGCGGTCGCGTCAGTGCGACGTTCGCTTCTTGCCAACAGCCGGATTCGGACCCGTCAGTCATTCGATTGCTCGAACTCGGGGCCGCAAAGCGCACTTCGACACGAGTCTTTGCAAGGGGTGATGATGACACCCAGGAAAGCGACCGATTCAAATCGGATGAGCTGCGACCTGCTCGTCGTAGGCTCTGGAGCCTCCGGCCTCGCCGCCGCGGTAACCGCCGCCTGGCACGGTCTCAAGGTTATTGTCGTGGAAAAAGATCCGGTGTTCGGCGGCGCAACAGCGTGGTCGGGCGGATGGATGTGGGTGCCAGGCAATCCGCTCGCGAAGCGCGCCGGCATCGATGAGGATCCCAAGCAGCCGCGAACCTATCTCAAGAACGAACTGGGTGATCGCTATGACCCGTCGCGTGTTGACGCGTTCCTCGACAACTGTCCGCACATGGTGGCGTTTTTCGAAGACCACACCGAGCTTCAGTTTGTCGATGGGAACGCGATTCCGGACGTGCACGGCAAAGTGCCGGGCGCCGGGACGCAAGGGCATCAAGTGATCGCCGCGCCGTACGATGGCCGAGAAGTGGGGCCACTGATCGGTCGTATGCGCAAGACGATGCGCGAGACGTCGTTCGTGGGCATGCCGATCATGGCCGGCGCGGACCTCATGGCTTTTCTCAGCATGACCCGCTCGATCAAATCGCTGCTGCACGTTAGCAAGCGGTTTTGCCGCCACCTATTGGACCTCGCGATTTACGGGCGCGCGATGCAGTTGGTCAATGGCGTGGCGCTGATTGCACGGCTGGCGAAGTCGGCTGAGAAGCTTGGAGTCCAGCTGACCCATTCCGCGCCCGCGAAGCGTTTGATTCTGGAGGACGGCGCCGTGCGCGGTGCGGTTGTGTCAACCGCACAAGGGGAAATCGAGATTCGCGCGGCGAAAGGCGTCGTACTGGCCGCAGGCGGCTTCCCCAACGACGTGCAGCGGCGCAAAGCACTATTC
>CAVWFR010000005.1:0-71366 GCA_963754305.1 uncultured beta proteobacterium | reverse complement strand
TGGGGATCGGCGTGTCCGCTCGAAATGGGAGGCGCATCTCGACCACATGGGAGAGAGCATGCTTCGTCGACTCTTCACACGACGATCGCCTTCGCCGTGCTGGGAGCGTCATGGGCTCCGATCGCGTCTGCTCAGGCGCCGGCGGCGCGCCCGCGATCGAACCGCCGAAGCAGTCGTCGTCGCACAGCGACGCCGAGCTCAAGTCTTTGCCTTTGGCTGCGCGCAACGCGCAGCGGATCAAGGATGTCTACCTGCAGAGCTCGAGGCGGCGAAGACGCCGGACCAGGAACAGGCAGTCCGAAAGGCGGCGGCCGACGAGATGGTTCAGGCCATCGAGGGCGAGGGTATGACGGCGCAGAAATCGTCATGGCCGCGTTGCGCCGCCGCCGGCTTCGCCGTCCGCCGCCGGTCTCGGCGGCACGGTCCAGAGGTAGACCGACCGGATGCCGATGTCGACTCGCCGCTCCGGCGTCCAGTCACCCATGCCGAAGACGTGGCTGACGATGCGCGTGCCGGGCCGCAGCTCCCGCACGAGCTTCGGCCGCAGCTTCTCGTTGAGGTGCGATAGCAGGTAGAGCGTCACGACCGTCGCCTCCGAGATGTCGGCCTCGAACAGATCCTCGTTGCGGAACGTGACCAGCGCGGTCGTTCCCGCTAGACGGGAATTGGCGTTCGCTTCCCTGATCCGGTCCCGATTGATGTCGATGCCGACCGTGCGGACGCCGTACTCCCGCGCCGCCGTGATCGGAATGCGACCGTCGCCCGAGCCGAGGTCGTAGAGGACGTCGCCTTTCCGGACCGCGGCGAGGCGCAGCATCGCGTCGACGACGGGCTGCGGCGTCGGGACGAAGACGACGTCGGGCGCGCGGAGCGCGGTCGCGGGCCGTTCGGGCGCGGTAATCTGCGCTACGAGCGGCCTCCGGCCTCCGCCGTGACGCGGCTGGTTGCGGGGGCACGCGCCTCGGCAGGGCGGCGCGGCCTGCAGCGCCGCCGGGACAGCGAGGACGGCGAGCAGCGCTGCGAGCACGAGTATCAGCGGGGTCATTTGCGGTCTATCACGCCTAGGAACCGGCGTCCGGACGCGCCCGCGGTGCCGCATGCTCCGACGCCGGAGGCGGGCGCTTGGGATCCCGAGTGAACGCATGCGGATCGCGCGCAACGAGACGCCGCGCACCGGTCATGCCTGCGCCCGGCGCCTTCGAGCGTGGTCGCCTGCTGCGATCTCCTCGACCAGCTTGCGGCAAAAGGCGGGCAGGTCGGCGGGCTTGCGGCTCGACACGAGGCCGTCGTCCACCACGACTTCCTGATCGACCCATTTCGCCCCGGCGTTGATGAGATCGGTCCTGAGCGACGGCCACGACGTGAGCGTGCGCTCCTTGACGACGCCGGCCTCGATCAGCGTCCAGGGTCCGTGACAGATGACGCCGACCGGCTTTCCGCTCTCAACGAACGCCTTGGCGAACCGCACCGCCTTGGGATTAGTGCGCAACTGGTCGGGATTGGCGACCCCGCCCGGCAGCAAGAGAGCATCGTAGTCCGCGGCGTCCGTGTCCTCGAGGTCGACGTCGACGTTGAAGCGGTCGCCTTTGTCGAAGTGGTTCCAGCCCTGCACCTCGCCCTTGATCGGCGAGACGAGGAGGGTCTCGGCACCGGCGTGCTCGAGCGCCTTGCGCGGCTCGACCATCTCCGACTGCTCGAAGCCTTCGGCGACGAGAATCGCGACTCTCTTTCCGTTCAGCATGGGATCTCTTCCTCTCAGTCCGCGGGTCTCGCTTCGAGTATCGACGTCACGAGCGCCGCCAGAGCGGCGATCTGAAGCCCGCGCGCGCAGCGTGGGCGTACTCCCACTGGTTGCTCCCACTGGTTGCGCAGCTCGCTCCAGTCCTGCGCGGCGAGTCGAGCAGAACCATCGAAGCGTTCACGGGCGCGACCCAGATCCAGAACGCGGCATGCGCGGCCGCCATGCATACGTCCGCCGCCCGTCCACACGAGCAATGGGCGTGCCTGTTGGTTTCCTATCGAACTAGGAGGTCAACGTGAGCAAGTTGCCCGGACACCGGAAATGGCCCGCACACAGATCCAAGAACAGCGCCTTGGCGAGCGGATTGAAGCGGAAGTGAACGGCGAGGTGATCGCCAGCTCGAGCAACGTGATCGCAGCCGACGAGGATGGGCATCCACCCCGGTGCTACTTTCCGCGCTCGGACGTTAAGGTGGACAAGCTCGAGCGCTCTGCGACCACCACCGAATGCCCTTTCAAGGGCACGGCCCGCTCTTTCCAGCTGAAGCTGGACGGCAGGACCTTGGAGGATGCGGTTTGGACGTACGAGGATCCATATGACGAGCACGGCATTCTCAAGGAGCGCCTCGCCTTCTACGACGACAAGCTACCCGAGATTCGGATCACGGAGCGCGCTTGATCGCCCGTCCCGTGTGAACCCTCATCCGGCGATGCGGCGCCAGAGCCGACCTTTCAGCAGCTGGAGCTTCTTGTTCTCCATCTCCGAGAGACGATCGCCGCAGGCCTCGACTTCGACTTCCCAGCTCGTCAGCTCTCCGCGCGAAGTGATCCTTGCGGCGCGCGTCTTTAGGTCGTAATAGAGGTTGCAGTACTCGCCGCGGATCTCGCGGATGAAGTCGAACGACCGGCGGTGAACCGGAGAGGGACCGAGCTCGCGGATCGCATCCTGGTGCGCCTCGGTCGCGTATCCCTTGTGGCTCGCAAAGCCGTATGCCGGATAAACCTTGTCGAGCTCGGTCATCAGCCGATCGCGATGCACCTTGGCCACGATCGAAGCCGAAGCGATCGAGAAATTGATGCCGTCCCCCTTGTCGAAGCTGCTTTGGGGCTGCTCAACGCGCGGGATCGCGCGGCTGTCGACGAGGACGTGCTGCGGAACGATCGATAGGTTGCCGAGCGCGAGCTGCATCGCGCGCAAGCCGGCGTGGTAGATGTTCAGCCGGTCGATCTCCTCGACTTCCACCACGCCGATCCCTACTGCGGCCGCGCTGTTCCGGATGTCCCCTTCGAGGCGCACGCGGGTTTCCTCGTCGAGCGCCTTGGAATCGTTGATCGCCTTGATCTCCGTGCCCGGAGGGAAAATCACCGCTGCCGCGACGACTGGGCCTGCCAGCGGCCCCATGCCGACCTCGTCGACGCCCGCGACGTGCTCGACGCCCTGCTTCCAGAGCAGTCGCTCGAAGTGCAGCATGGCGTCGAGCCGCATTCTCTCCTTCCTCTGCTCGTCGGCGCGCCTGGCGAGCATCCGGTACAGCTTCTGCGCGCCCGCGCGCGGGTCGCGCTGCAGTTTGGCCAGTAGCTGGCCCGAGACGGGGGCCGCCGGGTCGGTGTACTTTTCTCGGATCTCGTCGAGCGACGAATCCGCAAGGGAACGAGCCATGAAGCGTTATTCCGGAAGCTGCAACAGCAGGGACCGCGCAATTTTACCGAACCTCCGGCACTCATCGAGCGGTTAGGGCGCTTGCACCCCGCTACGTTCCCATAGCGCGACGAGGCGGCGGCGAGCGGGGCCGAGCGCGAAGGCCCGGCGCTCCATGTCCCTCCAGGATCGGCCGCGCGCGCGACCCGGCGGGGAATGTCTCTCAACGTGAACCTGGCGGGCGTGAGACGGCGATCGTCCAGCACCTCCCGTTCGAGCGGCGTCGCAACCGGGACCCCAAAGCCTCGGTAGCTAATACAGCGGCGGGGACTCCAACGCCCACAGAGGAGTCCGCACTCTCGACGGGGGAGACGATCGGCGTCGCTTCCTCGGCCCGGTCACGTTGATTCGCGATCGCCGCCGAGAATCACGCGGCGCACCTCCGCGTCGTCGCGCAGCGCATTGGCTTGTGGGCATTGCTAAGTGACACGAGAGCATCAGTCCGCGTCAAAGTCCCACGTCACGCCCCGCGCGGCTTCCTCAACCAGCACTGTCCCGCGATAAGCGTCCAGCCGGATCATGACCGAAGCGAGCGCAACGGCACGATTGTCCACCGAACAAACACGTCCGTAGCGTTTCGAATGCTCCGCAGACGCGATCCACACACGTCGCCCAAGCCAATCGCGTTTCTCTTGTCGGGACACTCTTTCTTCCTCTCTGACCGCCGCGCGAGTCTAAGCGCTGCACCCGCTCGCCAATGTGAACCGTTTCATGGTCGGGGCGAAGTTGATGCGGGGAAGTGCGAGCGATACGGGCGTGTCGGTGCAGCAGCGCGTGGGCCCGCGCCGCGTTGAATTCATAAGGCGGTTGAAGGGGACCGGATTCACACGAAGACGCGGATAGCAATACACCCGGTCGCTCCCTATCGGGACGGGGAGAAACGCGCTTCCGGAGCCCGCTACATCGAGCTCGGCCAAGCGCGCTCCGCGGTGGTTTCGAAACGTTTGCGTGCGATTGATGTAGCCCTCGCCCAGGGCGGCGCCGACGAGGCCGAGAGCGCCCAAGGCGCGCGTCCCGAGTCCGACCAGATATAGACCGGCGTCGGCTCCTGCGCCGTCGTGCGTGCGCTCGACGATTTCGGCCGCCACGCCTCGCTGGCGCAGAGCGATCGCGAGCGAGGGCCCCGCCATCCCGCTACCGACGATCAGCACGCGCTCTACTCTCGCCACCGTGCTTGTCCTAGAGCTTGCAACTCAGGCGGCCGGAGTTCGGTCGGGTTCGCCGGCGTCATATCCGTAAAGCCAAGCGACAGCGCCGCGGCTAGGCCGCCAAGACCGCCGCCGATGATCGCGATCGAAGGGCCGTTGCACGCCACGTGTGCGCCCACAGATGCTACGACGCCCAACAGTCTAGCCAAGCGATATTTATCGCTCTCGGCGGAGCGGCACCACGTTCGGCGAGCCCGCGACCGCCGCCTCGATGTAGCCGCGCCAGGCTTCGAGCGCGCGCCGCTTGTCGTAGGTCTGCGAGATCCTGTCCCCGCGACCGTGCAACAGAAGATCCGCGCGGACTTCTTTGGGGATCCCTAGCGAGGCGAGGGCGGCCTCGACGGTCCGCCGAACGTCCCGCAGGGAGAACGGCTCTGCGGTGGTCTTGCGCTCCGCGGCGTCCGCGACGAGCGCCTTCGAGATGTCGGCGACGGCGTGCTCGACCGTCTCGATCCGAAGCGGGACCTTGCCCCGCATCGTGAACGGCCACGTTGCGTCCCCTGCGAGCGGTCGCACGGTCTCGATCGCCTCCAACGCTTCAGGGAGAAGCGGTACGAGATGTTCGCGCGCGCTGGCTCGCCCCTTTGTATCCGCGATGGTGAGTACCCGGTCTTCGAGATCGTAGGCGGTCCAGGGTGTCTTGAGAAGTTGGATCACCCGTTGAGCGCCCGTGTAGAGGTGGAGTTTCAGAAACGCCCGCACCATGGGATTCGTCATCTTGTCGACCTTCTCGAGATAGAACAGGAGCTCGGACGCGGAGAGTACCCGTTGGCCTGTCCGGTCGTACTTGGCGATTCGTGGCACCGCATCGACCGGGTTCCCCTGGTACGGCTTGAACGCTTTGCCCCGCATGGCGAACCGGCGGGGATCGTAGTAATGGCCGCTCGAGCCGTGGGCAAACGCGGCGCGTAGGAAGCTCCTGGCCATGTTTGTCTGCCGGGTGATGCCTGCCGACACCATGCGGGCGAGGATCGCCTGGATATCCTCGGCGGTGATCTCGTTCGCCTTGCGCGCGAGCAGCGCCTTGAACGGCTTGCGTACATGGCGTCCGAAGATGCCATCGGCCTGCTTCCAGCTAGGCTTGTTCTCCATCCTCAGCGACAGAATGTAGGCATTGAGCAAGTCGGCAAAGCTGCCGCCTTGCTCACCCTCGGCCTTGCGTCGAGCCGCCGCGCGCTCCGCCTCCTCGCCCGCGAAGTGAGATTTCAAGTCGCCAGTGCTCTTGGCGAGCCGCGCCAGCTCGTTAAACCCGCCCCGCGCGGCCGCGAGCGTCAGCGGCCCGCCCTTGTTCGTTCGCTTCCCCGCTCGCCACTGCTGCGCGCCGCACGGATCGAAGTGACCGACGAGTTCGAGCTTGCGTGCCCCGCCGAGGAAGTAGCGAAAGTACATCGGCTTGCCGGTGTCGGTGACGCGCAGGATCAGCGCGCCGTGGCCGCGCGCACCGCGGTCGATCACCACCTCGACATTGTCCTTACCCGGCTTCAGATTCTCGAGGTAGGTGCTGGTGACACGTCGCGCGCTGCCCGCGCCCTTTGGTCGATTAGGTGGCATGTGCGGTGGCAGGAACGAGGTTAAACGAGTGGGCGCAATTTAAAGCATAACCGGCTGATAGGGCTAGCGTCGTGCCATACACGTCGCTCCGTCGCCCGGCACGAAAGGCAGGGCCAAGTGACGCAAGTCCTGCGGCCGGGGACTAGCCGACCAAGAACCCGATAGACGCAGCACAACAGGGTGGCGCGGGTCGAATCATTTCGTGCCGAGCGATGTGATCGTGCGGCGGATGACGCCGTAGCGTGCCCGCGGCGCTAGAGTCCGCCACGTGCAGTCTTACTCAAAGAGAACGCGATAACTATCGATTTCTATTGCGAAATACTTCTCGCTCTCGGTAGCATAGACAACCCGACGGTGTGGGGTTTCGCGCGCTCGGAACGATCAATCTAGCCACGGTGGATCTGCCAGACGCGCTTTCCGCACGACCGCGTCGGGTTCAGGGAGAACGCTCGATGGCCCCCAAGGGACACCAGATCGACGACAAGCAGGAAACGGCCGCCGAGCAGGGCGTGACGGCCAAGGTCCGCTGGAACACTCGAAGCCTGAAGAGCATCTACGCCAACTTCTGCAGCGAGAGCATCACCCGTAATTGCGGGTGCACGCGCCAGGACACCGAGATCGAGATCGCGCACCGCGTCGTGCTGTCGTCGTTCACCGCGAAGCGCCGTTCGGACCTCCCGACGAAGGTGATCGGCGAGCACGAACCCCGCTACGGCGAGCGGAAGCGCTAGAGCGCACGCTAAAGTCCGATCCGTTCTGTTATGTCCGCTGCCTTCGGTTCCACCGGTCAAGGGACGATCGCCGGCGCTCAAGTGCCGGCGGGTGCCCAACAGGATTCCGCCCTTTGGGCGGTGCTCGCAAACGCGAATGATGCCCGCGCGTACTGCCAGAGCTGGCTCGCGATCCAGGCACGGCTGATCCCCGCCGTCGTCGGGGGGGTCGTGCTGCTCAGGCTCGAAGGCGCGGAGGGCTACAGCGCCGTCGCGGTCTGGCCCGACGTCCGCCGCGACATGACCTACCTGACGCCGACGGCGCAGCAGGCGCTCGTCGAGCGCCGCGGGGTGGTGGTGCCGAACAAGGCGGCGAAAGAGGGTACGGCGGTGAGCACCTTCATCGGTTACCCGGTGGAGTCGGTCGGACGCCTACACGGCGTCGTGGTGCTCGACATCTCGCCGCGACCCGACGCCGAGCTCCAGGCGGCGCTACGCCAGCTGCATTGGGGCGCGGCCGGCCTCGAGCTGATGTTCTGCCAGCAGGAGGTCGCGCGCATTGGCGAGACCCGCGACAGGCTGCAGACCGTCCTCGAGGTCGTTGCCTCGGCCGCGGCGCACGAGCGCTTCGTCGCCGCCGGTACGGCGCTTGCCACCGATCTCGCCACGCGGCTCGCCTGCGACCGCGTCAGCGTGGGGTTCCTGCACGCGGGACAGGTGCGCATCGACGCGGTCTCGCACAGCGCGCAGTTCAAGGAGCGTACAAACCTGATGCGCGGCATCGCGGCCGCGATGGATGAAGCCGTGGATCAAAATGCTACGGTCGCGGTGCCGCCTCCACCCGGAGGACCGCCGCTCGTGCGGCGTGCGCATGATTCACTTATCGACGAGCAGGGATCGGGTGCCTGCTGTACCGTGGTGGTCAGTGCGCTCGGCATGCCGGCTGGCGCGATCACGCTCGAGCGCGTCGCGAACCGTCCGTTCGACCTAGCCACGATCGAGCTGTGCGAGGCGGTCGCCGGGCTCGCCGGTCCGATGCTCGAGGTGCACCGTCGCGAGGACCGGTGGTTCGGCGCGCGCCTTGCCGACTGGTGGCGCGAAAAGCTAGCCCACCTTTTCGGTTCGCGGCACGCCGGCCTGAAGCTCGCCACGACCCTCGCCACGCTCCTGCTCGCCTTCCTCATCTTGGTGAAGGGCGATTTCCGGGTTTCCGCCGTTACCGCGCTCGAGCCGCTGCTGCAGCTCGCCGCCACGGCTCCGTTCAACGGCTACATCCGCGAGGCGCCGGTGCGTGCCGGCGATCTGGTGAAGCAGGGCACGCCGCTCGCCCGGCTCGACGATCGCGATCTCAAGCTCGAGCGGTTGAAATGGCTCAGCCAGCAGGAAGAGCTCTCGAAGGGAATGCGCTCGGCGTTCGCCGAGCGAAATCTGGCCCAGGTGCAGATCGTGAACGCGCAGCTCGAGCAGGCGCGCGCGCAGGTGGCACGAGTCGAAGAGCAGCTCAGCCGCACGACCGTGACCGCGCCGTTCGACGGCGTGGTCGTCTCCGGCGACCTGAGCCAGAACCTCGGGGCGCCGGTCGAGCGGGGCACGATCCTTTTCGAGGTGGCACCGCTCAGCGAGTTTCGTCTCGTCCTCAAGGTCGACGAAGGCGACGTCGCATACGTGCAACCCGGCCAGCGTGGAACGCTGCTGATGTCGGCGTTCCCCAACGACGCGATCGGCTTCGAGGTTACGAAGGTCACGCCGGTGTCGACGCCGCGCGAGGGCAAGAATTTCTTCCGCGTCGAGGCCAAGCTCGACCGGACCGACCCGCGCATGCGCCCGAACATGGAAGGCGTGGGCAAGGTCGAAATCGACCGGCGATCGTATATCTGGATCTGGACCCGGCAGGCCGTCAACTCGCTGCGGCTCGTCCTGTGGTCGTGGCTTCCTTGAGCTCATGTCGCAGCAGCTCTTCAGCCCGTCCTGGTACCGGGTCGCGCAGCTGACCCCGCGGCTGCGCACGCACGCGCAGATTCACCGTCACCAGTACCGCGGCGAGACTTGGTACGTCCTGCAGGATCTGGCCTCCGAGCGCTTCCACCGCTTCTCGCCGCCGGCGTACTTCATCATCGGATTGATGGACGGCAAGCGCACCGTCCAGAGCATCTGGGACCGCGCGCTCGGGCAACTGGAGGACGACGCGGTCACCCAGGATGAGGTGATTCAGCTCCTCGGCCAGCTGCACGCGGCGGACGTCCTGCAGTGCGACGTTCCGCCCGACACCGCGGAGCTCTTCCGCCGCCGCGAGAAGCAGGAGCGGCGCGTATGGGTGAAGAAGGTGTTCAGCATCTTCGCCTGGCAGATCCCGCTGTTCGATCCTGAGCGGATCCTAGGCCGGATGATGCCGTTCGTTCGGCCGTTCTTCGGCCTCGCGGGCCTGGTGCTTTGGTGCGTGGTCGTCGGCCTCGGGGTGGTGGCTGCGGTCACGCATTGGCGCGAGCTTAGCGAGAACGTGCTCGACCGGGTGCTGCTGCCCGAGAACCTGCTGATGATGTGGCTAGTGTTCCCGGTCATCAAGCTCTTCCACGAGTTCGGGCACGCCTTCGCGGTGAAGGCCCGCGGCGGCGAGGTGCACGAGATGGGGGTGATGATCCTCGTGCTGACGCCGGTGCCATATGTGGATGCTTCGGCGGCGTGGGCGTTCCGCAGCAAGTGGCAGCGCTTCGCGGTCGGCGCCGCCGGCATGATGGTGGAGCTCTTCATCGCTTCGATCGCGCTCTTCCTCTGGCTTGCGGTCGAGCCTGGGATGTTTCGCGCGCTGCTCTACAACATCATGCTGATCGCCGGGATCTCCACGGTGATCTTCAACGCCAATCCGCTGCTCAGGTTCGACGGCTACTACATGCTGATGGACTGGCTCGAGATCCCGAACCTGCGCACCCGCGGCACGCAGTACGTGATCTATCTCTGCGAGAAATACCTCTTCAAGCGGCGCGAGTCCGAGCCGCCGATCTCCAGCTCCGGCGAGCGCGCATGGTTCGTCGCCTACACCGTCAGCTCGTTCTTGTACCGTATCCTGGTCATCGTCGCGATCCTGATCTTCCTCGGCGAGCAATCGCTGCTGCTCGGGATCATCTTCGCGGCCTTCACCGCCTTCGCCTGGTTCGTGGCGCCCACGGCCAAGATCGTGAATTATCTTGTCAACAGCCCCAAGCTGCGCCGCGTCCGTGGTCGCGCGTTCGCCGCGAGCGCGGCGATCACGGTCGCGGTCGTGCTGCTGATCTTCGCCGTGCCGGTGCCGCTGCGGACGAGTGCGCAAGGCGTCGTCTGGCTGCCCGACGAGGGCTTCGCGCGC
Organism: uncultured beta proteobacterium; assembly: GCA_963754305.1. Taxonomy (GTDB): domain Bacteria; phylum Pseudomonadota; class Gammaproteobacteria; order Burkholderiales; family SG8-39; genus DATEDA01. The sequence goes on along the minus strand of CAVWFR010000005.1, from coordinate 61,118 downwards.
GCCGGTGCAGATGGCTTCGTGTCGCGGATCGCCGCTGCACCTGGAACGTGGGTAAGAGCAGGCGACCTGCTGATCGAGACCGCCGATCTGGAGCTCGTGACCGAGGTCAAGGTGCTCGAGGCGCGGGTGCAGGAGCTCGAGGCCCGTCATCGTGAGCAGATCGTCGCGGACCGCGTCAAGGCGGAGATTATGGACGAGGAGCGCCGCTTCGCGCTGCAGAACCTCGAGCGCGCGCGCGAACGTGCCGGGGAACTCTCCATCAAGGCCAAGACCGAAGGCGAGTTCATCCTTTCGCGCGCACCGGACATGCCCGGCCGGTACGTCAAGAAAGGCGAGCTCCTCGCCCACGTCGTCAGCCTAGACGCGATCATCGTGCGGGCAATCGTGTCACAGCAGGACATCGACCTCGTCCGCAACGCCACCAAGCGGGTCGACGTGCGCCTCGCCGAGCACATCGCGGACCCGGTGCAGGGCGCGCTGAAGCGCGTCGTGCCGTCGGCGAGCGACCAGCTTCCGAGTGCCGCGCTTGGCACCCAGGGTGGCGGCGTGGCGGCCGTGGATCCCGGCGACAAGGACGGCCGCAAGACGATGCAGAAGTGGTTCCAGGTCGACGTCGAGCTGCCCGCCGAGGATCGCCGGGCGCACATCGGCGGCCGCGCGTATCTGCGATTCGATCACGGCTGGGAGCCGCTCGGGCTGCAGTGGTACCGGCGCGCCCGGCAGCTCTTCCTTTCGCGCTTCAATGTCTGAGCTCACGCTGCCGACGATCGCCTCCGCCGGGGCGTATCCCGAGCAGCCGTCCGACCGGCCCGGCATCCTCGACCGGATCGCCGATCGCCTCGCTGCGCCGATCGCCCGGCGCATGCAGGCGCGCCGGGCGATGAATCCGCGCATCGTCGAGAGCGTCCGGCATTTCGCGAAAGAAGCCGAGAAGCTCACCGATGCCGGCGTGGCGCGCACCGCCGCGGAGCTCCGCCTCGCCCTCCGGCGCGACGGGTTCACCGTAGCGCTGGTGGGCAAGAGCTTCGCGCTGGTGCGCGAGGTCGCCGGCCGGACGGTCGGCATGCGCCATTTCGACTCGCAAATCCGCGGCGGCTGGATCATTCTCAACGGGATGATCGCGGAGATGGAGACGGGGGAGGGGAAGACGCTCACCGCGACGCTCCCCGCCTGTACGGCGGCGCTCGCCGGCCTCCCGGTCCACGTCATCACTGTCAACGACTACCTCACGAGCCGCGACGCCGAATGGATGACGCCCGTCTACCGGGCGCTCGGCTTGTCGGTCGGGGTAGTGGTGAACGGCAAGGAGCCGCAAGCGCGGCGCGCGGCCTACGGCTGCGACGTCGCGTATTGCACCAATAAGGAGCTGACCTTCGACTACCTGCGCGACCGGATCGCGCTCGGGTCACAGGTGAATCGCATCCAGCTGTCGATCGAGCGGGTGGCGGGAACCGAGAGCCGCGCGGCAAAGCTCGTCCTGCGCGGCCTGTTCCTCGCCATCGTCGACGAGGCTGACAGCGTGCTCGTCGACGAGGCGCGGACGCCGCTCATTATCTCCGGCCGATCGGACCAGGCGCCGGAGAAGGAGATGTACGAGCACGCGCTCGCGATGGTGTCGAAGCTCGCCGAAGTGGAGGACTTCGCGATCGAGGGCGGCGAGCGGCATGTCCGGCTCACCGCGAAGGGCAAACAGCAGCTCACCGCCGTCGCCGAGGGGCTGCCCGGCATCTTCCGCGGCACGCGCCGCCGCGAGGAGCTCGCGACGCAGGCGCTGGTGGCGACCCACGTGTTCAAGCGCGACATCCACTATCTCGTCCGCGACGAGAAAATCCAGATCATCGACGAGTCGACGGGCCGGATCTTGCCCGACCGCTCGTGGGAGCAGGGATTGCACCAGATGGTGGAGGCGAAGGAGGGCTGCCCGCTCACCAGCCAGCAGACCTCCGTCGCGCGGATGACCTATCAGCGCTTCTTCCGGCGCTATTTGCGGCTCTCGGGGATGACCGGCACGGCGCGCGAGATCGCGCCGGAGCTGTGGTCGGTGTACCGGTTGCCGGTGGTGAAGGTGCCGACGAACCGGCCGGTGCAGCGCCGCGATCTCGGCGAGGCGGTGTACGCGACGGCGGCGGAGAAATGGCGCGGCGTCGTCCACCGGTTGCGTGAGGTGCACGCGAGCGGGCGGCCCGTGCTCGTCGGGACGCGGTCGGTCGGCGCCTCCGAGGAACTGAGCAACCTGCTGGCCGCAGCAGGGCTCGAGCACCAGCTCCTCAACGCCCGCCAGGACAAAGAGGAGGCACAGATCGTGGCCCAGGCCGGTAGGATCGGGCGGATCACCGTCGCGACGAACATGGCCGGACGGGGCACGGACATCCGTCTCGCGAAGGGCGTGGAGGCGCTCGGCGGGCTGCACGTGATCGCCACCGAACTGCACGAGTCGCGCCGGGTCGACCGGCAGCTCTTCGGTCGCTGCGGGCGGCAAGGCGACCCGGGTTTCTTCGAGGCGATCGTGTCGCTCGAGGACGAGCTGAGCCGCGTGTACCTCGGCGGCGCGCTGAGGGTGCTCGCGCGGCATCTCGTCCGCGACGGCCGCGGCGTCTCGCAGGCGCTGCTGCGGCGCCTGGTGCGCTACGCGCAGACGCGCGCCGAACGGAGCCACGCCGCCATCCGGCGGGAGCTGCTGGCGATGGACGAACAGCTCGGCGACCTGCTCGCCTTCTCCGGCGAGGGAGAGTAGGGGAGCGGCTACTTCAGAAACCGGAGCCGGCACTTGGCGCCGGCCGGGATGAGCTGCTTCTCGTTTGGCAGCTCCAGTCGGACGCCGAACGTACCGCTCGCGGCGTTTATCACCCGGTCGACCACGCGCACGCGCGCGATGAACTTCTGCTGCGGCGTCTCGGGCGTAACCTCTGCCCGGCCGCCGTGCTGGATCGAGCCGTAGAGGCTCGCAGGGAGGATCACCTCGACGTTCAGCGGATCGATCTCCGCGACCCTCAGGATCGGTTCCTTCACGTTGGTCGCGGCGAACTCGCCGGTCTTCTGGTAGCGATCGACGACGACGCCGTTCACCGGACTGCGGATGGTGCGCATGTTCAGGACTTCCGCGGCGCGCTGCTGCTCGAGCTCGGCGAGCCGCTGGTTCTCGCGCGCAACTCTCAGCTCGGAGTCGGCGAGCGTCTTCTCGGTGCGCGCCTCCTCGAGCGCGTTCGACGAGATGAAGCTCTGCCGCGCGAGGTCTTCGGCGCGCCTCTCCTTCTTCACCGCGAGGTCGAGCTTCGCCTCCGCCGACTTCACCATGCCCGAAGCCTCCGCGCGCTGCTTCGCCACTGCGACGGCAGCTCTCTCGGGCCCCGATTCGAGCGTCACCAGCACCTGTCCCTTCTTGACCACCTCACCGCGCTCCACAGCGACGCGCTCGATCAAGCCTTCGACCGGGCTGCGGATATCGATCATCTGGCGCGCTTCGATGATGCAGTCGAAGTCCTGTGCTGGGGCCGGCCCGACGCCGAAGGCGATCGTGAGGAACAGCGGGAAAAAGAAGCGAATCATGCAATGAGCATCTGGGCGGGCCACGGATTCTCCGTGCGGGTCGGCGTGGAGTAAAGGGCGAAACCGACGTTTGCTCGGCATACGATCGCCACCGAGCGGGGGCTAGTTAAGGCGAGGCGACACCTAGCGGCTCGGCGGCGCGCCATGTCGCGCGGTACAAAATTGCTTTTCGAACGCTGCTAGCTCACAGTTATCAAGAAAATTCTATAAGTAGCTAAATATGCGCGGTTTTAATCGAAAAACATCACCATCCGGTTGGATGCCGCGGGGGCGAGCCGCCACGTAGAATCGAGCGACGGGTTTCGTTTCCAGGGCACATGATCGTTTTCGAGTTGATCTGCACCGAAGGGCATCGGTTCGAGGGCTGGTTCGCCTCGGGCGAGGCGTTCGAGCGCCAGCGCGCTGGCGGGCTACTCGCCTGTCCGATGTGTTCGACCGCGAGCATAGAGAAGCTGCCTTCCGCCCGAATACGCAGACAGGGGCAACGGGATGCGCCAGGGGAATTACCGGCGTCTCATAGTGCCCCACGCCAGCTCGCAGAAGCCAAGGCGCCAAAAATCACGCTCGACGGCGTCATCGATCACCTCCTGCGGAACACTGAAGACGTCGGCCCGGCCTTTCCCGAGGAGGCGCGCAGAATCCATTACGAGGAGTCGCCCCGCCGCGGAATTCGGGGCACCGCCAGCCGCGACGACGTAGAGGCCCTGGCTGAGGAAGGCATCGCGGTGTTGCGATTGCCGATCCCGCCGGCGGAGGATTGGCATTGACACGCGGTATGCATTTGGAGATGCGCCTGAATGTATATTATGTTAAATGATAAACGCTGTCAGACGCGGGTGGCGCATCGACGTCTATTCCTGCGCCCCCGCCTTCTTCAATAGTTGCACGATATCGGTGTTCCCCTGCTTCGCCGCCCACTGCAGTGCCGTTGCGCCGGCATCGTTCTTGAGGTTCGGATCCGCGACCTGGAGGAGGAGCAACTTGATCACCTCGTAGTGCCCATTCCGCGCGGCGGCCATCAGCGGGGTCACGCCGTTCGGCGCTTTGGCGTTGATATCCGCCTTGTTGTCGATCAGATATTTGGCAACCGGGGTCTGGCCCTGGAACGCGGCGTAGTGGAGCGCAGTCCAGCCGTCCTTGTTGATGTCGCCACCCTTTGACTGAAGCAACTTAACGGTTTCCAGTTGGCCCTTGAATGCCGCCAGCATCATTGCGTCCTCGTTGACCGCGTTGCGCTGATTGACCTTGACCTTCCGATCGAGCAGCAAGCGGATAACCTCGAGATGCCCCTCCCGCGCGGCCTCCATCAGCAGCGAGTAGCCTTCCTTGCTGGTGGAGTTGACGTCCATCCCCTGGTCGAGGAGTCCGCGAACCTCGCCTACGTCGTTCGCCTTGACCGACCTGAAGAGATCGTCCAAGGTTGGTGCAGCCCCTGCCGCACCTGAGATGAGGAATAGAAATACTTGTAAACAGAGGTGATTAAGTTTCATATCTCAACCGGATTCTCGATGTTAACAGTGCTGAACAAGCGGCAAAAGTTGGCCGTCGTCGCCGCGGCGAAGGCCTGCAAACCGATCCCCCGGAGGCTCGCCACCGCCTCGGCGACATGACGGACATAGGCGGGCTCGTTCACCTTACCGCGGTGGGGTACCGGAGCGAGGTACGGGGCGTCGGTCTCCACCACGATGCGGTCCAGAGGAAGCGCCCGGGCCACGTCCCGCAGCCCGGTTGCGTTCTTGAAGGTCACGATTCCCGAGAATGAAATGTGGAAACCCAGATCCACCGCCGCCCGGGCGACTTCGAGGGTCTCGGTGAAGCAGTGCAGGACACCTCCCGCCTCGCCCGCCCGCTCTTCGCGCATGATCCGGAGCGTGTCTTCTGCGGACGATCGGGTATGGATCACGAGTGGCTTGCCGCATTCGCGCGCAGCGCGGATGTGCGTCCGGAAGCGCTCGCGCTGCCAGTCGAGGTCGCCGCTCAACCGATAGTAGTCGAGCCCTGTTTCGCCGATCGCGACGATCTTCGGATGGTCCGCTAGCTGTACCAACTCCCGGACTCCGACGGCACCGGCATCGGGGTAATCGGGATGCACCCCGACGGTGGCATACAGGTTGGGATGCGCCTCCGCCAGCGCGCGGACGCGCGGGAACTCTTCGAGCGTGACGCTGATGCAGAGCGCGTGCGAGACATCAGCGCGGGCCATGTTCGCGAGCACCTCGGGGATGCGGTCGCGAAAGTCGGCGAAGTCGAGGTGGCAATGTGAGTCGACCAGCTGCACGCGTTTGTGGGTTCAGGTGCCGGATCAGTAAGTGTGAGTCGACCGGGTCGACTGGAGCAGCCCGCCGAGGAGCGACTCTATCCGCCGCTTGGCCGACTGGCCGCTCTCGTCCTCGGAGAACTGGACACCGATACCCTGCGCTTTGTTCCCCTGGCAGTTGGGCGGGGTGATCCACACCACCTGCCCTGCCACCGGCAGCTTGTTCGGATCGTCCATCAGGGTGAGCAGCATGAAGACATCGTCCCCGAGGCGATAAGGTCGCGTCGTCGGGATGAAAATTCCACCGCGCTTGAGGTGCGCGATATAGGCGGCATACAGCGCCGATTTCTGGGAGATGGTCAGCGATAGAACGCTCGGCCGGACGACACCCTTGTTCGGATCCTCAGTCAATTCGGGCCTCCCAAAGCTCGGCATAGCGCAGGAACACGTCTTCCAGGAAAAGCCGCGGATTCAGCGGGTGTTGAGCGACTGCCGCCGATGCCGTGAGCGAGCGCTCGAATCTTAGCAGCCGGTCCGGTGCGAGCGAACCGGCGAGCGCTTGTAACCGGGAAGCTTGCCGCAGATGGTAGCGAACCCGACCGGTCGTGTGACACAGGGCAAGATCGATCGTCCACTTCTGGAGCCAGGCGATCACCCGCGCCGGCGGCACGCCCTGGGACGCGTCGGTGAGCTCGAGCGGGTCGCGGTTGCCCGCGGCGAGCCTGCCTGCGATCAGCGCGTCTCGCGCCGACCGCTCTGCGACGTCCTCGAGCGCTGCAAGCGGCGCGTTGGCGGCGTACGCCAGCGCGGCTTCAGGGTCGCTCACGCCCTGGGCGCGCAACCACGCGACGGCTGGTGCCACGGATGCGGTAGTGACCGGCACCCGCTGGCAGCGGCTCCTGACGGTCGGCAGCAGACGCTCGGGTGCGCTCGACACGAGCAGAAACAGCGTGCGCGGCGGCGGCTCCTCGAGGCTCTTCAGCAGCGCGTTGGCGGTGGCGCTGTTCATCGCCTCGGCGGGCCGGACAACGATCACTCGGTAGCCCCCCCGATGAGTGCCGACGGCAAGAAAATCCTGCATCTCTCGCACCTGATCGATCCGGATCTGACGGCTTGCTGACTCGCCGTCGCGCTTTCGGAGCTCGGTGTCGCTCTCTCTCCCGTCGGCCAGCGCGTCGGGCTCGAGGACGCGGAAGTCCGGGTGACTGCCCTGCTCCATCCAGCGACACGCCGGGCAGCGGCCACATGGGAGGTCGATGTCCGCTGTGCTCTCGCAGAGCATTTTCTTGGCGAAGAGCCGCGCCAGCACTGTCTTACCCAAGCCCGAACGCCCATGGATCAAGAGCGCTTGAGGGAGGCTGGGTGACCTCGATCGGAGCTGCCTCCACGCCACCTCCAGCCATGGCAAAATGTTTTCATTCATAAGGTTGAAGCTATGTCTTCTAGCGTTTTGCGAACCTCACCCATGCTTGCGGACGCATCAACCACGCGAAATCTGTGGGGCGAGCGCCGAACCCGCTCCAGGTACACGGCCCGAACTCGTTCGTGGAAGCCAACATCCTCGCGCTCGAACCGATCCTGGGCGCCCGAGGCCGCCTTGAGCCGCGCCTGCCCGACGGTAACGGAAACATCGAAGAACAGCGTCAGATCGGGCTGCAGACCCTCCTGGACCCATTCTTCGAGCACGGCCAGCTTGGAGTCGGGAAACCCGCGGCCCCCGCCCTGGTAGGCAAACGTCGCATCGGTGAAGCGGTCGCAGACCACCCAGGCACCGCGGGCGAGCGCCGGACGCACGACGCGCGCGAGGTGCTCCTGTCGGGCAGCGAAGATGAGCAGCGTCTCGGTGGCGGGATCCATCGCGTCGTGCAGAAGCAACGCGCGAAGCTTCTCGCCCATGCGCGTCCCGCCGGGCTCGCGGGTGACCACCACTTCGTGCCCGGCCTGTCGCAAGCGCTCGGCGAGCCATCCGACGTGGCTGCTCTTCCCGGCACCGTCGATCCCCTCCAGCGTGATGAACTTCCCGCGCATCGTCCCGCTTCTCATCAGGGACGCCCTCCCCGCTGATATTTTGTCACGGCGCGGTTGTGCTCCTCGAGCGTCCGGGAGAACTCGCTCGAGCCGTCGCCGCGCGCGACGAAATAGAGCGCATCGGAAGCGGCCGGGTTCGTCACCGCAGCGAGCGACGCGAGCCCCGGTAGCGCGATCGGCGTCGGCGGCAGCCCCTCGCGGGTGTAGGTGTTGTACGGCGTGTCGGCGAGAAGGTCGCGCTTGCGCAGGTTGCCGTCGAACCGGTCACCCAGGCCATAGATGACGGTCGGGTCGGCCTGCAGTTTCATCCCGCCGCGCAGGCGGTTCACGAACACGGCGGCGACCTTCGACCGGTCATCGCCGCGGCCGGTCTCCTTCTCGACGATCGAGGCGAGGATCAGCGCTTCATACGGGGAGGCGAGCGGCAGGTCCGGCCGCCGGCCGTTCCATGCGGAGTCCAGGCGCGTCGCCATCGCGCGATGGGCGGTACGCAGCAGCTCGAGATCGCTCGCGCCGCGCGCAAACCGATAAGTGTCTGGAAAGAACAACCCCTCGGGATGCGGCTCAGTGATGCCCAACCGCTGCAGCACGATGGCGTCGGTCACGCCCTTCGTGTCGTGACGCACCTGCGGATGAGCGTCGAGCGTGTCGCGCAGCTGCCGAAATGTCCACCCCTCGATGAACTTGATCTCTACCAGCGCGAAATCACCGCGTGTGAGCTTGTCCAGCAGCGCGAGCGGTGTCGTGCCGGCAGCGATCTCATAGGTTCCGGCCTTGATGTCGGCCGGCTTGGCCGCGGCCCGCGCGACCAGCTCGAAAGCAATCGGCGGCATGGCCACCCCGGCACGGGCGATCGCTCGCGCGGCGCTACGCAGCGAGCTCCCCGGGGCGATCGTGAACTCGACGGCGGGCGCGCGTAGCTCGAGCGGCGAGTGGGCGAACCGCCAGAGCCACCCGGCACCGGCAAGAAGCGCGATAAAGCCCAGCAGGAAGAGATACTTGAGCGCTCGGAACATCACGGCGGGCGGGTGGTAGGCGCCACCCGGCCGATATAATACCGGCCTCCGCCGCTAGCCCCGCCACCAGAGATGAAACCCGATTGGCTGAAGTTGCTCGCCGCCCGCGGCGCTAATGTGGAACGCGGCGTTGCGCGCGACTTCGGCGATCCGCACGGTGAGCGTACGGCTACGGCCACCGCCAGCATCCTCGCCGACCTGTCGCCCTTCGGGCTGCTCGCGGTCGCCGGGGACGACGCCCGGACGTTTCTGCACGGGCAGCTGAGTTGCGACGTCGACGGTCTCGCCGACGACGCGAGCGTGTACGGTGCGTACTGCACGGCGAAGGGCCGCGTGCTGGCGAACTTCCTCCTCTGGCGAGCGACCGACAGGTTCTTGATGCTGCTGCCGCGCGCACTGATCGGAGGGTTGCACCAGCGACTGAAGATGTTCGTGCTGCGATCGGAGGTGACGCTCGCGGAGGCAGGCGACGAGCCCGTGTTGCTCGGCGTTTCAGGTCCGGCTGCAACCGCGGCCGTCGCGGGGTTGATCGGCGTTACCCCCGTGGTGCCGCTCGGTGTCGCACGCGGTGGCGGCAGTACAGCGATTGCTCTAAGCGGTGGGCGCTATCTCGTCGCTGTGCCGGTGGCCCGCGCCGCAGAGGCGTGGGACCGCCTGGCAGCGACTCTCAGGCCGGTCGGTACGCCCTGCTGGGAGTGGCTGGAGATCGCCTCCGGACTGCCGTGGATCACCGCGGCGACGCAGGGCCAGTTCGTACCGCAGATGGCGAACCTCGAGCTGATCGGAGGCGTGAACTTCCGGAAGGGGTGCTACCCGGGCCAGGAGATCGTCGCGCGCACGCAGTATCGCGGTGAGCTGAAACGGCGGCTCTTTCTCGGCCATGTCGACGCGGACGCCAGCCCGGTACCGGGCGAGGCGCTCGTCAGCGGCGCGTCCGGCGAGCAGTCGGCAGGCATGGTGGTCAATGCCGCACCCGCGCCCGACGGAGGATTCGACGTGCTGGCAGTGGTGCAGACCGCGAGCGCCGGCGGCGGCACCGTCCGGCTCGGCTCGGGCGTGGGGCCGGCACTGCGGTTCAGGCCGCTTCCCTATGCAGTGACGTGAGCCAAAGCTTCTACGTGTACTACCGGAGCACCGCAGCCGCGCGAGCGGTGCGCGAAGCGGTCGGCGCGATGCAGGCCGCGCTGGCGCACACCAGCGGGGTCAGCGGTCGGCTCGTCCGGCGCGTCGAAGGCGACGGGACCTGGATGGAGATCTACGAAGATCTGGCCGATCCGGCGCGCTTCGAGCGCGAGCTGGTCGCCGCTGTCGCGACCTTCGGGCTCGAGTCGCTGCTCGCGCCCGGCACGACGCGTCACACCGAGCGGTTTACCGGCGACTGAGCGGTCATGTGTCTCATCCTGTTCGCGCACCGCGCGCATCCGGCGTATCCGCTCGTCGTCGCCGCGAATCGCGACGAGTGGTTCACCCGCCCTACCCTCCCGGCCGCCTTCTGGCCGGATGCCCCGCAAGTGTTCGCCGGGCGCGACCTCGAGCAGCGCGGCACCTGGCTCGGCGTGACGCGGCGCGGACGGTTTGCCGCGCTCACCAACTTCCGCGATCCCGGCAGCAACCGAGCGGAGGCACCGTCGCGCGGTGCACTCGTGAGCGAGTTCCTGCGCGCCGACATCTCGCCCCGCCGATATCTCGAGGGCTTGCGTGGCGAAGCGGCGCGGTACAACGGATTCAGCCTCCTCGCAAGCGACGGCGGCTCGCTCGCCTATCTCTCCAACCGCGAGGGCGAAATTCGCGAGCTGGAGCCGGGCGTCTACGGCTTGTCGAACAGCTTGCTCGACGTGCCGTGGCCGAAGGTGCGGTCCGGCAAGGCGCGGCTTGCCGCGGCGCTCGACCACGGTCCGGATCCGGAGGCGCTGCTGGCGCTGCTGGACGACACGGAAGTAGCGGTGGACGACGCGCTGCCGAGCACCGGGGTGGGCCGCGACTGGGAGCGCCGGCTCTCGTCGCTGCGGATCGTCGGCGACGGCTATGGCACCCGCTCGTCGACGGCGCTGGTCGTCGGCGTGGACGGCGACGTGTCGTTCGTCGAGCGCTCTTTCGACGAAGGTGGCGGCGAGGCCGGCGTGGTGCGGGAGCGGTTTTCGCTCGACACCTAGTAGGTCCCGCACCATGGCGACGTGGGGGATGCCCGCCTCGATGAACTCGTCGCCGAAGACGGCGAAGCCGTAGCTCGAGTAGAACGGCACGGCATGGGTCTGGGCGTTAAGGACGAGGCGCGTCATCCCGCGCTCCGCCGCGCGCTCCACCAGCGCAACGAGGATGCGTCCGCCGACGCCCTGCCCGCGCCACTCGCGCAACACGGCCATCCGGCCGACGTGACCATCGGGCAGGAGGCGGCCGGTCCCCACGACGCCGCCACCGGGCTCGAACGCGAGCGCGTGGTCGCAGCGCGGATCCCATTCGTCGCGTTCGATCTCCGCCGGTACGCACTGCTCGACGACAAACACCGCCTCGCGGACGCGCATCGCGCCGACGTGCGCCGCGGGCCAGGGCAGGATCCGGATCGAGATCGAATGCGTCACGCGAAGTCGGCGGGGAAGCGGCCGCTATAATACGGCGCCATCCCGACGACTCGATCGATCGATGCAAAGTCTCTGGCAAGACGCGGAAGCCGCCGGCTTCAAGGGTGATCTCGGCGAGCGCGTCTACACCTCACGCCTCCTCGGTCGCGACAAGTCGCTCGTCCTTCACGGCGGCGGCAACACCTCGGTCAAGATCGCCGAACGCGACCGCTTTGGCGAGGATCTGACGGTGCTGTATGTGAAGGGCAGCGGCTGGGACCTCGAGCGCATCGAGCCCGCAGGTTTTTCCCCGGTGCGACTCGATCACGTGCTGAAGCTCGCCCGGCTGGAGCGCCTTTCCGACCCGGACATGGTGAACGAGCTCGTCACACACATGTTGCGCGCCGCTGCACCGGCGCCGTCGATCGAGACAATCCTCCACGGCTCGCTGCCGTTCCGGTTCGTGGATCACACCCATGCTGACGCGGTGCTGGCGATCACCAATACGCCGCGCGGCGACGCCCGCATCCGCGAAGTCTACGGCCCCGCGGTGATCGTGATTCCGTATCTCATGCCGGGCTTCGATCTCGCGCAGCGCGTGGCGCGCGAGTTCGCGCGGCAGGCGACGTCCGCCACGATCGGCGTCGTGCTGCTGAAGCACGGCATCTTCTCGTTCGGGAACACCGCGCGCGAGTCCTACGAGCGCATGCTCGAGCTCGTGCGGCGCGCCGAGGAGTACCTAAGCCGCCAGCGCGCCTGGAACGTGGTGACCCCGCCCGCGCCAACTGCGCCCGAGATCGGCGGGATCGAGCTGGCGGAGCTGCGCCGCAGGATCTCGGATGTCGCGGGCGCGCCGCTGGTCATGCGCACCCGCACCACCGCGCAGACCCTCGCGTTCGCTCGGCACCCGGAGATCGCGCGCATCTCGCAACAGGGACCGGCAACGCCGGATCACGTGATCCGCACCAAGCGCGTACCGCTGCTCGGCGCGGACGTCGACGGCTTCGCCGTCGCCTACCGCGAGTACTTCGCGCGGCACGAGCCGAACGCGAAAGAGCGCAAGCTTATCCTCGACCCGGCGCCGCGCATGGTGCTCGACCCGCGCTTCGGGCTCGCGAGCCTCGGGCGCACAGCGAAGGACGCACGGATCGTGGAGGAGCTGTACGAGCACACGATCGACGTCGTACTCAGGGCGGAAGCGCTCGAGCGCTACGAGGCGCTGCCGCCGCAAGACATTTTCGACGTGGAGTACTGGGATCTCGAGCAGGCGAAGCTCGAGAAGTCGGGTAAGCCGCCGTTGTTCGCCGGCGAGGTGGCGTGGGTGACGGGCGCCGCGTCGGGCATCGGCAGGGCCGCGGTCGCCTCGCTGCTCGCGCGCGGCGCCGCCGTGGTCGGTCTCGACCTGAGCGTGGCCGTGGAAACGCTTCACGAGCGCGACGACTACCTCGGCCTGCAGTGCGACGTCACCGACGACGCTGCGATCGCGGGAGCGCTCGAGCTGACCGCGCGGGCCTATGGCGGGCTCGACATAGCGGTGCTGAACGCAGGCGTCTTCGGGGCAACGCGCAGCATCTCGGACCTCGTCACCGACGAATGGCGCAAGGTGATGACGGTCAATTTCGACGCGAACTTGCTGCTGATGCGCGCGTGTCATCCATATCTCAGGCGCGCGCCGCAGGGCGGCCGCGTGGTAGTGATCGGATCCAAGAACGTCCCCGCTCCGGGGCCGGGAGCAGCCGCGTATTCGGCATCCAAGGCGGCGCTCAGCCAGCTCGCGCGGATCGCCGCAATCGAATGGGGCGCCGACGGGATCCGCATCAACACGCTCCATCCGAACGCGGTCTTCGACACCGGCATGTGGACCGACGAGGTGCTCGCTGAACGCGCACGCCGCTACGGCATGTCGGTGGCGCAGTACCGGACCAACAACGTCCTGCGCACCGAGGTGCGGAGCCGCGACGTCGCCGAGCTCGCAGCGGAGATGTGCGGGCCCCTGTTCGCGAAGACCACCGGCGCGCAGCTGCCGGTCGACGGCGGCAACGAGCGGGTCATCTAGCACGATGGCGGCCCAGACCGTCGAGACCCTGCGCTGGCGGCGCGATCGCATCGAGCTGATCGATCAGCGCACCCTGCCCCAGCGCGTCGAGTACGTGGCGTGCACGACCGCCGCCGAGGTCGCCGCGGCGATCCGCGACATGGTCGTCCGCGGCGCGCCCGCGATCGGCTGCGCAGCCGCGTTCGGCGTCGCACTCGAGGCGGCGCGGCCGACCTTCGGCTCCCTGGAGGACTTTTATCGGGCAATCGAACAGTCCTTCGTCGAGATCGGCGCCAGCCGGCCGACCGCGGTCAATCTGTTCTGGGCGCTCGATCGGATGCGGGGCGCGTTCGACGGCGCGAGACATCTGCCGCCCGAGCAGATCGCCGCGCGGCTCGTCGCCGAGGCGGAGGCGATCCTCGCCGCGGACCTCGAGGCGAACCGGGCGATCGGCAAGCACGGCGCGGGACTGGTACCCGATGGTGCACGGATCATGACCCACTGCAATGCCGGTGCGCTCGCCACCGCCGGCCACGGCACGGCGCTCGGCGTCGTACGCTCGGCCCGCGACGACGGCAAGCGGATTTCGGTCGTGGCGACCGAGACGCGTCCCTATTTGCAGGGCGCGCGGCTCACCGCCTGGGAGATGGTGCGCGAGGCGATCCCGGTGACGCTCGTCACCGACGGGATGGCGGGCCACCTCATGCAGCGGGGCGCAGTCGATCTCGTCGTCGTCGGTGCCGACCGGATCGCGGCGAACGGCGACGTGGCGAACAAGATCGGCACCTACACAATCGCTGTGCTCGCCGCCCGGCACCGCATCCCGTTCTACGTCGCCGCGCCGCTCTCGACGATCGATCTCAAGCTCGCCGACGGCAGCACGATTCCGATCGAGGAACGCGGGGCGAGCGAGGTCACCGGCTTTCGCGGCGAGCGCTGGGCGGCGGAGGGCGTGGCGGTCGCGAACCCGGCGTTCGACGTGACCCCGGCCGCGCTCGTCACCGGGCTGGTGACCGAGCGCGGCGTGGTGTCGCCGGTCACCGCCGACGGCATCCGGCGCCTCTTCGAGGGGTGACGACGTGCGGCTCGGGTGCCGCAAACTCGCACTCGGGCCTGCGTTCGCTGGGTGCGCTGGCCGCTGCTTTCAGGACACCGATCCGCCGCGGGCCGTCCTACCACGCCTGGAACGAGAGCAGATCGCAGGCGAGTGGGTCGCCATCGGCGCGTGTTCGGCCAGGTGGGGCGGACGGAACCCACGCGCTGCTCGTCTACGGCGAGAACCGCTGCGATCGCACCCCGCTCGCGGCGTGGATCGGGACCACCGCGATCGAGGTGCTAGAGCGCAGGTGACGCGGGCGCGCCAGCAACGATTTCCACCGGCGTTCGCACTGGCACGAGCTCGAAGAGCTCGACGAGCTCACGGTTGCGCATCCGGATACACCCGATCGAGCCCGGCGCGTTCATCGGCACGCTGTGCGGGCTGCCGTGGATGTAGATGTAGCGACGCATCGTGTCCACGTCGCCGAGCCGGTTGAAGCCGACCTCGCAGCCCGAGAGCCACAGGATGCGGGTGAGGATCCAGTCGCGACCGGGATATTTCGCCCCTAGGGCCGGCGTCCAGATCTCGCCGGTCGGCCGGCGACCGACGAAGACCGTGTTCTCCGGAGCGCGGGCGCCGATTTTCGCGCGCACGATGTGGCGGCCGCGAGGCGTGCAGTGGCTGCCCCGCTGCTCGCCCGCGCCGTTCGTCGCGGTAGAGACCGGGTAGACGCGCAGCAACTGCCCCCTGTCGTCGAGCAGGCTCAGCGTCTGATCGGGGATCGACACCCGGATGCGCGGCAAGGTGGGATCACTCCTCGGCGGCGCGGGCCGCGTCACGCCGGGCGGCAAAGAACCCCGTGAGTAGAGCGCTACACTCCTCGGCGAGCACCCCGCCGGTTACCGTAGTGTGGTGGTTCAGGCGCGTTTCAGCGAAGAGATTGATGACGCCGCCGCAGGCGCCGGTCTTCGGGTCCGGCGCGCCGAACACCAACCGCCTGATCCGCGCCTGCACGATCGCGCCCGCGCACATCGCGCACGGTTCCAGCGTCACGTACAAGTCACAGCCGGGAAGCCGGTAGTTGGCGCGCGCGGCGGCGGCGGAGCGGAGCGCCTCAATCTCGGCGTGGGCGGTGGGATCGCTCCCGTCGATCGGGCGGTTATAACCGCGTCCGACTATGGTGCCGTCGGCGACGACGACTGCACCCACCGGCACCTCGCCCCGGCGCGAGCCCTCTTCCGCGAGCGCAAGCGCGGCGCGCATGAACGGCGCGTCGGCGGCGCTGGCCGCCATCAGGTCATTCCCACTCGATCGTCGCCGGCGGTTTGCTCGACACGTCGTAGACGACGCGGTTGATGCCACGGACCTCGTTGATGATCCGGTTGGCGACCTTCGCGAGCAGCTCGGACGGTAGCGGGGCTACGTGCGCGGTCATGAAGTCGGTCGTCTCTACCGCGCGCAGAGACACGACGTGTTCGTACGTCCTGCCGTCGCCCATGACGCCGACCGACCGCACCGGCAGGAATACCGCGAACGCCTGCGCCGTCTTCTCGTACCAGCCGGCGGCCCGCAACTCGTCGATGAAGATCGCATCGGCGCGACGCAGCAGATCGGCGTACTCGCGCTTGACTTCCCCGAGAATACGCACACCGAGGCCCGGCCCGGGGAACGGATGCCGGAACACCATTTCGCGCGGCAACCCGAGCGCGAGACCGAGTTCCCGCACCTCGTCCTTGAACAGGTCGCGCAAGGGCTCGAGCAGCTTGAGATGTAAGGTCTCGGGCAGCCCGCCGACGTTGTGGTGCGACTTGATCGTGTGCGCGTTCTTGATCTTCGCGCCCGCCGACTCGATCACGTCGGGATAGATCGTGCCTTGCGCCAGCCACTTCGCCTGCGGAAGCTTCGCCGCCTCCTCCTGGAAGACATGCACGAACTCGCGTCCGATGATCTTGCGCTTCTCCTCGGGATCGCCGACGCCGGCGAGCGCATCCATGAATCGGTCGGACGCGTCGACCATGCTGACCTTGACGCCGAGATGTGCGGGCAAAGGTCGCCATGACCTGCTCGGCCTCGTTTAACCGCAGCAGTCCGGTGTCGACGAAGATGCAGGTGAGCCGATCGCCGATCGCCCGGTGGATCAGCGCGGCCGCGACCGAAGAGTCGACGCCGCCGGAAAGACCAAGCACGACCTCGTCCTTGCCGACCTGCGCCCGGATGCGCTCGACCGCCTCGCCGACGTAGTCGGGCATGTTCCAGTCCGCACGCGCACCGCAGATTTCGCGTACGAAGCGCTCCAGGATCGTCCCACCCTGCTTCGTGTGCGTCACCTCGGGATGGAATTGAACGCCGTAGAGCTTGCGCGCCTCGTCCGCCATCCCCGCGATCGCGCACGAGGCGTTGCTGGCGATCGCCTTGAACCCGGGCGGCAGCCCGATGACTTTGTCGCCGTGACTCATCCAGACGTCGAGCAGCCCATGCCGTTCGCCGTTGAGCCGGTCCTGGATGCCTTCGAGCAGCCTCGAGTGGCCCCGCGCGCGAACCTCGGCGTAGCCGAACTCGCGCACCGTCGAGCCCTCGACCGTCCCGCCGAGCTGCGCGGCCATCGTCTGCATGCCGTAGCAGATCCCAAGCACCGGCACGCCAAGATCCCAGACCACCCGGGGCGCCCGCGGTGCGGCCGCGTCGTAGACAGAGGCCGGGCCGCCGGACAGGATGATGCCGCGCGGCTCGAACTCGCGGACGAAGCCGTCGGTGACGTCGTGAGGGTGCAGCTCGCAGTACACGTGCGTCTCGCGCACGCGCCGCGCGATCAGCTGGGAGTACTGCGCGCCGAAATCGAGGATCAGGATCTTGTCGTGCATTGCGCGGCGCGCAGTCGGGTGGGCGTCATTCGATCCGGTAATTGGGGGCTTCCTTGACGATCTGCACGTCGTGGACATGGGACTCGCGCATCCCGGCGCCCGAGATCTCGACGAACTCGGCGCGGGTGCGGAGCTCGTCGATCGTGGCGCAGCCGACATAGCCCATGCTCGCCCGCAGGCCGCCGAGCAGCTGGCTGATGACTCCGACCGCCGACCCCTTGTACGGCACGCGGCCTTCGACGCCCTCGGGCACGAGCTTGTCCGCATGCATCATCGGGTCCTGGAAATAACGATCCGCCGCGCCCTGCTGCATGGCGCCGAGCGAGCCCATGCCGCGGTAAGCCTTGTAGGACCGGCCCTGGTAGAGCTCGATCTCTCCCGGCGACTCCTCGGTGCCGGCGAGCAGGCTGCCGATCATCACGCAATGCGCGCCGGCGGCGATGGCCTTCGGGATGTCGCCCGAGTAGCGGATGCCGCCATCGGCGATCAGCGGCACGTTTGTTCCCGCCAGGCCCTCGGCGACGTCGAGGATAGCGGTGATCTGCGGCACGCCCACGCCGGCGACGACGCGCGTCGTGCAGATCGAGCCCGGGCCGATGCCGACCTTCACGCCGTCGGCGCCGTGGTCGACCAGCGCGCGCGCGCCGGCGGCGGTGGCGACGTTCCCGCCGACCACGTCGATCCTGGGGAAATTCGTCTTGACCCACTTGATTCGGTCGAGGACTGCCTGTGCATGGCCGTGTGCGGTATCGACCACGAGCAGATCCGCGCCCGCCTCGACCAGCGCGGCGACGCGCTCCTCGGTGCCCTCGCCGACCCCGACCGCTGCACCCACGCGCAGCTTGCCCTGTTCGTCCTTAGAGGCGTTCGGGTGCTCGCTCGCTTTGAGGATGTCCTTGACGGTCATCAGACCGCGCAGCTCGAAGTCGCCGTTCACCACCAGCACGCGCTCCAGCCGGTGCTGGTGCATCAGCGTTTTCGCCTCGTCGAGCGTCGCGCCTTCACGCACCGTGATCAGGCGCTCCCGCGGCGTCATGATCGCGCGCACGGGCTGGTCGAGCCGCGTCTCGAACCGAAGGTCGCGGTTAGTGACGATCCCGACGACGCGCTTGCCATCGACTACCGGCAGACCTGAGATCCGGTGCGACTCGGTGAGCGCCTTCACCTCACGCACGCTCATGTCGGGCGGAATGGTGATCGGATCGCGCACCACGCCCGATTCGTAACGCTTGACCTTCAGGACCTCGGCGGCCTGAGCCTTCGCCGTGAGGTTCTTGTGGACGATTCCGAGCCCGCCCTCCTGGGCGATCGCGATGGCGAGCCGCGCCTCGGTGACGGTGTCCATCGCCGCCGAGACGATCGGGATGCTGATCTGGATGTTGCGGGAGAGCCGGGTGCGAAGGCCGACGTCGCGCGGGAGGACGGTCGAGTGGTCGGGGACGAGCAGGACGTCGTCGAAGGTCAGCGCCTTGGTGATCACTCGCATTGCAGAATGCGCGCCCGCAAAGGGTGAATTATACGCACGTGAGGTTCCCCGGTAAATTGACCTGTTGCACGCCCGGACGTCGATTGACGCGGTGGGCCAAACCCTTTATGGTCCCTCGCACAGCCTCGACGAGGACAATGTCATGACTGCGCCGGTACCGCGAGTGGTCGGTCGAGTTGTCGGCCGTGGTAGGTGGGAATGGTAGGTTTGGTGGCCGCGCTCGCGGCGATTGCACCCGCTGCCGCGCAACAGCTCTACAAGTCCGTCGGCCCTGACGGCAAGATTCAGTATTCCGACCGTCCGCCGGCCGATGGCCGCAAGGCGGAAAAGGTCACGGCTTCGCGCATCAGCAGCGTCGGCCCGGGGGCGCCTTCGGGCGCCGCTGCGAGCGGCGAGGCCGCTGCCAAGTCGTCCGGGCCGAAGACCGCCGCCGAGCAGGAGCAGGCGTTCCGGCAGCGCCGGACCGAGGCCGACGAGAAAGCCCGCAAGGACGAGAAGCTCGCGCAGGATCAGCGGCAGAAGGCGGAGAGCTGCGCCGGCGCGCAGCGGGAGCTGGCGGGCCTGCAGTCCGGTGCAAGAGTCGCGCGGCTCAACGAGAACGGCGAGCGCGTCTATCTCGACGACGCGGGAGTCCAAGGCGAGATTTCGCGCATCCAGCGCGAGATGGCCCTCGGCTGCAAATAGCCCGTTTTCAGGATGCGAGGGGGATACCTCCCTGGCGCTTCCAGGTATCGTTGAAATCCCCGCGTCCGCGGCCGCGCTTTTTCAGCTCAACGCCGCCGGCTCGCGCGGCCGCGCCGCGCGGTCTGCGGATCGACTTGCAGTGGCCGCAGGATCTCGACCCGGTCCAGATCGCTGAGCCGCGTGGCAAGCGACGCGAGCTTGCCGTAGATGCCCACCCGGTTACGCGCGAGATCGATCTCGGGGCATCGCGCCAGCACGCCGCTCTGCTCGATCGCGTCGCGGACAGTCGCGCCTTCCTCCACCTCGATTGCGTGCCGTGCCGTGCATCCGGGCGCCGCATAGACGACCTCGATCCGCAGCATCACCGCGCCTCATCCAGCGCCTCGGCGCGACGCACGAATGCGTCGACGAAAGTGTTGGCGATGTGGTCGAAGACCGGGCCCATCATCCGATCGAGGAGCGGACTCGCGAGCTGGTAGGCAAGCGACAGCTCGACCTTGCAGCCCGCGCTCGCGAGCCCGCGGAAGCGCCATTCGCCCGTCAGGCTGCGGAACGGGCCGCGCATCAGCGCCATCTGAATCCGCTCGCCGGGGCGCTTCCGGTTCTCGGTTGTGAACGCCTGCCGGACGCCCCGGAAATCGACGTGGATGGTGGCGATCGTGCACCGCGAGTCCCTCGACTCGACATCGGCGCCGCTGCACCATGGCAGGAACAGCGGGTAGGACTCGATGTCGTCCACCAGCGCGAACATGCGTTGCGCGCTGTAGGGGACGAGCCCCTGGCGTTCGACGACCACCATTCTCGCAGTGCTGACCGGGAAGCTGAGTAGAATCGCGGCAGTGTAACGAAACCACGATCAAGTGAGCATCGTCGACAATCGCAAGGCGTTCCACGACTACTTCGTGGAAGAGCGCTACGAGGCCGGCATCGCGCTCGAAGGCTGGGAGGTGAAGGCGATCCGCGCCGGGCGCGCGCAGCTCAAGGAGGGCTATGTCGTCGTCAAGGGTGGCGAGGTCTTCTTGATCGGGGCGCACATCAGCCCGCTGCTCGCCGCCTCCACGCACGTACGGCCTGACCCGGTGCGCACCCGCAAGCTCCTTCTGCGCGCCGAGGAGATCCGGCGGCTGATCGGGAAGGTCGAGCGGGCCGGCTACACCATGGTCCCCATCAACCTGCACTACACGAAGGGCCGGATCAAGCTCGAGGTCGGGCTCGCGCGCGGCAAGAAGCAGCACGACAAGCGTGCCGCGCAGAAAGAGCGCGAGTGGAATCGGGAGAAGCAGCGGCTGCTGCGGGTGAAAGCCTAGCCGGCGCGACGAGCGGGCTGCCCTTCGCGCTCCTCGGCTACCTCGTCAGCTACCAGCTCATGCCGCCTTCGCCAGCTCGAGCCACGTCTCGACCACCGTATCGGGGTTGAGCGAAAGGCTCTCGATCCCCTCTGCCGCCAGCCAGCGGGCGAGATCGGGATGATCGGACGGGCCTTGGCCGCAGATTCCGACGTACTTGCCCTGGCGCCGGCAAGCCTGGATCGCCATCCGCAGCAGAATCCGCACGGCGGGATCACGCTCGTCGAACGACGCGGCGACGAGCCCCGAGTCGCGGTCGAGGCCGAGGGTGAGCTGGGTGAGATCGTTGGAGCCGATCGAGAACCCGTCGAAATGCTCGAGGAACTGGTCGGCGAGCAGCGCGTTCGAAGGCAGCTCGCACATCATGACGATGCGCAGGCCGTTCTCGCCGCGTCGCAGGCCCTGCCGCGCAAGGAGGTCCATCACCTGCCGCGCCTCGTCCAGGGTGCGCACGAACGGGACCATCAGCTCGACGTTGGCGAGCCCCATTGCCTCGCGCACGCGCTTCAGCGCTTCGCACTCGAGCGCGAACGAGTCGCGGAACGACTCCGCGAGGTAGCGCGCAGCGCCGCGGAAACCGAGCATCGGGTTCTCCTCCTCCGGCTCGTAGCGCGCGCCGCCGATGAGCTTGCGGTATTCGTTCGACTTGAAGTCCGATAACCGGACGATCACCGGCTTGGGCCAAAATGCCGCCGCGATCGTGGCCACGCCCTCGACGAGCTTCTCGACGTAGAACGCCCGCGGACTCGCATATCCGCGCGCCGCGGATTCGACCGCGCGCCGCAGATCTTGCGGAAGGTCGGGATAATCGAGCACCGCCTTCGGATGTACGCCGATCATGTTGTTGATCACGAACTCGAGGCGAGCGAGTCCTACACCGGCGTTCGGGAGGCTCTGGAGGTCGAACGCGAGATTGGGATTGCCGACGTTCATGCTGATCTTGACCGGGATGTGCGGCATTTCGCCGAGTCGCTGAGTTGTCACCTCAACCGCCAGCCGGCCCTCGTACACGTTCCCGGTGTCGCCCTCGGCGCAGGACACGGTCACCTCGCCGGCGGCAGCCAGCCGGTCGGTAGCATCGCCGCAGCCGACGACGGCCGGGATGCCGAGCTCGCGCGCGATGATCGCGGCGTGGCAGGTGCGGCCGCCGCGGTTGGTGACGATCGCCGCCGCGCGCTTCATGACCGGCTCCCAGTTGGGATCGGTCATGTCGGTGACCAGAACGTCGCCCTCGCGCACGCGCGACATCCCGCCCGCATCCTTCACGATCCGCACCGGGCCGATGCCGATCTTCTGCCCGATCGCCCGGCCCGAGACGAGGACGCGCGAGCGCTGCCGCCCTAGGCGGTACTGCTCCTGCCGCTCGCGTGCCGGCTGCGATTTGACCGTCTCGGGTCGCGCCTGCAGGAGGTACAGCTTGCCGTCCGTACCGTCCTTGCCCCATTCGATGTCCATCGGGCGGCCGTAGTGGCGCTCGATCTCGACGGCGGAGCGCGCCAGCTCGACGGCGTCCTCGTCGGTGATGCAGAATCGGTGGCGATCGGCCGCCGGTACGTCGATGGTCGCGGTCGTGCGGCCGACGCTAGCGCCGTCGGCGAACACCATCTTCACCAGCTTCGACCCCAGGCTGCGGCGGATGATCGACTGCTTGCCCGCGGCCAGCATCGGCTTGTGGACGTAGAACTCGTCGGGGTTGACCGCCCCCTGCACGACCGTCTCGCCCAGCCCGTACGCGGCGGTGATAAACACGACGTCCCGAAACCCGGACTCGGTATCGAGCGTGAACATCACGCCGCTCGCGGCGAGGTCGCTGCGGACCATGCGCTGGATGCCGGCCGAGAGCGCGAGCTCGGCGTGCGCGTAGCCCGTGTGGACGCGATAGGAGATGGCCCGATCGTTGTAGAGCGAGGCGAACACTTGCCTGATAGCGTTGAGAACCGCCGGCAGGCCGGAGACGTTGAGGAACGTCTCCTGCTGGCCCGCGAACGAAGCGTCCGGGAGGTCCTCTGCGGTAGCGCTCGAGCGGACCGCAACCGGATGCGCGCCGGCCTTCATCAAGTCGCCGTAGGCGGCAGCGATCGCGGCTTCGAGCCGGGGCGGAAGCGGGGCGTCGATCACCCACTGCCGGATCTCCGCACCGCAACGCGCGAGCGCCGCGACGTCGTCCGGATCGAGCGCCGCGAGACGCGCAGCGATGCGCTCAGCCAAGCCCGCGCCCGCCAGAAACTCCCGGTATGCCGCGGCGGTCGTCGCAAACCCGCCCGGCACGCGGATCCCGCACGCGGCGAGGTTTGCGATCATCTCCCCGAGCGAGGCGTTCTTGCCGCCGACGGCTGCGATGTCGGCCAACCGGAGATGCTCGAACCGCACCACGTAATCGCTTGCTGCCATGTCGCGCTCGCTCCGGTTGCCGCGTGATCCAGAAGCGGCTATTTTACGACGCGCCGCAGCAACCGGGTCCGACACCGATGGCAAATCCATCCCGCACCGTCTTTTTCGTCTCCGACGGTACCGGCATCACCGCCGAGGCCCTCGGCCACAGCCTGCTCACCCAGTTCGAGGGCGTCGAGTTCCAGCAGGTGGTGGAGCCGTTCGTGGACTCGCTCGCGAAAGCGGAGGAATGCGTGGCGCGGATTGCGGCAGCAAGGACGCGCTCGGGTGCGCGGCCGATCGTGTTCTGCACCCTGGTGAACGACGACATCCGGGCGGCGCTCATCGCCGCCGACGCGCTCGTGCTCGACTTCTTCGAGGGCTTCCTGAACCCGCTCGAGAGCGAGCTGGGGACGCGCTCGTCGCACACCGTCGGCCGGTCGCACAGCGTCGCCAACGCTAAGGAGTATCTGGACCGCATCGAAGCGATCAACTTCGCCCTTGGCCACGACGACGGTCTCGGCAACGAGGATCTCGGCAAGGCGGACGTGATACTCGTCGGCGTGTCGCGCAGCGGCAAGACCCCGACCTGTCTCTACATGGCGCTCCAGCTCGGGGTCAAGGCGGCCAACTATCCGCTGACCCCCGACGACTTCGATCGCGGCACGCTCCCGGGCGCGGTCGAGCCGCATCTAGGCAAGCTCTACGGCCTCACCATCGCGCCGGAGCGGCTCGCGGAGATCCGCCACGAGCGGCGTCCCGACAGCCGCTACGCGCGACTGGAGAACTGCCGCTACGAGGTCGGCGAGGCCGAGCGGCTCATGCGGCGGCACGGGATCGCCTGGCTCAATTCCACGACGCGCTCGATCGAGGAGATCGCGACCAAGATCATGCAGGACGTCAAGCTCGAGCGCCGGGTGTTCTGAGTCGGGTTCTGAGCCGGGTGTTCTGCGCCGGGTGTTTTGAGCGGTGTGTGCTGACCTTAGCGCGTCAGTTGGTCCGATCGCGACGCGCTGCCTGCGCGCCTTGCCGGACCTGCTCGAAAAGGCACACCGCGGCGGCGGCGGCCACGTTGAGCGATTCGGAGGCGCCCGGCATCGGGATGCGCACCCGAACGGTCGCGGCTGCGGCGAGCGCCGGCGAAACGCCGCTCCCCTCGGCTCCGAACACCCATGCCACCTGCCCGGACAGGTCGAGATCGAACAGCGTCTGCGCCGCGTGAGGGTCGGTCGCGACGACCGTTCCCGGGAAGCGGGTGACGAGCGCGGCGAGCGGCACTTGCTCATGGATCGATAAGCCGAAGTGCGCTCCCTGCCCGGCGCGCAACACCTTGGGCGACCACGCGAACACGCACCCGGGCGCGAGAAACAGCTGGCGAACTCCGGCCGCGACCGCAGTGCGGAGGATCGAGCCTAGATTGCCGGGGTCCTGGATACCCTCGAGCAGCAGGCAGGTCTCGAGCGCGGACGGGGGCGCGGATTCCGCCGGCGTCCGCACTACCGCGAGGATCCCGGTCGGCGAAACGACCTGTGCGAGCGCGTCGAACAGCCGGTCGGCCAGCAGCACGCGCGCGCGCGCGGGGGTACTGTCGTACAGCGTCCGGATCTCGGGCCGGGCGTACCCGCTCTCGCTCGCGACCAGCGTCTCGGCCGTACCGCCGCTCGCGCGGAAGGTCGCGACGAGATGCGGTCCATCGAGCAGGGCGGCGCCCTGCTCCCGCCGAGCGCGCGACGACGAGGCGAGCCGCGCGAGACGCTTATAGAGCGCATTGTCGCGCGAGGCGATGCGCTTCGTCACGACCCGCAGGTCCGAAACCCGGCTATGACGTCGTACCGATCGGGGGTATAGAAGTTCCGCCAGGTGGTCCGCAGCAATCGCGCGGGCGTGGCGAAGCTGCCGCCCCGCAGCACCTTGTGCGTTCCGAACCACGGCGCGGAGTAGTCCGCATAGGGGTCGGGTACGAAGCCGGGATACGCGGCGAAGGTCGACGCCGTCCACTCCCAGATGTTGCCAAACAACTGCCGGCAGCCGCGCCGTGTGTCCCCTTGCGGGTACGCGTCTACCGGCGCCTTCTCCGCGCCGTCGAGATTCGCCTGCATCGGCGACGGGCGTTCGCCGCCCCACGGGGTCTCGGGCTTGGGTGCGTCGGCACCGTCGCAAGCGGCGAATTCCCACTCCGCCTCGGTCGGCAGCCGCCGGCCTATCGCTCGGGCATAGGCGTGCGCCTCGTGCCAGCACACATGCGCCACCGGCTCGTCGACCGCAAGCTCGCGCCAGGTGTCGAACCTGCGCTCGGTCCACGCGCCCGGTCCGCCGCGCCAGTACTGCGGCACCTTCGCACCGCGCGACTCGCGCCAGCGCCAGCCTTCGTCCGACCACCACTCCCGCCGGGTATAACCGCCGGCCTCGACGAACGCCGCGAAGTCGTGGTTGGTGACCGGTGTGCGGGCCATTCGAAAGGGTTCGATCGCCACACCATGCGCCCACTTCTCGTTGTCGTGAACGAAGCCCGCTCTCGGCATGGCGCCGAGGCGGAACACCCCGCCGTCGAACGCGACGTCCTTGTCACCCGCGGCGCCGATAGCGGGGGGCGCACGCTGCGGCAGCGCCGGTGCCGGATAGCCGAGCGTTTGGCGAGTGTAGTGGAGCGCCTCGCCGTGCATGTCCTCGTGGCAGGCGGCAAGTTCGGCGAAATACAGGAGGCGGTCGTCCCCGGGGTGGCGCGTTAAGGCGTCGCGCACGCGGTCGAGCACCGCAGCGAGGTAGACAAGCGTCGCACCGAGCGACGGCAGGGGTAAGTCCCATCGCGTATCGTGCGGGATCGCGGTCGAGTCGTAGAGCGCGTCGGCTCGCTCGACCAGGGATCGCCCGACCGCCCCGTCGGGTCGACGCCGCAGACACCAGTACTCCTGGAACCAGCCGACATGACCGATCTCCCACAGCACCGGGTTGACGATCGCAAGCCGCGGACCAAACAATCGCGCGCCGTCGAGGTCGCGGGTCAGCGCCAGCATCCGCGCCCGGGACGCGTCCAGGTGCCCGCGCACTTCGCTCGCCTCGAGCGTTCCGGGTGGGATCAGGTCGTCGGTGGGAGGGGCCGGCATCGCTACCGGAGTTTAGCGAGTAAGGCGCGCCGGCGAGAACCGGGACCAGGATCAAGGCGAGGCCCGAGATGCGGATAGCCATCGTGACGCCATCGGCGTCCACCCTGCGCACGGGTAACCGGTACACCGCTGCACGCTACGCCGCGTTCCTGCGGACGGCCGGTCACCGGGTGCATGTCGCGACTTCGTGGGGCGGAGAGGACGCCGACGTCCTGATCGCGCTCCACGCGCGCAAGAGCCACGAATCCATCACCCGTTTTCGCGCCCGCTTTCCGGAGCGTGCTGCGGTCGTCGTTCTGACCGGGACCGATCTGTATCGCGACATCCGCGCGGACGCCGCCGCCAGGGATTCGCTCGAGGCCGCGACCGTGCTGGTGACGCTGCAGGGCGAGGGTGCACGCGAGCTTGCGCCGCGCCTGCGCCGCAAGGTGCGGACGGTGTATCAGTCCGCCGACGTCCGACAGCGGGCGCGGCCGCCGCGCGGGAAGTTCAGGGTGTGCGTATTGGGCCACCTGCGCGAGGAGAAGGACCCGTTCCGGGCCGCGCTCGCCCTGCAGCACCTGCCGCATCGCCCCGAGCTCGAGGTGCTGCACATCGGCGAAGGGCTTGCGCCGGGAATGGCCGACGAAGCGCGTCGGCTCATGCGTGTCGAACCCCGCTACCACTGGATCGGTAGCGTCCCGCATTCACGCGCGCTGACGTGGCTCGCGGCGAGCCACGTGCTCGCGGTCACTTCGCGCATGGAGGGTGGTGCGAACGTAGTGTGCGAAGCCGCGCGCGCCGGGACGCCGGTGCTCGCATCGCGCATCCCCGGCAACGTCGGAATGCTCGGCCGCGACTATCCGGGCTACTACCCGCTCGCCGACGAACGCTCCCTCGCCCGCCTGATCGCCCGGGCGAGCGACGATGCCGCCTTCTATCAGCGGTTGCGCGCGGGCATGGCGTCGCGGCGGCGGCTCTTCGCGCCTGCCGCCGAGCGCCGCTCCCTGCTCGGGGTGGTGCGGGAGGCGATGCAACTCACTCGTGGCAACCGACAAGCGCATCGGGGACGACGACGAGGCTGCTAGCTCTCGCCGCTGAAGAGGTCACGCTGTCCGCCCCCAACGACGAGCACCCGGACCGGGGCGAAGCTCTGCCGGTACGCGTCGCAAGGTCCGTGCCGGCGGAGAGCCGCGAGGTGCTCGGGCGTGGCGTAGCCTTTGTGACGCTCGAAGCCATACTGCGGGTAGCGATGCGCGAGCAGAACCATCTCGGCGTCGCGGGCGGTCTTGGCGAGGATCGACGCCGCCGAGATGGACTTGATCTTCGCATCGCCCGCCACGATCGCCCGGGTCTCGATCACCCGTGAATCGATTTCGAGTCGCGGGCAATGCAGTCCGTCGATCAGCGCACGATGCGGCGCGACCGCGAGCGCCCCGACCGCCCGCTGCATCGCGAGCAGCGTCGCCTGCAGGATATTGAACGCGTCGATCTCGGCGACCGAGGCGCTCGCGATTGCCCACGCCAGCGCGTGCTCGCGGATCTGGCCAGCAAGCTCGGAGCGCGTGCTCGCGGCGAGCTTCTTCGAGTCATCCAATCCGCTGATCCGGCGTGCCGGGTGGAGGATCACCGCGGCGGCGAAAACCGGGCCGGCGAGCGGGCCTCGCCCGGCCTCGTCGATGCCGCAGGTCAGTTTCACCGCGCTCATCCCACTGGTGCGCCGGCGGCTACGGGGAGCAACGCTTCGGCTGTCCGCTCGGCGGCGTCGCACCGCAGCTCGGCGTGCAGCCGCGCGAACCGCTGCTCGATCCGGCGCCGCACCGGCTCGTCGGCGAGCAGATTCGTCACCGCCTGGGCGAGGTTCTCGGGCGTCGCGTCGTCCTGGAGGAACTCGGGCGCAACCGGCTCGCCGCAGAGGATGTTGGGGAGCCCGATGTGCGGCACTCTGACCAGCCGTTTCGCGATCGCGTACGACAGCGGCGCGACGCGATAGGCGATCACCGTAGCGCGGTGCGTCAACGCCGCTTCGAGCGTCACCGTGCCGCTCGCGGCAAGGGCCACGTCGCAGGCCGCGAGCGCGTCGCGCGCGTGCCCGAAGAGGAGCGTCATCGCGAGCTCACGGGCGTTGCACGCGTACACCGCTTCTTCGAACAGCGACCGCGTTTCTCGCGTTACTAGCGGCACCAGGAACCGCACCTCCGGCTGGCGCCGGGCGATGAGCTTCGCCGTCTCGATGAACGGGCGCGCCATCATTTCGATTTCCGACTGGCGGCTGCCGGGCAGCACGGTGACCACGGGTGCGAGCGCCGGCAGCCGGAGCTCCACGCGCGCCGCTGCGCGATCGCTGCGGTCGGGGAGCTCGTCGGCGAGGGGATGGCCGACGTACGTCACATCGACGCCCGAGCCCTGGTAGAGCCCGGCCTCGAATGGGAACAGCACTAGGAGTTGCGACACCGACCGGTTGATCGTCCGCACGCGCCCCCGCCGCCAGGCCCAGACCTGCGGGCTAACCAGGTGGGCGGTGTTGAGGCCCGCACGCTTCAGACGGCGCTCGAGACCCAGGTTGAACTCCGGGGAGTCGATACCCAGGAACAGTCGCGGCTCGGCGGCGATCAGTCGCTGCGCGAGCTCGCGCCGCAGGGCCAGCAGTCCGCGCAAGTGCCGCACGACCTCGACGAACCCGCGCACCGCCAGCCGCTCTTGCGCAAACCACGACTCGAATCCAGCGCCGATCATGCGCGGCCCGCCGATGCCGCAGAATTCCGCCCCCGGCAGACGCCTCCGGAGCGCCCTCACGATCTGGCTGCCGAGGAGGTCGCCGGACGCCTCTCCCGCGACCATCGCTATGCGGACGGGGGTACTCAACCGGCGCCCCCGGCTAGCGGACGATGCCGCGCGTGGCGGACTTGAGAAATTCGGCGAACAGCACGAGCTCCGGCCGGCCGGCAGCGGTGCGCGCCAGCTCGGCCTGCGCATCGGCAAACGAAATTCCGCCGCGGTAGAGCGTGCGGTACGCGGCCTGGATCGCCTCGATCGCCTCGGCGGTGAACGCGCGGCGCCGTAGGCCTTCGGCGTTTACCCCGAACGCTTTCGGCGGATTGCCGGCCACCGTGACATACGGCGGCACGTCCTGCCGCAGCATCGTGCCGCCGCCGATCATCGCGTGGGCGCCGATGCGCACGAACTGGTGCACGCCGGTGAAGCCGCCGAGGATCGCCCAGTCGCCGATGTGCACGTGACCGGCGAGCTGGGTGCTGTTCGCGAGCACGGCGCTGTCCCCGATCCGGCAGTCGTGGGCGAGATGCACGTAGCCCATGATCCAGTTGTCGTTGCCCACCCGCGTCACCCCGGCGTCCTTCAACGTGCCGCGATTGAACGTGCAGTACTCGCGGATCGTGTTGCGATCGCCGATCTCCAGCCGCGTCGGGTCGCCGGCGTAGCTCTTGTCCTGCGGCGCCCCGCCAAGCGCGGTGAAGCTGCCGATGCGGTTCTCGCGGCCGATCCGGGTCGGCCCCTCGATGACGGTGTGCGGACCGATCTCGGTCCGCTCGCCGATCTCCACGTGCGCCCCAATGATCGAGTAGGCGCCGACGCGTACCCCGGGTCCGAGCTGCGCTCCCGGGTCGACGATCGCGGTGGGATGGATGAGCCCGGCGCTCATTGGACGTTCCTCGCGCTCCGCGCTTGGGACTCGCCCTCGGGGCGGCCCGACGGTTTCATGCGTCGCGCAGTGCACACATCATCTTCGCCACCGCCGCGACCCGCTCGCCCACGCGAGCCTCGGTCGAGAACTTCCAGATGCCCTTCAGGTAGCGATCGATGCGCGCATGGAGCATCAGCTGGTCGCCCGGCACGACCGGGCTCTTGAATCGCGCCTCGTCGATGCCGACGAAGTACACCACCGAGTTCTCGTCGGGGAGGCGCTCGCCCGATTTGAACGCCAAGATCGCCGCCGCCTGCGCCATCGCCTCGATCAACATCACCCCCGGCATGACCGGGTGATGTGGAAAATGCCCGGGGAAGAACGGCTCGTTGATGGTGACGTTCTTCAGCGCAAGGATGCGCGCGCCGGGCTCGAACTCGAGCACCCGGTCGACGAGCAGGAAGGGGTAGCGGTGCGGCAGATGGTCCATGACCGCCTTGATGTCCATCGAGTTCATCGTTCCGGCTCCCCGCGACCGAGCCGGCGCTCGAGCGCGCGTAGCTTCTCCGACATGCGCTGGAGGTTGCGCAGGAGCGCGACGGTCCGGCGCCACTCGCGCGCCGCGGTGGCGGGAATCACGCTGACGTAGGTGTCGGGACGGTCGATCGACTTCGTGACAACCGTACCCCCGGCGATGACGGCGCGATCGACGATCGACAGGTGGCCGCCGATCATCGCCGCGCCCCCGATCATGCAGTGGCGGCCGATCGTCGTCGATCCCGCGATGCCGACGCAGCCGGCGATCGCGGTGTGCGCGCCGACGCGGCAGTTGTGACCGATCTGGATCTGGTTGTCGAGCTTGACCCCGTCCTCGATCACCGTGTCGTCGAGCGCCCCGCGGTCGATGGAGGTGTTGGCGCCGATCTCGACGTCGTCGCCGATCAGCACCCGGCCGGTCTGGGGGATCTTGATCCACCTGCCGTCCTCCGGCGCAAACCCGAAGCCGTCGGCGCCGATCACCACGCCCGAATGCACGATCGCGCGCGCCCCTAGCACGCAGCCGGCGTAGATCGTTACGCGCGGATGGAGCCGGCTGTCTGCGCCGATCGCGGTGCCCTCGCCGACGAAGCAGCCTGCCCCCAGGACGACGCCTTCCCCGAGGCGCGCACCGCGCTCGATGACGCATCCCGCGCCTATACTTACACTTGCAGGAACGGTTGCGTCCGGCGCGATCACGGCGCCGCGATGCACTCCGGGCACCACCGCTACCGGCGGGTTGAAGAGCTGGGCGACACGCGCAAAGTAGGCGTAGGCGTCGCGGCAGACGATCCGCGGCAGCGCGGTCGCATCGCGCTCGCTCTCCGCGAGGATCACCGCGGCGGCGCGCGTGACGGCGAGCTCGGGCCGGTATCTTGCGTGAGCAAGAAAGGACAGATCACCGGCCTGCGCGCCGCGCAGGGTGGCGACCCTTCCGACCTCCACCGCCGGGTCGCCGATCAGTTCGCCGCCCAGGCGCTCGACGAGCTCGGCGAGCCGGAACGGACCCTGCCGCATCGCCTCTACCGCGGGAACGGCCAGCGGCGCATGCGCTCTGTCGTAACCCCCGACTGCGGAGGCGAGGCGATTGCGCGTAGTGCCTGCGGTGGGCAGAGCAAGCGGGGGTCGGAACCGTTCCGCATCGTGCCGCGCGCCGCCTATTTCTTCGCCGGGACGTCGTCGAGCGAGCGGATCACCTTGTCGGTGATATCGATACGCGTGCTGGCGTAGACAGCCTCCTGGAAGATGATGTCGAACTTCTCCGCTTCCGCGATCTGCCGCACCACGCGGTTCGCCCGCTCGAGAATCCCCGACAGCTCCTCGTTGCGCCGCTGGTTGAAGTCCTCGCGCAGCTCGCGCTGCTTGCGCTGGAACTCGCGATTCGTCTCCTGGAACTCGCGTTCGCGCTTGGCGCGCTCCGACTCCGATAGAGTCATCGCGTTCTTCTCGAGCGACTCCTGCATCCGCTTCAGGCCGTCGGCGATCTTGCCGAGCTCCTGCTCGCGCTTCTGGAACTCGGCTTCGAGCTTCTTCTGGGCGCGCACTGCCGGCGCGGCGTCACGCAGGATGCGATCGAGGTTCACGAAGCCGATCTTGCCGTCGGCCTGGGCGAGGGCACCGCCCGCGTACGCGGCGAGCAGGGCGAGTGCAATCAGTTGCAGGGTCTTCAACATCTTCTCCTGGAGTTCCGCGGTCCCCGCCGGCGCTAGAACTGCTGTCCAAAGATGAACTGGAATTTCTGAAGGCGGTCGCCCGGCTGGTTGTTCAGCGGGAACGAATAGAACGCCCGCAACGGTCCGAAGGGCGAATTCCAGGCCAGAATCGCGCCCGTAGAATACCGCAAGGCGAGATCGACGGTCGTGACCTGGCCGGTCGTAGTGTTGACGAACGTAGACTTGTCGCCGAGCTTGAGACCGTCCTGGTCGGTCCAGACCTGACCGGCGTCGACGAACCACCCGAGGCGCAGCGATTTGTCCTGGCCGGCGCCGGGAAACGGGAACAGCACCTCCGCCGAGCCGAGCACCGTCCGGCTGCCGCCGAGCACGCCGTTCTGGTCCGCCGGGCCGAGGGAGCCCTGCTGGTAGCCACGCACCGAGCCCGTACCGCCCGCGTAGTACGCCTTGAAAAACGGGAGCTGCGATCCCCCGTAGCCGCCGCCCCACCCGATCAGGCCGCGCAGCACGGTGGTCACGTCGCGCGTGAGCGGGTAAAACCAGGTCGCGTCGTAGCTGACCTTGTAGTACTTGAGGTCGAAGCCGGGCAGGGCGATCTCGCCGAACAGGCGCTGTATGGTGCCCGAGCTCGGGCTGATCGCGCTGTCGCGCCGGTCCCGCGTCCAGCTAGCTGTGGCGGGCATGGAGACCGGGTCGTTGCCGTTCTGATTCACGAACTCCACGAACCGAGGCGGGCTGTCGCTGAACGTCTCGATATCGGTCTGCTCGATCGCCAAGCCGAGGCTGATGCGGTCGAGGTCGGAGATCGGGAACCCTACCGTCGCCCCCGCGCCTAGCGTCTCGGTGACGTAGTTGCCGATCTCGAGCGCGCTCGCGTCGAAGCGGCGGTTGTACACGCTGAATCCCGCGCTCACCCCGTCGACGGTGAAGTACGGGTTGGTGTAGGCGAGACCGATGTTGCGGTTGACCGGCTCGTGTTGGCGTTGAGCGTGAGCGCCTTGCCGCTGCCGAAGATGTTCGACTGGCTGATCGAACCCTGCACGATCAGCCGGTCCGAGCTCGAAAACCCCAGCCCGAACAGCACCGCGCCGGTCGGCTTCTCCTTGACTTTCAGACTGACGTCGACCTGGTCGGTGGTGCCGGTGACCGGCTCGGTCTCGAGCTCGACGCCGTCGAAGTAACCCAGCCGGTCGACGCGTTTGCGCGAGTCCTGCAGCTTCTGGCCGTCGTAGAACGCGCCCTCGAGCTGGCGAAACTCGCGGCGGATCACCTCGTCGCGCGTCTTGGTATTGCCGACGATGTTGATCCGCCGCACGTAAACGCGCCGGCCCGGATCGATCATGATGGTGAACGCGACGGTGCGCTTTTCCTTGTCGACGTCCGGCACCGCGTTGGCGTTCGCAAACGCGTAGCCCTCGTTCCCGAGCCGCTCGGTGATCCTCCTGGTCGAGTCGGCGAGCCGCTCGCGGGAGAAAGGCTCCCCGGGCTTGATGGTCACGAGCCGCATGAGCTCGGCCTCGGGCAGCAGCAGATCGCCGCCGAGCTTGATGTCGGCGACGGAATATTTCTCGCCCTCCGCGACGTTGATCACGATGTAGATGTCGCGCTTGTCGGGCGTGATCGACACCTGCGTCGAATCGATGTTGAAGTCGAGGTAGCCGCGGTTCAGATAGTAGGAGCGGATCGTCTCGAGGTCTGCCGACAGTTTCTGGCGCGAGTACTGGTCGTTCTTGGTATACCAACTCAGCCAGCCCGGGGTCTGGAGCTGCATCAAGTCGAGCAGCTCCGACTCGCCGAACGCGTGGTTGCCGACGATATTGATGCTGTGGATCTTGGCGACCTCGCCTTCATCGATGGTGAAGTTCACCGCGACGCGGTTGCGATCGAGGGGCGTGATGGTGGTGGTGACCGTGACCCCGTAGCGGCCGGTGGCGAGGTACTGGCGCTTGATTTCCTGTTCGGCCTGGTCTATCACCGCCTTGTCGTAGGTGCGTCCCTCGGCGATGTTGTTCTCCCGGAGCGCCTTACGCACCTTGTCGGCGGGAAACTCCTTCATCCCGACAAAGTCGATCTGAGCGATCGCCGGCCGCTCGGCCACGACCACGACGAGAACTTCCCCTTCGACCTCGACGCGGACGTCGGTGAACAGCCCGGTCGCGAACAACGCGCGGATCGCCTCCGCCGCCTTCTGATCGGTCATCGTCTCGCCGACCTTCACCGGCAGGTAACCGAAGACGGTGCCCGCTTCGACGCGCTGAATGCCTTCGATGCGGATGTCGCGGATGACGAACGGGTCGAAAGCGAAAGCGATCCGGGCGAGGCAGAGCCCGAGGAGCGCCACGAGCCAACGCGGGGTCATCGATAAGGCGTCAGCGTCAGCCCGTGAGCAGGCGATTTATATCGTTATAGAAAGCGAACGCCATCAGAAAGAGCAGCACCGCAAGGCCCGCGCGCTGACCAAGCTCCATCGCGCGCTCCGATACGGGGCTGCCCTTCAAAATTTCGATCGAATAGTACATCAGGTGACCGCCGTCGAGTAAGGGGATCGGCAGCAGGTTGAGCACGCCGAGACTGATCGAGATCAGGGCGAGGAACGCGAGATACGGCGCGAGACCGAGACTCGCCGACTGGCCGGCGTAGTCGGCGATCGTCACCGGTCCGGAGAGGTTGCGCCACGACACCTCGCCGATGATCATCTTGCCGAGCATCCGCAGGCTGAAGACCGACATCTCCCAGGTTTTCGCGACCGCCTTGACCGCGGCCTCGAACGGCCCATAGCGCGCATCGAAGTAATATTCCTTGAGCGACTGCGGATCCACGTACGGCGCGGCGCCGATGCGCCCGATCGTTTCCCCGCCCTGCTTCACCGCCTCGGGCACCAGCTCGATGCGCCGCGTCGTGCCTGCGCGGTCGAACTCGAGCGAGAGCGGCCGGCCCGCGCTAGCGCGCACCTTCGCGACGAGTGTGTCCCAGGTTTTCACGGGCTCGCCATTCGCAGCCAGGATCCGGTCGCCCGCGGCAAGCCCCGCGCGCTCGGCGACGCCACCGGGGACGATCGTCCCCATCACTGCGGCAAGCTCGGGGCGGTAGAGCCTGAGGCCCAGCTTGGCGAGGAGATCGCCCTCGACCTCGTCGGTGGCGACGCGCGAGAGATCCAGGGTGCGCCAGTCGATCGCACCGCGGGCGCCGGCGACCTCGAGGCGGGCGGCCTTGCGATCGAGCGCGAGTTGGAGCAGGCGCCAGCGCACCTCCTGCCAGCTGGCGACTTCCTCGTCGTTGATGCGGCGGATCGTGTCGCCGGCACGCACGCCGGCCTGCGCCGCGACGGTGCCCGCTTCGGGCGCGGCGACGATCGGCTTCGCCTCCTGCACACCGGACATGAACAGCGCCCAGTACAGCGCGATCGCCAGGAGAAAGTTGGCAGTCGGTCCGGCGATCACGATCGCGAATCGCCTCCCCACCGACTGGCGATTGAACGCGCGCGGCAGGTCCGCCGGCGGCACATCGCCCTCGCGCTCGTCGACCATCTTCACGTAGCCGCCGAGCGGCACGGCCGCGATCACCCATTCGGTCCGGTCGGCGCCGAGCCGGCGCGTTATGAGCGCACGCCCGAAACCGACCGAGAACCGCAGGATCTTGACGTTGCACCAGCGCGCGACCAGGTAGTGGCCGAGCTCGTGAACCACGATCAGTACCCCAAGGGCGACCACGAACGATGCGACGGTATGCAATAGGTTCACTTGGTTTCTACCAATCGTGTTCTACCAATGGTGTTCTACCAATCGGGTTCCACCGGTAGCGGTAGCCCAACCGGGTTTTGAAACAGAGCGTTTGAAACAAGATATTGAAAACCATCTGCCAACGCAGCGGCTTTGACCAGGCTGACGAATGAACGTTTCACGCGGTACGCATGATTGCGCGCGCGATCGTTTCCCGCGCTGCGGCCCGCGCCGCCCGGTCGGCCTCGAGGACGTCCGCAAGCGATCGCACCGGCCGTACCGCGATCCGCTCCAGGGTCGCGTCGATGACCTCCGTGATCCGGCTGAAGGCGAGGTCCCGTGCCAGGAACGCGTTCACCGCGACCTCGTTGGCGGCATTGAACAGGGCCGGCGCGGTTCCCCCCGCCGCGAGCACCCCGTAGGCGAGCGCGAGCGCCTTGAACCGGCCGAAGTCGGGCGCCTCAAACGTGAGCGTCCCAAGATGGGCGAGATCGAGCGCCGCGACGCCGGCGTCGATGCGGTCCGGGTGTGCCAGCGCCTGTGCGATCGGGGTCCGCATGTCGGGGTTGCCGAGCTGTGCAATCACCGATCCGTCGGCATACTCGACCATCGAATGTACGACGCTCTGCGGATGTACCAGCACCTCGATCGCGGCCGGCGGTGCGTCGAACAGCCAGCTTGCCTCGATGATCTCAAGCGCTTTGTTCATCATCGTCGCGGAGTCGACCGAGATCTTCCGCCCCATGCGCCAGGTCGGGTGCGCGCACGCCTCCTCGGGCGTGACCGCGGCGAGGCCGGCCAGGGGACGGGTGCGGAACGGACCGCCCGAGCCGGTCAATACGATCTTGCGCACGCCGTTTGCCGCGAGGCCAGTGGACGGATGAGCGGTCGGGCGTTGGGGCAGGCACTGGAAGATTGCGTTGTGCTCGCTGTCGATTGGCAGCAGTGTGGCGCGTGCCTCCCGAACGGCCGCCATGAAGATGGGCGCCGCCATTACGAGGGCTTCTTTGTTCGCGAGCAGGATTTTTTTGGAAGCGTACGCGGCGGCGAGCGTCGGGGCGAGACCCGCTGCGCCGACGATGGCTGCCATAACGATGTCCACTTCCGGATGCCGCGCGACGGTTACGAGCCCGTCGGGACCCGCGAGGACTTCAGCCCCAACGCCTGATGCGCGGAGTCGGGTACGCAGCGCGCGGGCCTGGCCCTCGTCGGCAACCACCGCGAGCCGTGGCCGGTGGACCACGCACAGCTCGCAGAGCTCGTCTACGCGACTGTTCGCAGTCAGCGCGAAGGCGCGAAACCGGTCGGGATGACGCGCGATCACATCGAGCGTGCTGCGCCCGATCGAGCCGGTCGCGCCGAGGATCGCGACGTTCCCGGTCGCGCTCATTGGACTACCCTCGCGCTTCGCGCGCTCGGGATTCGCCCTTGGGGGCGGCCCGGCGGGCTCATGCCATGCTCACGAGCGCCGCAGCCGGAAGCACCGGCAGCAGGCCATCGATGCGATCGAGCACCCCGCCGTGACCTGGCAGCAGGTGGCCGCTATCCTTCAGTCCCGCCCGACGCTTCATCGTCGACTCGAACAGGTCACCGATCACCGACAGCAGGGCGAGCGCTTCGATCAAGCCGATCATCCACACCGGGCTCCAGGGCAGGTCGCGGATCGCCGACGGCGTCGCCCCGGGGAAGAGGACCAGCCACGCGCCAGCGTACACCGCGGTCGCGATCAGCGCACCGTAGAGTCCCTCCCAGGTCTTCCCGGGACTGACGGTCGGCGCGAGCTTGCGGCGACCGAACCTGCGCCCGGCGAAGTACGCGGCGATGTCGGCGATCCAGACCACGATCATGAAGAGGATCAAGGTCGATGCGCTGTGATTGCGGAGCTGCACCAGAGCGAGGAACGTCGGCAGCAGCACCACCCAACCGATGGCGAGGATCCCGAGCGCGGGTGCGCGCTCGGGCTTCCTGGCAAGCCAGACGGGCGCGCCGCCGATCCAGAAAACAAGCGCGAGACCATGAACCGCGACCAGTCCCGGAAACCCGGCAGCGCCATCGGCTAAGCCGGAAGCAAGAGCGATCGCGAGCCAGACCGCGACCGTCACGGCCGCATAGGCGACGCGGGCTCCCGTGACACAGCGAGCGAATCCACCCCATTCCCACGCGGCGAGCGCCAATACCAGCGTCGCGAACGCGACCCAGGCGGCGAGCGGCCCCCGAAAAAGCAGCGCGAGGACCGCGGCGACGAGCGCAAGGGCCGTGACGACCCGGTCGCGAAGCATCGCCGGGCGTGCGGCCGTTACGCCAGCCTGCGGCGCGCGTCCGGAAGCTCGACAACGGTAGCGTCTGCGGCCGCCTGCGCGCCGATGAGCTGCTCGCTCGTGCGCCCGAAGCGGCGTTCGCGCCGGCGGTACGACGCGATGGCGGCGTCGAGGGCCGCGGCGTCGAAATCCGGCCACAGGGTATCGGTGAAGTACAACTCGCAGTATGCAAGTTGCCACAGGAGAAAGTTCGAAATCCGCTGCTCGCCCCCGGTGCGCACGAACAGGTCGGGCTCGGGGGCGTAGCTCATGGCGAGATACGGCGTCAGCTCCGCCTCCGTGTAGCTACCGGCACGCTCGGGATGGGCGCGCGCCATCGCATTCACCGCCTGCAGGAGATCCCAGCGACCGCCGTAGTTCGCCGCAATCGTCAGCGTGAGGCGACTGTTGGCGGCGGTCACGCCCTCGGCGCGCCGAACGAGCTCCGCGATCGTCTCGCCGAACGGCGCAAGGCTGCCGACCACGCGCAGACGAATGCCGACCTCGTGCAGCTTGGTCACTTCCTGCTCGAGCGCGGCGCGGAAGAGCTGCTTGAGCACCGAGACCTCGTCGGCCGGGCGGCGCCAGTTCTCCGAGCTGAACGCGAACAGGGTGAGGTACTCTACGCCGCGCTCACCGCACGCGCGCACGATCGCCCGGACCGCCTCCCCGCCACGGCGGTGACCGGCGACGCGCGGTAGGAAGCGGTTCTTCGCCCAGCGGCCGTTGCCGTCCATGATAATGGCGACGTGCCGCGGGACGGGGCCCGTTTGGGGGATGGTCTGGGTCGTACTCTCGTGCATGGAAGTCGTCGGAAAGGTGGTGGAGGACGCGGGCCCGCCGCTACACGTGCATCAGGTCGGCTTCCTTCTGCTGCAACAGCTTGTCCACCTCGGCGACATAGCGGTCGGTCAGCTTCTGGATGTCGTCCTGCGCACGGCGCTCCTCGTCCTCGGGGATCGAGTGCTTCTTCAGCAGGTCCTTGAGATGGTTATTGGCGTCGCGACGCAGATTGCGGATCGCCACCCTGGCGTTCTCGCCCTCGTGCCGGACGACTTTGGTCAGCTCCTTACGGCGCTCTTCGGTGAGCGCGGGCATCGGCACGCGGATCAGCTCGCCCTGCGTGGCGGGGTTCAACCCGAGATCGGATTCGCGGATGGCCTTCTCGATCACCGCTCCCATCTTTTTCTCCCACGGCTGGATGCCGATCGTGCGCGCATCGATCAGCGTCACGTTCGCGACCTGGTTGAGCGGCATAGCCTGGCCGTAGTAGTCCACGCGGATGTGATCGAGGAGCCCGGTGTGAGCGCGGCCGGTCCGGACCTTTCCCAGGTCGGTCTTGAGGGCCTCGATCGACTTCTTCATCTTCTCCTCGGCGGTCTTCCTGATCTGAGCGACGTCCATGGCTTCCTCCTAGACGTGGACCACAGTCCCCTCGTCCTCTCCCATGACGACGCGCTTCAGCGCGCCGCGCTTGTAGAGGCTGAACACGATGATCGGCAACTTCTGGTCGCGGCACAGTGCAAGCGCAGTCGCGTCCATGACCCGCAGGTGCTGGGTGATCGCCTCGTCGAAGGTGATCCGCTGATAGCGCTTCGCATCGGGATGCGTCTTCGGATCCGCGCTGTACACCCCGTCGACCTTGGTCGCTTTCAGGACCACCTCGGCGCCGATCTCGCTGCCGCGGAGCGCGGCGGCGGTGTCGGTCGTGAAGAACGGGTTGCCGGTACCCGCGGCGAACACGACGATTTTGCCTTCCTCGAGATAGCGGATCGCCTTCGGCCGGATGTAAGGCTCCACGATCTGCTCGATGTTGATCGCCGACTGCACGCGCGCGTTGAGGCCCTTCTGACGCATCACGTCGGCGAGCGCGAGCGCATTCATGATCGTCGCGAGCATGCCCATGTAATCGGCGGTCGCGCGGTCCATCCCCGCGGCGCCGAGCGCGACCCCGCGGAAGATGTTGCCGCCGCCGATCACGGCGCCGATCTCGACGCCCAGCCCGGCGACGCCTGCGACCTCGTCGACGATCATCTCGATCGTCTGGCGATTGATGCCGAAAAGGTCGTCCCCCATCAACGCCTCGCCCGAGAGCTTGAGCAGGATCCGCTTGTACTTCGGCTCGCTCATCTCAGCGTGCCACCCCCGCCTGCGCCATCACCTCGGCCGCGAAGTCACTGCTTTTCTTTTCGATGCCCTCACCCACCACCAGGATGCGGTAGCCGCGCACCTTGGTCTCCTTCTCCGCGAGCGCCTTCTCGACCGTCAGCTTGTCGTTGAGCACGAACGGCTGTCCGAGGAGCGTGATCTCGGCCAGGAATTTGTTGAGGGCGCCGTCGACCATTTTGGCCGCGATCTCCGGCGGCTTGCCCGACTCCTTCGCCCGTGCGTCCTGCACCGCCCGCTCGCGGGCCACGATCTCGGGGGCGACGTCGGCCCTGGAGAGGAACTGCGGCTTCGCGAACGCGAGATGCATGGCGACGCCTTTCCCCAGCTCGTCGTCGCCCTCGTAGTCGACCATCACGCCGATTTTCACGCCGTGGACGTAGTGCACCAGTTTGGAGTCGGTATGCATGCGCACGAACCGCCGGACGGTCATGTTCTCGCCAATCTTCTGCACCAGCGCCTGCCGCCGCGCTTCGATGCTCTCGCCGGTGATCTCGAACCTCCCGAGCGCTGCGGGGTCGGCGGGATTCTGCTTCGCGACCACCTCGGCGACGCCACGCGCAAACGCCAGAAAATCCTCGTTCTTCGCCACGAAGTCGGTCTCGCAGTTGACCTCGACGAGCGCCCCGAGCTTGCGGTCAGCGGCGAGCCAGGCACCGATCACGCCCTCGGCGGCCACGCGGCCCGCCGCCTTGCTCGCCTTGGCGCCGCTCCGGATCCGGAGCAGATCTTCGGCTTGCACCAGATCCCCGCCCGCCTCGTCGAGCGCCTTCTTGCACTCCATCATGCCGAGCCCCGTGCGCTCGCGCAGCTCTTTCACCATGGCCGCGGTGATTTCCGCCATACCTTTACTCCTCGACTACGCTCTTCGAGCCTTCGATTCCTGAAAAAAGGGGGCGCCGACGCCCCCTCGCGCACCCGTCGCCGTGATACCCGTCACGACCGGACGGCCTCCTCGACCTCCACGAACTCATCGGTCGAGGTCGACACGATCTCCTGCAGCGACTGCGACCTCCCTTCGAGCACCGCGTCGGCGATGCCGCGGGCGTAGAGGCGGATCGCGCGACTCGAGTCGTCGTTGCCCGGGATCACGTGGGCGATTCCGTCGGGCGAATGATTGGTGTCGACCACGGCGATCACCGGGATGGCGAGCTTTTTCGCTTCGGCCACGGCGCCCTTGTGGTAGCCGACGTCGATGACGAACAATGCATCGGGCAGCTTGTCGAGGCTCTTGATGCCGCCCAGGCTGCGATCGAGCTTCGTCTGCTCGCGCTGGAAGTGCAGCGCTTCCTTCTTGGACATCCGCTCGACGCCACCGTCTTCGATCTGCCCTTCCATCTCCTTCAACCGCTTGATCGACTGCTTCACGGTCTTGAAGTTGGTGAGCATGCCGCCGAGCCAGCGGTGGTCGACGAACGGCATGGCGGACCGGATCGCCTCCTCGCGAACGATCTCGCGCGCCTGCCGCTTGGTGCCGACGAAGAGGATCACGCCCTTATTGGCGGCGAGGTTGCGCACGAACTTCGACGCCTGGTTGTACATCGCCAGCGTCTGCTCGAGATTGATGATGTGGATCTTGTTGCGATGACCGAAGATGAACGGCGCCATCTTCGGGTTCCAGTAGCGCGTCTGGTGGCCGAA
The DNA here is from genome assembly GCA_963754305.1 of uncultured beta proteobacterium. Lineage (GTDB taxonomy): Bacteria > Pseudomonadota > Gammaproteobacteria > Burkholderiales > SG8-39 > DATEDA01. Next base: position 19,133 of record CAVWFR010000005.1, on the reverse strand, counting down.
ATGAACGCCGGCCTCCAGCATCTGGCGCATCGTTGCACTCATGCACGTCTCCGATTTAGGGTTGATCACTGACGCTCCGCCCGACTCGACCCCGCTCACGCAAATTTCGAGTGCGGGGCACCCTAATGGGCAGGCGTGAAATTTCGCATGCTGCGGCGGGCCACCGGCCCGGTCGCGCCGCGAGCGCCTCATCCGAATAGCAGCGGCCACCAGTTGAGGCAAACTAGCTTACGAGTCTATCATGAGCGGCTGCACCCGCTCAATAATTTCCTTGCCAAACAGCAGATTAACGCGACGAGTCGGGATGAGCCCGGCGCGCAGTCGGGTTCCCGCCCAGTGGCGCGTGTAGGCACGGCCCGCAGTTTGCCCTGCCCTCCCCGTTCCACTATCCTCACGGCTTTTTTGACGGCGACATGGCGGTTGTCCTGAAGGGTACGGACGAGATCGAGCGGATGCGGGTCGCTGGACGCCTCGCCGCCGAGGTGCTCGACTACGTCGCGCCGCACGTGACCGCCGGCGTTACGACCGCCGACCTCGATCGTCTGTGCCACGACTACATGCTCGGGGTGCAGCATACCGTGCCGGCGCCGCTCAACTACGCACCGCCCGGGTACCCACCGTTCCCGAAGTCGATCTGCACCTCGGTCAATCACCAGGTCTGCCACGGCGTTCCGGGGGATCGCGTCCTCAAGCTCGGCGACATCCTGAACGTCGACGTCACGGTGATCAAGGACGGCTTCCACGGCGACACCAGTCGGATGTTCTACGTCGGCGATCCGTCGATCCAAGCGCGCCGCCTCTGCGATGTCACCTACGAGTCGATGTGGCTCGGCATCCTCGCGGTCCGGCCGGGCGCCTTCCTCGGCGACATCGGCGCCGCGATCCAGCGTCACGCCGAGAGCCGCGGTTACAGCGTTGTGCGCGAGTTCTGCGGCCACGGCATCGGCCGCCGGTTCCACGAGGAACCGCAGGTACTGCATTACGGCCGACCCGGTACCGGGCTCAAGCTGCAGCCGGGAATGATCTTTACAGTCGAGCCCATGATCAACGCCGGGAAGCCGGCCATCCGCGAGCTGGCCGACGGCTGGACCATCGTCACTAAGGACCACAGCCTGTCGGCGCAGTGGGAGCACACCGTGCTGGTGACCGAGTCGGGATACGAGGTACTCACGCTCTCGCCCGGCACACCGCCGATGCCGCAGTCGCTCGAAGCGGCTTAGGCGTCGCGCCGTGGCCTCGGTGCCCGCCCGAGTCGTCGAGGCGCGAAGCCCCCCCGCCGATCTGCGCCAGAGAATCGCGAGCGCCCGCGCGGAACTTCGGCGTGAATACGAGGCGAGCGGCGACGCGGCGCGATTCCTGCGCCGCCACCGGCAAATCGTCGACGTTGCGATCCGCGAACTGTGGCGCGAAGCGCGCCTGCCGCGGCACCTCGCGCTGATCGCGGTCGGTGGCTATGGCCGCGGCGAGCTCTATCCCAACTCCGACGTCGACGTGCTGATCCTGCTCCCGCACGCCCTAGCCGGCGGCGATGCCGTACTCGTTGAGCAGTTCGTCGGCCGTCTGTGGGACGTCGGGCTGGAGCTCGGCCACAGCGTGCGCACCGTGGAGGACTGCCGCGACGAGGCCGCGAAGGACGTCACAGTCCAGACCTCGCTGCTCGAGGCGCGCCTGATCGCCGGCAGCCGGACGCTCGAGCGCGCGCTCTACGACCGCCTCCACGACGGCTTCGACAGCCAGGCGTTCTTCAAGGCGAAGCGGCTCGAGCAGGAGCAGCGCCACGCGAAGCACCAGGACAGCCCCTACAGCCTGGAGCCCAATCTGAAGGAGGCGCCGGGCGGCCTGCGCGATCTCCAACTGATCCTGTGGGTGAGCCGGGCGAACGGGCTCGGCCGTGACTGGCGCTCGCTCGCCGTGCGCGGAGTCGTCACGCGCCAGGAAGCGCTCCAACTCAAGCGCCACGCCGACTGGCTGGCGCGCGTGCGTATCCGCCTCCACCTGCTTGCTGGCCGTCGCGAGGACCGCGTCCTGTTCGACTACCAGGATGCGCTGGCGAAGGTGTTCGGGTTCGCGGCCACGCCGACCAAGCGCGCGAGCGAAGTCTTCATGCAGCGCTATTTCCGCACCGCGAAGGCCGTCACGCAGCTCAACACCACCGTGCTACAGACCCTGGGCGCGGCGATCTTTCCCGCGTTCGATGCGCCCCCGGAACCGATCAACGATCGCTTCCAGGCGGTGCGCGAGCTGCTCGATGCGCACGATCCCGAACTTTTCGAGCGCGAGCCGCGCGCGATTCTCGAGGGGTTCCTGCTCCTGCAGCAGCATTCCGAGCTCAAGGGCATGACCGCGCCTACGCTCCGAGCGCTCTGGCGCGCGCGCCGGCGGATCGACGGCCGCTTCCGCGCCGATCCGGCGAACCGTGCGACCTTCCTCGCCATCCTGCGCCAGCCGCGCGGCCTCGTGCACGAGCTGCGGCGCATGAACCAGTACGGGATCCTCGGGCGCTATCTGCCGGCGTTCGGCCGCATCGTCGGACAGATGCAGCACGATCTCTTTCACGTCTACACCGTCGACCAGCACATCCTCACGGTCGTGCGCAACCTGCGGCGGTTTACCATGGTCGAGTTCGCGCACGAGTACCCGCGCTGCAGCCGACTCGCCGCGAATTTCGATCGCTACTGGCTCCTGTACGTCGCGGCCATCTTCCATGACATCGCCAAGGGCCGCGGCGGCGATCATTCGAAACTCGGCCGCATCGACGCGCGCCGGTTCTGCCGCGCGCACGGTCTCGGCCGCGACGATACGGCGCTCGTCGAGTTCCTGGTCGAGCATCACCTCACGATGTCCTCGGTCGCACAGCGGCGGGATCTCTCCGATCCCGACGTGATCCGGGAGTTCGCCGCGACCGTCGGCGACGAGCGACGGCTGGTCGCGCTCTACCTGCTGACGGTCGCCGACATCCGCGGCACCAGCCCGAAGGTGTGGAACGCCTGGAAAGGGAAGCTCCTCGAGGACCTTTTCCGGCTGACCCGCCGCGTGCTGCGCGGGGATTCGGTCGGCTACGACCAGGACGTCCAGGCGAAGCAGACCGAGGCGCTGCGCCTCCTGCGACTCTACGCGCTGTCCGACGCGGCAGGCGAGGCGCTGTGGCGGGAGCTCGACGTTGCGTATTTCCTGCGCCACGAGCCGCAGGAGATCGCGTGGCAGACACGCACCCTGCATTACCGTGTCAACACCGAGCGCCCGGTGGTCAAGGCGCGGCTCTCGCCGATCGGCGAGGGGCTGCAGGTGATGATCTACGTGCGCGACGAGCCCGATCTCTTCGCGCGAATCTGCGGCTACTTCGAATCGATCAACTACTCGATCGTCGACGCCAAGATCCACACGACGCGCCACGGTTACGCCCTCGACACGTTCCTCGTGCTCGGCACCGGGAAGTCGCATCACTATCGCGACATGATCGGTCTGATCGAGATCGAGCTGGCGGAGCGGCTCGAAGCCCGTGGACCGCTCGCGCCGCCGGCGCGGGGTCGCGTCTCCCGCCAGCTCAAGCACTTCCCGATCAGCCCCGAGGTGCACATCCGACCCGACGAGAAGGGGCAATACCACCTCGTCTCGGTGACTGCAGGGGACCGCCCGGGGCTCCTCTATGGCATCGCGCGGGTGTTCCGCGACTACCGCGTCGATCTGCACACGGCGAAGATCGTCACCCTCGGCGAGCGCGCCGAGGACGTGTTCGTGGTCTCGGGCGAAGTGCTGGCCAAGCCGAAAGCGGTGCTGCAGCTCGAGCAGGACCTGCTCGCGGCGCTCCAATGATGGCACCCGGTCGTTGCTTCGATCGTCGCCTCATTCATCCGTAATATCCTGACCCGGGAACAACGCTTCGATGAACCCGAACTTGCTCAGATCGCGGATTCGCATCGGGTAGAGAATCCCATCCAGGTGGTCCACCTCGTGCTGGACCACCACCGCGTGAAATCCTTCCACCGTGCGGTCGATCTCGCGGCCGTGCTCGTCGAAGCCGCGATAGCGGAGGCGCTTCCGGCGCGCCACGAGACCGCGCATCCCGGGCACCGACAGGCAGCCTTCCCAGCCTTCCACCACCTCGTCGCCGAGCGGCTCGAGGATGGGGTTGATGAGTACCGTATCGGGCACCTCTTCGGCATGGGGGTAGCGCGGGTTGCTGTGCACGCCGAAGATCACCACCCGGAGGCCAACCCCGATCTGCGGCGCGGCGATCCCGGCGCCGTTGAGATGCGCCATCGTGTCCCGCATGTCCGAGATTAGTGCATGCAGCTCGGCTGAGTCGAACGCCTCCACCGGGCGCGATTTCTCGAGCAGGCGCGGGTCGCCCATCTTGAGGACCTCGCGGATCATCCCGCCATCCTCGGCCGGCCACCGTGGGGAGGCCGGGCTCGCAGGGTCACCCGCGCGCCGCTTCGCGGAGATCCGGTCATTCCAGCGTCGCCGCCTCCTCGATGATCCGGCGCGCGCGGCCGATGGTCGCGTGCAGCGTCTGCTCGATGCCCTCCAGCCGGATGCCGCCGCGGCTCTCGCCGCGCCCGGCGGCGTGGTTCACGACCACCGCGATCGTGGCATAGGGAACATCCAGCTCGCGTGCGAGCGCCGCTTCGGGCATCCCGGTCATGCCGACGATCTCGGCGCCGTCGCGCTCGAGCCGATCGATCTCGGCGGCCGATTCGAGCCGCGGGCCCTGCGTGGCGGCATAGACGGCACCGTCGAGGACCGGCTCGCCGCACGCGCGCGCGGCGGCGAGCATCTTCTGCCGGAGCCATTCGGTGTAGGGCGCCGTGAAATCGATATGCGTGACCGGCACGTCGCCGCCTTCGTAGAACGTGGATCGCCGGCCCCACGTGTAGTCGATGATCTGGTGCGGGACGACGAGCGACCCGGGTCCGAGGTCGGATCGAATGCCTCCGACCGATGCGACCGACACGATCTCGCTCGCCCCTTCCTCGCGCAGCGCCCAGATGTTCGCGCGGTAGTTGACTTCGTGCGGCGGGATGGTGTGCGCGTATCCATGACGGGCGAGGAACACCGTCTCGCGTCCGCGCAGCCGGCCGAAGGTCAGCGCGCCCGAGGGCTCCCCGTATGGCGTGCGCACCGCCTTGCGCGCGGTCACGTCGAGGCTCGATAGTCGGGTGAGCCCGCTTCCGCCGATGATCGCCAGCATCCGGTGCGCGTTGCGCCCGTCAGTGCTGCCTGAGCGCGTGGATCGCCGGCAGGTTGCGCCACGAGCCGTAGGCATCGAGCCCGCAACCGAAGACGAACCGGTCGGGGATCCGCAGGCCGACGAACTCGGGCTTGATCGGCTTCGGTTGCGGCTTGATCTTGTCGGTCAGCACCGCGACCTTGCAGGAGGTGGCGCCGCGCTCGAGTACGAGAGCCTTGATCGCCGCCAGCGTGTCGCCCTCGTCGAGGATGTCGTCGAGAACGAGCACCGCGCGGCCTCTCACGCTCTCGCCCGGCTCCACCTTCCAGCGCACATGGCGGCCGTCGATCGCGTCGCCGTAGCGCGTGGCGTGCACGTAGTCGACGTGCAGCGGGAACCGGAGTTGCGGGAGGAGCTGCCCGCAGAAGAAGAGCGCGCCATTCATCACGCAGAGCACGAGCGGATAGCGGTCGCGGAACTCGGCGGTGACCTCGACCGCGACCCGCTCGATCGCGCGCTCGACCTCCGCCGCGGAGCAGATGAGCTCCGCCTCGTCGAGCATCTTCCAGGCTTCGGCGGCGGTCAGCATTGCGGCGCAGAGTATAGAGCAAGCGCCGAGTGAATCATGACGCTTTTCCGGCGAGCCACTGACCGAACTCGCGGCCGACTTCGGCGTGTTTGCGGCCGAGCGCGACGGTCGCCTGCAGATAGCCGAGCTTCGAGCCGCAGTCATAGCGCGTACCGCGGAACCGATACGCGAGGACGCGCTCCTCGCGCAACAGGGATGCGATCGCGTCGGTGAGCTGGATCTCACCGCCCGCGCCGGGGACGACGCGGTGGAGGTTGGCGAAGATACGCGGCGTCAGAACGTAGCGCCCGATCACCGCGAGATTGGACGGCGCTGCTTCCGGCGACGGCTTCTCCACGATCGCCTCCACCGACTCCAGCCGCTCGTCGATCCGGGAGGTCTTCACGATACCGTAGGCCGCGGTGTCCGCCGGCGCGACCTCCAGCACCCCGAGCACGGAGCGTCCCTCGCGCGCGAACACCTCGACCATCTGCTTCATCGCCGGCGGCTCGCCGTCGATGAGGTCGTCGGCCAGAATCACGGCGAACGGTTCGTCGTTGATCACCGGCCGTGCGCACAGCACCGCGTGCCCGAGCCCGAGTTGCTCGGGCTGGCGGATGTAAATGCAGCTCACGTTGCGGGGAATGATCCCCTGCACGAGCTCGAGCAGCTCGTGCTTGCCGCGACTCGCGAGCTCGGTCTCGATCTCGTATGCCTTGTCGAAATGGTCCTCGATCGCGCGCTTATGGCGGCCGGTGATGAAGATCATTTCGGTGAGCCCGGCCGCGACGGCCTCCTCCACCGCGTACTGGATCAGCGGCTTGTCGACCACCGGCATCATCTCCTTCGGGCTCGCCTTGGTCGCCGGGAGAAAGCGGCTGCCGAAGCCCGCTACCGGGAACACCGCCTTGGTCATCGCTCGCATCGCTACCCCTTGAAAAGCTTCCGTAGTCCATTTTCGTCGAGCACCGCGACACCGAGCGCCGCGGCTTTCGCGAGCTTTGATCCCGCCTCGGCCCCGGCCACGACGTAGTCGGTCTTCTTCGACACCGACCCGGTTACCTTGCCGCCGTGCGACACGATGAGCGAGGTCGCCTCCTCGCGTGTCATCCCGGGAAGCGTACCGGTCAGCACGAAAGTCTTCCGCGCCGCCGGGCCCGCCGCCGCAGCGTGTTGCACGCGGCGCGGCGACCCCTCCTCCCAGCTCACACCGGCCCGGCGCAGCGCCCGGATCACGTCACGATTGTGCCGCTCGGCGAAGAAGCCCCGAATGGAGGCCGCGACGATCGGCCCGACGTCGGGCACCTCCTCGAGCGCCGCCTCGTCCGCATCGAGAAGCGGCTCGAGCGCGCCGAAATGCGCGGCGAGGTCGCGCGCGGTCGCTTCGCCGACGTTGCGGATGCCGAGAGCGTAAATGAAACGCGCCAGGGTGGCCCGTCTCGATCTGGCGAGCGACGCTAGCAGGTTCTGCGCCGATTTCTCGCCCATGCGGTCCAGCCCGGCGAGCGCCGCGAGGTCGAGCCGATACAGGTCGGCCGGGGTGCGAACGAACTCGCGGTCGACCAGCTGGTCGACCAGCTTGTCGCCGAGGCCGTCGATATCGAGCGCACGCCGGGACGCGAAATGGAGGAGCGCCTGTTTGCGCTGCGCCGGACAGTAGAGCCCGCCGGTGCAGCGCGCGACCGCCTCGTCGGGCAGGCGCACGACGCTCGAGCCGCACACCGGACACCGGGTCGGCATCACGAACGCCGGGGCGTCGGCGTTGCGCGTGCCGGGCAACGAGCCCACCACCTCCGGGATAACATCGCCGGCGCGCCGCACGATCACCGAATCGCCGATGCGGATGTCCTTACGCCGGAGCTCGTCCGCGTTGTGCAGCGTGGCATTCGTGACCGTCGCTCCGCCGACGAAAACCGGCCTCAATCGCGCGACCGGTGTAATCGCGCCGGTGCGGCCGACCTGGACTTCGATCCCGACGAGCTCCGTAGTGGCCTCCTCGGCCGGGAACTTGTGCGCGATCGCGAAGCGCGGCGCGCGGGCAACGAAGCCTAGCGCGCGCTGCTGGTCGAGCCGGTTCACCTTGTAGACGACGCCATCCATGTCGTAGGGTAAGGCCTGGCGCTTCGCACCGACGCGGCGGTAGTACTCGAGCAGCCCGCGCGCGCCGGTCGTCACCCGGCGCTCGGCCGCGACGGGCAGTCCCATCGCCGCGAACGCGTCGAGCAACCCAGCCTGGTTCCGGACCTCCTCCAGTCCGTCCGTTTCGCCGACGCCGTAGGCGAAGAAGCGGAGCGAGCGTGTGGCGGTGATCGCCGGATCGAGCTGGCGCAGGCTTCCCGCGGCGGCGTTCCGTGGATTCGCGAACGCCTTCTCGTCGTCGCCGCGCCGCCGGGCGTTGAGCGCCTCGAAGTCGCGCTTGAACATGAGCACCTCGCCGCGCACCTCGAGCAGTCGCGGCGGATCGGAGGCACGCAGGCGCAGCGGAATGCCGCGCAGCGTCCGCAGGTTCGCGGTCACGTCCTCGCCGGTAAACCCGTCGCCGCGCGTGGTGCCCTGGACGAGAATGCCGCGGTCGTACGCGAGGCTGATGGCTAGCCCGTCGAACTTCGGCTCGCAGCTGTACTCCACCGTCTCGATGTCGAGCGCGTCCCGAATCCGGCGGTCGAACGCTTCCACCTCGCGCTCGTCGAAAGCGTTGTTGACCGACAGCATCGGAATGCGATGCGTGACGGGGGCGAACGCCGCGGCCGGCGGCGCACCGACGCGCTGGGTCGGCGAGTCGGAGCTCGCCAGCTCCGGGTGCGCCGCTTCGAGCGTCTGCAGCTCGCGGAAGAGTCGGTCGTATTCGGCGTCGCTGATCGCCGGCGCATCGAGCACGTAGTAACGATGGTTCGCGTCCTCGATCTCGGCGCGCAGCGCCTGCGCGCGCGCTGCCGGCTGCTGCCTCCCTGCCATCTATGCAAACAACCGCAACGCGAGCGGCCCGCCGGCCGGGATCCCGCGTGCGGCCATCGTGCGGTGGATGTGCTCGAGCTGCTGGCCGATCGCCTCGAGCGCCGCCTGGCCGATCGGCTTCCGGTTGTCGTCGACCAACACTCCCCCGAGCGAGTGCTCGAGCTGGTGAGCGAAATCGATGAAGCGGCGGAACGCGGATGCACTCGCGGCAACCCGCGGAATGTCGAATAGTGCGGTGACGCCGCGGGTTTGCAGCGTCTTGATGGTCGCGGCGTGGAACGGCATCGGCTCGAGGTTGGCGAGCGAGAATAGCTCGGACCCGTCCTCGGCGTGGCGGTGGAATCGCCCGTCGCGACCGATCGCCATCCCCGCGCTCTCGGCGAGCACGCGCACCTTGGTTCCCGGGAACGCGTGCGACTCGCTCCCGATGACGCTGAGACCGATCTGCACGTCGACTGCGGTGCAGAAACGGTCTAAATCCTGCGCGCGCGCCGCCGCCTCGGCGAGATCGGGGAAATCGGCCTGCGCGGCAATCGCGAGCGCGAGCTCCTGGACTTCCGCACCGAAGGCGACGAGATCGTCCTCGCTCAGCGGGCCGGCGCGGCTCGTAAGCTGGACGCCCACCCGCAATCGCAGGTAGCGGCTGTCGGGACCGACTGGACGCCAGAGTGCGCGCGATTCGTCGTAGCCTTCCCAATGCACACGGTTGATCAGGCCCTCGTCCAAGAGGGCCTGCGCATGCCGAACCAGCTCCGCGCCGGTGACCGGCCGTGCGCAATCGAGCTCGACGATGTAGTCCACGGCCGCATCGAGTCCGGCATCCCCGAGCGCTTCAGCGGCCGCGTCTCGCGGAGCTGGCGGCGGCGTGTCCTCCGCGACGAGCGTATGGTCGATCGCGCGGTCGATGTGCGCCGACGCCGCAGGGGTTTCGCGCGCACGCCCAGTGTCCGCGGCGGCCGCAGCGTTATCCAGCAACGCATCCGCCGGCCCGCGACCATGCCGCGGAGCGAACGCGTCTTCGGTCCTTCGCTTCACCCCACTCTCCTGCCAGCGGTTGTAGGCGATCACGCCTACCACCACGGCGACACCGGTTGCGAGGAGGGCGAGCTGCAGGTCGGTCATGCGCGGGCGCGCCGCTCTAGGCCGCTTCCCTGATGCGGAGCGCCTCCTCGATGTCCACGGCCACCACGCGCGACACGCCTTGCTCGGGCATCGTGACGCCGATGAGCTGGGAGGCGATCTCCATCGTGATCTTGTTGTGGCTAATGAACAGGAACTGCGTGTCGCCCGCCATCTTGCGGACGAGGCTGCAGAACCGCTCGGTGTTGGTGTCGTCGAGCGGTGCGTCGACCTCGTCCAGGAGGCAGAAAGGCGCCGGGTTGAGCTGGAACAGCGCGAACACGAGCGAGATCGCCGTCAGCGCCTTCTCGCCGCCGGAAAGGAGATGGATGGTCGAGTTCCGCTTGCCGGGCGGCTGCGCTCGCACCTCGACGCCCGCATCGAGGATCTCGTCCCCGGTCATCTCCAGCCTCGCCTCGCCGCCGCCGAACAGCGTCGGGAAGAGCTGACCGAAGTGGCGGTTCGCCGCCTCGAAGGTCTGGCGCAGCATCTCGCGGGTCTCGCGGTCGATGCGGCGGATCGCGTTCTCGAGCGTCTCGAGCGCGATCGCCAGGTCGGTGGCCTGCGCGTCGAGGAAACCCTTGCGCTCGGTCGCGATGCCGACCTCATCGAGCGCCGCCATGTTGATCGCACCGAGTTCCGCCATCGCCTGGTGGAGGCGCGCGATCTCGGCCTGCAACGCGGTCGGCCTGAGCTTGGGTTCGGCCGACTGCGCAAGCGCCGTCTCGTCGGCACCCGCGTCGACGAGTTGCTGAGCGAACTGCTCCACCGCCAGCCGGGCCGCCTGCTCCTTCAGCCGGAGCTCGCCGGTCCGCTCCCGCAGGGGCGGAAGCCGCTGCTCGCACCCGAGCCGCTCCTCGTCCGCGGCACGAAGCCGCTCCGCGGCGTCGTCCTGCCCGCCGCGCATCGCAGCGAGTTGCTGCTCGCGGTCCACGCGAGAGACCAAGGCCGCTTGCAACGCCATCCGCAAACCCTCGTCTTGGAGCCCCGCAAGCTCGGCTTCGGCGCGCGCCCGGTCCGTTGCAGCTTGTGCGATTTGTTCAGATACAACTTCAATAGATCTATCTATCTCACTGATTTTAGAGTTGCACTCACGTTGATAAAAGAGCGCCTCCTGCACTGCCTTCGATCCCTGCTGAAGCGTTTCCCGTTGACTCTCCAGGGCACTTCGTGCCGCGTCGTCGGCAGTCTCAGCGAGTCGAAACGCGGCGGCGAGCCGCTCGATCACGACCCGGTCTTCGGCCAGCCTTTCCTCCACGTCGGTGCGGCTGCCGACCGCCCGCGCGCGCTGGCGTCCGATCTCGTCCAGCTCGTCGGCGATCTGCTGCGATCGCGCACGCACCCGGCCGATCGCCTCAGTCACCCGCACGTGCTCCAGCTGCTGCTGGTGGCGCGCCTGGTTCGCCGCGCTCTCGCGGTCTTGGAGGGCGGCGACCTCCTCGCGGCGCGCCGCCAGCTGGCGCTCCGCCCCCGTATGGACCGCCCGCGCGTCACCCGTTTGAGCTTCGAACCCGCCCAGCTCGTCGGTCACGCCTTCGATCTCACGCTGGCGGGCGAGGATCCCCGCATCGATCGAGTCCGGGCCGTGGAAGCTCACTGCGTAGCGCGTGAACTGATGTCCTTCGCGGCTGACGAGCACCGTCCCTACCTTCAGCCCCAGCCGCGTTGTCAGCGACGGCACGCCCTCGATCGCGTAGCAGCCGGCAAGCCATTCTTCGATCAGCGGGCGGGCAGTGTCGTCGGCGAGGCGCACGAGCGCGGCGAGGGGGCGGAACGCCGCCTCGATCGCGCCCGCCGGGCGCGCCGTGCTCGGCGTGAAGAGGCTCACCCTGGCCGGCGGCGGATCCTCGAACAGGCGTGCGAGCACGTGCGGATCGGCAAGCTGCAGCGCATGCAGCCGCTCGCGGAGCACCGACTCGATCGCCGTCTCCCACCCGGGCTCCACGGTGATCTTCTGCCACAACCGTGGGAGGCGCAGCAGGGCGTGCCGCGCCAACCAGTCGTCGATCTCGCTGCCTTCCTCGACCTGCGCCTGGATCCGCTCGAGCGTCGCCAGCCGGCCGGCGCGCGTGTTGGCCTCGCGCTCGAGCTCCTGGAGGCGCGCCAGCGCCGCGCCGCGTGCCGCTTCGAGCACCGGCAAATCGTGCTGCAGCTCCCGGATGCGCGCGGCACACGCGGTCGCGTCGGCTTCGGCGCTCGCGATGTCGCGCACGAGTTGCTCAAGCCGCGCCGAGTCGGGTTCGGCGAGTTGTCCCCGCTCTGCAGCGAGCCGCTCCGCGCGCGCATCCAGGCCGTCCAGGGTTTGCCCGATATGCGCGACCTGCGCCTGTGCCAGGCGGAATGCCTGCTCCGCCTGCGCGATCGCATCACGGGCCCCGGCGAGGCCGTCCTGGGCGGTGCGATGAGCCTGCTCGATCTCCGGCGTGTGCGCTTCCGCCTCGGCAAAGTGCGTCTGCGCCGCCGCGATTGCCTCCGCGGCTTCCGCGTGCCGGCGCTCCCACATCCCGGCCGCTGCGTCGAGCTCGCCATGATTGCGCTGCCACTGCTCGAGTTGTGCGGCGAGCTGTCCGCGCGCGGCCTCAAGGCGAGAGCGCGTCTCGGACATGAAGCGGAGCTCCGCCTCGAGTCGCGAAACCTCGGTATTCACCTCGTAAAGCGCGCCTTGCGCCGCGTTCACCGCGTCGCCGGCGGCGTAGTGGTCGACACGCGCGTGCTCGAGCCGGCGCTCGATCTCACGGAGCTGCGCCGTTTCCGCCTCCAACTCGTTGCCCACGCGGTCGATCTCGCGCGCGACCCGCTGCGCCTCGCTTTCGGCGTCCCGCTTGCGCAGCCACCAGAGCAAGTTCTGCCGGTGTGCCGCCTCCGCCTGCAACGCCTTGAACTGGCGTGCGATCTCGGCCTGGCGGCCGAGCTTCTCGAGCTGCGCCTCGAGCTCGCGCCGAATGTCGTCGACGCGGGCGAGATTCTCGCGGGTGTCGGCGAGGCGGTGCTCGGTCTCGCGCCGGCGCTCCTTGTACTTGGAGACGCCCGCGGCCTCCTCGAGGAAGACGCGCAGTTCCTCGGGTTTGGCCTCGATCACCCGCGAGATCATGCCCTGCTCGATGATCGCGTAGGCGCGCGGACCGAGGCCCGTACCGAGGAAGATGTCCTGCACGTCGCGACGCCGGACCTGGGTGTTGTTGATGAAGTACGACGACTCGCCGTCGCGCTGCAGGACGCGCTTAACCGAGATCTCGGCATACTGCGACCACTGCCCCGCGGCCTTCCCGAGCGCGTTGTCGAACACCAGCTCGACGCTCGCCCGGCCGACCGGGTTGCGCAGCGCCGAACCGTTGAAGATGACGTCCTGCATCGATTCGCCGCGCAGTGCGGAGGCGCGCGTCTCGCCGAGCACCCAGCGCACGGCGTCGATGATGTTGGACTTGCCACAACCGTTGGGCCCGACAACGCCGACGAGCTGACTCGGGACATCGATGGTCGTCGGGTCGACGAACGACTTGAACCCGGCCAGTTTGAGGTGCGTAAGACGCAACTTACCGACGATAGAGAAGCGGTGCGGAAGCACCGCGCTTGTTGGAAGGATTCAAGACCGAAAATAACGGGCCGTATAATACCACCTCGCTCATCGTACCCGGCGCCGTTCTCGCGTCGGCCGGCACCGGATGAACCCCGACCTCGCCAGGCTTCAGCCCTACCCGTTCGAGAAACTGCGGCTGCTCTTCGCGGGGCGTGGTTCCCGACCCCGCACGCACGCCGATCAGCCTGTCGATCGGAGAGCCGAAGCACGCGACGCCCGAGTTCATCAAGGCCGCGCTGACGAATCATCTCGGGGGACTAGCGGCTTACCCTGCCACGGCGGGACTGCCCACCCTCCGGGAGGCGATCGCCGCGTGGCTCGCACGACGCTACGGCCTGCCTGCGATCGATCCGGCCACGCAGGTCCTGCCGGTAAATGGTTCGCGGGAAGCACTGTTCGCCATCGCGCAGGTCGTGGTCGACCGCACGCGCGACGCGGTCGTGATCTGCCCCAATCCGTTCTATCAAATCTACGAGGGCGCGTCGCTCCTGGCGGGCGCTGCTACGGTGTATGCCAACGCTGTGTCCACGCGGGGGTTCGGAATCGACTACGCCGCGATCCCGGCGGCGACCTGGGCGCGCACCCAGCTCGTCTACGCGTGCTCGCCGGGCAACCCCACCGGCCGGGTGATGACGCTCGCCGAGTGGCGCGAGCTCTTCGAGCTGTCGGACCGGCACGGCTTCGTGATCGCGTCCGACGAGTGCTACTCGGAGCTCTACTTCGACGACACCCTCGCCCCGCTCGGGGCGCTCGAGGCGGCGCACCGGCTGGGGCGCCAGGGCTTTCCGCGGCTGGTGGTGTTCTCGAGCCTGTCGAAGCGCTCCAATGTCCCTGGAATGAGATCGGGGTTCGTCGCCGGCGACGCTGCTCTCATGAGGAGCTTCCTCCTTTATCGCACCTATCACGGCAGCGCCATGAGCCCCGCCGTGCAGGCCGCGAGCGAAGCGGCCTGGCGCGACGAAGCCCATGTAGCGGCGAACCGCCAACTCTACCGCGACAAGTTCGCGCAAGCACTCCCGCTCGTCCGCCCGCCGCTCCAGACTGCAATGCCGGATGGAGGCTTCTATCTGTGGATACGCACCCCGGACGACGATGCCGTCTTCGCGCGGGAGCTGTACCGCAAGTACAATGTGACCGTGCTTCCTGGAAGCTATCTCGCCCGCGAGGCGCACGGCGTCAACCCTGGCCGGAACCACATCCGCGTCGCGCTCGTAGCGGCGCCCGACGAGTGCCTCGAAGGCATGCGCCGGATCGCCGAATTCTCCGCCGGATTCGCGGCCGAGTGTTCGTCCGGGGGTTCGTCCGGGCGCGCAAGCTCACGCTGAGACCAGCCGATGCAACCTGCCCGTGACGTCATCGAAGCCGCGTGGGAGAAACGCGCGGACCTGACCGCTTCCGCTGTCGATGTCGGTGTCCGCGACGCCGTCGACGCCGCGATCGCACGGCTCGATCGCGGCGAGCTGCGCGTCGCCGAGAAGATCGACGGCAAGTGGCACACGCACCAGTGGCTCAAGAAGGCGGTGCTGCTCTCGTTCCGGCTGCAGGACAACCGGTTGATGCCGGGCGCATCGACGCGGTACTACGACAAGGTACCGACCAAGTTCGAGACTTACACGTCCGCGGATTTCGCGGCCGGCGGCTTTCGCGTCGTTCCCCCCGCAGTCGCCCGCCGCGGCTCGTACGTGGCGAAGAACGTCGTATTGATGCCTTCCTACGTGAACATCGGCGCCTACGTCGACGAAGGCACGATGGTCGACACCTGGGCGACGGTGGGCAGCTGCGCCCAGATCGGCAAGAACGTTCACCTGTCGGGTGGCGTCGGCATCGGCGGCGTGCTCGAGCCGCTGCAGGCGAACCCGACCATCATCGAGGACAACTGCTTCATCGGCGCGCGCTCCGAGGTGGTCGAGGGCGTGATCGTCGAGGAGAACGCCGTGCTCTCCATGGGCGTGTTCATCGGCGCGAGCACGCGCATCCTCGACCGCGCTTCGGGAGAGATCCTCTATGGGCGGGTGCCGGCGGGATCGGTAGTAGTTCCTGGAACCCTGCCTTCCGCGGACGGAAAATACGGCCTCTATTGCGCCGTCATCGTCAAGCAGGTCGACGCGAAGACGCGCGCCAAGACGAGCATCAATGAGCTGCTCAGAGGCGACTGAGCGGCACTGCAGGCTCGGTCCCGGGGGACCACCACCATGGCGATGAAGCGGCTGCTCGAACTGATGGCGGAGAAGAGGGCGTCCGACATCTTCATCTCGGTCGGTGCACCGGTCAGCATCAAGATCAACGGCGTGACGATGCCGATCAATCAGCAGATCGTGACGCCCGCTACGGTCCGCGCGTTGATGGCGGAGATCCTGAGCGAGCGGCAGCTCAAGGAATTCAACGAGGAGTTCGAGCTGAATACCTCGTACCCGATGCCGGGTCTCGGCAGCTTCCGCGTCAGCTGCTTCATGCAGCGTTCCACGCCGGGGGTGGTGGTGCGCTTCATCCCGGGCGAGATTCCGCAGTTCGACACCCTTGGCCTGCCGTCGGTGCTCAAGGAAGTGGTGCTGGAGAAGCGCGGCCTGATCCTGATGGTCGGGGCGACCGGGTCCGGCAAATCGACCTCGCTCGCGGCGATGATCGACCATCGCAACGCCAGCCAGCCGGGTCATATCATCACCATCGAGGACCCGATCGAATTCCTCTTCAAGCACAAGCGCTCGATCGTCAACCAGCGCGAGCTCGGTACCGACGCAAAGTCCTACCACGTCGCGCTGAAGAACGCTCTCCGCCAGGCGCCCGACGTGATCCTCATCGGCGAGATCCGGGATCGCGAGTCGATGGGGATGGCAATCGCCTACGCGCAGTCGGGCCACCTGTGCCTCGCCACGCTGCACGCGAACAATAGCTATCACGCGCTGAACCGAATCATCAGCTTCTACCCGATGGAGAACCGGCCGGCCCTGCTGTCGGACCTCTCCGCCACCTTGCGGGTGATCGTGTCGCAGCGCCTGGTCAAGAACACGAAGGGCAGCCGCTGCCCGGCCTCGGAGGTGCTGCTCAACACGCGCCACGTCGCCGATTTGATCGAGGAAGGCAAAGTCAACGAGATCAAGGAGGCGATCGACAAGAGTCTCGCGCCCGGCTCGCTGACCTTCGAGCAGTCGCTGTTCAAGATGTACCGCGACGGCATCATCACCCAGGAAGAGGCGCTCTCCAACGCCGACTCCGCGAACAACCTGCTCTGGCTGATGAACAACGCCGACACGAGCCTCAACCAGTCGCAGACGATGGCACCCAAGCCGGCGATCGAGCAGAAGGTCGAAACCGCACCCAGCGGCGCTTCATTCAGCGAGTTCAAGCTTTCGCTCGACGACGAGAAAGCGGCCTGAACCGCCGCGGCGCCCCGGTGCGCGGCATTCGACGCTAGACTTCGCGCCGGCAACTCGTGGCCCGAAGAAGGACCCGGCGGATCCATGGACGACACCCTGCAGCTCGCGCGCGCCCTGATCGGGCGGCGGTCGATCACGCCGGACGACGGCGGGTGCCAGGACCTTCTCGCCGTCCGTCTTCGTCCGCTCGGGTTTCAGCTCGAGACGATCGCGGCGAACGGCGTCACCAATCTCTGGGCGCGCCGCGGGACGGCAGCACCGCTCGTGTGCTTCGCCGGCCATACCGACGTCGTTCCGACCGGCCCGCTCGAGAAGTGGCACTCGGATCCGTTCGTGCCGTCCGAGCGCGAGGGCAGGCTGTTCGGGCGCGGTGCGGCCGACATGAAGACCTCGCTGGCGGCCTTCGTGACGGCGATCGAAGGCTTCGTGGCTGCACATCCCCGGCACCGCGGCTCGATCGCGCTCCTCGTCACCTCCGACGAGGAAGGCATTGCCACCGACGGGACGACGAAAGTGGTCGACCGGCTCGCCGCGCGCGGCGAGCGTATCGACTACTGCGTGATCGGCGAGCCGTCCTGTGTCGATCGGCTGGGCGACATGGTCAAAAACGGGCGCCGCGGCTCGCTATCCGGCCGCCTGCTGGTGAAGGGTCTGCAGGGCCACATCGCCTACCCGAGCCTGACGCGGAACCCGATCCACACGCTCGCACCGGCGCTGGCGGAGCTCGCGGCGACGGAGTGGGACCGCGGGAACGAGTATTTCCCGCCGACCTCGTGGCAGGCATCGAACATCCGCTCGGGTACCGGCGCGCCCAACGTCGTCCCGGGCGAGCTAGAGCTGCTATTCAACTTCCGGTTTTCGACGGCGAGCACGGCCGCGGGTCTGAGGACGCGGGTCCACGAAGTGCTCGATCGCCACCAGCTCGACTACGAGCTCGAGTGGACGCTTGGCGGCGAGCCGTTCCTCACGCCGCGCGGCGAACTGGTGGCGGCGATGCTCGAGGCGATCAAGCAGACGGTCGGCATAGACGCCGAAGTCTCGACCACCGGCGGCACCTCGGATGGTCGCTTCATCGCACGCGTCTGCCCCCAGCTCGTGGAGTTCGGGCCGGTGAACACCTCGATCCACAAGCTGAACGAGCATGTCGACCTCGCCGCGATCGAACCCCTGCGGCGCATCTACGCCGGCGTGCTCGAGAAGCTGCTCGCTTGAGCCGTCGGGCGGCGGGGCCATCCGCCGGACCGACAACGGTGCGGGAGTGGTGGCGCGAGCTCACACATCGTTTCGGTCGTGCTCGTCTCTACTATGGCCACGGCACCCAAAATGCGCGCGACGAGTCGGCCTGGCTCCTCTGTCACGTCCTGCGGATCCCGTTCGACAAACTGGACGGCGCGCTCGGGCAACCTGTCGGACGCGGCGTCGGGCGTCGTCTTGCGGCGCTTGCCTCCCGACGGATCGAGACGCGCGCGCCCCTCGCCTATCTGATACGCGAAGCTTGGTTGCAGGGTCATCGCTTCTACATCGACCGGCGCGTCATCGTTCCGCGCTCACACCTCGCCGAGCTGCTACCGCATGCGCTGTCGCCGTGGCTACCGAGCGCGCGCGCAAGGCGGGTGCTCGACCTCTGCACCGGTTCCGGCTGTCTGGCAATCCTCGCTGCGCACGCATTCCCGCGCGCACACGTCGACGCGTCCGATATCTCGGCCGGAGCGCTGGCGGTCGCGCGGCGTAACGTTGCGACCCATCGCCTGGGGCGCAGGGTGCGCGTCGTTCAATCCGACGGTTTCACAGCGCTCGGCGGCGCACGGTACGACCTGATCCTGTGCAACCCGCCGTATGTTTCCGAACGAGAGATGCGCAGGCTGCCGCCCGAGTATCGACATGAACCGCGCCTTGCCCTTGTGGGCGGACGCGACGGCCTCGACTTCGTGCGCGCATTGCTCGCGGAGGCGGCCGATCACCTTGCGCAGGGGGGCCTGCTTGCAGTTGAGATCGGCGACGGCCGCGCGGCGCTGGAGCGTGCGTTTCCGCGGCTGCCGTTCACCTGGCGTGCGACTCAAACGAGCGGCGGCGCGGTTTTTCTGCTCGAGCGGAGCGAGCTGCCCTATAGCGCGTGATTCGGGGTCGGTAGAACCGGCAAGGCCACCCGCGTGACGACCTCGTGTTTTTGCCCCTCGCGCATGTTTTGGGGTGGCTAGTGGGTATCGAACCCACGACCCTTGGAATCACAATCACGTGGAACGCGTCTGCGAATCAGTCGGTTACTGCGAAATGTCTAATAAGACGCTGCTCGTTGCCTCCCCACGGATCAAACCGTTACGCAACGTTATTAGACAGAATGCAGAGAGGCCGCCCCGACACCGTGTGGTC
>CAVWFR010000004.1:0-178090 GCA_963754305.1 uncultured beta proteobacterium | reverse complement strand
CCGCCCGGATCCGCGACAAGCGCCGGTTGTGAAGCCGCTGCGCCTTGGTCAGCGGACGGTGCTTAGTGCCGCGCTGGTTAACCGCGAACTCGATGCCACTGGCCTCGGCCTGGGCCTTGAGTTCCTTGGAGTGATAGGCCGAATCGCCGTGCAGGCTTTCTTCGTCCCCATGCAACAGTTCGCCCAGAACGTTCACATCGGCCACATTTGCCGGCGTACCTTGCACCGTGTGCACCAGCCCCGAATCGGCATCGGTGCCGGTGTGCACCTTCATGCCGAAGTCCCACTGCTTCCCTTTCCTCGTCTGGTGCATCTGCGGGTCGCGCTGCTTCTTGGCATTCTTCGTCGAAGACGGCGCATTGATGATCGTGGCATCCACGATCGTGCCCTTGCCCACGAACAGCCCGCGCTCGGAAAGGTGCGCGTTGATCTCGGCGAGCAGCCGCTCGGTCAACTGATGCGTCTCCAGCAGACGGCGAAAGTTGAGGATCGAGGTCTCATCGGGGATCACGTCCTCATCGGTGCTCACGCCCGCGAACCGACGCATCGTGATCGAGTCGTAGAGCGCTTCCTCGGCGCCCGGGTCAGACAGGTCGTACCACTGCTGCAGACAGTAGATGCGAAACATGCGCTCAAGGGGCAGCGGCGGACGACCGCCTGCCGCACTGCCCTTGGGATAATGCGGCTCGATCAGCGCGCACAGACGCCCCCAGGGCACCACCTGCTCCATCTCGGCCAGGAAGCGCTCTCGGCGAGTCTTCTTACCCTTGTCGAAATAGCCGGTCATCGACATCGATATCTGTTTCACCTTCTCTTCGCTCCGTCG
Organism: uncultured beta proteobacterium; assembly: GCA_963754305.1. Taxonomy (GTDB): domain Bacteria; phylum Pseudomonadota; class Gammaproteobacteria; order Burkholderiales; family SG8-39; genus DATEDA01. The sequence goes on along the minus strand of CAVWFR010000004.1, from coordinate 177,264 downwards.
TCCCATGCCGATTCAACGCTCATGCTTTCATCGGGATGACGAAGTGAGGGTTTTTCAGAGCTTCCCTAATGCCCGCCGGCACCACCTGCCGCCCACGCTTGAACCTAACGCTAGACGAGGGGGCAGGCATGGACGGTGCGTGCCGGAGGGAACGCGCGACAGCGGTACCCGGGCCAAGCGCGCGGCGCTCCATTCAGGGCCAGAGCCCATCCTGTGTCGAAGCCTTCAGGGTCGGCGCGCCCTCACACCCACGTTGCCCTGGCCCAATTCACCAAGTCCAACATGGCCTTCCCGCCAGCAGCGACGTTGTTCGTTGCGCGGTCTTCAGCACCGAAATGAACGCCGATCACATAGGGACCCTTTGGCCAGTAGCCGAACAGCGGTCCTCCAGAATTCCCGGACGTTGTATCGCCGCGATGCTCCAGCTCCAGTCCATCTGCATCTGAATCATCGTCCTCTACTGAAATGCCGAACTGTCGTGTCGGCATATTTCCATTGTTGCTGTAGCCGGTGACGATTCCAAACGAACCCACCGTCAGGCCGACGAGCGCAGGATATCCCACCAACGTCCACCGAGTGTCGTCCTCCCAATCGTCATCGTACATATGGCAGCCCAACGTTCCCAAGCTGTCGCCGAGCGGCTCGTTCAATCGAAAAACCGCGAGATCGTACGCCTGCCGCTTCCCCTTGCTGGTATCCCGCCACATGGGTTGCGAAGCTGCTTAACAGATTGAGAGGGGAAGGTATGACAGGCGTAAAAGGTGTCCACGGAACGGCCAATTCCAGAACGCGGGATAAAACACGATGGTCTTCCACGGTGCGTTCCAAGGGAGAATGTGAGAGGAAGTCAACACCGTGCGGGAGCCAACCAGTGTCCCGGTGCCCCAACCCGGTGTGGTAATCCGGCTTGTCACGAATACCCGGCCGATACAATGCCAGGATACCCTTCCGGATAGAAGAGCTGACGGTCGTCGTAGTTGTAGACCTGGTCTGGTCTGACCTTTGCCCCGTTCTTTCTCTGCAACATCTGGAGTGGACCTTCCGCTGGCACGCTCTTTGGGTGGTAATTGTGGGGATGCCACGGTGGGCGAAACCCATCCAGGGGGCCCGCGGTGCGCTTCCGTTTCAGTGAGCCCGGTCCCAATCGCCAGGTCCGTTGCACAGGCAATCCGCAGACGATGCGCTCCTTCGTGGCAAGTTCCCAGTGTCCCCTTCGATCCTTGCACCCGCGCCAGATTCTTTGTGGGTTGAAGTTCTCGTCGTCCGATAGAAGAAAAATTCTGCTCCGTGACGACATCTCTGCGACAGCGGTTGGTATTGGCTCCGACGCCGGGATACTGTCCAGTTTGAGAACTTCTTCCGCGGTCAGGGGACCCTTCATGCCTGCCTTTCCTTTCTAGTCTTTCGGAATTCTTCATGGTCGACCCTCGTGGTTCAGAGTGGAGAAGTAAGCCGCGGCTGCGGTTCATGAGTTCGTCGTTCCCGCTCGTCTCGTCGCCCCTTCAAGCCTGTTGCGCGCGGGGCGCGCCGAGCGGACGTAAGCCCCGATACAACCTGGCATCGCGGCCGAGGGGTGGGAATACAGCGGATGTCAGGTGATGGGTATTTCGATCACGCAACACTAACTATCAGCGCTTGAAGCTGCGGGTCAACCCGTCGGTTCCCCCTGCAGGCTCTTGATTCCGCGGTAAGCGACGACAGACTGCATTCTTGTCGGCTTGAATCAGCCTGTCGATTGCTTAGCAGCCTGATGTAAAAGCTTATGGAAATGACGTCCTTCGATTTGGGTGAACTCCTTCGAAGGAAATAGACCGAGCGCTTTTGCGGTCTGGATTTGGCGTTCTTGCTGTGGGTTGGTGATGCAGAAGGCCCATTTCTCGGTTCTCCGGACGGATCTACCCGGTGCCAGGGGACAGTCGACTCATGCGCAACAGGTTGTAGGCTGCGCCGACGAGGTAGGCGTGCATCTGCACCCGCGCAACGCCGCGCACGAGCGTGCGGCGCAATCCGCCGTAGGCCTTCTCCAGCCGAAGATCTCTTCGTCGCGCTTGCGCTTTCGCTGACTCACCGCGTAGCCTGCGTGGCGCGTCGTGCGGCGATCCAGCCCCGGGGTGCGCCGACCTTCGATCTGGGCGATATGCGGGGCGATCTTCTGCTTACGCAGATGCGCGACGAAGTCCTTCGTGCGATAGCCCTTATCGCCACCGAGGGAGCTCGGGCGAACGCGCTTTCGGCGCTGGCGGGCGAGCATCTCCTTGGCCGCCTCGGTCTCGGTCTGGATCGCCGAGCGCACCGCGAGGTCCACGCACAGGCCGTTGCGGTTATCCATGAGCGCATGGCCGCCGTAGGAGAGCTTGGCCTCTTTGCCCTTGCCCTTGCGCGCGAGCTTCGCCTCCTCGTCGGTGGTGGAGGCATGGGTGTCGTTGCTGCGCCGCTGGCCGCGGAAGTCGACCATCCCATCGGCGCCCGCCCCGCCCGAGGGGAGTGTCCTGATTTCTGTGTGTGAGGCGGGTTGGGGTTCATCGTCCGGGGGCGCGCCCCCGGACGATGAACCGGTCCATTTTACGCAGCCCTCGTCGTGAAGCGATCGGCGTACAGGATCGCGAATTGATTCATTGCCGTCTTCCAATCGTGCGCCGCGCGGCTCCAATCGGCAGTGATGTTGCGAAGCGCCAGCCAGATCAGCTTGCTCGCCGCCTCGTCGGATGGGAAGTGGCCGCGTGTCTTGATGATCTTCCTCAGCCGCGCGTTCACGCTCTCGATGCAGTTCGTCGTGTAGATCACCCGCCGCACCGCCGGCGGAAACGCGAAGAACGGAATCACGTTCGACCAGGCGCGCCGCCAGGCGGCCACGACGGTCGGGAATTTCTGGCCCCATGGCCCGGACTCGAAGGCCGTCAGCTCGGCTTCGGCCGTCTCCGCGCTCGGGGCCGTGTAGATCGGCTTGATTGCCGCCGCGAGCGCCCTGCGCTCCTTCCAGCTCGCGTAGTCGAGGCTATTCCTGATCAGGTGCACGATGCAGGTCTGCAGCGTGGTGGCCGGGTAGACCGCAGCCAGCGCTTCGGCCATGCCTTTCAGGCCGTCGGTGACCGCGATCAGGATGTCGGCCACCCCCCGGGTCCTCAGGTCGTTGAACACCTTCATCCAGAACTTCGCCCCTTCGGTGTTCTCGATCCACAGCCCGAGGATTTCGCGGCTTCCGTCGGGCCGCACCCCCAGGGCCAGGTAGACCGCCTTGTTGCGCACCACGTTGTCTTCCCGGATCTTCACCCGCAGGGCGTCGAAGAAGATCACCGGATACATCGGTTCCAGCGGCCGGGACTGCCAGGCGGTGATTTCCGCGAGCACCGCGTCGGTGACGGTGCTGATGAACTCCGGGGTCACCTCGGTGGCGTACATCTCGGCCAGAAACCCTTGAATCTCCCGCACCGTCATCCCGCGGGCGTACATGGCGATGATCTTGTCGTCAAAGCCGGTGAAGCGCCGTTCGTGCTTGCCGATGAGCTTGGGTTCGAATTCTCCTTCCCGATCTCGCGGCACCTCGATGCGCAACGGCCCGTCGTCGGTCAGAACGGTCTTGCCGCTCCGGCCGTTGCGGTGGTTGGTCGCCGCCTCCGGCTTCTCGGTGCCGGCGGCGTAGCCCAGGTGGTGGTTCATCTCGGCACCCAGGGCGCGTTCGATCAGAGCCTTCTTGAACGCCCGGGAGGCGCCATCGACCGCCTCCGCGGTCATCGGACCCTTGACCAGCTGATCAAGCAACTCCGGCGGTATCGTGGGCAACACGGCCGCTTGCGCGGCAGCGTTCGCCTTCTGCATCTTCCTGACTGGCTTTGGCATACTGTTCCTTTCAGTCGACATGGTATGCCTCACACACAAAACTCCTGACAGGCTCCGCCCGAGGGCGGGCCGTCCTTGGGCTTGAAGCTCTTCTGGCTCGCCCAGGCTTCGATCAGGGTACCGTCGACCGTAAAGTGCTCATCGGAGAGCAGCCCCGCCTTACGCGCCTCGCCCACCACGGCGTCGAAGAAGACGCGTGCGGTGTCTTGCCCGACCAGCCGCTCGCGCAGCCGCGAGAAGTTCGACTGGTCCAGCCCCGACTGGTCCAGACTCATGTCCAGGAACCAGCGAAACAGCAGGTTGTAGTCGAGCATCTCGCAGAACAGCCGATCGGAGCGCACCGAGTACAGCGCAATGAGCAGGCTCGCCTTCAACAGCCGCTCCGGCGCAATCGACGGGCGGCCGATCTCGGCGTAGATCCGATCGAACTCAGGGTTCATCGACCCGAGCACCGTATCGGCGTGCTGCTTGATCCGGCGAAGCGGATGATCTTCGGGCACCCGCGAGTCCGGCGAGAAGTAACTGAACATCGACTCTTGGGGATCGACTCGACCGCGCATGGCTTGTTCTCCGTTACTCGTGCCGCTGCGCTTTCGACTCGGCTTCCGGGGAATGATTCCGTGCTTTCTGCATCACGCTGTTAGGGTACACCAGAGATCTACAGCATCCGTGGGCGGGCTACATCGGTCTGTACCGCACACCGCCGCCCCAAACGGCCAATGCGACTGGTGCATGTTCCGCCTTGTCCGAGAGGCCCGCTCGGTTCTTCGCTTCTCAGCCCTTAGTATTCAGGTGCTCAGGAACTCGGAAACCGAGAGACCTTGGGCCTTGGCGCTGAGTGACTGGGCGGCTCTGTAACGAAGTGCGAGGCGCTTTCCGTCCAAGGCGCTGGACGGGCCCGGAGATCGAGAGGGCGCGCATACCAAGGTGGATACAACAGCCGCACAAGGTCGCGATGAGGCGCCCTTAGGCGGAGCGCTGCGAAATTTCGAGATTTCGCGCACCTGGCCTTACGGCACTACCTCGATGCATCACCCGCACTACGCGGGGTCAGTCGCCGCCTTGCGGCCGAACACTCCGCTTTCGGCGATAGGGCGGTACAGCTGGCACGTTCCGGCGAGGCCGAGAAGTCCAGTCGGTACTTCGTTTCCCAGTTCCCGGTTCCCTGAGACTTGGGGCTCAGCGACTGAGCGGCTCCGCCTCGAAGCTCGAGGTCGCTCCGGACGGGGCGTACGAGGCCTTCTGAAGGGCTCAGGGGCCGCGCACCCCCAGGGTGGTGCGGCAGCCGCATGCTGCGTCTGGGGCGACGTGGCGCGGCTCCTGGGGCTTTATCCGGGCCAGGGGGTGGCGCTGCCGGGTCTCGGCGGCTGAGGGGCTGTGGGACCGAGTCATCGCGGCGCTCAGCCATGCGGGGCGCAGCGGCAGGACCCCGTCCACTCGGAGCCAGGCAAGCCTCAGCTTGGGCATCCGGGTCGGCGGGACGATGGTGCTTGGGACGTAGATCCCGAGAGCGTCACAGAAGATCGCGTGCATTTCATTTATTCCTTTTCTTCGTTTCGAGTCAGTTCAAAGTTGTGAACTAAGAGGAGAGGGGCCGCCCGATGGCGGCCCTCTCTTATATAAGCCCCATCGGCCATCAACTTGTTGTTTTCGCAGGGGAAAGTTTCCGATGGCCGTCATCATCGCATCGGCTTCTACTCGTTTGATTTCATTACTGATTTCGTCCGATGGCCTGCCCCATCGCGATGCATCGATCCATCGGGGTAAGGGAGTAAGACGCGGCGTTTCCCCTCGCCGAGCTCGCCGTTCTCTACGAACTTCTTCAGGAGCCCCCTCAGTCGTTGTTTCCCGATACCGAGAATCCCGTCCTCGCCGCCCTGCTTCGTCTCGAAGGAGGACCGTGTGAATGTGACGCCGTCGCGGTCTACTTCCTCAAGCATCCGGCGCACTTTGGCGAGCACTGCTTCCTCACTCGCAGCCCTTCCAGTCGTGAAAGTGTGTTTCGCGAGCAGCCCTCCTTCGTCCCTGCGGAGGTAAACAACAGGTTGCGGCGGCCCGTAATTCGACTTTGTCAGTGTCACGCTCAGGAAGTTATGTCGCTCGTCTGCTTCGATGCCGAGGTCTTTTGCATCCGGCTTTGTTAGCGTGTGGAGGTTGAGCTGCAAACGAACTCCGTCGGTGAAGGCGCTCGACCCCCGCGCAGCGCCCTGGTGTTGCTCGCCGCTTTGCATGCTCGCCTTGCTAGTGTCCTGAGTCTGAAATGTGCCGACAGAATCTTCCCAAGCTGGCGAGGATTTCATCGGCACTCTTGGCCCAGACAAACGCCTTCGGGTCTTCGTTATAGATGCTCAGATATGCGCGAATTGCCCGTTCCAGCTCCATGGTGCTGCGGTGAGTCCCGCGTTTGATCTGGCGTTCGGTGAGCAGCGCGAAGAAGCGCTCGACCAGATTGAGCCAGGAAGCCGAGGTGGGCGTGAAGTGCACGTGAAAGCGCGGATTGCGAGCGAACCACGCGCGCACCGAGGGCGTCTTGTGCGTGCCGTAGTTATCCAGGATCAGATGTACCGCAAGCTCCGGCGGGACGTTCGCTTCGATCGTGCGCAGGAATGCCAGGAACTCCTTGCTGCGATGACGCCGATGCAGCTCGCCGATTACCCGCCCAGTCGCCACGTCCAGCGCTGCAAACAAGCTGGTGGTGCCGTGGCGCTTGTAGTCGTGCGTGCGCCGCTCGGCCATGCCGGGGGCAAGCGGCAGCATGGGTTGGGTGCGATCCAGGGCCTGAATCTGGCTCTTCTCATCGACGCACAACACCATCGCCTTAGTCGGGGGATCCAGGTACAGCCCCACAATGTCGCGCACCTTCTCGATGAACAAGGGATCGGCCGAAAGCTTGAAGGCCTCAACGCGGTGCGGCTGAAGTCCAAAGGCGCGCCACACGCGGCTCACCGTGCTCTGCGATACGTCGCAGCTTGTTCGCCATCAGCCGCGTGCTCCAATGGGTGGCCTCGCGCGGCCGCTCGTTGAGGGTGGCGGCGATCAACTGCTCGATTCGCGCGTCATCGAGCTTGCGCGGCGCGCCGGGCCGCGGCTCATCGAGCAGTCCGTCGAGCCGGCGCTCAAGAAAGCGGCGGCGCCACTTGCCCACCGTCTGCCGAATGACACGGCAGGTCTTGGCCACCTCGATGTTGTTCTGCCCTTCTGCGCACGCCAGGATGATCCGCGCACGCAGCGCCAGAGCTTGCGAGGTCTTATGCCGGCGCGTCCACTCGAGCAGTTGATCGGTCTCTTGAGTCGTCAACTTCAGCTCCCGCAGTTGCGGTCCCTTGTTCATCGTTCGCTCCCTCTGTGCCCACGCTACCGTGGGACATGAAGACGAACGATATGTTCACGAATTAAGAACTCAAGACACTAGCATGGTGGGCAACAAGAACGGCAGCACCGGTGAGCTTGGCTAGACGTTCGAGTTCCTCAACGAACCGGGTAGCATCCTGCGCGGCGTTCTCGTCGCCGCCGCGGAACCGAGAAGTCGGATCGACGATGATGAGCTTGAGGTTCGGGATTGCCTTGGCCGTCAGTGCGAGTCGGTCGACGTACCCTGTGCGTTTTACGTCGCCTCCCGAGGTGCGTGCCTCCGTCATCAGGTTGTCCTCTCCTACCGCTGAGCGGATGTAGAGCTTGTCCGGCAGACCCACGGCCCTCTGTACCGCATCGGAGGAGCTCGGGAGCCCAACGTACACCTTGCGCAGTCGGCGGTGAATTTCCTCGATGTCGTCTTCGGCAAAAAGGCAGAGCACGGCCCCCGACTCGTCGACCTCCCAGTGGTCAGCCAGTTTGATTCCGGTCGCAACACTGACTGCTAGTTGGAGCAGAAACCAGCTTTTCCCTGTGCCGCCTGGTGCCACGACGGCGCCTACCTTCGCGGATGGCAGAAAGTCCTTCAGCAGAAAGCGCCGCTTGGGTGGTTCCTCCCTCAACAGCCGGTCGATTCGGGCCTCGTCGAGCGGGAAGAGCGGGCACAGCGGTTGGTCCGCGTCTCCCCCTATATCGGGGTGGTTGCGCTGGTGCGTGCGGAAGATGCTCTCGCACGTCGCCACCACCTCCGCCTCGGGTAACGGCGGCGTGTTTGAGCGGTTCCATGCCTGCGCCATTTGCACTACGAGGGGCGCCGGGAGACCCTTCCGGATCAGGATTCCCGCGATCTTGGCGAGCCCGGGGTTTCGCTCACCCTTGCCGCGCGCGCGAAAGGGATCCTCATCGTCAGCAGGTACTGAGGTGCTCGCTGTTCGCTGCGGACGCGCTGCCCTTAGCCCTTCTGGAAGCATCTTGCTCATGAAGGTCTCGAAGGCGAGGCGTGACACTCTCGTTTCGGCTTGGTTAGTCAACTTCCACCCCGTTCTGGTAGGCGACGCGGACTTGGAACGGCTCTTCCTTTTGGTGCCAGAACCCTGGGACGCGCATTACCCGCGGCAGATCGTGGATAACCTTGTCCCCGCCGAACCGCCCAATGAGCGCTTTCTGCACTTCGGAGAACTGCTCAAGTGGACATCCGTCAACGAGCCAGTAGACGTGGTACTTCCTGACACTTGACTCGACTATGACGTGCGGCGCCTCTGGCGCTGCAAGAACAGCCGATAAGTCGACCGGCGCCTCATCCAAATCCACGAAATGCGCCCGCACCCGGGTGACGTTAGCAGCCGTGCGGCACGTATTCGCCCCCGGTCGAACGACTCCGTCACCCTCGTTCACCATGTAGAAGATGCCCGCGCCTTGTCTATTCAGGCGCGCGAGGTTGTCCGCGTGGTCGTCAAAAGGACCGTGAAGAACCTTTATTAGTCGCCGGTCCTCGCGGCCTTTGTGGTCGTCGAAAGTCTGGAACGTGATGGGCGTGTCGGCCGCGACCAGGTTCAGGAACTGGCGCGCCTGATCAAGGTTGGGCGTAAGCGAACCAGCGTTGGGCTGGCGCGTTGCGACCGGCGTCGCGCTCGTGTAATCGATAGTAAGTGTCATGTGGCATTGGGCACTCCACGAGCGAGGCAGATGCCCCGTCGCTTCACGAGGTTGATAAGGGGGTGTGGCCATCTATGCCCCTGCTGCTATGCAGATTCGGGCAAGGTGCCGGTGGTGCCTGCTCGTGGCCGTGTCAGCCTGAGCGATTCGCTTGTTGCTCGACCCACACAAAGAACGCGCGCTCGTCGATGAGGACCCGGCGTCCGACGCGGCGAATGACCGCGCCGAAGCCGTTGCGATGCGCGTTGAAGATGAGGTGGCGGAGGCCGCCGAGCGGCGGCCAGGCGTGATGTTCGTTCCACGCCGAGACTGGGATTAGCCTGGTACTGGTGTTTTCCATCTGAAAAGTCCTCTGTATGTGTAAGTGCCGCCCAGAGGCAGCGCGTTACACCGAAGACCCTTCAGTCCGTCCAGGAGATCGGCGTGGGTGCCCAGAGCCACTACATCTAGTAGCTGGAGAAATGCCGGACCCTACTAATCTTAGCGGATCGCCGTGGTTTTATGCAATACCGTCCGTCGTCGTAGCGAGCCGCGGCAGCTGCCGCGGCCTCCGCCAGCGGGGCCCATACCGAAGATCCTCGCGTTCATCTGCCCCACGATCCGCGCGCTCTCGGGCTCTTGCAGGTGGCTGTAGCGCTTGACCATCTGCGAGCGTCTTGTGCCCGAGGACCTCCGCAAGCTGCCGAGCGACGCGCCTGCCTCGAGCAAATACGAGGCCGCGCAGTGGCGCAGATCGTGAAACCGAAAATCCTTGATCTCGGCGCGCTTGAGGGCTTTCTCCCACGCCACCTTGATCCCGACCGGCTTCGTGGCATCCTTGCCGGGAAAGACCAGCGCGTCGTTGGCGTCAGTGCCTCGACGAGCGGCTTCAGTAGCTCGAGCGCGAGCCCCGCGAGCGGAACGGTCCGTCGATCGCCGTTCTTCGTCCGATGCAGCACGATCCGGCCCTTCTCGAGGTCGACCTGGGACTTGGTGAGGCTGAGCATCTCCCCCCGGCGCATTCCGGTCGAGATCGCGAGCACGACGAGTGGATAGAGATAGCTCGCGCGCGACGCTCGGCATGCAGCGAGGAGGCGAGTCCGCTCGTCGTCGGAGAGCACCCGGACCCGCCCGCGGGGCTCCTTCGGCTTCCTGACCTTCCGCACCGGTGAATCCTCGACCCAGCCCCACTCTCGCATCGCCACGTTGAAGAGGTGAGAAAGCACAGCCATGTACCGTACGACGGTCGCCTTGCTCCGCTTGCGCGGCTTTTTCGCGCTGCCGATGTCCTCCTGCAAGCAGCGCGTCCCGTTCGGTCGCAATTACCGCGGGCGTGACGTCCGCGAGGGTGAGGTGACCGACTCCGCTTTTCCAGCGAAGGAGCTGCGCCTTCTGCGTGGACGCATTGGCCGGCTTCGTCGGTAGTACCTCTTTGATGTAGCGGTCGATCGCGTCGGCGAGCGTATGGCGCTTCGCCTCTGCAGTCTTGAAGTGGCGCCCCTCGCCGCATCGCCGCCTCGGTCTGCTGCGCCCAGCGCTTCGCGTCAGTGACGCGGGCGAAGGTCTCGGATTCCGAACGGAAACCCTTTAGACGTACCTTGACGCGGTACGAGACGGCCCCGTCGGGGACGGTACGCTTTTCGATGGTCGGCATGGCCGGTTCCTTGGTCGAAGTTGCACGATCGGCGCCGGCCGCCTGGGGCGACCAGCTCGTTGCTGCCGATCTGCTTCACTTCGGGAACCGCCCTGCCTCGGGAAGGAGGCCTGACGTGCTCGAGACCTGGTGCCTCGAGCCCCGATCCGAAGATCTGGGATAGATAGGAATTATAGCAGCCGAAGAGGCGGAACTGAAGCGCGAACGCTCTGCGCGACTGTCCCACCAGTGTCCCAAGACACTGGCGGTAACGCCACTTCGACTGCGCTAAGTCCTTGGTAGGGCGTGCAGGGGTCGAACCTGCGACCAACGGATTAAAAGTCCGCTGCTCTACCAACTGAGCTAACGCCCCGGGGGAGGCGGGATTCTACGTGCGCGGCGCGAGCAGTGTCAAACTTTCCGCGCTTTCAAGCGCTTACGGTTCGCGGAGCATGCGCCAGTACTGGTACTTCATGGTCGCCGCGGCGCCGGCGATGATCGCGCCGAAGGTCAGGATCGAGCCCAGCGCGAGCGTGGAGAAGCCGGTAATGCCCTGCCCGATCGTGCAGCCGAGCGCGACGATGCCGCCGAAGCCCATCAGGATGCCCCCGACCATGTGGCGGAGCATGTCGCCCGCGTCGCGAAACGATTCGAGCCGGAAGCTCTTCGTCGCCAACGCATAGACGGCCGAGCCCGCGATCACGCCGAGCGCGGAAGCGATGCCGAACGTCACGATCTTCGATTTGTCGGTCCACAGCATCGCGAGCTCGAGCAGGAACGCCTGCGGCGCGACGAACGACAGCGACTCCATGCGCCCGGTATCGGTTGCGACGAACGCTTCCTGTAGCGTGTCCGGATGCTCCGCGACGTAGCCGAGCCGGCCGCTCACATACCAGCCGCCCACGATCACCAGCCCGACGACGATCCCGCCGAGCAGGAAGTCGAACTGACGGAACTCGCGTCGTGCGAGCGCGAACGCCGCGAGCCCGCCGCCGACGGCGAGCGCGACCAGGATCACCATCGACCGCCGCTCGGCGCCGAACCATCGGGCGAAGAGCGACGGCAGATCCTGCCCGCCGGCGAGCTGCACCGATACCGGCTCGAGCACGCCGACGCGAATTGTCCCGAACAGTCCGCGCAAGGTCATGTACGCAGCGATCGCCATGAACACGAGCACGATGAGCGACTTGAGATTGCCGCCCCCGACGCGGATGAGCGTCTTCGATCCGCAACCCGAGCCGAGCGTCATGCCGATGCCGAAAAGTGCGCCGCCGACGAGATACGAAAGCCAGGTGAAATTCGGTCCGGGATAGATCGAGCTCGAGAGCTCGAGCACCCCGGCGAGCTCGAGCGCGTTCGACCCGAGGATCGCAACGGCGATCGCGAGGAGCCACATCCGCATGCGGTTCCAGTCGCCCATGTTGACGACGTCCGATACCGCGCCCATCGTGCAGAAGTTGGTCTTGTTGCCGACGAAACCGAATACGAACGCCAGCGCGAAGGCACCCCACGCGACGACGGGGACGAGGCTCGCGGGATTCGCTTCCGGCATTGGCGCGGATTCTATGCGCGGGGCGCGGCGGCGAAATACCGCGTCGGATCGGGCAGACCAGCGTCCGCAAAGCCCGCACGCCGCAGCCGGCAAGCGTCGCATGCGCCGCACGCGCGCCCCTCGGCATCGGCCTGGTAGCAGGACACGGTAAGGGCGTAGTCGACCCCGAGCGCGGCCCCGCGCCGGATGATCTCGCCCTTCGTCAGCGCGATGATCGGCGTATGCACGTCGAGCCGCGCGCCCTCCACCGCCGCCTTGGTCGCCAGATTCGCCAGCCGCTCGAACGCCTGCACGAACTCCGGCCGGCAGTCGGGATAGCCGGAGTAGTCGACCGCGTTCGCGCCGAAGAAGATGTGCCGTGCGCCGAGCACCTCCGCCCACGCGAGCGAAAGCGACATCAGGATCGTGTTGCGCGCCGGGACATAGGTGACCGGGATCGCATCGGGTGTGATGCCCTCGGTGGGCACGGCGATCGACGCATCGGTCAGCGCCGAGCCGCCGAACGCGCCGAGCTCGATGCGGACCACTTTGTGCGCGACGGCGCCGAGCGCCGTTGCGACTCGCGCGGCCGCGACCAGCTCGGAGCCGTGACGCTGGCCGTAATCGACCGAGAGCGCGTGACAGGCGTAGCCCTCGGCGCGCGCGATGGCAAGGATGGTCGCCGAATCCAGGCCGCCGGAAAGGAGGACGACTGCGTTGGGGTTGGGCACGGGGGAGTCCGCTGGGGGGCCGTGCGTGGCCGGGCCTTCCATCCCCCGGCCGCGGCGGGCCGCCCCTTCGCAGAGGTCGAGGCTACTTCTTCGCCAGCCGCTGCTTCGCCTGCTCGGCCGCGGGGCTGTTCGGATACTTGGACACGAGCGTTCGCAAGGTGTTGCGTGAGCCGTTCGGGTCGCCCATCTCGCCCTGGCTCGAGGCGATGTTGAGCATCGCGTCCGGGGCCTTCGTGCTCTCGGGCCAGGTCGCGATCAGCTTCTGCTGCGCGCTGATGGCGCTCTTGTAGTCACGCAGCGCGTAGTGGGCGTTGCCGATCCAGTACTGCGCCGACGACGCGAGCTGGCTTTGCGGATAGCTCGAAATGAACGACTGCAGGGTCTGGATCGCCGAGCCGTAGTTGTTCGCCTTGAACTGGTTGAGCCCTGCTTCGTAGGCCTGCTGCTCCGCCTGCGCCGAGGCCTGGGCGGTGGCCTGCGCCTTTTCGGTCTCGGCGCGCGCCTGCTCGAATTTCCTGAGGCGCGTGTCGAGATCGACGTAGAGGTCCTTCTGCCGCTTGTCGAGCCCTTCGGTGCGGTTCGCCACGACCTCGAGCTGGCCGCGCAGGTTGGCGATTTCGGTCTTGAGCGCGTCGATCTGGTTCACCAGCTCGAGCAGCGCCTTCTTGTCGGTGACCTCGCTCTCGATGCGCGCGAGCGTCTTGGCCTGCGCCTCGACCTGGCGCCGCACGTCGGCGATCTGCCGCCGCGCTTCCTCGTCGTCGAAGATGCCCGCCTGCGCGGGCAACGCCGCCGCGAGCGCCGTTGCCGCCCAAATGCCCCGAAATTTCATGATCCAGCTCCCCGGCACCGGGGCGCGAGCCCTCGCACCGCCTAGTATTCGCCCCCGTAGAGGATATCCGCACGCCGGTTTCTCGCCCAGCAGTCCTCGGTCTGCTGGGTGCAGACCGGCTTCTCTTCGCCGAGGCTCACCGACTCGACCTGCGCTTCGGTCGCGCCGAGCAGCACCAGCCGCCTCTTCACCGCATCGGCGCGGCGCTGCCCGAGGGCCAGGTTGTACTCCCGGCTGCCGCGGTCGTCGGCGTTGCCCTGGACCAGCATTCTCGCGGTCTTGTACTGCCGCAGGAAGGCCGCATGCGCCTCGACGAGCGGCACGAACTCGGCCTTGATCGCGTCCGAGTCGAAATCGAAGTAGATGCTGCGCTTGGAGAGCGGACTCGCCGGGTCCTTGAGCCGCGGGTCCTTGCTCGGATCGGTGATCTGGGTCCCCGGGATCGAGGTCGGCGGGATAGGCTTGGTGGTGGTCGGCGGAGGCGTCGCGCCGGGCTTGCGCTCCTCCACGTCGGCGGGTGCCTGGGCATCGGGCGTACTCTGGCACCCGGCGAGCAGGATTCCGGCCAACGCGGCCGCTGCCGCAGCGAGAAGGACCTTATTCATTGTTAACCTCCGTTCAATTTGCGGGATAAGGGCCCCACGCCGGCTCGCGCACGTCGGCGGCCTGCATCGACAGCCGCTGTTTGACGCGCCCGTCGCTCGATGTCGCAGCGAGCACGCCGCGCCCGCCGGCTTCGGTGGCGTAGAGAATCATCTTGCCGTTCGGGGCGAAGCTCGGCGACTCGTCGCGGTTGCCCTCGGTCAGCACTTGCGCCTGGCGTGTCGCGAGATCCATGGCGGCGACCTGGTAGCGGCCGCCGCTCCGCGCGACGTAGGCGAGCGTCTTGCCGTCGGGGCTCACACGCGGGCTGACGTTGTACTCGCCGCTGAAGGTGACCCGCTGCGCGTCGCCGCCCGTGGCCGGCACGCGATAGATCTGCGGACTGCCGCCGCGGTCGGAGGTGAAGTAGATCCACTGCCCGTCGGGCGAAAACACCGGCTCGGTATCGATGCCGCCCGAGCTCGTGAGCCGCCGCGCGTTCGAGCCATCGGCGCCGACGAGAAACAGCTGCGTCCCGCCGTCGCGCGACAGCGCCACGGCGAGGCGCTGGCCGTCGGGCGACCACGCCGGCGCGCTGTTCGAGCCGCGGAAGTTCACTGCCGGCGGCGGCTGTCGTGCGTCGTTCAGGCGCTGCACGTACACGATCGGCTTCTTCTGCTGAAACGACACGTACGCGAGCCGCGAGCCGTCCGGCGACCACGCCGGCGACATGATCGGCTCGTTCGAGGTCAGCATCGCCTGCGAGTTCTCGCCGTCGGCGTCGGCGACCATGAGACGGAACTGCGTGCCGCGCTTCTCCACGTAGGCGATCCGCGTGCTGAAGACGCCCTTGTCGCCGGTGAGCTTCTCGTAGATGAAGTCGGCGATCCGGTGCGCGGTCGCGCGCGCCTGCTCGGGCGTGATGGTGTAGCTGACTCCGCCAAGCGAGACCTGCTTGGGCACGTCGAAGAGCCGGAAGCGCACCTCGTAGCGCCCGCCCGCCGCCGGGTACACGCCGCCGAGCACGAGCGCATCGGCGTTGCGGCTGCGCCACGCACCGAGGTCCGGCGACGAGGCTTCCGAGAGCGGCGGATTCTGCACCCCGGTGTAGAGGGTGCGGAAACGGCCGCTCCGCGCGAGATCGTTCTCGATCACGTCGGAGATCGCGGGCTGCAGCTGCGACTCGCCGGCGAAGGACGCGATCGCGACCGGTATCTGGTTGCCGCCGCCGCCCGTGATCTCGATCGCGAGCTGGGCTTGCGCGTGGCCCGCGACGAGCGCGAGCACTGCGAGGACTGCACGGAGCGTTCGGATCACTGATTGTTGGGCTCTATGCGGTGCCGGATTATAGCGTCGCGGGGCTCGCCGAGACGCGCTTTCGGCGTCGTGTGGCCGCCGGCCGACGGGGTGCCCGCGATCGGGTCGATCATAGGATCAGTCGTTCGGCCTGAACTTGAGCCGCAGGTCGCGCACGAAGACATCCGCGCGCGCCGGCCGCGGCAATGGCGAGGACTTCAAGATCGCTCGCTCCCACGCCTCGTCGAGCACCCGGCTGCCGCTCGATCGCGCCAACTTCACGCTCATCACCTCGCCGGTCGGCAAGAGGGTCACGTCGAACTCCGCCTGCGGATTGCCGGCAATCTCCGGCGGCAGCACGATGTTGGAGCGGATCCGCGCCGTGATCTGCTGCTGCCAGGAGGCGAGCGCACTCGGGTCGGAGGCGACGGTCGGTGCGCCGATGGGCGCCTTGGCTGGAGCCGACGCGAGCTCGCGGTTCAGTTGCTCCTGCATGCGCTTTCGCGTCTCCTCTTCGGACCGCCGCTTCTCCGCCAGCTCCTTATCGCGGCGCTCCTTGTCCTCCTTCGCGCGCAGCTCGTCCTCGCGCTTCTTCTTCTCGGCCTCATCGCGCTGTTTCTTCTCGGCTTCTTCCTTCTTCCGCTTTTCCTGCTCCAGCGCGATGTCGGGCTTCGGCTCGGGCTTCGGCTCGGGCTTCGCTTCGACCTTTGGCTCGGGCTTCGGTTCCGGCTTGGGGTCGACTCGGGGCGGCGGCGGGGGGGGTTCGGCCCGCGGCGGCTCGATCTGCGGCAGCTGGGTCCACAGCTCGACCATGACCGGCGCGGGCTGCCTGGTCTTCCAGACGATGCCGAAGACGAGCACCGAGATCAGCGCCACATGGACGGCGACTGCCAGCACGAGCGCAAACACCGCCCCCGGCTCTCGGCGCTCCGCGGCCTCCACGATCGCTATCTCGCCGCCGGCTTGACCATCAGCCCGACGCGCTTGACGTCGGCCCGCTGCAGCTCGTCCATCACCTTCAGCACCGCCTCGTAGCGGACGTCCTTGTCCGCGGCGATCACGACCGCCTGATTCGGCGAACGGCTCTGCCTGTCCTTCACGGCCGCGACGAGCTGCGCCATGGTCACGGCCCGGTCGGCCGCCTGGCCTTTGACTCTTTCGCGGAGCAGCATCGATTGGTCGGTGCGGACGATCACCTCGAGCGGCGCCTCCGGCGGCTGTGCGCTCTTGCCCACGCTCGGCAGCTCGACCATCCCGGGCGTGATGAGCGGCGCGGTGACCATGAAGATCACGAGCAGCACCAGCATCACGTCGACGTACGGGACGACGTTGATCTGGTTCATGAGTTGCTTACGCTTGCGCACCACCGTCTCCGGAGCGCTTCTAGCGCGTCGCCTGCCGCTGCAGGATGTTCTGGAACTCCTCCATGAAGCTCTCGAACCGCACTGCGAGCCGCTCGACGTCGTGCGCATAGCGGTTGTAGGCGACCACCGCGGGGATCGCGGCGAAGAGCCCGATCGCGGTGGCCACCAGCGCCTCGGCGATCCCGGGCGCGACCGCGGCGAGCGTCGCCTGCGCGACGTTCGCGAGGCCGCGGAACGAATGCATGATCCCCCACACCGTCCCCAGCAGCCCGACGTACGGGCTCACCGAGCCCACCGAGGCGAGAAACGCGAGGTGCGCCTCGAGATAGTCGATCTCGCGCTGGTAGGTGGCGCGCATCGCCCGCCGCGCGCCGTCGACGAGATCGCTCCCGTCGACCCGCTGGCTCTTCAGCTTGACGAAATCGCGGAAACCCGCCTCGAAGATGCGCTCGAGCGCGCCGGTGCCGTGACGCGCGTTGACCGCGCTCTGGTAGAGCGCATTGAGGTCCGGCCGGCTCCAGAAGCTGCGCTCGAAGTCCTCGGTCTGCTTGCGCGCCCGGCGGATCGAGAACATCTTGCGGAAGATGTAGTACCACGAGATCACCGACACCGCGAGGAGGAGCACCATGATCCCCTGCACTGCCCAGCTCGCATTGAGGATGAGCTGGAGGATGGAGAGGTCCTGCGTGACGTTCATCTTTGTAGCTGCTCCCTGAGGCGCTCGGGCAGCGGCGCCGGTTTGTAGGTGTGCGCATGAACGCAGGCCGCCTTGACCCGGGCCGCGACGAGGAGGTCGTCCCCGCGCTGCACGCGCTGCTCGAACTCGAGCCGTACGCCGCCCACGCGCGCGAGCGCCGCGGTGACAGTGAGCAGGTCGCTGAGCCGCGCCGGCCGGTGATAGTCCACGGACAGGCCATAGACGATGAAGAGGACCTGCTCCTTCGCCGCGAGTTCCGCCAGGTCGAACCCGATCGCCGCGAGCAGCTCGATCCGCGCCGCCTCCATGAAGTCGAGATAGGTGCCGTGGTAGACCACGCCGCCCGCGTCGGTGTGGTGGTAGTACACCCGCACCGGCCAATGGAGCGTGCGGCCGTCCCACCGGGGCGACATGCGGTCACCACCTTGGATACCACGTTGATCCCCACCCCGGTCACTACCTTGGTCCGCACCTGGCATTGAACGTCCGGACACCGGAAAAGGGTTACTCATCCGCGAACAGCTCGCCGCTCGCGGACCGGCTGGGCGCGGCGAGCCCGAGGTGGCGATACGCCGACACCGTCGCGACTCTCCCGCGAGGCGTGCGCTGCAGATAGCCGCTCTGGATCAGGAACGGCTCGAGCACGTCCTCGATCGTGTCGCGCTCCTCGCCGATCGCGTGGGCGAGGTTCTCGACCCCGACCGGGCCGCCGCCGAACTTCTCCATCACCGCGAGCAAGAGCTTCCGATCCATCACGTCGAGGCCGGCCTGGTCGACGTCGAGCATGGTGAGCGCCGCGTCGGCGACCTCGCGCGTGATCGCGCCGTCGGCCTTGACCTGGGCGTAGTCGCGTACCCTGCGCAGCAGCCGGTTCGCGACGCGCGGGGTGCCGCGCGAGCGGCGCGCGATCTCGAGCGCACCCTCGGGCGCGATACCGACCTGGAGCAGGCCGGCGGAGCGGTCGATGATCCGGCGCACTTCCTCCGGCGTGTAGAACTCCAGGCGCGCGACGATCCCGAACCGGTCGCGCAGCGGATTGGTGAGCATGCCGGCGCGCGTCGTCGCGCCGACGAGCGTGAACGGCGGGAGATCGAGCTTCACCGACCGCGCGGCCGGCCCCTCGCCGATCATGATGTCGATCTGATAGTCCTCGAGCGCGGGGTACAGGATCTCCTCGACGACCGGCGACAGCCGGTGGATCTCGTCGATGAAGAGGACATCGTTCGGCTCGAGGTTGGTGAGGAGCGCGGCGAGATCGCCGGGCCGCTCGAGCACCGGCCCCGAGGTCTGGCGGAGATTGACGCCCATCTCGCGCGCGATGATGTGCGCGAGCGTGGTCTTGCCGAGCCCGGGCGGCCCGAAGAGGAGCACGTGATCGAGCGCCTCGCGCCGGGTGCGCGCCGCCTCGATGAAGATCGAGAGCTGCCCGCGGATCTTCTCCTGCCCGACGTACTCGGCGAGCTCGCGCGGGCGCAAGCTGCGCTCGATGGCTTCTTCGTGCACGGACGCCTTGGACGGCGAGATCAGGCGGTCGGTTTCGATCACGGGGTCACCACGGGGTCAGCACGGGGTTCACCACAAGGTCCGCACGCGAAGCTCGCGCATCCGGGCGTCGCGGGTCACCAGCACCATCCCTTCGTGCGCCGCCTGCGCCGCGAGCATCCGATCGAACGGATCGCCGCGGGTGCCCGGTAGCTCATCGAGCGCCCAGACGTGGGCGGGCTCGACCGGGAGGAGGCGAAGCGCGTTGCGCTCCTGCTGCGCTTCGACGCTCGCACGCACGGGCGCGCCGAGCTCGAGCCGGCCCGCCGCGGACTTCACCGCGATCTCCCATAGCGAGACGACGCTGAGGAACACCTCGCTCGAGGACCGGCTGATCGCGCGGAGTGCGCGGCTCGAGAGACGATCGGGCGCCTGGTCCCACCAGATGAAGGCGTGCGTGTCGAGCAGCAGCTTCACTTCGCGCCGTTGCGCCGCCGCGCCTTCGGGCGCGGCGCGCCGCGGCGTCGCGTCCCGAGCCAGAACGGCTCGGGCAGCGGCGCGTCGAAGTCCGCCGCCATCCAGAAGGCGGGCGACGCGTTGAGGCCGGGCGTCCGCCGCCGCGCCGCCGGCGCGAGCGCGACCAGCCGCGCGACCGGACGGTTGGCGCGCGAGATCACCACCTCCTCGCCCCGCAGCGCGCGGTCGATCAGCGTCGAGAGGTGGGTCTTCGCCTTGTGGACGTTCCAGGTGTCGGAGGACAAGGGGGCGACTTAGCCACAATGTTGGCTAAGAGGATACCACCAGGTGGCCGGCTGCACGGGCCGCGGCAACTCGGTCGTCGGTCGGAGCCCTCATCCCCGTCTCGCCATCTCAACCTTTGGATAGGAACTTCAGGGCGTGCCGGATACCTTCCGCGACGGCCAGACCCTCCGGCACCAGCCTCACCGCCCCGACCGCCTCCTTCTCGCTGTAGCCGAGCGAAAGCAGCGCATGGAGCACGTCGCTCGCGGCCGGCGGGGCGCGGTTCGTCGCGCCCGCCGCCGCGAGATCTGCGCCGAGCTTGTCCTTCAGCTCGAGCAGGAGCCGCTCGGCCGTCTTCCGGCCGATGCCGGGGATCTTCGTGAGCCGCCCGGTCTCCTGCAAGGTCACGCACTCGGCGAGCTCGGCGACCGAGAGCCCGGAGAGCACCGCGAGCGCGGTGCGAGCACCGACGCCGCTGATCTTGAGGAGCTGGCGGAATGCGCGGCGCTCGCCGACGGTGCCGAAGCCGTACAAGAGGTGCGCGTCCTCGCGCACGACGAGATGCGTGAACAGCGCGACGCGCTCGCCGGTGCCGGGGAGGTTGTAGAACGTGCTCATCGGCACCTCGACGTCGTAGCCGATGCCGGCGCAATCGACGAGGATCTGCGGCGGATTCTTCTCCAGCAGGACGCCCTGGATGCGGCCGATCATGCCGCGCGGCGTCCGACCAGGCGGCCGCGGCGGACTCTGTAGCCGGCGGTTTCGATCCCGCCGAGCCCCTGGCCGCCGAACCCCTGGCCACCGTGCGCGTGGCAGATCGCGCAGGCGAGCGCGTCGGCGGCGTCCGGCGAGGGCACGCCCGGCAGCTGCAGGAGGCGCCGCACCATCTCCTGCACCTGCTCCTTCTTCGCGTGGCCATTCCCGACCACCGCCTGCTTGACCTGCAGCGCCGTGTACTCCGCGACCGGCAGCTTCGCGGTGACCGCGGCGCAGATCGCAGTGCCGCGCGCCTGACCGAGCGCCAGCGTTGATTCGGGATTGATGTTGACGAACACTTTCTCGAGCGCGACCTGCCGCGGGCGGTGGGTCGCGATCACCTCGGCGAGCGAATCGAGGATGACGGCGATGCGTTCCGGGAGGCTCTCGACCTGCGGCGTGCGGATGCAGCCGCTCGTGACGTAGGCAAGGCGCTGCCCGGTCATCTCGACCACGCCGAAGCCGGTGATCCGGAGGCCCGGGTCGATGCCGAGGATGCGGATGGCGACTAGCGGCATTCGCAGCAGTCGCTCAGACGAGCTGGCTCCGAAACCCCTACCGCTCGACTACGCTGATGTGCGCGGCTTTCACCGGCATTGGTCGGTTTCATCGCGCGAAGAATGCCAGGAAAATGGCCATTGCGGCGACCGCGCGGCGCATCTCCGCTCGTGTCACGCCTCCTCGATCGCGGCGGTCGTGTAAACCTCCTGCACGTCGTCGATCGCATCCAGCGCGTCGAGTAGCCGTTGCATCCGCGCCGCGTCGTCGCCCTTGAGCGCCGTCTCCGTATTCGGCTTCATCGTGATCTCGGCGAGCTCGGGCTTGAAGCCCGCGGCTGCGAGCGCCGCCTTCACCGCCTCGAAATCGCCCGGCGCGCAGAGCACCTCGACCGAGCCATCCTCGTTGGCGACCACGTCCTCCGCGCCGGCCTCCAACGCCACGTCCATCACCTTGTCCTCGCTCGTCCCCGGCGCTAGCACGAACTGCCCGCAGTGCTTGAACATGAACGCCACCGAGCCGTCGGTGCCGAGGTTGCCGCCGTTCTTCGAGAACGCGTGCCGCACGTCGGCGACCGTGCGCGTTCTGTTGTCGGTAAGGCAGTCGACCATCACTGCCGCGCCCCCGACGCCGTAGCCCTCGTAGCGGATCTCCTCGTACGCGATGCCGTCGAGCTCGCCCGTGCCGCGCTTGATGGCGCGTTCGATGTTGTCCTTCGGGACGTTCCCCTCCTGCGCCTTCGCGAGCGCGAGCCGCAGCCGCGCGTTCATCGTGGGATCGCCGCCGCCCATCCTGGCGGCGACGGTCACCTCCTTGATGGCCTTGGTGAAGACCTTGCCCTTCCGCGCGTCGGAGGCGGCCTTCTTGTGCTTGATGTTCGCCCATCTGGAATGTCCGGCCATGGCGGGGTCGCACCGGGGAGGAGTTGGCAGCCTATAATTTTACCCGCCACCAGGAGCCCGCAATGCTCGAACCGATGCTCGTCGCCAAAGCCGGACCGACGGATCTCTGCCTGCTGCCCGGCCTCGCGAACCGCCACGGCCTGGTGGCCGGCGCGACCGGCACCGGCAAGACGGTGACGCTGCAGGTGCTCGCCGAGAAATTCTCGCGCATCGGGGTGCCGGTCTTCATGGCCGACGTGAAGGGCGACTTCTCCGGGATCTCCTCCCCTGGCGCGGCCTCCCCGAAGATGAAGGAGCGGCTCGCGATGCTGAAGGTCGACGAGCCGAAGTGGGAGGGCTGCCCGGTGGTGTTCTGGGACGTCTTCGGCGACCAGGGCCACCCGGTCCGCGCGACGATCTCCGACATGGGGCCGCTCCTCCTCGGGAGGCTGCTCAATCTGAACGACACGCAGTCG
This sequence comes from uncultured beta proteobacterium, assembly GCA_963754305.1. Taxonomy (GTDB): domain Bacteria; phylum Pseudomonadota; class Gammaproteobacteria; order Burkholderiales; family SG8-39; genus DATEDA01. The sequence goes on along the minus strand of CAVWFR010000004.1, from coordinate 154,941 downwards.
GGTGTCCTCACCCTGGTCTTCAAGATCGCCGACGACAACGGGCTCCTGCTCCTCGACCTGAAGGACCTGCGCGCGATGCTGCAGTACGTCGGCGACAACGCGGCGCAGTTCAAGACCGACTACGGCAACGTGTCGCCGGCCTCGATCGGCGCGATACAGCGGGGATTGCTCGAGCTCGAGCACCAGGGGGCCGACAAGTTCTTCGGCGAGCCGATGCTCGCGGTCGACGATCTGATGCAAACCGACTCGAAGGGCCGCGGCGTCGTCAACGTCCTCGCCGCGGACAAGCTGATGCAGGCGCCGAAGCTCTACTCGACCTTTCTCTTGTGGCTGCTCGCCGAGCTCTACGAGAACCTGCCGGAGGTCGGCGACCTCGAGCAGCCGAAGCTCGTCTTCTTCTTCGACGAGGCGCATCTGCTCTTCAACGACGCGCCGAAGGCGCTGCTCGAGAAGGTGGAGCAGGTGGTGCGGCTGATCCGCTCCAAGGGCGTGGGCGTGTACTTCTGCAGCCAGAACCCGCTCGACATCCCGGAAACCGTGCTCGGTCAGCTCGGCAACCGCGTCCAGCACGCGCTCCGCGCCTTCACGCCGAAGGACCAGAAGGCGGTCAAGACGGCGGCGCAGACGCTGCGCGCGAACCCGAAGCTCGACACCGAGAAGGCGATCATGGAGCTCGGCGTCGGCGAGGCGCTCGTGTCGCTTCTCGACGCGAAGGGCACCCCGGGCGTCGTCGAGCGCGGCTACATCATGCCGCCCGGCTCGAAGATCGGCCCGATCCCGCCCGACGAACGAAAAAAGCTGATCGCCGCCTCGGTGATCGCCGGGCACTACGAGCAGGCGATCGACCGCGAGTCGGCGTACGAGAAGCTGAAAGGGCGTACCGACGGCAAGCAGTCCGATGCGCCCGTGACGGCGAAAGGCAAGAGCGCCCCCGCCCCGGCCGGCGCGCAGGCCGGGAGCGGCGCCGGCGGCATGCTGAGCGACATCCTGTTCGGCTCCACCGGTCCCCGCGGCGGACGCCGCGAGGGCGTGGTCGAGGCGGCGGCGAAAAGCATGGCCCGGCAGGCGGGGCGCGACATTCTGCGGGGCGTCCTGGGCTCGATTCTCGGCGGCGGCAAGCGCAAATAGTGCCCGGCGCCGTCTCCTACCGCGCGGTGGGGATCGCGCTCGCCCTGGCGGGAGTGATCGCGTTCTCGTTCCGGCCGATCTTCATCAAGCTCGCCTACAACTACGTGCGCGACCCGGTGACCTTGATCGCGCTGCGGATGGTGTTCGCGCTGCCGTTCTTCCTCGCCGCCGCGCTCTGGCGGCGCGGCGATACCAAGCCGATCTCGCGCGCCGACTGGTGGGGGATCTTCTTCCTCGGCTTCCTCGGCTACTACTTCGCGAGCTTCGTCGATTTCCTCGGCCTGCAGTACATCTCCGCCGGGCTCGGCCGGCTGCTTCTCTTCCTCTACCCGACGGTGGTCGTGGTGCTGTCCTGGATCTTCCTTCGCAAGCGCGCCGGGCCGCGCGAGCTCGTCGCCCTCGCGGTCACCTATGCCGGCACCGCGCTCGTGCTCTCGCAGGCGATGACCGGCCAGCACGAGAACCTGCCGCTCGGGGCGTCGCTCGTGTTCGCGAGCGCGGTCGCCTACGCGATCTATCTCGTGCTCGGCAGCCAGATCATCCAGCGCGTCGGCTCGATGCGCTTCACCGCGTACGCGCTGCTGATCGCGAGCGCGCTCTGCATCGCGCAGTTCTTCGCGCTGCGGCCGCTCCAGGCGCTCGCCCTGCCCTGGCCGGTGTACGGCTACGCCGTCGCGATGGCGGTATTCTCGACCGTGATCCCGACCTTCATGACGGCGGAGGCGCTGAAGCGCATCGGCGCCAACCAGGTCGCGATCCTCGGCGCGCTCGGGCCGGTGTCGACGATCTTCTTCGGCTTCGTCGGCCTCGACGAGCAGATGACCGTGCTGCAGCTCGCCGGCACGGTGCTCGTATTGGCCGGCGTGGTGCTGGTGAGTCTCAAACCCGATCGAAAACCCAACGCGTAAGCGAGGAGACAGGACATGGATCTCGGCATCAAGGGCAAGACGGCGATCGTCTGCGCGGCGAGCAAAGGGCTCGGGCGCGGGTGCGCCTGGTCGCTCGCGCGCGAGGGCGTGAACCTGACGATCAACGCGCGCGGCGAGGCGGCGCTGAATGCGACCGCCGACGAGCTGCGAAAGCATTTCGGCGTGCAGGTGAATGCAGTCGCGGCGGACGTCACGACCCCCGAGGGCCGCGCGAAAGTGCTGGCCGCCTGCCCGCAGCCCGACATCCTGATCAACAACGCCGGCGGTCCGCCCCCGGGCGATTTCCGCGACTGGACGCGTGAGGACTGGCTGAAAGCGCTCGACGCCAACATGCTGACCCCTATCGAGCTGATCAAGGCGACCGTCGATCACATGATCGCGCGCAAGTTCGGGCGCATCGTGAACATCACCTCGAGCGCGGTCAAGGCGCCACTCTCCGTGCTCGGGCTCTCGAACGGCGCGCGGACCGGGCTCACGGGTTTCGTCGCCGGCCTCTCGCGCCAGACCGTCCAGCACAACGTCACGATCAACAACCTGCTCCCCGGCTTTTTCGACACCGACCGGCAGCGCTCGGTGATGGCGGCGTCCGCGAAGAACCAGGGACTGACCATGGAGCAGGCGAAGGCCGACCGCATCAAGGGCATTCCCGCAGGCCGGATCGGCGACCCGGCGGAGTTCGGGGAGGCATGCGCGTTCCTTTGCAGCGCGCAGATGGGGTATGTGACGGGGCAGAATTTCCTGATCGACGGCGGGGTATACCCGGGGACGTTCTGATGCCCGTCATACCGGCGAACGCGGCCATCCAGCATCGCGGGATCCACAGCTGAATCTCGTGCGCCCCGGCGTTCGCCGGGGCGACGCCCCGCGCCTGGGAAGCGGGCGGGCGCTTGCGCAACGTCGGATCACCTGGCCAGAATCCGCAATGCGCGACAGCCCGAAGTCTGACCCCGCCGCGTCCGCGCGGGCCTTCCGCCTGACCGCGGTACCCGACGATTTTTTCGACGACCCATATCGCTACTACGCGGCGCTCCGCGCCCATGACCCCGTGCACGATCTCGGCGGCGGGTCGATCTTCCTGACGCGATACGAGGACGTCGTCGCGGTCTACCGCGATTCGCGCGCGAGCTCCGACAAGAAGCGGGAGTTCGGCCTGAAGTTCGGCGACTCGCCGCTCTTCGAGCATCACACGACGAGTCTGGTCTTCAACGACCCGCCGCTGCACACGCGCGTGCGGCGGCTGATCATGGGCGCGCTGAACCAGCGGGCGATCGCGCGGATGGAGCCGGACGTCGTCGCGCTCGTCGAGCGCCTGCTCGATCGGATGGCGGCGAAGCGCCGCGTCGATCTCATCGACGAGTTCGCCGCGGAAATCCCGATCGAGGTGATCGGGAACCTGCTCGCGGTGCCGCATGCGGAGCGCGGGCCGCTGCGCGGCTGGTCGCTCGCGATCCTGTCGGCGCTCGAGCCCGCGCCGAGCACGGAAGTCCTCGAGCGCGGCAACCGCGCCGTGCGCGAGTTCTGCGACTACTTGCGAATGCTCGTTGCCGACCGGCGCAAGCACCCGGGCGATCTAGAGAGCGACGTCCTTACGCGGCTGATCGAGGGCGAGGCCGACGGCGAGCGGCTCAGCGAGACCGAGCTGCTCCACAACTGCATCTTCCTGCTGAACGCCGGCCACGAGACGACCACCAACCTGATCGGGAACGGCACGTACGCGCTGCTCGTCCATCGCGGCGAACTCGAGCGGCTCGCGGGCGATCCCTCGCTCCTGCCGACCGCGGTCGAAGAGCTGCTGCGCTTCGAAAGCCCGCTGCAGCTCAACAACCGCGTCACCACCGCCGAGGTATCGCTCGGTGGCCGCGAATTTCCGGCCGGCACTTTCATCACCCTGGGCGTCGGGGCGGCGAATCGCGACCCGGCGCAGTTCCCCGACCCCGATCGGCTCGATGTGGCCCGTAAGCCGAACCGGCACGTCGCATTCGGACACAGCGATCATGCGTGCGCGGGCATGAACGTCGCGCGGCTGGAAGCGCGCATCGCGTTCGGACGGCTGCTCGCGCGCTTCCCGAAGATCGATCTCGTTGGGGAGCCGGAGCGCGACCGCCGGGTGCGGTTCCGCGGGTTCCGCCACTTGCCGGTGGCGCTCGACTAGCGCGAGACGCGTCGCGGTGGCGACGAGTCGACGGTGATCGCTACTTCGACGGTAGCACCGAGGGCCGCGGAAGCCAGATCTCGACCTGACCCTGCGGCGCCTGGAGCGGCAAGCGCTTCGGCGCAGGGTCGACCTTCATTCCGAGCTGCCGCATCTCGTCGAGGATGCGCTTCGCCGTCGCCGCGTCGCTGTCGTTGAAGTAGCGCACGTCGGCAAGCGCCGGGGCGCGCGCCCGGCCCACGTTCTCGACGCCGGGCATCAGGAACTTCTGGTCGCGAAAATGCGCTTGCAGCGCCTGCGCTTCGCGCCGCTGCGACTCGTCGGCGATGTGGACGTAGATCCGCTGCGGCAGCGCCCGCGCCGAAGACTGCGCCGGCGCCGGCGCCGGGGCAGCGCCGGGGATGCCTTTCGGCGGGTCGACCGGGGGTGGTGGCGGGGCGGCTCCCGGGTCGGCCCGGGTCGCGCGCTGCGTCGCCTCGAGTGCCGCGACCGCTGCTTCGGCGGAGGCCTGATAAGCCATGCGCCGCCCGTCGTCGGACGCGCCACCCGCCCGCCGCAGGCTTTCGTCGAGCGCGTTCCGAACCACGACCTGCAGCGCGTCGGCGAGCCTGACGTCGATGCCGCCGGTGGCCTGTAGATGCCCGACGACCTGCAGCGCAAGGGGGTTCTCCGGCGTGCCGACGTTGGCGAGAGACGGCAGCAGGCGCGTGACCAGCTCGACGTCCTTCTGCGCGTTCGCGCGGCGCTCGGCGATCTCGCGCTCCGCCACGTGCAGGCGCTCGTAGGCCTGGGTCCAGAGGAAGCTGAACGCCGCGACCAGCACCGTCCCGAGCACCCAGCCCCCGATCGGCATGTTCAGGAAGTCGACGACCTTCTGCCACGCCGAGCGTTCGCCCTTGTCCGCGGCGAGCTCCGCACGCACCGCGTCCCGGAAAGTTTCCTCGGCGCGGATCAGGCTCTTCTGCTCCTCGTTCAGCATGACGACCTCCGTTCGCGCGAAGCATGGGCGCCGCACCGTGTCCCCACACCGTGTCCCCATTGTGTGAAGCACGGCGCGCGCTGGCAACCCGACTTTCGGCCTATGACGGCCACGCCTATACTGGCGCCGCCCTTATCGACAAGGAGGCTACGCGATGTCCAGCCACGTCTACAAGAAACTCGAGCTGACCGGGTCGTCCACCAAGAGCAGCGACGATGCCATCCGCGCCGCGATCGCCAAGGCCGGCAAGACGATGCGCAATATGCACTGGTTCGAAGTGATCGAGACGCGTGGTCAGATCGACAACGCCAAGGTCGCCCACTGGCAGGTGACGATCAAGGTCGGCTTCACGCTCGAGGATTGAACGTGACCGATCGGTACGCGGCGTACGAGCGACTCGCGATCAAGCGCCATCCGGACGGCGTCCTCGAGATCGTCATGGGCGCGCCGGGAAAGCTCTCCACCGCCGACGAGGTCCTGCATCGCGAGCTCGCGGAGGTCTGGCGCGACGTCGACGCCGATGCGGAGACGCGCGTCGCGATCCTGCGCGGCGAGGGCAAGGGATTCTCCGCCGGCGGCGACCTGAAGCTGATCGAGGACATGGTCGCGGATTTCGACATTCGCGCGCGCGTCTGGCGCGAGGCGCGCGACCTCGTCTACAACGTCATCAACTGTTCGAAGCCGATCGTCTCCGCGATGCACGGACCGGCGGTCGGTGCGGGGCTCGTCGCCGGGCTGCTCGCGGACATCTCGATCGCGGCGAAGAACGCGCGGATCATCGACGGCCACACCCGCCTCGGGGTCGCGGCCGGCGATCACGCGGCGATCGTCTGGCCGCTCCTTTGCGGCATGGCGAAGGCGAAGTATTACCTTCTCCTGTGCGAGACCGTGTCGGGCGAAGAAGCCGAGCGCATCGGCCTCGTATCGCTTGCGGTCGACGAAGCCGACCTGGTGCCGAAAGCGTTCGAGGTGGCGCGCAAGCTCGCGCTCGGCGCGCAGTCGGCGATCCGCTGGACGAAGTATTCGCTCAACAACTGGCTGCGGATGGCCGGGCCGACGTTCGATGCGTCGCTCGCGCTCGAGTTCATGGGTTTCACCGGGCCCGAGGTGCGGGAGGGGATGGCCTCCCTCAAGGAGAAGCGGGCGCCGAGCTTCAAACCCGACTGCCCGTTCTAGCGACGGGCGAATCGCGCAGGATCGCGCGGCAATGGCAGGCGGCAGCGCCGGTGAGAAATGGCGGGTCGAGGTCGGCCCCGATGAGCATACCTCCGCGATCTTCGAGCCTGCCCTCGGATCGCCTACAGGCGCCCTTTTCGTCTGCGCCCACGGCGCCGGCGGCCATATGGACGATGCCGGCATGCTCGCCCTCGCCGAGCGCTTGCGCGCGCGGGGGCTTCACGTCGTGCGCTTCAACTTCCTGTATCGGGAGAAGCGGTCCAGCCGTCCGGACCCGATGGCGCGCCTAATGGATTGCATGGTCGCCGTGGCGTCACGCGCTCGCCGGGAGGTCGGGACGCAGACCCTCATTCTTGGTGGACGCTCGATGGGTGGCCGGACGGCGTCGATGCTCGCAGCGGAGCAATTCCAGTGCGACGGGCTCCTCCTGCTCGCCTACCCGCTTCATCCGGCAGGTAAACCGGACCAACTTCGCGACGGGCATCTCGCGCAGATCCGGGTACCGGTCCTGTGCCTGAACGGCACCCGCGATGCGCTATGCCGACGCGACCTGATGGAACGGGTGGTGAACCGCCTCACCGGCGAGTGGACCATGCGCTGGTTGGAGGGCGCCGATCATGGTTTCCATGTGCTCAAGAGTTCGGGCCGATCGGACGACGACGTTCTGAGCGAGATCGCGGACGTCTGCAGTGCCTGGGAATCCGGTCTCAGGCAGAGGACCAGGGGCGCTGAGCGGATGGAGTAGTCATCCCGTCCGCTCCAGGATCACGAGCTCCGGCCGCGCGCCGCTCGCCTTGCCCGTGATCGGAGGTCGCGGCAGCTTCGCCTCGCCGGGCTCGATCACGAACTCGTGATGAAGGGAATACCACGGGCCGTTCACGTCGGGCGCCGGCGCCGGGTCCCTCTCGTGACGCACGTAGTTCCCGATGAGCGCTTCCGTGACGCCGAACTGGACGTCGGTCTCGAGGGTCGGATCGTCGCCGGAATACACCTGCGAGAACTGCGTCTTGAAGCCGGGCTTGAAGGTGAGGAAATGGATGTGCGCCGGCCGCAGGTTGTGACGGCCCTGCGCGCGCAACAGCTCGCCGACGGGACCGTTGACCGGAATTGGGTAGCCGGCGGGCTTGACGCTGCGAAAGCTGATCCGGCCGGCCGCGTCGGTGGTGAACTTGCCGCGCAGGTTCATATCGGCTTGAGCCGGATCCTGATTCTCGTAGAACCCGTCGCTCGACGTGTGCCAGACGTCGACCTCCGCGCCGGCCACCGGCCGTCCCCGCGGATCCGTCACCCGCGCCGTGACGAAGATGGGATCGCCGGGCGTCGGCGAGCGCACGATCGAGGCGCCGTTCTCCGTACGCGGGGAATCGATGCGCCAGAATGGACCGAGCAGGTTGGCCGTCGTTTCGGTCTGGCCCCGATCGCCGTTGTTGAGGAGACAAACGAGCGACGAAAGCCCTAGCGAGCCGGCGATCAGTACCACTTCGTTATGGGACTCGCTGGTCAGCTTGCCGAGCGTCGCGATGTGCGCGCACGCCTGCTGGAACTCGCTCTCCGTCAGCTTCACTTCGCGCGCGAACGCGTGGAGATGGCGCACGGCAGCGCTCATGATCTCCTTGAAGCGCGGGTCGGCGGCGCGATCGAGCTCCGCCAGAACGGCGGCGGTGACGTCGCTCTGGCTCTTGATGATCATGGCTACTGCTTCGATTCGCGCACGGCAGAGACCGCGGCTCTGAGGCCGAGCAGGTAGCTGTCGAGGCCGAAGCCGGCGATCTGGCCCTTCGCGATCGGCCCGATCACCGAGTGGTGCCGGAACTCCTCGCGGGCGTGGATGTTCGACATGTGGACCTCGATGATCGGCGCTTTGAGGATCGCGAGCGCGTCGCGAATGCCGTAACTGTAGTGGGTCCACGCCCCGGCGTTGATCAGCACGCCGTCGATCCTCTCGGCGTGGGCGCGGTGGATGCGCTCGGCCATCTCGCCTTCGATGTTCGTCTGGAAGCACTCGACCTCCACGCCGAGCTCCTTCCCGAGCGCGCGCACCCGGTCATCGATCTCGGCGAGCGTGATCGTGCCGTACTGCGCGGGGTCCCGTTTCCCGAACATGTTGAGGTTGATGCCGTGAAGCACGAGGAACTTGGCCATGGTTTCGGGTCCTCCGGAGGTTGATGGGCGTCCGTGTTCAGGCTGTTTCCACGATGCGGCCGGTCCGCGCGGCCTCGACGATGGCCGCGGTGACGCGCAGGTTCTGCAGCCCGTCGCGAGCGGTGACCAGCGGTTCGGCTTCGCCGCGGACGACGGCGCCGAAGTGCTCGATCTGGCGCGCGAGCGGGTCCGCCCGCTCGAACGCCGCGATGCTCGTCTGGAACGGCTTCCACCACGAGCGGTGCTCTTTCCCGGCGTAGGTCTTCAGCCGCATCGTGGGCACGGCGAGCGAGCCGTTTATGCCCGCGATCACGTAGCAGTCCTCGTCAGGGTAGGTCGCGTAGCTCTTGTTCTCCTGCGAGGTCTGCTCCCAGCTCTTCGCGGACGCCGCGGTGTCGGAAAGGAGGAACGTGCCGAGCGCGCCGTTCGCGAACCGCAGATTGATCGCCACCGTGTCCTCGACCGGGAAGCCGCGGGCGGCATTCGACCCGAACGCCTGCACGGCGACGATCTCGCCGACCATGGCCCGCAGGTTGCCGACTTCGTGAATCATGTTGAGCAGGATCGGTCCGCCGCCCGGTTCGCGCCGCCACGGCGCTTCCGCGAAGTACTGGTCGGGCTTGTAAAACATGGCGCTTCCAATTACGGCCACGATCCGCCCGAGGACGCCCGAGCGCACGATCTCGATCGCCTTGTGCAGGATGGGGCTGTGCGGGCGGTGATGGCCGACGAGAAGCTTGACCTGCGCGCGCTCGGCGGCTTCGCACAGGCGCAGGCCCTCCGCGAGGTTATGGGCGATCGGCTTCTCGACGAGCGCCGGAACCCCGGCCCGGATGCACTCGAGCGCGTTCTCGACGTGCAGCTGATTGGGCGTTGCGAGCACCACGCCGTCGGGGCGGTCCTTGGCGAAAAGCTCGCCAAGCGACTTGTAGAGCGGGACGCCGGCCTGCTGCGCGACCGCGGCCGCCTTGGGCGACGGCTCGACGATGGCCGAGAGCGTGCACCTTTCGCTCTTCTGCGTCTCTTCGATGTGGCGCAGTCCGATCAGGCCGGCGCCGGCGACTGCGATGCGGCTCTTGCTCATGGACCGGATCCTTGCGATCGAAAGTTGCACGCTCGGAACCCTGCCGCGCGGGCTCGGAGGCCGTGCGGCAGGAACCGCGGCGGGCGCGGCGACGGGCTACTTGCGCGCCTTCGCCAGCTCGGCCTGCAAGGAAGTCACGACGTCCGCGCCGATAAGGGCGCCGTGCTTGTCGACCACGGGCTTCATCTTCTCGCGGAACTTGGTCATTTCGGCGGGGCTGAACTCGGAAACCTGCATCCCGTTCTTCTTCAGGTTGTCCAGCGCAGCGCCGGCCTGCTCGCGCGACACCTTGCGCTGGAAGGCGGCGGTTTCGACGGCCGCGTCGGTGAGGATCTTCTTCTCGTCGCCGGAAAGCGAGTCCCAGAGCTTCTTGCCGACGATCACCGTCTGCGGGTTGTACTGGTGGTTGGTGACCGCCACGTACTTCTGCACCTCGTACAGCTTGTTGGCGCTGATCACGGTGAACGGGTTCTCCTGCCCGTCGATCGCTTTCTGGTCCAACGCGGCGTACACCTCGGGGAACGCCATCGGCGTCGGGTTGGCCCCAAGGGCGCCGACCCAGTCGAGGTTGATCGCATTGGGAATCACCCGCAGCTTCAGCCCGGCGATGTCCTCCACCTTGTTGAGCGGCCGCTTGCTGTTGGTGATGCTGCGAAAGCCGAGCTCCCAGTAGGCGAGGCCGTGCATGTTCTTGGCGTCGAGCTTGTCGAGCATCATCCTCCCGAACGGGCCGTCGACCACCGCATCGGCTTCCTGCGCGTTGGCGAACATGAACGGGAAGTCGAAGACGGCGAACTCCTTGACCTGGGAGGCCAGGATGCCGGAGTTCATCACGACCATCTCGAGCGTGCCGCCCTGCAGCGCGGAGATGTTCGGCGCATCGCCGCCGAGCGTGCCGCCGGGGAAGAGGCTTACCTTGATCTTGCCGCCGCTCTTCGCGTTCACGATCTCGGCGAACTTCTCCATGCCGATCACGATCGGATGGCCCTTCGGGTTTTGGGTCGCGAATTTGATCGTGCGCGGCTTGATGTCCTGCGCCTGAACGAACGCCGCGGGCGTGAGCAGCCCGCCGATCGCGAGCGCCGCGCAGATTGCTTTGAGATTTTTCATGGAACGGCCTCCTTTAATGACTTTGCTTGGACGGTACTGGTGGAGCGCCTTATAGATTACTATGAACGAAGCGGCACATGATGACCCCGTGAACACGACGGACGGGATTCACGATCCAGCGCAATCGTGGAACGCTTTGACCGTCGGCGCTGTCACGTTCAAAGGCGACGTGGATCCGAACGAGGCTCGCGGGGCGAACGTTCTCGCTTTGGTCGGCGGCTTGAGTCCCTACGGCTGTACCAGCGGCGCACTGGGCGACACGATTGTGGAGCTGCGCGTTACGCATCATCGGCTGCGATAATCGCGGGCCGCGGCGACGCGGCCGCCCGCCATGTCGACGATCGCGCCCACCGCCGCTCAAGTCCCACCGCCGCGCGGACCACTCGAGCGGTTCCTGCGCCTGTTCGCCGATGTGCGCGCGGACGAAGCCGCACAGCTTCTCCTCCTCACGCTCAACGTCTTTCTCATCCTGACCGCGTATTACGTGATGAAGCCGGTGCGCGAAGCGTTGATCCTCGACCAGCCCGGCGGTGCGGAGCTCAAGAGCTACGCCTACGCGGCGCAGGCGGGGGTGCTGTTCGTGCTGGTGCCGCTGTACGGCGCGCTCGCGACGCGCCTGCCGCGCCGGCGGCTCATCAACGTCGTCACCGCGTTCTTCATCGCCTGCCTGCCGGTGTTCTACCTGCTCGCCGAGGCGAAGCTCGCGATCGGCCTCGCTTTCTTCCTCTGGATCGGGGTGTTCAGCCTGATGCTGATCGCCCAGTTCTGGGCGTACGCGAACGACGTCTACACGCCCGATGCGGGGAAGCGGCTGTTCGCCATCATCGCCTTTGGCGCCTCCATCGGGGCGGTGTTCGGATCGTGGGTCTCGAGCCACCTGATCCGCACGCTGGGGGTGCACCCGCTGCTGCTCGTCGCGGTCGTCGTACTCGCTGCGAGCCTGGTGCTGTTCAATTTCATCGATTTGCGCGCGGTGGGCGACCGTCGCGGGCGGCAAGCCGCGCAGCGCGAGGATGCCCCGATCGGCGACGGCAACGCGTTCGCACTGGTCCTGCGGGATCGCTATCTCCTGCTCGTCGCGATGCTCATCTTCGTGCTCAACTGGGTGAACTCGTCGGGCGAATACATTCTGTCGTCGATCGTCAAGCACGCCGCGGATGCGGAGGTCGCGGCGGGGCGGCTGCCGGCGCGCGAGGAGGGGCGCTTCATCGGTGCGTTCTTCGCCGACTACTTCCAGGTGGTGAACATCGCCGGGATGCTGCTGCAGCTCTTCGTGGTCTCGCGCGTGGTCAAGTATCTGGGCGTCCCGGCATCGCTCTGCATCCTGCCGCTGGTCGCGCTCGGCAGTTACACGGCAGCCGCGATCATCCCGTCGCTCGCGATCATGCGCTGGGCGAAGACCGCCGAGAACGCGGTGGACTATTCGCTCATGAACACGGTCCGGCAGATGCTGTTTCTCCCGACGACGCGCGACGAGAAGTACAAGGCGAAGCAAGTGATCGACTGTTTCGTGGTGCGCGCAGGAGACGTTCTATCGGCCGCCGTGGTCTACGCAGGCACGACGTTCCTCGCGCTGGGCGTCGCGCAGTTCGCCTGGATCAACGTCGGGCTGGTGCTCGTCTGGCTGGTGCTCGCGGTGATGATCGGCGTCGAGTTCAATCGCCGGGTGGCCGCCCGACAGGGGCTCGCGTGACCGCCACGATGCGGCCCGGTCCGGAGGCGTCCGCGAGGCGCGCGCTGCGCCTCGGCCTGTCGACCCAGATCCTGATCGGGCTCGCGCTCGGAGTCCTGGCCGGACTCTTTTTCGGCGAGCCCGCGGCGGTACTCCAGCCGCTCGCCGACATCTACATCCGCCTCATGCAGATGACGGTGCTGCCTTACCTGGTGCTGACACTGGTCGTGGGTCTCGGACAGCTCGACGCGGCGCACGCGCGACGGCTCGCCGTGCGCGGCGGCTTGCTGCTCGTGGTCTTCTGGGGGCTCGCACTCGCCGTCATCGGCCTGATGCCGCTCGCGTTCCCCCGTTTCGAGAGCGCCTCGTTCTTCAGCCACGCCCTGCTCGAGCCGCGGCAACCGTTCGCGCTCACCGAGATCTACGTGCCCGCCAACCCCTTCAATGCGCTCGCGAACGCGATCGTGCCGGCGGTCGTGCTGTTCAGCTCGGCGGTGGGTGTAGCGCTGATCGGGATCGAGGGCAAGGCCGGGCTGCTCGGCAACCTGCGCACACTCGAACAGGCAGTGGTGCGCGTGACCCGCTTCGTGATCGGCCTGACCCCGATCGGGGTCTTCGCCATCGCGGCGGTCGCAGCCGGGACCATGGACCCGGCGACCTTCATCCGCCTCGAAGTCTATTTCGTGACGTTTGCGGTGGCGTCGATGCTGCTCGCATTCGTCGTGCTGCCCCTTGCCGTTGCGGCGGTCACCCCGTTCCGCTACCGCGAAGTGGTCTGGGTCGCGAAAGATGCGCTGCTCACCGCGTTCGTCGCCAACAGCGCGTTCATCGTGCTGCCGATCCTGGTCGAGCGCGCGAACGCCCTCATGGCGCAGTACGGTCACGCCAGCGCGGAGGCGGAATCCACGCTCGAGGTGCTGGTGCCGCTCGCCTTCACCTTCCCGAACGCCGGGCGGCTGCTCACGCTGCTCTTCGTGCCGTACGCGGCGTGGCTGAGCGGCGATCCGCTCGGCGCCGCGAGCTACGGCAGCCTGTTCGCCGCAGCCGTGTTCGCCTATTTCGCCAAGGCGCAGGCGGCGCTGCCGTTCCTGATGGATCTCGTCGACGTGCCGCACGACTACTTCCAGCTCTACATTCCGACGACCATCATCACCGGCAAGTTCGACTCGATGGTCTCGGCGATGGCGCTGCTGGCGATGGCGCTGATCGGCGGGGCGGCCTCGGCAGGCGTGCTGCGGCTGTCGCCCAGGCGGATCGCCCTGTTCGTGCTGGCGGCCGCGTGCGTCACGGCGGCGGCGGTCGCCGGTACCAATCTGTTCCTCGCGGCGACCGTCGACACGCGCTACCACAAGGACGAGCTGCTGAAAGGCATGCACCTGCCCCGCGGGCAGGCGGCGGTGCGCGTGCGCACCGACCTTCCCCCCGCCGAGTCGGACGCGCGCCCGACGCTCGACCGGATCCGGGGCCGCGGCGCACTGCGCATCGGCTTCGCCCCCGATCGCATCCCGTTGACGTTCTTCAATGCGCGCCAGGAGCTCGTCGGCCTGGATGTCGAGCTCGCCAGCACGCTCGCGCGCGACCTCGGAGTCGATGCGGTCGAGTTCGTGCAGGGTGAGCGCTTCTCGATCTTCCGCATGCTCGCGGAAGGGCGGGTGGATGCGCTGATGAGCGTGCCGCTCACCCGGGACCGGCTCTCCGAGGTACGCTTCTCCGCGCCGTATTTCGACGGCGTGCTCGGTTTCGTTGTAAAAGACGCGAAGCGGCACGAGTTCGCGACCCTGGAGGCGCTTCGCAGCCATGCGCGATTGACCCTCGGCGTGCTGGTCGACCGGGCGGGCAACGAGGAGATCCTGGCCGATTACCTCAACGGCGTGGAACTGCGTTTTGTGGAGCTTCCTTCGCCGCAGACTTTCTTCGCGGGCCGGCATCCGGACATCGACGCGTTCGCGATGTCTGCCGAGGCGGGCGCCGCGTGGTCGCTCCTGTACCCTGAATACTCTGTCGTGGTCCCGCACCCCCCGCTCCCGAAGCTGCCCATCAGCATCGCCATGCGCAAGGATGACCGCGATTTCGGCGATCTCGTGAACGAATGGCTGGTCATCCAGCGCTCGTCCGGGGCGATCGATCGCGCCTACGGCTACTGGGTGCTCGGCAAAGGGGTCGAAGAGAAGCGGCCGCGCTGGTCCATCATGCAGGATGTCCTGGGCTGGGGCCGGTAAGGCATCGAGTTAACGACACCGCAAAGAGGCTTCCCAAGATGACTCGTCCGTCTACTCTGTTCAGCAAGGTTGGTCGCGCGTGTCTGCTGCTTGCGCTCGGCGTCTCCGGTCCGGCGTCGGCTGCGACCGAAGCTGCGACGAAGACCGACGGCGCCGGGCAATACCGGCAATGGATCGTCGAGATGAAGGCGAGCCCGCGCGGGCCGTTCGCGGCGATCAAGTGGTTCTGCAAGGACGGCCGGGTGCTCCAGCCCAAAGACTTCGCCTGCGCGGACAAGGGCCAGGGCTGGCAGCACGGCGAATGGAGCGATCGGACCAAGCAGCTCCGCGCCCAGGGCTACCGGGTCGCCACGCTGCTCGCCGGCCTCGACGCCGGGAAGGCGGTTGCGGCGCCGGACTTCCCGGACGCGTATGCACAGCTGCTCATCGAGCGTTTCCTGGTGGCCACCGACGACGGCTGGATCTTCCGCAACGCGCAGTTCTATCGCGGCGCGATCCAGGAGGAGGACGAGCGCGAGGCGGCGCGGAATCTCCTCATCGCGATGGCGGCACGGCCCGATTGGATCGGCTATCGCTACCCCGCGCTCCTTGCAGGCGTCCGGCTGTTGCCGCACGGGGCCGACACCGCGTCGGCGCAGAAGGTGCGGAACGCAGCGGCCGCGATCGCCGACCAGGACCCGGGTTTCCAGCGGCTGCGCGTGAAGATCCACGGCACGCCCGACGGTTCCGATGCGGCGGCTGTGCGCGAGTACGCGGGGAAGATGGCCGATCCTGCGCTGAGACGTCAGGCCGAAGCGCTGGCCGCCGAAATCGACCGCGTCTACGCACCGCGGCCGCTCGGCCCGGTGCTCGAGGAGAACGCGAAGGCCTTCGGCGCGCTGCCGTGGCTGCAGCAGGTGCTCCGCGACGCTCGCGACGCGCTCGCGAAGGACGGCGGCCCCGAGTATCGCTATCTCGTCACGGCCAATCTCCTCGCCAGCCTGCGCGACGCGCTCCCGAAGGTGGGCCCGCCCGCCGCGCGGCTGCGCGTACTCGATCTCTCGCTGGCGGTCGAGGCGGAGAACTTCCGCGCCTCGACCGAGCTGCGCACCGCGGTCGCCAGGGACACGCGGGCCGCCGACGTGCTGTTGCTCGCATCCGCCGTCGAGGCCGCGTACGGCACGGGCGTGATCAACGCGCGCGAGCGCTCCGCGCTGCGCGCCACGTTCGAAAAGCTCGCCGCCGACCAGATCCCGCTCGCCGACTACCTGCGCGAGCTGCGCTACCTCGGCCTCGTACCGGGTTGGGGCACGCAGGGGCTGCGCCTTCACTTCGGCGAGGCGATGGAAAAGCTCGACGACATCGAGCCGCTGGCCGAGCTCTTCATCCAGGATCAGCTGCGCGGCAGCCCGCTGCTCTTCTACTCGCAGGTCCTCGACGGACTGACGCGCGATGCGAACCGGCTCGCGGGCGTGCAGCACAAGCTGCTCGGGAAGGACATCGGGACCGGCTTCAATGCGCTGAACCCGGGCCTCGCGCGCGGCGTGCTGCGGGCTGCGCCGGACATGAAGCGCCTCGCTGAGTTCCGGCCGGACGGGATCTACGTGCTGCCCGAGAGCGTCGCCGACCTGCCGCCGCTCGCGGGCATTCTGACCACCGGCGCCGGCAACCCGCTTTCGCACGTGCAGCTGCTCGCGCGGAACCTCGGCATCCCGAACGTCGCGGTCGACGAGTCGCTGCTGCCCGAGCTGCGGGCGCAGGACGGACGACGCATCGTGCTCGCGGTGAGCCCGGCAGGGCTGGTCGAGATCAACGAGGATGGTCCGCGCTGGGATGCGGTGTTCGGCCCGCAGCAGAAGGCCGACCAGAACGTCATGTTCGAGCCCGACCTCAAGAAGCTCGACCTCACCAAGCGCGACTTCGTGAGCCTCGAGGCGTTGCGCGCGGCCGATTCGGGCCGCATCGTCGGGCCGAAGGCCGCGAAGCTCGGCGAGCTGAAGTCGCACTTCCCGGACAGAGTCGCCTCGGGCGTCGGCATCCCGTTCGGGGTCTACCGGCAGGCGGTCCTCGATCGCCCCTACCGCAACACCGGGAAGACGGTCTACGAGTGGATGGTGGAGAGCTTTCGCAAGCTCGAGTCGCTGCCGCCCGGCTCGAAGGAAGCGGAAGCCTCCGGCGAGAAGCTGCGCGCGGAGATCTACTCGATCGTGCGCAACACCGATCCGGGCCCGAAGTTCCGCGAAGGGCTACGTGCGGCGATGGCGAAGGAGTTCGGACGGGACTTCAACGGCGGCGTGTTCGTGCGCTCCGACACGAACGTCGAAGACCTGCCCGGCTTCACCGGCGCGGGGCTCAACCTCACGGTGTTCAACATCGTCGGCTTCGACAACGTCGTGAAGGCAATCTCCGAGGTCTGGGCCTCGCCCTATACCCGGCGCGCCTGGGCCTGGCGGCAATCGCACATGAAGGGCCCGGAGCACATCTATCCGGCCGTGCTGCTGCTGAAGACCGTGCCCTCCGACATCTCCGGGGTCATGGTGACGCAGGACGTCGATACCGGCGACCGGAACACCCTTTCGGTCGCGGTGAACGAAGGGGTCGGCGGGGCGGTGGACGGGCAGGCCGCGGAGTCGGTGCGCATCGACCGCAACTCGGGCAGCGCGCGACTCATGGGCTCCGCCACGGCAGCGCGGCGGATGGTCCCGCAGCCCAAGGGCGGCATCGCGAAACTGCCGGTCTCGGGCACGGACACGCTGCTCGATCCGGGCGAGATCAAACAGCTCATCGCGTTCGCCGATGCGATCCCAAAGCAGTTTCCCCAGCTCGGCGAGGACGGGAAGCCGGTCGCGGCCGACGTGGAGTTCGCGTTCGTGGACGGGAAGCTTTGGCTGCTGCAGATCCGGCCGTTCAACGAAAGCCGCGAGGCGCGCAGCGCCGGCTATCTCATCCAGATGGACAAGGCGCTGGCGGCGAACCTCAACCGCACCGTGAACATGCGCGAGGCGATGCGATGAGGCCGCCGCGGACGCTCCTGCTTGCCGCGCTCGCGTGCGCCGCGGGCACGGCACTCGGCTATCCGCTCGACGGATTCAACGACACCGGCATCCGGCGACTCGAGGCGAGCCGTCTCGCCAACGAAGGCGCGATCCGCGACGTCACGCAGCCCCCGGGCGCTCTCCTCACGACCAAGGAGGTGGACCTGCGTCTGCTCGGCCAGGCGTTCGACCTGCCCGCGCCCGATCCCGCGTTCACGCAGCAGGTCAATGGCATCCTCGCGGGCAGCATGGACGCCTACGGCGTTGCGGTGCTCGATCTCACCGACCTCGCGAAGCCGCGCTACGCCGAGCACCGCGCCGATGCAAGACAGAACGTCGGCAGCGTCGGCAAGCTCCTCGTCGTGCTGGCGCTGTTCCAGGCGCTCGCGGACACCTACCCGAACGACATCGAAGCGCGCCGCCGCGTGCTGCGTAACACCGCCGTGACCGCCGACGGCTTCTCGCAGTTCGACCATCACACCGTGCGCATCTTCGACCCGAAGACGAAGACGCTCCTGCGACGCGCGGTGCAGGTCGGCGACCGGGCAACCCTCTACGAGTGGCTCGACTGGATGCTTTCGCCGAGCTCGAACTCAGCCGCGGGCATGGTCATGCGCGAAGCGATGCTGCTGCGCCAGTACGGGGCGGCGTATCCGCCTGCGGAGGCCGAGATCAAGCGGTTCTTCGATACCACGCCGAAGGCCGAGCTGACCGCGCTCTATGTGAAGACGTTCGAGGAACCCGTGACGCGGAACGGCCTCGACCTCGGCATGCTCCGCCAGGGCAGCTTCTTCACCGCGACCGGCAAGCAGAAGGTGCCGGGGTCGGGCGAGAGCTATGGGACGGCACGCGAGCTGATGCGGTACCTCTTGCGCATGGAGCAGGGCCGGCTGGTCGACGAGTTCTCCAGCCGCGAGATCAAGCGGCTGATCTACGTCACCGAGCGGCGCATCCGCTACGCGTCGTCACCCGCACTCGCAAACGCCGCGGTCTACTTCAAGTCGGGCTCGCTCTTCGAGTGCGCGCCGGAGGCCGGGTTCACGTGCGCGCCGTACGCGGGCAACGTGAAGAACTTCATGAACTCGACCGCGATCATCGAATCGCCGGCGAAGGGGCGCGAGCTCTACTACATCAGCACGCTCGTCACCAATATTCTGCGCAAGAACTCGGCCGCCGAACATCAGGCGCTCGCGACGCGGCTGCAGCAGCTGATCGGGAAGCTCTACAGCGCGCGTTGAGGCGCGGCTAGCGCCGGCTCTAGCGCGCTGCCGAGGCAGTGCGCGCGGGCACGACAACGAGATCGTGCAACGGCGCGGCGAGCCGCATCAGCCAGTCGCCGCCGTCCGCGTGCTCCGCGAGACCGACCATGACGTAGCGGCGGTCGCCGTACTCGACGAGCGCGCTGTCGGCGTGGAACGCCTTCCACGTGCCGGACTTGCGGAAGATCCGCACGCCCGGGCGGGCCTCCAGGCCCTTGACGAACTTGTGGTGGATCCCGGGGTTGGACAGGGTTTCCTTCATGAGGTCGTTCAGCCAGGGGCTGAGCAGCGTGTTGCCGGCGAGCAGGTAGTACAGGCGCGCGACCTGGAACGCCGTGGCGCCGTGCGAGAGGTTGCCGATCGGGTCGCGCCGGTAGGCCGCATCCTTGCCGTAGCTCTTGCCCACCCACAGCCCGCCCTTGCCGCCGGCGTCATAGAACCGGTAGCGCTCCGACTGGAGGATCTCGAGCAACCGGTCCGCACCCACCCAGCCGAGCACGCGCGTCGCGTCCTCGTTGCTCGAGTAGCGGATCATGTTGGTCATCGCGCCGACGGTCTGCGCGTTGATCGGGAGTCGCCCCCGATCGGCCTCGACCAGCGCACCGAACAGGATCGCGATCTTCGGCAGGCTGGCCGCGTACCGGAGCTCATCGCCGTTCAGCATGGCGAGGCGCGGGGCGGGCGCCTGCGTGACGTCAACAAGTGCGAGCGAGAGGCGGCCCGAGGCCACCTCGCCATCGAGACCCTGTTCACGCACGACCCGCTCGAGCCCCTGCTGCAGGACCGGATCGCGCGCCTCGCGCAGATCGGGTGCGCCACTCGGCTCGGCCGCGCGCGCACCGGAGCACGCGAGCAGTGCGGCGAGGGCGAGGGTTGGAACGAGGGCGTCCGCGAATCTCATGAGAAATCGAACCGTCCGGCGGGCGAGGGCAGGGGCCGACGCCCGGAAGGTTAGGAGGCTACTCAAGGGCGCCTTGAGCCGTCAACCCAAAATGTCCCGGTTTCCCCCTTCGACGGGGAAGGGGTGAGAAATCGGGGACGTCACGAAGGACGGGAACCTCGCGGGGGCCAACTCGCTGGAGCACATCGTGGACACCGTGCCCTACTTCGAGGGCGAGGATCGCCAGCACCACCGGATCGTGCGCGCGGTCAAGAACCGCTTCGGGGCCATCTCCGAGATGGGCGTCTTCGAGATGACGGGGACGGGCCTCCAACCGGCGGCGAACCCTTCCGCGCTCTTCCTGGCCGAGCGAAAGGAAGGCTCGCCGTCGGCGAAGGCCAGGAGCCCCACCTGATCGCGTACCAGATCGCGGAAAGCGGCCGAAAAGCCGTCAGAACACCACCAGCCACCCCTCGCGCCGCGCCTGCTCGTTCGTGTAGCTGACACCGTCCACCTTCAGCCCATTGGCGTCGAGCAGGGTGATGATCCCGCCCGAGTTGCCGAGCTGGGTCGGGGCGGCAAGCGTGGCGGTGAGGACACCGCCGGGGGGCAGGCGTCCCGCAAGCGGGCACTTGCGCTTCTGCTGGTCGGCGATTCTCCAGCCAGCGAGGTCGATCGCGCGTGGCGTCGGGTTGAGCAGGAGGACGGTCTCCACTTCCGCACCGCCGCCGACGGGATTCACCATCGCAGCCATGATTCGCACCGTCTTGTCCGGCTGCTCCACGAGCTCGATGGCATGCCCGGTGACATCGTCCGTATGCCACGCTTGAGACTGGAAGCCGAGGAAGAGGGCGACCCACTGGTTGCCGGAGGGAAAGTGCAGCATCAGCCCGCCGTCCTGCCACACGCCGTCATCGTTGCGATAGGCGGCGACGTTGCCCTGGTTCATGTGGATGTCGTGAATGCCGTTGCCGGGCTGAAAGCCGAAGACCTTGTCGCGCTGGCCTTGCTCCGGGCCCCAACGCTCGCCGAAGGCGACCACGGTCGCGTCGGGCTCGTTGATTGCGCGCTTGACGTAGTGCTCGATGCGGTCGCTCAGATCGTTGTCGGGGCCCGGCACGTTGTGCGGCAGCAGGCGCATCTCGCTGCGGTCGAACAGGTTGCCGCGAATGAAGTCGAGCGCCATCCCGCCCGGCTGAGGGGGCAGCAACGTGAACCCCTCGCGCAAATCGGACAGTCGCGCCAGGATCGGATGGCTGAAGTTCTCCTTGACGAGATACAGCAGCTCGGACGGATGGACGCTGGACTTGACGTTGACGGCGATGCGGTAGCTCGTGCCGGCGGCGCGCAGCTCGACCTGGTAGTGGGGCGTGGCGTCCGCGTCTTCGCGGCGGGCAGCGACGGCTTTGCCGAACAGGACGCCATATTTCCTCAGGGGCATTTCGATCTCCTTCGTGCGCGAGCCGCGGCTGGAGCTGCTCACTGCCGCATGCTGGCGGCACGGAGGATTCGGCGCATCAGCCTTGCGGCTACGCCGAGCGGACGAGGTGCGGCATACCGCACGCGCTGCACGGCTCCCGGGCGAGGTCGTGCTTGCGACGCTTACCCGTTCTCACCGCCTCGCTTCGGTGCCTGCTTCTTGGCCAGCAGCGCCTTGAGATCGGCGAACGGCGAATGGGTCGCCACGGGACTCTGGGGGTCGCGACCTGCAGCACCGCTTCCGCCGCCAGCCGCTTCCAGCTGCCGCTGGTGCTCGTTGTCGTGGCAGTACAGGCACAGCAGCTCCCAGTTGCTGCCGTCGGGCGGGTTGTGGTCGTGATTGTGGTCCCGGTGATGGACCGTCAGCTCGCGCAGGTTGACGTGCGTGAACTCGCGGGCGCAGCGCCCGCAGATCCACGGGTAGAGCTTGAGCGCCTGTTCGCGGTAGCTCGTCTCGCGCTTCTCCGCAGCGCGCCGGGCATCGGCGACGATGCGGTCGAGCTTGCTAGGGTCGGACGTTTTCATGCGGCCGCTTCTCGGCTTGCGCCAATGCTACACCCGGCCCCGTAGCGGCCGGGGCGAACGGTTCTTGCGAGTGAGGCGCGCAGCGCCGCGGGAAGGGCGTGGAACCTCCTGCCGCCGATGCATGGCCGCAATGGCGAGATTTCGTGCACGTCGCCGCGTGCCGCCGCGCTAGAGTGATGGGTATTTCCCATCGCGCGCCGAACCGGGCGCGCTACGACAGGAGACCGATATGCGAATCTGCATCGTCGGCGCGGGCAACGTCGGCCGCGCGCTCGGCTACGGCTGGGCAGGTAAAGGGCATCAGGTCACCTTCGGCGTGCGGGATCCCGCCTCGCCCAAGCTCGCAGACATCGACCGGACGAAGTGCGCCGTCGCGAAGGTCGGCGACGGCGCGCGGGACGCGGAAGTGGTGGTGCTCGCCACGCCGTGGAACGCCACCAAAGAGGCGATCGCGGGCTGCGGCAGGCTCGCCGGAAAGATCGTGCTCGACGCGACCAATCCGCTGCTCCCCAACCTCGCGGGCCTCGATCACCCCGGCGGCAGGTCCGGCGGCCAACAGGTCGCCGCCTGGGCGGACGGCGCGAAAGTGGTGAAGGTCTTCAACACCACCGGCTTCAACAACATGGCGAACCCCGCGTACCCGGACGGCGCGTCGATGATGCTCTACTGCGGCGACGACGCCCACGCAAAGGCGGCTGCGAAGCGCCTGTCGGACGATCTCGGGTTCGAGTCGGTCGACTTCGGCCCGCTAGCGAACGCCGGCTACGCGGAGAATCTGGCGATGTGCTGGATCTGGCTCGCCTATCCGGGAAAGCAGGGGCGGGAGCTCGCGTTCAGGCTGGTGCGGCGCTAGATCAGCAAGGCCGCGACGAAAACGCCCAGCATTAGGAACACGATCGCGACCTTCGCGATCGTCCCGACGAGCATGCCGACCCAGGTGGCGACGCCGACCTTGCCGGCATTCCACGCATCCTTCCGGGCGATGAACTCGCCGATCGCCGCGCCCACGAGCGGCATGAAGAGAAGCCCCCAGAGCCCGGTGAAGATGCCGGCGATCGTTCCGATGGCGGCACCGGCGATCGCAAGGCCGCTCGCGCCGGCCTTCTTCGCGCCAAAGACGCCGGCGACGTAGTCGATCACCCACGCGATCACGGTCAGGACGCCGAGCACCACGACGGTCCAGCCGGAAATGCGCGCGAAGTCGTCGATCCATGCGGCGAGCGCGACGCCGGCGAAGACGAGGATCGCGCCGGGGAGCGCGGGAAGAATGGTGCCGGCCACGCCGACCAAGATCAGGACGACGGCCAGGATCCAGAGGGCGATGGTCAGAGACGGTCCTTGAGCGTGGCAAGACTCCGAACTGAGGCTCGAAGCGCCGGTAGGCTAGCAGCTTCGACCGCGACCTTCTGCCTGGCCGCGCCTCACGCGTGGCTCAGGAACGCATGCACCTGCGCCACCACCGCCGCGCCCTCGCCGATCGCACCGCCCACGCGCTTGACCGAGCCAGAGCGCACGTCGCCCACCGCGAACACGCCCGGAAGATTGGTCTCGAGCGGCGCGGGCACGCGGCCGGGAAACTTCTCGTGCGCAACGCGCAGCTCCTCAGCGCTGAGCGCCGCACCCGTCTTCACGAACCCCTTGTCGTCGAGCGCGACGCCGCATCCGGCGAGCCACTCGGTCGCCGGATCCGCACCGACGAAGAGGAACACGTTGCGGATCGGCCGTTCATCCTCGCTTCCGGTCGAGCGGTTGCGCCACCGCACGCGCTGGAGCCCCTCTTCCGCCGAACCCGCGAGCGCGACGATCTCGGTCTCGGTCGCGAGCTCGATGTTGGGCGTCGAAGCGATGCGGTCGATCAGATAGCGCGACATGCTGTCCGCCAGTCCGCGGCCGCGCACCAGCATGTAAACCTTCGCGGCGTGGCCGGACAGGTATACCGCGCCCTGTCCGGCGGAGTTGCCACCGCCGACGAGGACGACCTCGGCATTCGCACACAGCTTCGCCTCGATCGGCGACGCCCAGTACGAGACGCCGCGGCCTTCGAAGGTCTTCAGATTCTTGATCGCGGGGCGGCGGTAGCGCGCGCCGCTCGCCACGACCACTGTCCGCGTGCGCACCACTCGCCCGTCCGCCAGCTGGATCCGCAGCGCCTGGTCGCGCCCGGTGCGATCGCAATCGAGCCCGCCGATCTCGGCCGGGATCGCGACCTCGGCGCCGAACTTCTGCGCCTGCACGAACGCGCGGCCGGCGAGGGCCTGGCCGGAGATGCCGGTGGGAAAGCCGAGATAGTTCTCGATCCGTGCGCTCGCGCCGGCCTGGCCGCCGAACGCGCGCGCATCGAGGACCAGCACGGAGAGGCCTTCCGAGGCGGCGTACACCGCGGTGGCGAGCCCCGCCGGCCCGGCACCGACGACGGCTGCGTCGTACACCTTGTCCGGAGCGATGTCGGCGAGCATCCCCAGACACTTTCCGAGCGCCGCTTCCGACGGGTTGCGGAGGACGGTGCCGTCGAAACAGACGACGAGCGGGAGATCACGCGGGGACGGCGCGTAGCGCTCGATCAACAGCGCGGCGTCGTGATCCGTCGCGGGATCGAGCAGCTGGTGGGGTTGACCGTTCCGCGCGAGAAATCCGCGCAGGCGCACGGCGTCGGCGCCATCAGCCGGCCCGATGAGCACCGGCCCCGCGCCGCTCTCGATGAGACTGACGCGGCGCAAGATCAGGGCGCGCATGATCCGCTCGCCGAGCTCCGCCTCGGCCACGAGCAGCGCGCGCAAGCCCGCCGGTGGAATCAGCAGTGTCTCGACGTCGCCGACCGCCGTGCCGTCTACGAGCGCCGGGCGCCCGGAGAGCTGTCCGACCTCGGCGAGGAACTCGCCCGGACCCTGCTCGACGACGAGCACGTTCTCGCCGTGCGCGTCGCGTCGCGTGACCGCGACTCGTCCCGAGCGCACGACGAACATGCCGGGCCCGGTCTTGCCCGCCTCGAACAGCGTCGTCCGGTCCGCATACCGCCGCACCGCGCCAAAGCGTCGCATGCGTTCGACCTCGGCATCGCTCAGGCGCGGGAAGAGCTGGTGCCGGCGCGACTCGATCAGCGTCGGCAGCGGCGTCACGCCGGACACGCCGCCCCCGTCGCCGCCCAGCGGCGCACCACGCGATGGAACTCCGCCTGCGAGAGCGGCGGCGGCGTGCGGCCGCCCGGGTCCCCAGGCCCACTGCACCATCGCGTCGTCGGTCATGTGTACGACCAGCGCGCACGCGGGTCGTGCCGCGGCACGCATCGGCTTTGCCATCGCTCGCGTGTACCACGAACTAAACGTCCTTCGCCACCTCGGCGATCAGGCCGCGCAGCCCACTCGTGCGCGGGATCCGCGTGTTTGAGCGGATGCCATGCTTGCATTATGGTCACTCGCTCGAGCGCGACCGGCAGCGGCAGCACCTGCAGCGGCAACCGCGTCGCGTAGCGCTGCGCGACGCCCTCGCCCATCGTCGCGACCAGGTCGGTCTTGACGACGAGCTCCGGGATCAGCAGGAACTGCGGGATGGCGAGCGCGACCTTGCGCCGTTTGCCCTCCTCGGCGAGGCGCTCGTCGATGCGGCCGGTGATGTAGGGGGTCATCACGATGAAGGCGCTCGAGCTGCCGCGCGCGTGACGATGTCGACGGCGTCGATTCACGCCGCCGACGCGACCTCGCCGACAACTCCACGCAACCAGGCCCGCGCCGGGTCTGCATCGCTCCGGGTGTGCCAAGCCATCGCCAGGCTGAACCCCGCCGGCCGCACCGGCGAGCGGTAGACGGCGAGCGGGTATCGGTCGGCGAACCGCTCGGCAACGCGCTCGGGGAGCGTAGCGATGAGGTCGGACGCGGCGACGATCTCCGGGACGAGGAGGAAGTGGGCGACGGTAGCGACCGCATGCCGGCCACGGCCCGGATCGGCGAGCGCCGGGTCGTTGCGCGCCGCGCTGCCCGCCGCGCGCACGACCACGTGCGCTTCCGCGGCGTAGTCCTTGGCGGTAAGGCGCTTCGCGATGCGCGGATGGTTCTTCCGGGCGATGCAGGCGAAGCGCTCGGCGAGAAGGCGCGCGGTTATCAGCCGGCCCACCGGGCCGCGCGGCGCCGGGCCGAGCGCGAGATCGAGCGCGCCGGTCTCCAGCGGCCGCCGCGCCGCCGCCGGGTCGAGCGGCGCGAGCACCAGGCTCGCCCGCGGTGCGCTCGCAGCGAGCCGCGCCGCGAGCTGCGGTGCGAGGAGGAAGCTCGCGTAGTCCGACGCGGCGACGTGGAACGTCTCCTCGCAGAACGCGGGATCGAAGACGTTACGGCCCGACAGCACCTCACTGATCCGCTCCAACAGATCGCGGAACGGCGCGGCGAGACGCCGCGCGCGCCGGGTCAGCTCGAGACCGGCGGCGGTGCGCACGAGCAGCTGGTCGCCGACGATCTCGCGCATCCGGCGCAGCGCGAACCGCGCGAGCGGCTCGCTCGCTGCGACGAGGTTCGCGACTCGGTGGAACTGGCCGGCGCGGAGGAGCGCTTCGACGGTCTTCACCAGCCCCGCGTCGAGCGCCTTGCCAAGCGATGGAATGCCGAGCTTCACGTCGCCGAACCGGATCGAAGAGCCTCGTTCTCGGTAGGATAGCGCACCCGTGCCGCCGGTCCGGCGTTAGCGGCTCGAGGAGAAGAAGCGATGGGGGCGCGCACCGACCGCCTGCTGCACGGCTCTCCGCTCCGCCGCCCGGCGGTGGCGATCTGGATCTCGCTCGCCCTCGCCGCGGTGATCGCCTTCGTCGCGCTCGAGTTCCTCTGGATGCTTGGCAGCATGCGTCCCGATGTCGCCGGCGTGTTCCTGATCGCGCTCGCGTTTGCGTCGGTCATGTCGACCGTGCCGCTCGTGCTGCTCTGGTTCCTCGACCGGCGCGAGCGCGAAACCCGCTGGCTCTTCGCCGCCGCATTCCTGTGGGGCGCGTTCATCGCCACCGGTCTCGCGATCCCGCTCAACGGCGCCATCTTCAAGGCGGTCGGCGAGTGGCTCGTCGCCCACCCGGCGATCGTGCAAGCGCTCGGACCCGAGGCGGCCGAGCTGATCGTCGCGCCGCTCGCCGGACCGCTCGTGGAGGAGATCACGAAAGGACTCGGGCTCGTGCTGCTCTTCTTCCTGCTGCGGGCGGAGTTCGACAACATGCGCGACGGCTTCGTCTATGGCGCGCTCGTCGGCGTGGGTTTCACGTGGCTGGAAGCGCCGATGTACGTCGCCCAGGGCTACGCGGAATTCGGGACCGCGCCGTGGGGCTTACAGCTCGGATGGCGCTACTCGCTCTTCGGGCTGAGCGGACACGCGCTGTTCACCGGCATCTTCGGTGCATTTCTCGGGCTCGCGCTGCAGACGCGGCGCCGCTGGCTGAAGCTCGTTGCGCCGGTCGTCGGGCTCGCGCTCGCGATCGCCGCGCACGCCTTGAACAACGTTCTTCCGCTCGTCTTCGCGGTGCTCGAAGCCAACGCGGGGAACGCGCCGCCTGCGAGAGAAGCGCCGCCGGACATCGGGCTTTTCGAGGCGTGGTGGCAGGGGAGCCTCGTGGATCTCACCCTGTTCCTGCCCTTCGTCGCGTTGATGGCGATCGTGCTGTGGCGGAGCGGCGTCTGGGAGCGCCGGGTGATCCGCGAGGAGCTTGCGGACGAGATCGGCCGAACGGTCAGCGCGGACGAGTACGAGGTGATCAACCGGGACCGGATGTTCCGCACTCGCCGCATCGACCCCGGCCACGAGCGGGAGTCCGCCGCGCTGGTGAACGCGCAGCACGAGCTCGCGTTTCGCAAGCGCCGCGTCCGAGACGCAGGTCGTGACCCCGAGGTCGATCCGCTGGTCGCCGGCTGGCGTGACGAGATCGCACGGCTCAGAGCCCCCGCGTGACGATCACTCGATCTTCGCCCCGGACGCCTTGATGAGCCGGATCCACCGTTCGTCCGTCGCCCCTTAACGTACGAACTGGTCGATGTAGCTCGCGCCGAGCCCGACCTCCACGTAGTGCCGCCGGCACATGTCGATCTTCGAGAACACGTCCTCGTAGCCGGTCTGGCGGCCGTCGGCGTCGAGATAGATCATCGCGCCGGAGATGTTGAAGAACGTGATCATCTCGGGACAGTCGTCGGGGACGACGAGCGTGTGGATCTCCCCCGGCGGCTCGAATACGAAGCTGCCTTCGGTCGCGACCCAGTCGTGCTCGAGGTAGTGCCACTTGCCCTTGATGACATAGCCGACCACCACCATCGGGTGGCGGTGCCGGTTCAGGATGCCGTGCTTCCGCACCCGCAGCAGGTTGCACCAGCCGCCGCTCACCGTGTTGAGGAGGAGCGGCCGGAACCAGACGTCCTTCGCCTGCGGCACCCAGACGCGCTCGTCGTCGGGGATGGCGCCGACCGCGATCTCGGGCTGGATCCCGGGCGAGGGCATGACTAGCGGTGCGTTCATCGCAGAACCTTTCAGCCGCGCTCTTCAACCTACGAGGTAGCCGCCGTCCACCGGCAGGATCACCCCGGTGACGAAGGCGGCGGCGGGCGAGCACAAGAATAGCACCGGCCCTGCGACGTCCTCGGGCTCGCCCCAGCGACCGAGCGGCGTGCGGTCGAGGATCGGCTTGGAGCGCGCCGGGTCCGCGTACACCGGCTGGGTGATCGCGGTCCGGATCCAGCCCGGCGCGATAGCGTTCACCCGGATCTTCTGTGGCGCATAGGCGACCGCGAGCGCCTTGGTGAGCTGCGCGACGCCGCCCTTGCTCGCGCCGTAGCCGGGCGCGTGGCCAGCGCCGAAGAAGCTGTACATCGACGCGGTGTTGACGATCGCCCCGCCCTGCTTTGCGAGCAGCGGCCGGCACGCCGTGCACATCCGCATGGTACCGGTCAGGTTCACGTCGACGACCTGCGCGAAGACGCCGACTTCGTGCTCGTCCCGGCGGCGGATCATCCCGGCGCAGTTCACGAGCGCGTCGAGCCGCTCGAGCCGGCCGGCGAACGCGCTCACCGCCGCGTCGTCACTCACGTCGAGCGGCGAGGCATCGAGGCCGTCGGCGCGCGCCGCGGCGGCTTCCGCCGCCGTGAGGCCGGTGACCAGCACCCGGGCGCCGGCGGACTGGAAAGCGCGCGCGATGCCGGCGCCGATCCCGCTCGTTCCGCCGGTGACGAGGACGTGCAAGCCTGGCTGTGTCGTCATCGTCACTCCATCATGCCCTGAGGAGCTTGCGGACGGCGTCGGGGCGCGGCAGCGGCGCGACCGCACCGAAACCGGTGGTGGCGAGCGCCGCCGCCGCGTTTGCGTACCGCGCGGCGTCGAAGAGCGAGTCGCCGGCCGCGAGCCGCGCGAGCGCGGTGCCACAGAAGCAGTCGCCGGCGCCGGTCGCATCGACCGCGTTCACCCGATGCCCTGCGATGCGCTCGCGGCGCGCGCCGTCACTCGCGATCACGCCATCGGCACCCAGCTTGAGGAAGACCTGCTTCGCGCCGAGACGATGCGCCCAGTCGAGGTTCGCATCGGGGTCATCGAGACCGCTCAAGCTCCGCGCGTCGTCGATGCTCGGGAAGAAGTAGTCGGTCATCGCCGCCGCGGCGCCGATCGTCGCGCGCGCACGTGCGAGCGGCCAGAGCTTGAGCCGCAGGTTCGAATCGAACGAGATCTTCGCGCCCGCACTGCGGCCCGCATCGAATGCCGCGAGCACGGCATCGCATGCGCTCGATGAGATCGCCATGCCGATGCCGGAGGCGTGCACGAACCGGGCGCTCCGGACGAGATCGAGCGGCAAGTCCTCAGGCCGCGTGCGGCTCGCCGCCGACCCCGCGCGGAGGTAGCTGAAGACGTGTCCCTGCGGCCCGTGGGACACGAAGTACACGGCGGTGTGCCCCTGCGGATCGGTCGCGACGCCGCGGGTGTCGACCCCTTCGGCCGCCCACAGCGCTCGGAACATGCGGCCGAACTCGTCGTCGCCGACCCGCGTGACGTACGCGGTGCGGGCGCCGGAGCGCGCAGCGGCGATGATCATGTTCGACGAGTCGCCGCCGAAACCCTGCAGGTAGCGCAGCTCGCCCGGCGAGGTCTGGTTGAACTCGATCATCGGCTCGCCGATCGAGACGATGTCGATGGCCTGAATCGCGACCGGCGGGCTCACTTCTTCGTGGCGTCGATCGCCTTGAACAGGCTGTCGACGTAGTCCTTGCCGATCTCCTTCTCCGCCCACTGCCTCACCGGCGGCTGCGCGAGCTTCTTGAACTCGCCGATCTGAGCACCGGTCGGCGTGTAGACCTGCATGCCGACCTTCTCGAGGATCTGCTTGGCGTTCTTGTCCTGGTCGCTCGTCATCTTCCGATGGATCGCGATCGCCTTCTCGGCGCCCTCGTCGACGGCCTTCCTCTCAGCCGGCGTGAGACCTTGGTAGAAGCGCTCGTTGACCAGATACGCGTGGATCGACCAGACGTGGCCGTCGAGGGTCACGTATTTCTGGCTCTGGTAGAGGCTCGCCGCGAGGATGTTCGTCACCCCGTTCTCCTGTCCGTCGACCACCTTCTGCTGCAGCGCAGTCGGCAGCTCGGCCCAGGGAATCGCGGACGCTGACGCACCCAGCGACTCCACCAGCGTCTTGAACACGGGTGACGGCTGGATGCGGATCTTCATCCCCTTCATGTCGGCGGGCGACTGGATCGGCTTTTGGCTGTTGGTGAAGTGCCGCACGCCGTTATCGGCGACGCCGAGCATGCGGATCCCGGTCTTCTTGATCATGTCGGCGGAGAACTCGTCCTTCCATTTCGAGTCGTACACGCGCCAGGCGTGCTCGTGGTTCTCGTAAAGGAACGGGATGCCCAGCACGCCGATCTGCTTGTAGACGGTCGCGATCGCCCCATCGTGCGCGACGGCGAGCTCGAGCGTGCCGAGCTTGAGACCTTCCATGGTGGGCTGGTCCTTGCCGAACTGGCCGGCCGGATAGATCTCCACCTTGATCGAGCCGTTGGTCGCCTTCTCGACGTGCTCCTTGAACGCGAGCGCCGCCACATGCTTGGGCTGGTCGTCCTTCGCGGGCTGGAAGTGAGCGTACTTGAGGACCTTCTGCGCATGCGCGGCCGGCGCGGCAACGACCGCCATCACGATCAGACTGAACAACAGCTTGGCGAGTTTCATGGTCTTCTCTCTCCTCTCTCACTTGTGATACGACCGACTTCAGCGCGTGTACCCGAATACCGCGGGCAGCCACGTGCTGAAGCCTGGAACGAGCGTCAGCAGCAAGAGCACGACGAGCTGTGCCCCGAGCATCGGGGCGAGCTCGCGCGCCATCTTTCCCATCGGCACACCCGACACGATCGATGTGACGAACAGCAGCGCACCCACCGGGGGCGTGATCATGCCGAGCGTGAGATTTACGATAACCACGATACCGAGCTGCAGCGGATCGATGCCCGCCGCGAGCGCCAGGGGCGCCAGGATCGGCACCAGGATCATGATGCCAGGCAGCGGCTCGATGAAGATCCCCGCCAGCAGCAGGAAGACGTTGATCAGCAGCAGCAGCGCGAGCGGGCTGAGCTGGAAGCCGGCGATCCATTGCCCGACCGCCTGCGGAATCTGGCCGATCGTCACGACCCAGCCGAAGACCTCGGAGGTGGCGATGATCATCAAGATCGACGCGGTGAGCATCGCGGTGCGAAAGAGGATTGCCGGCAACATGTCGAACTTGAGGGTGCCGTACAGGAACCTGCCGACGACCAGCGCGTAGAACACCGCGACCGCCGACGCCTCGGTGGGCGTGAACACGCCAAAGTGGATCCCGCCGAGGATGATCACCGGCAGCATGAGCGCCGGCAGTGCCTTGACGAAGCTGATCGAGATCTCGCGCAGCGTCGCGCGCGTGTCGCTCACTCGATAGTTGCGCCGAACGCTCACCCAGTGGTTCACCACCAGGAGCGCCCCCGTGATCATCAGGCCGGGAACGACGCCGCCGAGGAAGAGGCCCATGATGGAAACGCTGTTCTCGGTCAGCGCGTACACGATCATGATGATCGACGGCGGAATGATCGGCCCGACGATGGCGGTCGAAGCGGTGAGCGCTGCCGCGTATTCGGCCGGGTAGCCCGCTTTCCTCATCATGCGGATCAGCATTGCCCCGGGCCCCGCCACGTCGGCGAGCGCCGAGCCGCTGATGCCGGAGAAGAAGGTCAATGTGAGGATGTTGGTGTGCCCGAGACCGCCCCGCACGTGCCCCACCAGCTGACTGGCGAAACGGAGCAGGACCTCGGTGAGCGCCCCGCCCGTCATCAACTCGGCGGCCAGAATGAAGAAGGGTATGGCCAGCAGCGGGAAGCTGTCGATGCCGGCAAACATGTTTTGCACCGCGACCATCGGGTCGATCGCGCCTTGCACAAGGACGGCGGCCAGCCCGGCGATGACCATGGTGAATGCAATGGGCACCCCCATGATCAGGGTGACGAGAAATACCAGCATCAGCGTGGCATTCACAGCGCCGCCTGCTCCGGATGAAAGGCCTCGTCTGCCTGGTACGCGCGCGCGACAACGTACTGCTTGGCGATGAACAGCAGGTGCGCAAGCATCAGGAGCGAGCCGATCGGGATGGCGAGATAGACGATGCCGAAGTTCCAGTTCAGCACCGGCGTCTCCTGATCCCAGGCGAATGCGACGTAGCGGAACCCGAGCCACGTCATGGCCGCGAACGTCACCGCCAGAATCACGACGATCGACGCCCGCAGCGCTTGGGCGGCGCGTGCCGGCAGCAGGTCCTGGAATACGTCCACGGCAACGTGGGCGCCAAAGCGAAGCACGAGTCCGGAGCCGATGAATCCGACCCAGACCATCATGTAGCGGGTCAGCTCCTCGACCCAGATGATCGAGTGATTGAACGAGTACCGCGAAACCACGTTGGCAAATACCAGCACCGCCATCACCCCCATCAGGGCGATCACCAGCCACCGGTTCAGCCGCACCAACAAGCTCTCGGCAGCGTCGAGCAATGCGGCGCGGGCACGCAGCGACTCGGGCACTTGCAATTCCTCCTCCGGCGCGAGGGCATTGCGCCCGCCGCGATTACCATCTAACATATCAGATATTAGATGGCGCCTGCAAGCAGTGCCGCCCATGTCGCTCGAATCGAAGCTCGACCGCCCCAAGAGCCTCACCGATCTCGCGGTGGAGCGGATCCGCGCGGCGATCGTCGAGGACCGGCTCGCGCTCGGCGAGCAGCTCTCGGAGGCCGCACTCGCGGTCAATCTCGGGATTTCCAAGACGCCGGTCCGCGAGGCGCTGCTCCGACTCAAGATGGACGGACTGGTCGAGATTCAGCCACAGCGCGGCACGTTCGTGTTCACGCTCGACGCGGACGAGGTGGAGGAGCTGACCGCTTTCCGCGAGATCATCGAGACCGAGGCGCTCGGGCTCGCGATGCGCCGCGACCGGGTGGGTCTGGTCGAGGCGCTGAAGGCGAATCTCGCCCGGATGCCAAAGGGAAAGGGCTTCGATCCGCGCCGAATCCACGCCCTCGACACCGAGTTTCACGAGGCGATCGTGAACGCCTGCGGTAACCGCCATCTCGTCGCCGCGTACGGCCTCGTCGGCCACCGCATCGAGGCGTTGCGGTATCGACTCCCCGTCGGCGATGCGCAAGTCGAGCATTGCCAGCAGAACCACGCGCGAATCGTCGCGCGCATTGCCGAGGGCGACGTGCGCCGCGCCGAGTCCACGCTGCGTGGACACATCCTGTCAACGAAAGACTCCTACCTCGCCGCGAGCCGCAACCCAGCCGGCGGTCCCTGATTTGACCGCGGCCGGTCCGCGCCGCTTACGTCCGCGTGAACGCCGCCGTCGGATCGACGATGGCGATGACCTCGGGCGCCGTCAAGCCGCGCTCACGCCAGCGCTCGGCTCGAGGAACCTTCGGGCATGCGCGATCACGCGCGCCCGGTCGCCGGCCGCGAGCGCATGCTGGTCGACGATGTTGTTGCCCACGCCGACGAGCGCAGCGCCGGCGGCGAACCACGCGTCGAGGTTCTGCAGCGAAACGCCGCCCGTTGGGCAAAGCAGGATGTCGGGAAAGACGGCGTGGACCGCGCGAAGGTGCTCGGGGCCGCCGGTCGCCGCCGGAAACACCTTGACTACATCGGCGCCCTCCCGGTGCGCGGCGAGGATCTCGCCGGGCGAGAAACCGCCGATGAGCGCGGCGCGATCGGCGTCGTGGGCGATCCGCGCAACGCTCGGCACGACGCAGGGCGAAACGAGGAACTGCGCGCCGGCATCGAGGCACGCGCGCGCCGCAGCGGAATCGAGCACCGTGCCGGCGCCGACCAGCCAGTCCGCCCGCCGCGCGAGCCGGTCGATCAGCGCGATCGCTCCCGGGGTCGTCAGCGTGATCTCGAAGATCCGAAAGCCCGCCTCGGCAAGACAGTCGACCGCGCGCTCGGTGTCCCCGCTCGACGGGAGCCGGAGTACGGGGACGACGCGCTGTGCGACGAGGCGGTCGCAGATCTCGGTGGGGGTCATGATGGCGCGGGCGATCGTTGCACCTCGATTGTTGCATCTGCGGCCCTCGTGTTGAAGGGGGGTGAAAAGCGTGGAGAGTAGAATCGGGTTCCCTTGCGGCACCCGCCGCCCGCCCGTCCAGGAGTCGCTCATGAACGCACCCACGGCGCCCGTCGCCTCGCTGAACCTCAAGGACCCGAAGCTCTTCCGCCAGCAGTGCTACATCGACGGCCAATGGCAGGACGCCGAGGGCGGCAAGACGCTCGCGGTGACGAACCCTGCCACCGGCCAGACCATCGGCACGGTGCCCAACATGGCCGCAGCCGAAACGCGGCGCGCGATCGAGGCGGCAAACGCGGCGTGGCCGGCGTGGCGCGCGAAAGCCGCGAAAGAGCGGACAGGGATCCTGCGCAAATGGGCCGAGCTGATGCTGGCGAATCAGGAGGACCTGGCGGTCATCATGACCGTCGAGCAGGGCAAGCCGCTCGTCGAGTCGCGCGGCGAGATCGCCTACGCCGCATCGTTCATCGAATGGTTCGCCGAGGAAGGCCGCCGCGCCTACGGCGACACCATCCCCGGGCACCAGGCGGACCGGCGCATCGTGGTGCTCAAGCAGCCGGTCGGCGTGTGCGCGGCAATCACCCCGTGGAACTTCCCCGCGGCCATGATCACCCGCAAGGTCGGTCCGGCGCTGGCAGTCGGCTGCACGATGGTATCCAAGCCCGCGTCCGCAACGCCGTTCTCCGCGCTGGCGCTCGCCGAGCTCGCGGGGCGCGCCGGCGTCCCAAAGGGCGTGTTCAGCGTCGTGACCGGCTCTTCAGGCGGGATCGGCGGCGAGATGACCAGCAGCGCGCTGGTGCGCAAAATCACCTTTACCGGGTCGACCGCGGTCGGCAAGAAGCTGATCGCGCAGGCCGCATCCACGGTGAAGAAGGTGTCGATGGAGCTCGGCGGTAACGCCCCCTTCGTGGTGTTCGACGACGCCGATCTCGATGCGGCGGCGGACGGCGCGATCGCCTCGAAGTACCGCAACGCCGGGCAGACCTGCGTGTGCGCGAACCGCATCCTGGTGCAGGAGAGCGTCTACGACGCTTTCGCTGCGAAGCTCGTCGAGCGGGTGAAGAAGTTCAAGGTCGGCAACGGCCTGGAGCCGGGCGTGACGATCGGACCGCTGATCGACATGGCGGCGGTCGAGAAGGTGGAGGAGCACGTCTCCGATGCGGTCGCGAAGGGCGCGAAGGTGCTGCTGGGCGGCAAGCGCCATCCGCTCGGCGGACTGTTCTTCGAGCCGACGATCCTCGCCGCCGTTACGCCCGCAATGAGGGTGACGTGCGAAGAAACCTTCGGCCCGGTCGCGCCGCTCTTCCGGTTCAAGACCGAAGAAGAAGCGATCCGGATGTCGAATGACACCGAGTTCGGACTCGCGTCGTACTTCTATTCCCGTGACCTGAGCCGGGTATGGCGGGTCGCGGAAGGGCTCGAGTACGGAATCGTCGGCATCAACACCGGCCTCATCTCGACCGCCGAGGCACCGTTCGGCGGGATGAAGGAGTCCGGGCTCGGGCGCGAGGGGTCGAAGTACGGGATCGACGAGTACCTCGAGACGAAGTACTTGTGCGTTGCGGTCTGACGGGCGCAAAGCCGGTGCAGTGACGTAGACATTCGCGTCGCGGCACCCGCCGAATTTCGGGGGCGCCGACGGATCCGGATGCGCCCGCCGGGGGTTTCGTTCCGGACGAGGGGTAGGTCGGCGCGGCCGCGGTTGGCCTGGGGTGGAGAACGGCCCGCAGGGCGTCTGAAAGGATCTTAGATCCGCTCGCGTACTGCTCGTGACGGTTCTCAGACGCGGGACAGCTGCGCGCAAACTGCAGCAAAACCGCGGCTACAATCGGACTCGACAGAGAAGACGCGGGGAGGAAGATGCGACCGCTCATCAGACGAGCCCTGGGCGTTCTTGCCGGCATGGCGTTGGCGTCCACCGCGTGGGCGCAGGCCTACCCCGCCAAGCCGATCCGCTACATCGTCCCGTTCCCGCCCGGCGGACCCACCGACACGTTCTCGCGGGCGCTCACCGCACAACTCGGCGAGGTGCTCGGCCAGCCGGTCGTCGTCGAGAACGTACCCGGCGCCGGGGCGTCGATCGGCATGGACCGGCTGGCGAAGTCGCCGCCGGATGGCTACACGATCGGGCTCGCGACGACGGGCAGCCACGCGATCAACCCGCATCTCTACGGTCCCAAGCTCTCCTACAACGCGCTCAAGGATTTCACGCCGCTCACGTTGGCCGTCTCGTACGTGAACGTGCTGGTCGTGAATCCTGGAGTTCCCGTGCAGTCGGTAGGCGAGCTGGTCGCGTACGCGAAGACGAATCCGGGCAAGGTGAACTACGGTTCGGCGGGAAACGGCTCCTCGAATCATCTGTCGGGCGAGCTGCTGCGCTCGCTCACCGGTGCGCCGATGCAACACGTTCCCTACAAGGGTTCGGCGCCGGCGCTCACCGACGTCGTCAGCGGGCAGCTCACCTTCATGTTCGATATCCTGGTGACGTCGGTGCCGCAGATCCGCGCCGGGCGTGTCCGGGGACTCGCGGTCACCAGCGCAAAGCGGAGTCCGTTCGCGCCGGACATCCCGACGATGGCAGAGTCGGGCGTGCCCGGCTACTCGGAAGCCGGCAGCGAGCTGTGGTTCGGGATCGTCGCGCCGAAGGGCCTGCCGAAACCGATCGTCGACAAGCTCAACGCCGAGCTGATCCGCGTGCTGCGCTCGCCTGCGATGCGCGAACGGATCAGCGGCCAGTTCTTCGACGTCTGGACTTCCACCCCCGCCGAGTTCCAGCGGGTGATCGAAGCAGACCACGCAAAGTGGGGAAAGATCGTGCGCGAGTCGGGCGCAAGGGTCGATTGAGCGATGGCGGCGAACCCGGACCTCCCGCGCGCAGGCGCGTCCGGCGCTGCGCCGGCGCTGCCCGACAGCCGCGGCACCAACCTCTTCCAGGCCGATCCGGGGTTCGCGCCGCTCCTCGCGCTCTATCTCGAGCCGACGCTCCACGCGCACTTGCTGCCGCATCTAGACCGGCTGGGCGCCCTGGCAGGAGGCATCCTCGACGAGCTGGCCGGCACGGCCGACCGCAACCCACCCCAACTCCATCACCGCGACCGGTCGGGCACCGACCGGCAATGGATCGAGAAGCACCCGGCCTACGAGGAGATGGAACGCATCGCCTTCTCCGACTACGGCCTCGCCGCGATGTCGCACCGCGCGGGCGTCCTTGACTGGCCGCGGCCGATGCCGCCGGCGGCGAAGTACGCCCTGTCGTACCTGTTCGTGCAGGCGGAGTTCGGCCTGTGCTGCCCGGTGAGCATGACCGACGCGGCGGCGCGCACGCTCGCGAAGTTCGGCGCGCACGCGCTGGTGACCCGCTATCTCCCCGGGCTGACCGCCACCGACCTCGATGCGCTGACGCAGGGCGCGATGTTCATGACCGAGCAGGGCGCCGGGTCCGACGTCGGTGCGACCGCCACCGTCGCGCGTCGCGAGGGCGCGCACTGGCTGCTCACCGGCGACAAGTGGTTCTGCTCGAACGCGGACGCCGACGTGGCGCTGGTGCTCGCACGGCCCGAGGGCGCGCCCACGGGAACGAAGGGGCTGTCGCTCTTCCTGTTGCCCCGGCTGCTCCCCGGCGGGGAGCCGAATCGCTACCGGATCGTCCGGCTCAAGGACAAGCTCGGCACCCGCGACATGGCGAGCGGCGAGATCCGCCTCGACGGCGCGCTCGCTTACCTCGTCGGCGAGCCGGAGCGCGGCTTCGTGCAGATGGCGGACATGATCAATACGTCGCGCCTTTCAAACGGGATGCGCGCCGCCGGCATGATGCGCCGGGCGCTGACCGAGGCGCAGTTCGTGGCGGCGCGGCGCACGGCTTTCGGCAAGGTCCTCGCCGACCTGCCGCTGATGCGGCGCCAGCTGCTCAAGCTGATGGTGCCCGCCGAGGCGGCGCGCTCGATGCTCTTCTTCGCCGCAGCCGCGCTCGAAGCGGCGGATGCCGGCGACGAGGCGGCGCGCAGGCGCGTGCGCATCCTCACGCCGCTGATGAAGTTCCGGGCCTGCCGCGACGCGCGGCGCGTTACCGGCGACGCGATGGAGGTGCGCGGCGGCTGCGGTTACATCGAGGAGTGGCCGGACGCGCGCCTGCTGCGCGATGCGCACCTCGGCTCGATCTGGGAGGGCACCTCGAACATCGTCGCGCTCGACGTCGCGCGGGCGATCCGCAAGGAACGCGCGCTCGAACCCCTGGCTGCGGAACTCGATCGGCTCGCCGCGGAAGCGAAGCTCGACGGCCGGCTCGGGGATGATCTCGCGCGATCGCGTGCGCGCGCGACGCGCTTCGCGCGCGAGACCGCCGAGTCCGGGGACGACGCCGTCGCGCGCGAAGCGGCGAGCGCGCTCTACTACGCGGCCGCGGCGACGGTGCTCGCCGCGGAAGGCGCCCGCCTCGCCGCGGCTGGCGACGCCCGGCGCCTGCTGCTCGCCCGGCTCGTCCTGGACCACAAGGTCATGCCGCGCGACCCGCTCGATCGCGGCGGCGCGGCGCGCGAGGCGCGCTTGGCGGAGCTGCTGCTCGACGAGCGGCCGGTGCCGCGAGACGCCACGGCCGCGCTGCTCGGCTAGACGCGGCTGGCGAAGCGCTGCGGCTGCCGTCGCGCGATCAGCGTGATCATGGGAAGCGGCGCCGGTGACTGACCCCGCGGTCGTTACCGCCCAGTGGCGACCGGCTGGGCCGCGGGACGCGTCGCGGCGAAGGAAGGCCGCTCATCCAGCCGCGCGGCAAGGCCGCAGCGCGCGATGGCGGCTACGCCAGTCGAATTCGGGGAAACGCAGATCGAGATAGCCGAGCGCGCAGCCCGCGGCGATATCGGCGAGCCCGAAGCCGGACGCGGTGAACCACTGGCCGGGCCGAGCAGCCGCGCGAGCTCCGCGGTTCCCCCCTCGATCTTCCGCGTCTGGCGGCCGATCCAGTCGCCGCTCTGGAGGTCCCCCGGCCGGCTGCGCTCGAGCACGGCCAGCACCGCGGCGTCGCATACGCCGTCGGCGAGCGCTTCGATTTGCTTGTGGGCGATGCGCAGCCGCGGATCGGCAGGAATCAACTGCGGCGGCCGGCCGAGCGTCTCGAGGTACTCGACGATCACCTTCGAGTCGTAGACGACACGCCCATCGTCGAGGCACAGCGCGGGCACTTTCCCGAGCGGATTCGTGCCGGGCACCGCGTGCCGGCGGCCCAGGGGTTGTCGACGATCTCTTCGCAGGCCAGCCCCTTCTCGCGCAGCGCGACGCGAACCTTGCGCGCGAACGGGCTCGGCTTCGCTATGACGAGCTTCACGGCGGCGGTCCGCCCGCGGCGGCGCCTTTCCCTACCTCGCCCAGGTCCCACATCACCCCGGCCATGAGTCGCAGCGCATCCCGCGCCACCGGCGCGAGGAGGTGCTCGTTCGGCGCGTGCTGGCTGCACGCGGCGTACGAGTGCGGGATCCACACCGTCGGCAACCCGAGCATCGTCGGTGAACACGTCGTTCGGCAGCGAGCCGCCGAGGTTGGGCAGGATCGCAGGCTTCCGGCCGGTCGTCCGGCGGATCGATTCTGCCGTCCACTTCACCCACGGATGCTCGGGATCGATCCGCGTCGCCGCAAAGAAGCCGTCGCGCGCCGCTGTGACCTCGACCATCGGAAAGCCGTGCCTCGCGAGATGGCGCTTCAGTGCCGGAACGATGTCCGCCGGGATCGACACCGACGACGTAGCGCAGCTGGCAGTGCGCGGCGCGCCCGCGGCGGAATCGCATTCACCGGCCTGTCCGGATTGCCGCACACGAAGGCCAGCACTTCGAAGCTCGACCAGCCGAACACGCGCTCGGCGGGCGAGAGGCCCGGCTCGCCCCACTCCGGGTCGATCGTCGGCCCGTCCGGCCCGCCGTCCACCTCGCAGTCGGCGAGCGCGGCGCGAACCGGCGGCGTCAGCGTGGCCGGGCGCCATTCGGGCACGCGGATGTCCCCTTTCGGCCCGGTGATCGTCGCGAGCGCGTGCGCGAGGACGATGCCGGGTTCGCGATCAGGCCGCCCCAGTTTCCCGAGTGGTGGCCGCCCTGCGCGCAAGGTCCACGACGAGATCCATGTTCAGCGCGCCGCGCGAGCCGAGGAAAATCGTCGCCCGGCCGGGCGCGAGCCGCGGGCCGTCGGAAGCGATGAACACGTCGGCCTTCAGCGCCTCGGCGTGGCGCTCGCACACTTCGCGCAGCCCGGGTGAGCCGATCTCCTCGCCGGTCTCGATCAACACCTTGAGGTTGAAGCCGAGTCGGCCGCGCGCCGCGATCGCCGCGTCGACCGCGGCGAGGTTGATCGTGTGCTGGCCCTTGTTGTCCGCGGTGCCGCGGC
Organism: uncultured beta proteobacterium; assembly: GCA_963754305.1. Classification (GTDB taxonomy): domain Bacteria; phylum Pseudomonadota; class Gammaproteobacteria; order Burkholderiales; family SG8-39; genus DATEDA01. Next base: position 114,272 of record CAVWFR010000004.1, on the reverse strand, counting down.
CGTAGAGCCGCTCGCCTTCGCGCTTGAGCGTCCACGGCTCCAGGCCGGCGCGCCATTGCGCCTCCTGCCCGCGGATCACGTCGCCGTGCCCGTAGGAAAAGACGGTAACCGCAGCCGGGTCCTCGATCCGCTCGGCGAGCAGGAACGGGCCGCCGTCCGGCGCGGGATTGTCGAGGATGCGGCAGCGAAAGCCGAGCCGCTCGAAGCTCGGCTGCATCTCGCCCGTGAGGTAGCGCGCGAGCTCGGCGCGGCGGTCGGGGTTCTGGCTCTCGGTCGGGATCGCGACGCGGCGTCCGAGGTCGGCGAAGAACCCGCCCTCGTCGAAGTAGCGCTCGACGTGCGCGATCGCCTGTTCGCGGCTCACTCGCTTCCTCCTCTAGTTGCGTCCCTCCGGCGCAGTGACGTCGCGGATGCCGTCGCCGAGCAGGTTGATCGCGAGCACGAGCGCGAGCAGCGCCGCACCCGGGATCGCGATCAGCCAGGCGCTGAAGAACATGTAGCTCTTCGCCTCCGAGATCATGAGGCCCCACGACGGCAGCGGCGGCTGGACCCCGAGGCCGAGGAACGACAGCGCCGCTTCGAGCAGGATGGCGCTCGCCATCTCGAGCGTCGCAACGACGACCAGCGCGTCGGCGACATTCGGCAGGAGCTCGCCCAGCACGATGCGCGCGGTCGAGCAGCCGGTGGCCCGCGCCGCCACGACGTAGTCGAGCCCGCGCACCTGCATCGTCGTGCTGCGCATCACGACCGCGAAGCGGTCCCATTTCAGCAGCCCGAGCACCAGGATCACGAGCCAGAGCGAGCTCCCGACGAGCGCGACGACCGCGAGCGCCACCAGGATCACCGGCAGTGCGAGCCGCACCGTGATCAGGTAGGTCACGACGAGGTCGACCTTGCCGCCGAAATAGCCGGCGGCGACGCCGAGCGTGGTACCGATCAGCCCCGAGATCAGCATCACCGCGAAGCCGATCAGGAGCGAGATCCGCGCCCCGTAGATGAGCCGCGAGAGGTAGTCGCGGCCGAGCATGTCGGTGCCGAGCGGATGCGCCCAGGTACCCTCGCCGTGCCAGATCGGCGGGATGAGCCGCCGGGCGAGGTCCTGGTCGTACGGGTCGAACGGCGCAAGGAGCGGCGCGGCGAGCGCCATGAACGACCACCGCCGCGAGCACGCCGGCGCCGATCAGGAGCCCGGTATGGCCGAGCACGCGCCGGCGCAGCAGCGCGCCCGGCGACGGGGCGGCCAGCTCTTCGGCGGCGGTGATGACGGCCGACATGCGCTAACCGATGCGGATCCGCGGATCGAGCCAGCCGTTGGCGAGGTCCGCGAGGAAGGTGAGCACGATGTAGAAGAGCGCGACCAGCAGCACGATCGCCTGCACCACCGGGAAGTCGTTGTGCAGGATCGCCTCCCACGCGAGGTAGCCCACGCCGTTCAGCGCGAATACGGTCTCGATCACCACCGAGCCGCCGAGCATGAAGCCGAGCTGCACCGCGGCGAGCGCCACGACCGGGATGATCGCGTTCCGCAGCGCGTGTTTGAAGAGCACCGCCGGGAGCCGCAGGCCCTTCGCGCGCGCGGTGCGGATGTAGTCGGAGGCGAGCACCTCGAGCATCCCGGAGCGCGTGAGCCGCATGATCGCCGGCGCGGCGTAGTAGGCGAGCGCGATCGCCGGCAGGACGAAATGCGCCAGCGTCTCGCTGCCGGAAATCGGCAGCCAGCCGAGATGCAGGCCGAAGACGAGGATCAGGACGAGCGCGAACCAGAACGAGGGCATCGCCTGCCCGATCGACCGCGACTGCGAGGGTCAGCCGGTCGACCCAGGTGTTCGGGCGCATCGCCGCCAGCACCCCGAGCGGGATCGAGAGCGCGAGCGCGATTGCGATCGCAAGCGCGCCGAGCAGGAGCGTGGTCGGCAGCCGCTCCGACACGATCCCGGCGACCGGGGTGCGGAAGTAGAGCGACTCGCCGAAGTCGCCGCGCGCCGCGCGCGCCGAGCCAGTCGGCGTACTGGACGGCGAGCGGACGGTCGAAGCCGTACTGCTTGCGGATGAACTCGATGTCCTCGCTGCGCGCGCCCTCGCCCGCCATCGCTACGGCGACGTCGGTCGACAGGTGAACGAGCATGAAGCAGGCCGCCGAGACCGTCAGCGCGACGAGCGCCGCGAGCAGCGCGCGCTTTGCGGTGTAGGCGAGCATCAGTCGCTACGCTGCTTCCAGCGCGCCTCCCAGAAGCGCGGCAGCTCGTCGGGGTACGGGCGGAAGTCGAGGTCCTTCGTGTGCGCGTAGTACACCGGCAATGAGTACAGCGGCACGATGTACGCCTGCTCGGCGATCAGGGCAAGGGCGTTCTTGTACGCGACGCGGCGGACGTCGGGCTTCACCGAGAAGTCGCCGGCGTCGAGGAGATCGCGCACCCGCTGGTCGCGCGTCACGTCGTCGAGCAGGAACTTGAAGAAGACCGGCGTCGACGCGGAGACGTCGTTCACCGAGAACGAGCCCCAGGTCTGGTGGGCGAGACCGGCCTTCCCCTCGCGCAGCGCGTCGCGCATCGCCGCGTACTGCATGTAGCGCAGGTTCGTCCTGACGCCGATCGCGCGGAAGTAGCCGATCATCGCCTCGGTCTGGTGCCGCTCGCGGTAGGCGTAGAAGTCGATCTCGAAGCCGTTGGCATAGCCCGCTTCGGCGAGCAGCGCCTTCGCCTTCGCCGGGTCATAGGGGTAGCGCGGCGCGCCGTCGTCGCTGCAGCCGAACTGGCTCGGGAAGCAGAGCGTGTGGAGCACGCGCGCGCCCTCCCCGACCACGGTCTTCAGCATCGCCTGGCGGTCGATGGCGTGGTTGAGCGCCTTGCGCACGCGGATGTCCTTGAGCACCGGGGTCGGCGACTTGTCGTGCGTCGCGAGCGTGAGCCACACGACGCGCATCGTCTCGCCGGCGACCACGGTCAAGTCGCGCACGCCCTTCAGCTGCTGCGCCTGGTCGGGCGGGACGTTGAAGATCCAGTCGAGGCCCTTGCCCATCAGCTCGGCGGCCTGGGTGTTCTGGTCCGGGATCAGCCGGAGCTCGAGCTTCCCGATCGTCGGCTGCGGGCGGGGGCTGTCCTTGAAGTAGTCGGCGTTCCGCTCGAAACGCACCAGCCGGCCGGGCTGATGCTCGACGACCTTGTACGGCCCCGACCCGACCGGCTTCTCGCTCATGCCCTTCGGGCCGACCTTCGCGTAGTACTCGTTCGGGTAGATCACCACCGGCCCGGCGAGGTACTCGAGCGCGGCCGGGAACGGTTGCCGGAGCCGGACGCGGACCTTGAACGGCTCGAGCTTCTCCGCCTTCTCGATCCAGTTGACGTTCTGCTGCGTGACCACCTTGTTCGCCGGGTTCGCCACGAAGTTGAGGGTGTAGACCACGTCGTCGGCGTCGAACGCCTCGCCGTCGTGGAACCGCACGCCCCGGCGCAGCTCGAGCTCGAGCGTCTTGTCGTCCACCCACTTCCAGCCGGTCGCAAGCGACGGCTTGTACTCGTTCGTCCTGGGGTCGCGGTAGATGAGGTGGTCCCAGATGTGGTGGGTGATGATCACGCCGATCCGGACGTTGTTCATGTACGAGTCCAGGCTCTCGGGCACCTGGTTGGCGGCAATGCGCAGCGTGTCGTCGCGCTTGCCGGCGTCCGCCGGTCCTGCGACGCAGAGTGCCGCGCCGAGCGCGGCGGCCAGAATTCGCTTGCTCATGTGGTCTCCTCTCCTCATCGAGTCCCCGCGTTTCGATCATACATACAAGTGGCACTCGACCCGGCTCCCCCGGTCGCCGGTCGGCGCCGGCGGATCGGTGCGGCACCGCGCCATGACCGACGGACAGCGCGGGTGGAACGCGCAGCCCGCGGGCGGCTCGAGCGGGTTCGGATAGGCCGCGCCGAGGTGCGTGTCCGGTACACCCCGGCCGGGTTCGGGCGTGAGCACTGAGTCGAGGAGCGCCCGCGTGTAAGGATGCCGCGGGTCGCGGAAGAGCCGCGCCGTGTCCGCCTCCTCGACGATGCGCCCGAGATACATCACGGCGACCCGCGTGGCGATGTGCTCGACCACCGCGAGGTTATGGCTGATGAAGACGTAGGTGAGACCGAGGTCGCGGCGCAGCTCGGCAAGCAGGTTGAGGATCTGCGACTGCACCGAGACGTCGAGCGCCGAGGTCGGCTCGTCGCAGACGACCACCTCCGGCCGGGTCACGAGGGCGCGCGCGATCGCGACCCGCTGGCGCTGCCCGCCGGAGAGCTGGTTGGGGTAGTTCTGCGCGAGCCGGCGCGCGAGGCCGACGCGCTCCATCATCTCTTCGACCCGCCGCGTGCGCTCGTCGGGCTTGCCGATGGCGTGCACCGCCAGCGGCAGCCCGATGATCGACGCGACGTGTTTGCGCGGGTTGAGCGAAGCGTACGGATCCTGGAACACCGGCTGGACGCGCCGCGCGAGCGCGCGTCGATCGTGGGCCGCGAGCGGCCGGCCGTCGAAGCGGATCTCGCCCGCGCTCGGCGCGAGAAGTCCGAGCAGCATGCGCGCGAGCGTGGACTTCCCGCAGCCCGACTCGCCGACGAGACCGAGCACCTCGCCGCGCGCCACCGCGAGCGAGACGCCGTTCACCGCGTGGAGCACCCGCTGCGCGCGGAACAGCCCGCCGCCGACGGCGAAGTCGCGCCGCACTTCGGTCAGCTCGATCAGCGGGCCGGTCATGCAGGGAGGAGGCAGCGCTTCGCGTGCCCGGGCCGCGCCTCGGCGAGCGGCTGGTCCGACTCGCACCCGGGACGCACGTGCGCGCAGCGATTGCGGAACTGGCAGCCGTGCAGCTCGCCGATCGGCGCCGGCACTTGGCCCTGGGATCACCCCGAGCGGTTCGCCCGGCCGCGTGCGGCCGGGAACCGGGATGCAGGCGAGCAGCCCGCGCGTGTACGGGTGCAGCGGCGCGGCGAACAGCGCCGCCACCGGCGCGCTCTCGACGATCTCGCCCGCGTACATCACCGCGACGCGATCGGCGACGCGCGCGACGATGCCGAGATCGTGCGTGATCAGGATGAGCGCCATCCGGAACTCGCGCTGCAGCGCCTTCAGCAGGTGCAGGATCTGCGCCTGGATCGTGACGTCGAGCGCGGTGGTCGGCTCGTCGGCGACGATCAGCGCCGGCTCGCACATCAGCGCCATCGCGATCATCACGCGCTGGCGCAGGCCCCCCGAGAGCTGATGCGGGTACTGGCCGAGTCGGCCCGCGGCGGCCGTGATGCCCACTTTTTCGAGCAGCGCGACAGCGCGGTCACGCGCTGCCGCGCGCTCGACTGTGCGGTGCCTGAGCAGCACCTCCTCGAGCTGATCGCCGATGGTGTACGCCGGGTTGAGCGAGGTCATGGGCTCCTGGAAGATCATCGCGACTCTGTTGCCGCGAAGATCGGAGCGCCGTCGCTCGCTCATGACGAGGAGATCCTCGCCGGCGAAGGTCATCCGGCGCGCGCTCACGGACGCGCTCGCGGGCAGGAGCCCCATTAGCGCGAGCGCAGTGAGGGTCTTCCCGCAACCGGACTCGCCGACGAGACACAGCGTCTCGCCGTCGCAAAGCGCGAGATCGACGCCGCGGACCGCATGCAGCCGCCCGCTCGGCGTGGGGATGTCGACGCGCAGGTCCTCGACGGAGAGGAGCGTCTGCACGGGCGTCCGGGCTCGAGGCTCAGCGCCGCTCGGGCTGCGGCGCCGGCACGAGCTTGCCGTCCCCGGTCACGCACTGACAGCGGCCTTCCGCGAACCCCTCGCACGCATAGACCCCGTCGGCGAACCGGTGCTTCACGCACACCTGACGACATTCCCGCTGCTCGTTCACCCGCAGCGTCGCGACCACGAGCAGCACCATGGCCGCACCCAGGAGGATCGGCACCTTGGCTTTCCAGAGGGGAGTCAATGCGCTCACGGTCGTGCTCCTGGCAGGTCTGGATTATTCACCCGAACATCCGTCACTGTTTTCGCGCGATGTGCGGCGAACGCCTCGTCTTCACATAACTTTACGTCCCGGAGAAGCCGTCGAAACCGGCGGCGCCTAGAGTTCGCTCACCGCAATCCACCCGAAAGGACGAAAACGTGAACGATCAGCTCACCCCCAAGACGACCCACTCCTCCGACCAGCCGCGCCGGCCCTGGCGTCGCCGCCTCGTGCTGGCAACCCTGGTCGGCGGCCTGGCCGCCGGTATCGGCGCGACGGCGCTCGCCCACGGCGGCCCGGGCGGCTGGCACGGCGGCTGGGGCGGCGGCCGCGGCTGGCACGGCGAGATGGACCCGCAGGCGATGCAGCGCCGCGCCGAGGCGATGGTGAAGTGGTGGCTCGCCGACGTCGACGCGACCGACGCACAGCAGAAGCAGGTCGCCGAGATCATGACCACGACGATGCGCGAGCTGGCGCCGCTGCGCGAGAAGCACCGCGCGGCGCGGAAGCAAGTCGTCGAGATCCTGTCCAAGCCGCAGATCGATCGCGCCGCGCTGGAGTCGATCCGCGCCGAGGAGTTGCAGCTCGCGGAGACCTTCTCGCGGCGCATCACGCAGTCGCTTGCCGACGCGGCCGAAGTCCTCACGCCCGACCAGCGCGCGAAGCTCGCCGAGCGGATGGAGCGCCGGCACGGCCCGCGCCGGGGCTGACGAGCGAGTTACTGCCGGGGCCGCGGCCGCATGGCCGCGGCCCCTTTCGTTCGGCCCCGCATAATCGGGGCTCCGAACTCGCGGGACTGAACTTCCGGGACGAGCCATGGACACGTGCTTCTTGACGATGTCGGTCGCGACGCACCTCTGGTCGTCGCGGACCGCCTGACGGTGACGGACCGCATCCTCATCATCGAGGACGACGCGCGGCTCGCCGCGATGGTGAGCGACTATCTCGGCGAATCGGGCTTCCGCGCCGCCGTGCACGACACCGCGGCCGAGGGGCTCGCCGCATTGAAGCGCGCACCGTTCGACGCGCTCGTCCTCGACGTCATGCTGCCCGACCTGGACGGGTTCGAGGTGCTGCGGCGCGTGCGCGCCGCCTCCGACATCCCGATCCTGATGCTGACCGCGCGCGGCGAAGCGACCGACCGCGTGGTCGGTCTCGAGCTCGGAGCCGACGATTACCTGCCGAAGCCCTTCAACCCGCGCGAGCTCCTCGCCCGCCTGCGTGCGATCCTGCGGCGGCGCAAGCGCGCAGGCGGCCCGGCCGCGGTGCTCCGCTTCGGCCGTCTGGAAATCGACCGCGGCGCGCGCACGGCGCGCATCGACGGCGAGGAGCGGCCGCTCACCAGCTACCAGTTCGAGCTCCTGGTGGCGCTCGCCGAGCATTCGGGAAGAGTGCTGTCGCGCGAGCACCTGATGGATCTCGTGCGCGGCGAGTCGCTCGAGGCATTCGACCGGTCGATCGACGTGCACGTCTCGCGCATCCGATCGGCGATCGAGGACGATCCGAAGAAGCCGCGGCGGATCATCACCGTGCGCGGCGCGGGTTACGTTTTCGCGCGCAGCCAGGACGGGGACGCTTGAGGCGGCTCTATCTCCAGCTCTATCTCACCGTCGTCGCGAGCCTCGTCGTCTTCGCGATCGCCGCGGGCTGGCTGTGGCGCGTGCTGGTCCAAGTGTCGCCGCCGCCGCAGGCTTACGCGCTCGCATCCGAGATCGCTCAAGGCGCGCTGCCGCCGGCGGATGCCCCGCGCGAGGCGCAGCAAGCGGCGCTCGAGAAGCTCTCGGCGGGCGGCCAGGTCAACGCGGCGCTGTTTGCACCCGACGGCACGCGGATCGCGCAGGTTGGTCCCGACCTGCTGTCGCCGCGCGAAGGCCGCCACCGGCCGGGCATGCCATGGCATCGCGGCCGCATCTGGACGCTCGAGCTGCCGGACGGCCGGTGGCTGGCGGCGCGTCCGCCGCGGCGCCCGCACGCGGGGCCCGCGCCACTCGGCATCGTCCTCACCTTCGGGTTGCTCGCCATTGCGGTGGCAGTCGGCGCCTACCCGGTCGTGCGCCGAACGACGCGCCGCCTCGAACGCCTGCAGACGAGCGTCGAAGCTCTCGGCGCCGGCGATCTGGCGACGCGCGTGAAGATCGAGGGCCGCGACGAGATCGCCGCCCTCGCCACGAGCTTCAACCGCTCGGCCGAGCGGATCGAAGGGCTGGTCGGTGCGCACAAGAGCCTGCTCGCGAACGCTTCGCACGAGCTGCGCTCGCCGCTCGCGCGTATTCGCATGGCGATCGAAATGCTCGAAGCCGGCGCGAAGCCCGGCCTCAAGCGCGAGCTGGAGCGCGACATCGCCGAGCTGGACACGCTGGTGGACGAGATCCTGGTCGCGAGCCGGCTCGACGCGGTGGCGGCGCTTGAAGTGCGCGAAGACGTCGATCTCCTCGCGCTCGCCGCCGAGGAATGCGCGCGATTCGACGCTGCGCTCGACGGAAAACCGGTCTCGATCCGCGGCGACCCGCGGCTGCTGCGCCGGCTGATCCGCAACCTGCTCGAGAACGCCCGACGCTACGGGGGCGGGACGCCGATCGACGTGGGGGTGACGAATTCGAACGGTGAGGCACTGGTCCGCGTGTGCGATCGCGGCCCCGGCGTGCCCGAGGCCGAGCGCGAGCGGATCTTCGAGCCGTTCTACCGCCCGGCCGGCGCGCGCGAGCGCGAAGGCGGTGTGGGTCTCGGCCTTGCGCTGGTCCGCCAGATCGCCCGCAAGCACGGCGGCGTGGCGCGATGCCTCCCGCGCGCGGGTGGAGGCAGCTGTTTCGAGGTACTACTGCCGGGCTGAGTCGAGCGCACCGGGATAGAGGCGCTCGAGCAGCTCGAGCGCCGCGCCGGTCAGCTCGGTCTGCAGCGCCGCCGCGAGCTGCGCGGTGTCGCATACGCCCGCGCGCTCCAACCAGATCGCCGCGAGCGCATCGCGGCGCGGCGCCACGACCGCGGCGACCTCCTCGCGCCAGAACGCAGGGTATTCGCTCGCGGCCCATTCACCGCGCCCGCGGCCGTAGTGAGCCACTGCGAGGTAGCGCAGCAGCGCGGCGGCGAAGAACCCCTCCAGGAACTCGTCGCTCCACCGGACCATGGTCGTCGCGGCCCCGCGCACGACGTTGTAGCCGCGCGCGAGGCTTGCCGCACCGAGCGCGCCTAGCAGCCCGCCGGTGAGCAGGCCCGCGCCGAAGGTAAGCCCGCCGGACGCGAGGTCGGCCGCCAGGCCCGATACCGCGCCCGAGACGATCCCGCCGAGCATCGCGGCCTTGCCCTCGCTCACGCGCGCGGCGACCACGAAATCGCCGGCCAGGCGCTGCAGCACCTCGCCCGAGGCACGACCCTCGAGTCGGTGGATCTCGATCAACCGGTCGACCGTCGCCCGCACGTCGCCGTCGAGCCGCTCGGCGAGCCGCGTCATCGCGCGCTCCTTCGGCGTCGCCGCGCCCGCGCTCGGAATGCCGAGCGCGCTCCCGAGCTCGCGGAGCTGGGCGCGGACGCCCTGCTCGTCGAGCTCCTCGCGGTCGCAGGCCGCGCGCGCGAGTTGCGCGGCGAGCGCGGCCATCGCGGCTTCGAACTCCGCCATCCGGCGCACGCGCCATGCCGCTGCGAGCCGCGCGGACGCGGCGGCCTTCGCTTCGGGCAGCGCGACGGCGACGGCGCGGAGCCACACCATCTCCTGCACCCAGCAGCGCGCGAACGCGTCGAGCGTCAGGACGTCGCGGACGATCCCGTGCCGTGCGAGATGCGCGCGCCAGCGTGCCTCCTCGGCCTGCTCGATCGCCGCCGGCCGCGGCTCGCCCGCCTGGTTCAGCAGCACGATCGCCGGTTTGCCGATCCATTCGAGGATGCGCATCTCCGGCTCGACATAGCCGGCATCGCCCGGGTCTTCGGCTGCGCTCACGAGGTACAGGACGACATCCGCGTGCTCGCGAACGTTGCGGACCGCCTGCTGGCTCGACCAGAACGGGCGGTCGCGCCAGCGGTCCCAGACTTCGCTCAGGAACCAACCGATCGGATTGCTCGACTGTGCGAGCCGTTTCGCGAGCCGCGCGCTGTCGCCGAATCCGGGCGTGTCCCACAGGCGCAGGACGTCGCCTTCCGGCGTCTCGATCAACGCATGCGGCTCGGCGACGGCCGTGATATGCGGCGCGTCGCGGACTTCACCGACGTTGCGCGCGAGCAGCGTGCGCGCGAGCGTCGTCTTGCCCACGTTGGTATGGGAGATGAGGCTGAGGTCGATCTGCCGCTCGTCCGTACTCATTGGGCTACCGTCGCGCCGCCAGCGCTCAGGGGTTCGCCCTTGGGACGGCCCGGCGGGTTCACGGCGCCCCCTCCATCCGCAGGCTGCGCTCCACGGCAGCCGCGGCGGCGGCGACATCCGGCGCCTCGAGATCGACGAAGATGGGCTCGAGCCGGCGAGTCGCGAGAAGGTCGCGCCACGCCGCGCGGCGCTCTTCGAGCCGCGCCGGCTGCTGCGCGAAGCGCTTCCGGAAGCCCGCTTCGTCGAGGATCGCCACGAGCGGCGTGCTGGGGGCCGCTTGCGCGGTGATCGCCTCGATGAACACGCCGTGGTTCTCGGGCTCGGGTGTGGCGGCGAGCGGGAAGATCACGGCGACGAGCGCCAGCGGTCCGGCGGGAACGAGGTCGCCCGGTACCGTGTCTTCGCCGCCCCAGGCGACGTTCGCCGCCACGCTCATCTCGACATTGGGTCCGAGCAAGCGCGTCGCGATCGCCTGGAGCCCCAGCACCGCCTGCGGCGGGAGCTGGTAGCTGTACGGGACGATCCGGACCCGCGCCGCTTCGCGGCCGACCTGCCGCGTGAGCCGGGCGAAATAGGGCTCGTCGAGCGCGAGCGGGAATCGCGCGGCGAGGCGGCGCTCGGAGAACCAGGTGCCGAGCGCGAGCAGCAGTCGGGGCGCGAGCACGAAGAGGGCGACCGTCGCGGCGTAGAGGTGGATCCACGGCGCCGCGTTCTCGCCGGTGCCGCCGGCGCCGAGGCGAAGCCCCTCGAGCCGCGGCACGTCGGCGATCGGGATCCCGGTCAGCGCTGACGCGGGGCCGAGCACGAACGCGAGCAGCTCATGCGCCGTCTGCGCGCCCACGAACGTGCTCTCCCAACCGGCGCGGTACTCGAGCACCAGACCGCGGACGTACATGCCGGCGATCGCGCCGAGGGCCAGCGCAAGCGCGGCCATGTGCAGGCACCGCCCGACGCGCGCCGCGGTCAGCGGCGCCGCCGCCCGTGCCCAGCCGGCGAAGAACGCGCCGAGCGCGGCGGATAGTGCGGCATCTTTCGCCGCCGGTGCGCTCGTCACGCCGCGCCCGATCCGCGCTACCAAGCGCGCGATCGGGCCAAGCCCACGGCCACGCTCGGAGCCAAGTCCCCACACGCCGCGGAGCACTACCAGCACGTAGACCGCGAGGTTCCAGGCGATCAACGCGAGGAGCGGAAACGCGAGGATGTTGACGTACTTCGAGGGTCCGAGCTGATCGGCCGCGACGCCGAGCGCGAACGCGGCGAGCGCGAGCGCCGGCGCGATCCACGATCGCCAGGTCACCGCGTGCAGTGCGCGCGCGAGCACCGGGTAGCGGCTGCGCAGCCGCTCTAGCGCGAGCGACGCGCGCCGGGCGACGAAGGCATCCGGCGCGGCGTCGGTTCCCGCGACCTCCAGCGCCGCTCTTGTCGCCCACGCCCGGTCCTCGTCGGACCACATCGCGCCTGAATCGCCCGCGGTTTCTATCGCGCGCACGAGCAGGACCTCGCGAGCGCCGCCTTCGGTCATCGGGGCGGGTGCGCCGCCGCGGCGCCGTCGTTGCGTCGCCACCGTGCGGGCGGCAACCCGAACTCGCGCTTGAACGCGCGGTTGAACGCCGCTTCGGATTCGTAGCCGACCTCGTCGGCGATACGCGCGAGGCTTGCGCTACCCGATCGCAACCGGCTCGCGGCCAGGGCGAGCCGCCAGCTCGTAAGGTACTGGATCGGCGGCTGGCCGAGATACTGCGTGAACCGTTCGGCGAGCACGGAGCGCGAGCAACCGGTCTCGCGGGCGAGTTGGTCCACCGTCCAAGCATGTGCCGGCTCGCGGTGGAGCAGTTCGAGCGCGCCCCCGACCAGCGGGTCGCGGAGGCCCGCGAGCCAGCCCGTCTGTCCGGGTGGGAGGCTCTCGATGTAGCGCCGCAGCGTCTCCACGAAGAGCACTTCGGAGAGCCGGGCGAGAACCACGTCGGCGCCGGCGCGGGTCGAAGCCGCCTCCGCTACCGAGTGCCTTAGCGAGCTTTCCAGCCATTCGCCCGACGGGCCAGACCGGATGCTCACGCTGAAGAGACGGGGCAGCGCCGAAAGGATCGGCTTGCAGAGATGCGGGTCGCAGGCGAGAAATCCGCAGATGATCCGCGTCGCCTCGCCGTCCCCGCCGTAACGGACGGCCGCCACTTCGCCACGGTTCGGCGGGGCGAGGATGCTTGCCAACGGGAATGTCGCCAGGTGCAAGTCGCTCCCCATGACGTGCGGGTCGCCATGCGGGCACACGAGGACATCGCCGCCCTGGAGCGGCACCTCGCCGGCGCTCTCCACCCGCGCGCGACAGTGGCCGTCGACGATGTAGTGATAGTGGATGAAGTGTTCGGCGCCGGGCATCAGCAGCTTTGCGATCTTGCCCTGCGCGGCGATGCACCAGGGCGCGCGGAACTCCGCGTCGAGGAACACGGCGCCCGTCAGCTTGACCGCCTGCAAAACCTCCGACAGCGCGTTCATCGTCATTTCCCCGGGGCCGGCGTTGCGAACAAGAGTTGCGGACGCTCGGCTAGGACCCGCGGCTCGCGACCCGATAGATTTCCAGCAGCGGTCCAACACCACATCCGGAGGGATTATGGCCGATCAAGCCAAGGAACTCGTCGTCCTGATGACGAGAGGCACCGACCACGAGCTGTCGTCGGTGGGATTCACGATCGCGAACGGCGGCATGACCGCCGGGCTGAAGGTGTGCGTCTTTCTCACCAGCGCTGCGGTGGATCTCGTCCGCAGGCGCGCGGCCGACACCACGCAAGTGAACCCGCTCGAACCGCTGAAGGCGCTGATCGAGGACTTTCTGCGGCGCGGCGGGACGCTCTGGGCCTGTACGCCGTGCGTCAAGGCGCGCGGCTACACCCAGGACGACCTCATCGAAGGCGTGGTGATCGCCGGCTCGAGCGTGGTCCACGAGCGTCTCAAGGCCGGCGCCGCGACGCTTTCGTTCTGAAGTGCCGCTACGCGGCCGGCGGAAGGTCGCGGCTACTCCAGCTCCTCGATGTTCCGCGGCCAGCTCTTGTGCAACAGCCTCGAGAGCGCGCGGTCGGCGAGCACCTTGCCGCCGGTCTGGCAGCGCGCGCAGTAGTTCGTCTCGTTTTCCGCATAGCGGATCCGCTGCACCGGTGCCCCGCACACCGGGCAGGGCTTGCCGAAGCGTCCATGCACCGCCATGCCGTCGCGAAATGCGGTGACCTTCTCGGGGAAACCCGCACCCGCGTCGCGGCGCAGCTTCTCGGTCCAGTCCCCGAGCGTCGCGCGCGTCGCCTCGAAGAGTCCCGCGATCTCTTGCTGCGTCAGCGACGAGGTCAGCGCGACCGGGGAGAGCTGTGCGCGATGCAGGATCTCGTCGGAGTAGGCGTTGCCGATGCCGCTGAAGAGTCGGGGATCGGTCAGCGCGCGCTTGAGCGTATGGTTCTCGCGCCTCAACCGCTCCGCGAACGCGGCGAGATCCGCGGCCGGCACGTCCAGCCCGCCGGCGTCGAACGCCTTCACGGCGGCTTCCCCTTGCACGAGATGCAGCGAGGCGCGGCGTTTGGTTCCGGCCTCGGTGAATGCGAGCGATCCGGCGGGGAAATCGAGCAGCGCGAGCGTGATCCTGCCCGGCGGCTTGGCGCCGGGCGCGAGCCAGCGCAGCCGGCCTGCGATCATGAGATGGAGCACCAGGAAGAGCTCGTCCTCGAGGGCGAACACGATGCGCTTGCCGATCCGCCGCAGCTCGCGGACGCGCTTGCCCTCGGCCGCCGAGATCGGCGGTATCGCGGTGCGAAGGAGAAACGGCGAGAGCAGGCGGACCCGGACGAGCGGGAGTCCGAGCGCTCGTCGTTCGAGCGCCTCGATGTAGACGGCTACATCGGGAAGCTCGGGCATCCCCGGCTATTTCCGTGCGAGCTGCCTCGGCCCGCGCGGCGGGTCCGGTGGAGCAAGCGTTTCGAGGCGGGTGATGCGGCGCTCGTGGTCGAGGAGGTGCTCGGCCACGTGATCGACGCGCTTCGCGGTGTCCCCCAGCCGCTCGCGCACGACCGCGATACCGGACAGCCGGTCGAGCAGCTCGGTGATCGCGCTCAACGCTTCACCGCGTACGGCGCGACGGGGGACGCCGCCCGGACGCGATCCATCTCGGCGAGCGTCGCGTCGACGCGGCGGTTGATGCCCTCGAGCTCGGCCGCCATCTCGTCGAGCTGCAGCTTGGCCGCCCGGGTAGCCGCATCGAGCAGCTCGAGTTCCTCCGCGGTGACGCCCGCGAGATAGGCGTCGATCGCCTTGCGGATCTCCTCGGCGACCTTCGTCCCCTTCGCCTTGGCGCGCTTCTGCAGCGCGGCCTTCTGGCGCGGTTCGAGATAGACCTGGGTCAGCTGAAGGACGGCCATGATCGGGCTCCGCTCGGGTTGCGCCTCAGTCGATATACGTTATATATCACCGCGCAAAACGGTTTTCAAGCGCGCGCGGTCGGCTCGGGGCTCGGGCGTTCAGACGTTGAACCTGAAGTAGATGACGTCGCCGTCGCGCACGACGTACTCCTTGCCCTCGAGCCGCATCTTTCCGGCGTCTTTCGCCCCGGTCTCGCCCGTGCAGGCGAGGTAGTCATCGTAGGCGATCACTTCGGCGCGGATGAAGCCGCGCTCGAAGTCGGTGTGGATGACGCCGGCGGCCTGCAGCGCGGTTGCGCCGACCTGGACGGTCCAGGCGCGAACCTCCTTGGGTCCCGCGGTGAAGTAGGTCTGCAGGCCGAGGGTCTGGAAGCCGGCGCGGATCAGCCGGTTCAGGCCGGGCTCTTCGAGGCCGATATCGGCGAGGAACACCCGCTTGTCCTCGTCGCTCATGTCGGCCATCTCCGCCTCGAGCGCCGCGCAGATCGCGACCACCGGCGCCCCCTCCCGCGTCGCCAGCTCCCGGATCCGCTCGAGCAGCGGGTTGTCCGTGAATCCCTTCTCGGCGACGTTCGCGACGTACAGCGTCGGCTTCATCGTCAGCAGGAAGAGCGGCCGGATCACCGCGAGCTCCTCTTTCGAGAGCTCCACCGTGCGCGCGGGCTTTGCTTCGTTCAGGACCGGCTGGACTTTCTCGAGCACTGCGACGAGACGCTGTGCATCCTTGTCGCCGCCGGAGCGCGCGACCTTCGCGTAGCGTGCAAACTGCCGCTCGACGGTCGCGAGATCGGCGAGGGCGAGCTCGGTGTTGATCGTCTCGATGTCCGATCGCGGGTCGATCTTGCCCGCGACATGCACGACGTTGTCGTCCTCGAAGCAGCGCACGACGTGGGCGATCGCATCGGTCTCGCGGATGTTGGCGAGGAACTGATTGCCGAGACCCTCGCCCTTCGAGGCGCCCGCGACGAGCCCGGCGATGTCGACGAACTCGACCGTCGCCGCGACCACTTTCTGCGGCCTGGCGATCGCCGCGATCCGCCCGAGGCGCGGGTCGGGCACCTCGACGATGCCGACATTCGGCTCGATGGTGCAGAAGGGATAGTTCTCCGCCGCGATCCCTGCTTTGGTGAGCGCGTTGAAGAGCGTGGACTTGCCGACGTTCGGCAGGCCGACGATGCCGCACCGAAGGCTCACGGCTTGTCTCCCGCAGCGGATTGTTCCGGCGCCGGCGGCGCCTTCTTCGTGTGCAGTTTCATGGTTGCGGCCTGGAGATCGCCGGCGAGGATCAGCGGCGCGACCTCGAGGCTCCGTTGGATGGATTCTTCGATCAGCGCGCGATCGGCGGGCGAGGGGGAGTTGAGTACGTAATCGGCGACGAGGTCCTTGTCGCCCGGGTGACCGATGCCGATCCGCAGGCGCCAGAACCCTTGCGTCCCGAGCTGCGCGGCGATGTCCTTGAGGCCATTGTGGCCGGCGACGCCGCCCCCGAGCTTGAGCTTCACGGTGCCCGGCGGGAAGTCGAGCTCGTCGTGCGCGACGAGCACTTCGTCGGGCGGGATCTTGTAGAACCGCGTGATCGCGCCGACCGTCCGGCCGGAGAGATTCATGTAGGTCTGCGGCATGACGAGCCAGATATCCGCGGGCAGGCGGGCGGTATGCGCGTGATAGCGCGGCTCCGCGCGAAAGCTCGCGCGCTCGCGCCCGGCGAGCCGCTCGGCAAACCAGAACCCGGCGTTGTGGCGGTCCCGCTCGTGCTTGCGTCCGGGATTGCCGAGGCCGGCGATGAGCTTGATGGCCATGAAAAAAAGCGCGGCGGTGGTCCGCCGCGCTGCGGGTTGTCGAACCTTGGCCTACTTCTTGTCGCTCTTCTCCACCTTGGCCGGCTTGTCGGGCTTCCCGCCCTTCTCGGGCTTCCCGGCCGCGGCGGCGTCGGGCGCGTCCGGCTGCTGCTTCGCCGCCGGCACCTGCGACGCCGGCACGACTTCGGCGGTTGCGGCAGCCTCTTCTTCCTCGCTCGGGCCCGCCTTCGGCAGCGACGCGGACGCGACCACCGGGTTCTCGCCCCGATGCAGGATCGGCGCGACACCGTTCGGGAACGGGAGATCCTTGACGTGGATCGATTGGGTGACGGTGATGTGCGCGAGGTCGACCTCGATGAAGCCGGGCAGGTCGGCCGGCAGACAGATGACGTCGATCTCGTTCATCACGTGGTTGATGACCGCACCCGCGTCCTTGACCGCCGGCGAGACCGCCGCATTCATGAAGTGCAGCGGGACCTTCATGCGGATCTTCTGGTCGGCGAGCACGCGCTGGAGATCGATGTGATGCACCTGCGCCTTGAACGGGTGCATGTTGATCGCGCGCAGCAGCACCTGCTGCTTTACGCCGTCGAGGTCGAGCATGATGATCGAGGCGTGGAACGCCTCGCGCCGCGCTTTGAGGAAGAGCTCGTTGTGGTCGAACTCGATCGGCAGCGGCGGCTCGGCGCCGCCGTAGAGGATGCCGGGAACCCGCCCGGCATGGCGCAGGCGGCGGCTCGCACCCGTTCCCTGCCCGGCGCGCTTCTTCGCGCTGATTTCGATCTGCATGATGCACTCCAGTGTTATGGGCAGGCTCGCGACCAGGCACTGCCCGTTGAAAAATCGTGAAGCGTCTGCTTCTCCGTACTGCCTTCTGCGCCGAGAATCTGCAACGGGCGCGCCCCTTCCGTGTCCCCCGTCTACTCCATAAACAGCGATGAAACCGAATCCTCGTTCGAGATCCGCAATATCGTCTCTGCCAGCAGGCCCGCCACCGATAGCACCCGGATCTTCCGGCACGCTTGCGCGTCGGCGCGGAGTGGGACCGTGTCGGTAACCACCACCTCGTCGAGCGAGGAGTCCGCGATGCGCTGCGCGGCGCTGCCCGACAGCACAGCGTGCGTGCAGTAGGCGAGGACGCGCGTGGCGCCCTGCTCCTTCAGCGCATCGGCAGCCCGGCACAGCGTGTTCGCCGTGTCGACGATGTCGTCCATGATGACGCACGCGCGGCCTTCGACCTCGCCGATGATGTTCATCACCTCCGATACGTTCGGCCGCGGCCGCCGCTTGTCGATGATCGCGAGGTCCGACTCCAGTCGCTTCGCTAGCGCCCGTGCCCGCACCACCCCGCCGACGTCCGGCGAGACCACGATCACGTTCTCGTAGTTGTGCTTCCAAACGTCGCCGAGCAGCACCGGCGCGGCGTAGATATTGTCGACCGGCACGTCGAAAAACCCCTGGATCTGATCGGCATGCAGATCCATCGTGAGCACCCGGTCGACCCCCACCGCGGCGAGCATGTTCGCCACGACCTTGGCGCTGATCGCGACGCGCGCCGAGCTGGGCCGGCGATCCTGGCGCGCGTAGCCGTAGTAGGGCATCGCCGCGGTGATCCGTCCGGCCGAGGCGCGCCGGAGCGCGTCGACCATGATCAGCAGCTCCATCAGGTTGTCGTTGGTGGGCGTGCAGGTCGACTGCAGCACGAACACGTCCTTACCGCGGACGTTCTCGAGGATCTCGACCATCACCTCGCCGTCGGAGAACTTCCCGCATACGGCGTGGCCGATCGGGATGTTCAGGCGCTTGACGACGTTGTGCGCGAGGAGCGGGTTCGCGTTCCCCGTGAACACCACCAGGTTTTCGTAGGCCATGAGCCCGCGCGCCTCAGCCTGACACTCTCGCTACAAAAAACAACAGCCGCAAGAGCCGCTTGCGGCTGCCGACCCTCGCGCGCCTGTCGCCTCAGACGATCGAGAATTGGCTGGGGAGGAAGGACTCGAACCCTCGCATGGCGGAATCAAAATCCGCTGCCTTAACCAGCTTGGCGACTCCCCATCCGTCGAACCTTTACCCTCAACCTGCGTCTTTCCCCTTCGCGTCTTCCCCCCTCGCGTCTTTTCCCCTCATCTCTGTCCCCGCATCGGTTCCACATCCGAGCGGATGCCGATCCAGCCCGCGCACCGCCACGCCGCGCCACTCCCCGGGAATCCTGTCCACCAGCGCGCGTGCCTCGCTCTCCGACGCGAACGCCGCGAACACGCTCGATCCTGAACCGCTCATCCGCGCATCCGCACGGCCGGCGTCGATCCGGAGCCACCGCAGCGCCTGCGCGACCTGCGGCACCCGCGCACAGACGACCGGCTCGAGATCGTTGTGGCCCAGCCCCGCGAAAAAGGCCGTAAGTTTGAGCGGTTTCGTATCGCGTGTCAACGCGGGTGAAGCGAAGATTTCCCTAGTCGACACAGCGACTTGCGGCGTAATCACGACGTACCACGCGGGGTCGAGATCGAGCGGGGTCAGGCGCTCGCCTATCCCTTCGCCGAACGCGTTCCGTCCGCGGAGGAAGAACGGGACGTCGGCGCCCAGCCGGAGCGCAAGCGGGGCGAGCTCCGATCGCTTCAACCCGGCGCCCCAAAGGTCGTTGAGCGCAATCAGCGTCGTTGCGGCGTCGGAGCTGCCGCCCCCGAGGCCGCCGCCGACCGGGATGCGCTTTTCGCACTTGATGTCGACGCCGGCATCGAGACCCGCAGCTTCCCGCAGCAGACGGGCGGCGCGCGTGGTGAGATCTTCGCCATCCGGCACCCCGGGGAGCGGGGTCGCCAGGCGGATCTCGCCGTCCGCGCGCGGCGCGAACTCGAGCGAGTCGCAGAGGTCGATCAGTCGAAACGCGGTTTGCAGCAGGTGATAGCCATCCGCGCGCCGCCCGACGACGTGCAGGAACAGGTTCAGCTTCGCCGGCGCCGGCCAGCGACGCTGCCACGCGAGCTCGTTCATCGCGGGGGAAGCTGCCATTCGTCGATCACCAGGCGGATGTCCAGATCACCGCGCGTGAGCCGCACGCGCTTCGGCAGGCGGCCCGCTTCGTCATAGCCCGAGTAGTCGATCAACCAGCCGCGCTGGCGCAGCTCGGCTAGCCGTTCGCCCTCGTAGCGCGTGGCCGCTTCGATCCCGGGCTCGGGCCGGGCCTGCACCCAGTCCGGGAGCCCGCCCAGGGGGAGCGCGTAGCCGAGCACCTCCTGCGTCAGTCGTTCCGGATCTGCGGCGCTGTGCCGCCTGCCGTCGGTCGTGACGAGCGTGTACACGCCGCCGCGGCGGGTGATCTCGGCTACGCCCTGGCCGAGCGGTGTGGAGATGATGAGATCGTCGGTCGCGTCGCTGTGCTGCCAAGCCACGCGGCCGCTCGCCGCTTCGTCGCCGTATCGTACCGCCACGCGGCCGACGACGGCGAAGGATCCCGGGGCAAGTGCCTGCGGCGGGGCGGTCGTGCAGGCCGCGGCGAGCATCGCCGCGCCGGCGAAGAGCAGGCTGCCGCAGCGATGCATCAACCGCCTTCGCGAGGCCGGTGCAGCTACGGTTTGAGCCGTTGGACGGTCTTGATGAGAACGTCGTTCGACGGCGTCTTCGCGAGCGCTTCGTCCCAGACCTTCTGCGCCTCGTTGCGCCGGCCGAGCACCCACAGCACCTCGCCGAGGTGCGCGGCG
Source organism: uncultured beta proteobacterium (assembly GCA_963754305.1). GTDB lineage: Bacteria > Pseudomonadota > Gammaproteobacteria > Burkholderiales > SG8-39 > DATEDA01. The sequence continues at coordinate 94,146 of CAVWFR010000004.1, read as the reverse complement.
ATTTCCGCGTCCTGACGCCCCGCATAGGCGCGCCGGAGCTCCTTGAGCGCTTCCTCGGGCTTGCCTTGGCGATAGAGCACCCAACCTAGGCTGTCGATGATGTAGGAGTCGTCGGGCGCGAGCTTCAGCGCTTGATCGATCAGCGCCTTCGCCTCCTCGAGCCGCTCGTTGCGCTCGGCGAGCGAATAGCCTAGCGCGTTGTAGGCGTGCGCGTGATCGGGCTTGAGCTTGATCACCTTGCGCAGGCTCGCCTCGAGCACGTCGACCCGGTCCAGCTTCTCGGCGAGCATCGCGTGGTCGTAGAGCAGATCCGGGTTGTCGGGCAGCTTGTCGAGCGCGCTCTCGACGACGACGAACGCCTCCTTGGGCTGGTTCGCATCGCGCAGGAGCTGGGCCTCGGCGATGATGAGCTGCACGCGCTGGTCGCTGTTCGCAGCGCTGACGGCTTGCAGGTGCTTGCGCGCCGCGGACAGGTCGCCCTGCTTCCAGATCACCTGCGCGGTGCGAATCTGCGCCGGCAGGAACTGCTCGCTGCGCGTCACCTCCCCGTACCACTGCAGCGACTCGGGGAAGCGCTTCTGCTCCTCGGTGACCTGACCGAGGTAGTAGCGCACGGAGTTGCGGTCGGCGTACCCGAGATCGAGCAGCCGCTTCAGGTTCGACTCCGCGCCCGGCCAGTCCTCGAGCTGCATCGACAGCACCGCGACCGCGAACACGACGTCGGTGTTGCCGGGGTGGTCCTTGATGAGTTGCTCGAACTGCCCGCGCGCCTCGGGGTATTTCTTGTCCGCCACCAGCGTGCGCGCATAGGCGAGCCGCACCTCGCGCGACTGCGGAAAGGTTTTGAGGTAGCCCGCGAGCCGATCCGCGGCCGCGGCATTGGAGCTCTTTTGGAGGAGCGAGGCCTCGTACAGGACCGCGAGCTCCCACTCCGGTGCCAGCCGGCCCGCCTGCCGGACCTCCTTCATCGCGAGCGCGTCGTCGCCCGCGTTCGCCGCGGCCTGCGCGACCGCGAAATGCGCCTGGGCGAGATCGGGATACGACTGCGCGAGACGCTGCACGACACGCAGGTTCGTCGCCTTGTCCGGATTGCTCGCGAGCAGGCCGTTCAGCTGCAGGAAGCCGTCGCCGCGGTTCGCGCTCTGCACGGCGAGGATCTTGTTGAGGTAGGGCTCGGCTTCGTCCAGCCGGTTCGAGCGGATCAGCAGGCTCGAGGCGGTGCCGAGCGCGCGGCTGCTCGACGGGCTCGCGTCGGCCCAGACCTTCGCCGACTCGACCGCCGCTTCCGGCATGCGCGCGTGGAGCGCCATCTCGGTCGCCCGCTCGGCGACTCTCGGATCGCGCGTACGGCGCGCGAGATCGGCGTACGCCTGCGCCGAGAGCGAGAGGTTGCCGCGCTGCCCCGCGATCTCCGCGAGCAGAAATTCGTACAGCACCTCCCCGGTCAGGTCCTGGTTCGGCAGGTCGGGCGGCGTCTCGGGCGCCACCCGCCGGCGACCGGCGGATGCGATCGAGTGCGACTCGGCGGGGGCTGCGGCGTCCACCCCTTCGGCTTGCTCGCCGCCGCGCGGCGGCTTGGCGCACGCCGCCGCGAGACCCGCGACGGCGGTGGCGAGAAGCAAGCGCTGGAAAAGGCTGGAAAGGGTCATCGGGGGAACTGCCGGAATGCGAGTGGAGGGGTGCAGTTTAGGTATATTTGCCGGGAGCGACAACCACAAAATCCCCCATGGCGGGTGCGGCTGCGGCGAAAGCGAAGCGCCCCCGCGCTTGCCGGGACAACTATGACACTCCCTCGCGCGCGAAGTTGCTGATGCCGGAGCTGCCCGAAGTCGAGATCACCCGCCGCGGCATCGAGGCGCACCTCGCCCGGCGTACGATCACGGGCGTCGTCGTGCGCAACCGCGGTCTGCGGTGGCCGGTGCCGCGAAACCTCGCCGCGCTCGTCGCCGGACGCGAGATCCGCGCGGTCACGCGGCGCGCGAAGTATCTGCTCCTCGACTGCGGCACCGGGACGCTCATCCTGCACCTCGGGATGTCGGGCAGCCTGCGCATCGTGCCGCGCGGCGAAGCGCCTGGCCCGTACGATCATTTCGACCTCGGCGTCGGCGAGATCGCGGTGCGGCTGCGCGACCCGCGCCGCTTCGGCGCGGTGCTCTGGGCCGAAGGCGACGCGGCGCGCCATCCGCTGCTCGTGCATTTGGGCGTCGAACCGCTATCGGCGGCATTTACCGGCACAAGTCTGCACGTTGCGACGCGCGGGCGGCGGGCGGGGATCAAGCTCGCCCTCATGGATCACCGTCTCGTCGCCGGCGTCGGCAACATTTACGCGAACGAAAGCCTGTTTCGCGCCGGCATCAGGCCGCGGACGCCCGCCCGCCGCGTGTCGCTCGCACGGTGCGAACGGCTCGCGGAGGCAGTACGCGCCACGCTCGAGGACGCCCTCGCCGCCGGTGGGAGCACCCTCCGCGACTTCGTGGGCTCCGATGGTGCGCCCGGCTATTTCCAGCAGCACTACTTCGTCTACGACCGCGCCGGGGAGCCGTGCCGGGTCTGCGGGCGGCCGATCCGGCGCGTCGTACAGGGGCAGCGGTCGACGTACTACTGCCCCGGCTGCCAGCGGTAAGCACCATTGGATCGGCGATAACGAAGAACGGCGGGGATCCCTGGGGCACAGTCGTCTTGTGTCTCCCGCGATAGTCGCCGTGATAAAGTAATCGCATCATGGACTTGCCCGGCGATCCTCAGGTAGCAGCTGCGAGCCTGGTCAAGCGCTTCCAGGCCTACAGTGCCTGGCGGGCACACGTCGCCAGCCGGATCGGCGCCTACCGTCGCTGGCTGCAGGAGAACGAGCTCGCCGATGCGCACACCGAGCTCCGCATCGGCCAGCTGCTGGAACGGCTGAGCGAGGACAAGCTCACGATCGCGTTCGTCGCCGAGTTCTCGCGCGGCAAGAGCGAGCTGATCAACGCCATCTTCTTCGCCGACTACGGGCGGCGGCTGCTGCCCTCGTCGAGCGGGCGCACGACGATGTGTCCCACCGAGCTGCAGTGGGACTCCAGCCTCTCGCCCGGCATCCAGCTGCTGCCGATCGAAACTCGCGCGACCAACGCGACCACGAGCGAGTTCAAGCGTTTCCGCGACGAGTGGCACGTCATCCCGCTCGACGTCGGCGACGCCCAGGCTTTGGTCGAGGCCTTCCAGCAGGTGCGCGAGACCAAGCGCGTGCCGATCGAGGAAGCGAAGCATTACGGTCTCTTCGTGGACCACGACTCCAGCCAGGCCGCGGGCTTCGCCGCCGACGGAATGGTCGAGATTCCCTGCTGGCGGCACGCCGTGATCAACTTCCCGCATCCGCTGCTGGAGCAAGGCCTGGTGATCCTCGACACGCCGGGCCTCAACGCGATCGGCATCGAGCCCGAGCTCACGCTGAACCTCCTGCCGAACGCGCACGCGGTGCTCTTCATCCTCGCGGTCGACACGGGGGTGTCGAAGAGCGACGCCGAGGTCTGGAACGAGTACCTCGCCACCGTGCCCGGCCGCCACAAGGGCCGCTACGTCGTGGTCAACAAGATCGATTCCCTCTGGGACGGGCTGCGGAGCGAAGCGGAGATCGACGCCGAGATCGCGACCCAGAAAAGATGGGTCGGCGACGTGCTGGGCGTGCCAGCCGATCAGGTGCTCGCGGTGTCGGCGCAGAAGGGGCTGGTCGCCAAGATCACCGATGACGCGCGCCTCCTCGTTCGCAGCCGGCTGCCCGAGCTCGAGCACACGCTCTCGACCCAGCTCATCCCCGGCAAGCAGGCGATCGTGCGCGAGACGACGCGGCACGAGATCGTCGACCTCCTTATCAACACCCGATCGATCCTCGAAGCGCGTCTCACCGGTGTCCTCGAGCAGCTCGCCGACCTCCGCGGCTTGCGCGGCAGGAACCTCGATGTGGTCGAGGAGATGATGCGCAAGGTACGCGCCGAGAAGGAGGCGTTCGAGCAGGGCCTGGCGCGCTTCCAGGCTACGCGCGGGGTGTTCTCGCAGCTCACCAACACGCTTTTCACCCATCTCGGCATGGACGCGTTGAACGAGCAGTCGCGCCGCACGCTCAAGGCAATGACCCGCAGTCGCTTCACGCTCAGCCTGCGCGGGGCGATGGCGGACTATTTCGATGGTATCCGCGCCAAGCTCGTCCGCGCGAGCGGGGTCATCGCCGAGATCCAGACGATGATGGAGGCGATGTACCGCAAGTTCGGCGACGAGCACGGTCTGCGGCTCGCGGGACCGCCGTCGTTCTCGTTATTCCGCTACCAGAAAGAGTTCGACCGGCTCGCGCGGAGCTATCAGATCCAGTTCGATACTTTCAGCACGATGCTCACCACCGAGAAGCTGACCGTGATGCACCGCTTCTTCGAGACCCTGGCGAGCCAGGTGCGCCGCGTCTACCACTACGCCAACAAGGAAGCCGAGACGTGGCTGCGCGCGGTGATGGCGCCGATGGAGATGCAGATCCGCGAGCACCAGCTGCAGCTGCGGCGCCGGCTCGAGTCGATCAAGCGCATCCACCACGCCACCGACACGCTCGAGGACCGCGTAAGCGAGATCGAGCAGGTGGAGACGACGCTCATGCACCAGCTCGACGGCATCCACCACCTAGCGCGCGAGCTCGAGCGGGTGCTCGACCTCGAGCATGCGCCGTCCTACGAGGACGAGCGCGACACGCGGCGCGCGGTCGCCTGACCGATGATACCGCCCGTGCGCGTCTGGTCCGCGAGGAGATGGCGAAGCGCACCATCGATGAGGCCGACGCGGAGCAACCTGCTGCTCTTCGTCATCGGCGGCGATGCGCCGCAGAAACGAGTTCGCTTCGTTGTCGATGCGGCGGATCGCGGAGTTCGAGGGGATGGACAGGTGATCACCTCGGGACCGTGGCCTTCGCCGCGGTGAGCCCGAGGTATTTCTCGTGCAGCGCGTCCCGGCTTTCGACGTGGCCGGGATCGAGCGGGATGCAGTCGACCGGACACACCTTGCGGCACTGCGGCGCGTCGAAATGCCCGACGCACTCGGTGCACAAGCCCGGGTCGATCACGTAGATCTCCGGCCCCTGCGAAATCGCCCCGTTGGGGCACTCCGGCTCACAGACGTCGCAGTTGATGCATTCGTCGGTAATCATCAGTGCCAACTGCACCCCCTCCAGGCTATCCGCCCAGCTGCGCGACCTTCGCCTGCAGTCGCTCGTGGATAAGCGGATGGACGAACTTCGAGGTGTCGCCGCCTAGCACGGCAATCTCCCGCACGATCGTCGCGGAGATGAACTGGTACTTTTCGTCCGGCGTCATGAACACCGTTTCGACATCGGGAATGAGCACCCGGTTCATTCCCGCCATCTGGAACTCGTACTCGAAATCCGACATCGCGCGCAGGCCGCGCACGATCACGCGCGCGCCCTGCGCCTTTACGAAGTCACGCAACAACCCCGCGAACCCCTGCACCGACACGTTCGGATAGGGCGTCAGCACTTCGCGCGCGACGTCGATCCGTTCGGCGAGCGTGAAGAGCGGGCGCTTGCCGCGGCTGTCGGCGACCCCCACCACCACCGCGTCGAAGATCGCGGCCGCGCGGCGCAGGATATCCTCGTGGCCGCGGGTGAGCGGGTCAAACGTGCCCGGATAGACTGCCTTCATCATGGTCTCCCCACGCGATCAGGTGGTGATGGACTGCCCCCGCACGCCCGCTGCGCTTCACCCGCCAGCCGGCGCCCGGCACGACGGCCGAATCGCTCTCGACGTACACCACGGCACCCGGCGCGAGCGTCTGGGGCAGCCGCGCCAGCACTTCACGCCCGAGCTCCGTGCCGTAGGGCGGATCGAGGAATACGATGTCGAATACCCCGGCGGGTGCGGCGAGAAAGTGTAGCGCATCACCCGCCACCAGCCTGAGCCGTGCGCCCGCGCCGAGCTCGTCCGCGGTCGCGCGCAGCCCACGCCAGGCGAGTCGCGACGACTCCACCATGACGACTTCGGCCGCACCGCGCGAGAGCGCTTCGAAGCCGAGTGCGCCCGATCCGGCAAAAATGTCCAGACAGCGCCTGCCGGTAAGGTCCTGGCCGAGCCAATTGAAGAGCGTCTCGCGCACGCGATCCGGCGTGGGCCGCAGCCCGGCGGCATCGGGAAAGCGGATGCGGCGGCTGCGCCACTCGCCGCCGATGATGCGAACCGAGTTACTGCCTTTCTGCCGCACCGACCACCACGGTGACGAACCGCTCGGGCTGGACGCGTCGCGCGAACGCCGCGCGGACGTCGGCCGCGGTGACGCCTTCGACGCGCGCCGGGAAGTCGGCGAGCCAGCGTTCCGGCAGCCGGTAAAACCCGACCGTCGCCCACTCGGTGAGGAGCTTGCGGTTGGAATCGATGCGCAGCGGAAACCCGCCGGCGAGGCTCGCCTTCGCGTCCGCCAGCTCCGCCGCGGTCGGGCCGGTGGCGAGGAACTCGGCGACCACCGTGCGCACGCGCGCGATCGCGGCCTCGGCCTGGTCGCGACGGGTTTGCAGGCCGATCTGGAACGGCCCTGGCTGCGCGAGCGGCAGGAAATAGCTGTAGACGCTGTAGGCGAACCCGTGCTCGTCGCGAATGTCGCGCGTCAGCCGCGAGACGAACCCACCGCCGCCGAGGACGTAGTTGCCGACGAGCAGCGGGAAATAGTCGGGGTCGTCGCGAGCGAGCGCGGGAACACCGACTAGGACGTGGGCCTGCTGCGCAGGGTGCGCGACGTCGATGCGTCCGGCACCGGGCGGAAGGGCGACGGGCGGCAGCTCGCCAGCGTCGCCCCGCGCCGGGAGCGCGCCCGTCAGCTGCGCGGCAAGCTCACGCGCGGCGTCGGCGGACAGGTCGCCGAGGATCGTGACCACGGCGCGGTCGGCGCTGTAGTGCTGCCGATAAAAACGCACGATATCGTCGCGCTCGATGGCAGCGACCGTCTCCGCGGTCGCGACGCGGCCATACGGGTGAGCCTCGTAGAGCGCGGCGTAGAACCGGCGGTCGGCGAGCGTCCCGGGCTGGCTCTCCGCCTCGCGTAGCCGCGCCACGAGGCGCGCGCGCTCGCGCTCCAGCGCTGCCGCCGGGAACACGGGCTGCTGCAGCATCGCGGCGAGCGCCGCAACCGCTCTGCGACGCTCGACGTCGTTCGAAAGGGTGCGCAGCTGCACGCTGGCGCGGTCGCGATCCAGCGTGCCGCCGGGGATCGCCCCGACGTCGTCGAAGGCCGCGGCCAGCTCGTCTTCCGACCAGCGTTGCAAGCCGTTGCCCGCACCCGCCTTGAGCAGCGCGTGCGCGAGCGCGGCCGTACCCGGCTTGGCGACCGGGTCGTAGGCCGAGCCCGCCGCGAACTCGACTGCGATATCGATCATCGGCACTGCGCGCGACGCCACGAACTGCACGCGCGCACCGGCTGGGGTCGTCCAGTGGACGGCGACCGGCTGCCCCTGCCCGAGCGCGGGCATGAGGAGCCCGAGGGCGGCAATGATCGGAGCGGTGAGGCTCATCAGGTCGCGCATCGATGCCGGCCTCAATGCCTCGTGGCACCGGGACTCGGGGGCGGCCGCGCGGCGGTCATCGGCTGCGGGTCCAGGGTCGCGATGGTGAGTCGGTCGTCGATCAGGTGTCGCCGCGCGGCGTCGCGCACCTCGTCCGCGGTCACCGCGCGGACGCGCTCGAGGATGCGGTCGGCGTCGCGGAAGGAGAGGCCGGCCGATTCAAGCATCCCGAGCTCCAGCGCCTGCGCGAAGATCGAGTCCCGCTTGTAGATCTGGTTCGCTACGAACTGGATCTTCGCCCGCTCGAGCTCCGCCGGGGTAACCCCGTCGGCGGCGATGGCCGCCACCTCGGCGCGCAGCGCCGCTTCGAGCTCGGCGACCGTCCGGCCGGCGGCGGGAGCGCCGTCGAGCAACAGCACGCCGGGACCGCGCGCGTACGCATCGTAGCTCGCACCCACCTCGTTCGCGATCCGCCGCTCGCGGACGAGACGACGCTTCAGACGCGCGGATTCGCTGCCGTCGAGCACCGCGCCGAGGACGGCGAGTGCGAACGGCTCTCGATCCTGCTCGAGGTCGCGCAGCACGGGTGCCCGGTACGCCATCAGGACATAGGGCAGCTCCGCGGGGGCTTTCACGACCAGCCGGCGCGCGCCGGTCTGCGCCGGCTCGTCCTGCGGCTTGCGGATCGCCATCGCGCGCGTCGGGATGGCCCCGTAGTGCGTTTCGGCGAGCGAGAACACCTCCGCCGCGGAGACGTCGCCCACGACGACGAGGAACGCGTTGTTGGGTGCATACCAGCGCGCATACCACTCGCGCACATCGCCGGCGGTCATCGATTCGAGATCCGTCATCCAGCCGATGATCGGCCGCCGGTAGGGATGTACCTTGAATACCGCCGCCATGAGGCTCTCGTAGACGAGGGCGCGCGGGCGGTCGTCGGTGCGCAGCCGCCGCTCTTCCTGGACGACCCTGATCTCGCGCGCGAACTCGTCCGGGCTGATCACGAGATTCGCCATCCGGTCGGCTTCGAGCTGCATCATGAGCGCGAGCCGCGAGCGCTCGACCTGCTGGAAGTAAACCGTGTAGTCCCGCCCGGTGAACGCGTTCTCGCGCCCGCCTGCGGCGGCGACCCGCCGCGAGAAGTCGCCGGTCGCGAGTGCTTTCGTGCCCTTGAACATCATGTGCTCGAGCACGTGCGCGACGCCGGCGACGCCGTTCGTCTCGTCGACGCTGCCGACGCGATACCACACGAGATGCGCGACGGTGGGGGCGCGGGTGTCCTCCTTGACGATCACCCGCAGGCCGTTCGCGAGCGTCCGCTCGAGGGGATTCGCAATCGCTGCACCGGCGGCGAGGACGAGCGCGAGGAGGACCAGACGACGAGACATCGAAGGTGCGTTTGCTAGAATCGCGCGCTATCTTAGCCGGTTCCTTACCTCCCTCCCCGCAGTGTTCGACCTCTGGAAGAAATCCGAAGAACCGCCGTCGGGCTCCTGGCTCGACCGGCTGAAGCGCGGTCTCAAGAAGACCGGCTCGCAGCTCACGGGCCTGTTCGGCGGCACGAAAGTCGACGAGCAGCTGTTCGAGGCGCTCGAGAGCGCGCTCATCTCCGCCGACGCCGGGCTCGAGGCGACGAAGACCCTGCTCGACCGGCTCCGCGTACGCGTGAGGAAGGAGGGCATCGAGACGCCCGAGGCGCTGAAGAACGCGCTCGCGAGCGAGCTCGCGGCGCTGCTCGCGCCGCTCGAAGGTGCGTTCGACGCGTCGGGGCACAAGCCATTCGTCATCATGATCGCTGGCGTGAACGGCGCGGGGAAGACCACCTCGATCGGCAAGCTCGCGAAGTGGCTGCAGGCACGCAACCTCTCGGTGCTCCTCGCCGCGGGCGACACCTTTCGCGCGGCGGCGCGCGAGCAGCTCGCGGCCTGGGGCGAGCGGAACGGGATTGCCGTCATCGCGCAGCAAGGCGGCGATCCCGCAGCGGTGATCTTCGATGCGATCCAGGCGGCGCGCGCGCGCTCGATCGACGTCGTCATCGCGGATACCGCCGGGCGCCTGCCGACCCAGCTCCACCTGATGGAGGAGCTGAAGAAGATCAAGCGGGTGATCGCGAAAGCCGACCCGACGGCGCCGCACGCCGTCTGGGCCGTGCTCGACGCCAACACCGGCCAGAACGCGCTCAGCCAGGTGAACGCGTTCGATGCCGCGCTCGGACTGACCGGCCTGGTACTGACGAAGCTCGACGGCACGGCGAAGGGCGGCGTCGTCGCCGCGATCGCCGCCAGCCGCCCGGTGCCGCTCGTGTTCATCGGCGTCGGCGAGAGCATCGACGATCTGCGTCCGTTCGCCGCGGCCGATTTCGCGCGGGCGCTGCTGGACTAGCCCCGGGCGTGGCGCTCGTCAGCTTCAACCGCGTCGGCAAGCGCTACGTGGACGGCTTCGAGGCGCTGCGCGAGGCGGCTTGCGGGTCGAGGGGGTCGCTCCGCCTTTCTGGATACTCCGGCCCCCCGGGAAGACGACCGCGCTCAAAGCTCCTTCCCGCCACCGCTGGCCGACCTGACGGCCTGCTTGGCCTTGTGACCGCCCGGGGATGGGCGGGCGCGTCCCGTCAGTGAGCAAGCACTTAGTAGGTATCCAGCACCGGTAGCCGAGTTTGAGCCTGCCTTCGCAGATGCCCCGGAAAGCCGAGTGAACTGCTCGGATATTTGGCACTCTAACCAAACGATTGCTAATATTCGCTCCTGGAGGTGCCAGCAATGACCCATGCTTTTGCTCTGCCCGTCCCGTCGGCCGCCGGCAGCCTGGACCAATACGTTCAGACGGTTAACCGTTTCCCGCTTCTCACGCCGGAGGAGGAGTTGCGGCTCGGCCGCAAGCTTCGCGACGAGGAGGATCTCGACGCAGCCCGGCAACTGGTCTTGTCCCACCTGCGGGTTGTGGTCGCGATCGCCCGCGGCTACCTCGGTTATGGGCTGCCGCACGCCGATCTCATCCAGGAGGGCAACATCGGCCTCATGAAGGCGGTCAAGCGCTTCGACCCCGAGCGCGGCGTCCGGCTGGTGTCCTTCGCCATCCATTGGATCAAGGCCGAGATGCACGAGTTCATCCTGCGCAACTGGCGGCTGGTTCGGGTCGCGACCACCAAGGCCCAGCGCAAACTGTTCTTCAACCTCCGCAGCATGAAGCGCGGGCTCGGGCCCCTGACGCAGGAGGAGCTGCATAACATCGCCGACACGCTCAACGTGAAGCCGGAGGAAGTCGCCGAAATGGAGATGCGCCTTGCGGGCCAGGAGCTGGCGCTCGAGCCCGGCGTGGACGACGACGAGGATTCCTACGCACCGATCGCCTACCTGGCGGATCCGCGCGACGAGCCTTCCCGGCTGGTCGAGAGGGCACAGACCGAGCGTCTCCGTAGCGCGGGGCTCACTTCGGCGCTCGGTACGCTCGACCCGCGCAGCCGCCGGATCATCGAAGCACGCTGGCTGCGCGAGCAGGACCCGGCGACGCTGCATGATCTCGCCGCCGAGTTCAAGGTATCGGCCGAGCGCATCCGCCAGATCGAGGCGAAAGCGCTGCAGAAGATGCGAGGCTTCATCGGCGCCGACGCAGGCTGATCGACCCGCGACGACAGCTTCAACCGACGCCCGGCACCGCCGGGCGTTGTTTTTTCCGGGCTTCAGCCGGTCTGATCGAGCAGCAGCTTGATGTCGTGCGCAAGCGCGTCGGGCCCCTGTGCGTGCTTCGCGAACAGCCGCAGCCGCCCCGACGGGTCGTAGATATACATCGCCGCGGTGTGGTTCACAGTGTAGTGGCCCGGGTTCGCGCCGGGTTCCTTCTGGTAGAAGACCTTGAACTCCTTCGCCGTGCGCGCGGTCGCTTCGGCATCGCCGTAAAGGCCGATGAAGCTCGGGTCGAACGCCGGCACGTATTTCGCCAGCAGCGCGGGCGAATCGCGCTCGGGGTCGACGGTGACGAACAGCACCTGCAGCCGCTCGCCATCCTTGCCGAGCTTGTCCTTCACCGTCTTCATCTCGGCGAGCGTTGTGGGGCACACATCCGGGCACTGGGTAAAGCCGAAGAACACCACCACCGCCTTGCCCTTGAAGTCCGCGAGCGTGCGCGGCTTCCCGGTGTGATCGGTCAGGCTGAGCTCGCGGCCGAAATCCGCCCCGGTAACGTCGACGCTCTTGAACGAGGGCTTCTCCGCATCGCAAGCCGCCAGGAGGGCCGCTGCGAAGAGGACGAGGACCCTAGCGCGGGAGGTAATGGTCGACAAGGAGCGCGGCGAAGAGCGCCGCGAGGTAGACGATCGAGTAGCGGAAAGTCCGCCGTGCGAGAGCATCGCTGTAGTCCACATAGATTCGCACCGCGTAAACGATGAAGACGCCCCCGAGCGCCACGGCCGCCGCGAGATAGAGCCAGCCGCTCATCCCGTAGGCGAACGGCATCATGCTTGCGGCTGCAAGGATCAGCGTGTAGAGGAGCACGTGCAGCTGCGTGAACTTGCGCCCGTGCGTAACGGGCAGCATCGGCAGCCCGGCCCGCGCGTATTCCTCGGCGCGGTAAAGCGCGAGCGCCCAGAAGTGCGGCGGGGTCCAGGCGAAGATGATGAGGAAGAGCAGCAGCGCTTCCGGCGCCACCTCGCCGGTGACCGCAGTCCAGCCCAGCACCGGCGGCATCGCGCCGGAGGCGCCGCCGATCACGATGTTCTGCGGCGTGAGCGGTTTGAGGACGACGGTGTAGATGACCGCGTAGCCCACGAACGTCCCGAGCGTAAGCCACATCGTGAGCGGGTTGACCAGGTGGTACAGCAGCCACAGGCCGGCGCCGCCGACGACACCCGCGAACACGAGCGTTTGCAGCGACGACAACTCGCCGCGCGGGAGCGGCCGCGCGCGCGTGCGCGCCATCACCGAGTCGATCTTCTGCTCGACCAGGCAGTTCACCGCCGCCGCCGCACCGGCCACGAGCGCGATGCCGACGGTGGCCGCCAGCAGCAGCTCGATCGAGATCCAGCTGCCCGCGGGCACGGCGAGAAACATGCCGATCACGGCGCAGAAGACGATCAGCGACACGACGCGCGGCTTCGTCAGCTCGAGAAACTGACGCAACCGGTGAGTCGTGACGTGCAGCGCGGTGGCGGTCATCGGGAGAGCGACGCTGGAGCGGGCGCGCGGAGGCGAAAGTTTATCACGACGATCACGACGACCAGCGCGGCGGCGCCCGCGTTGTGCGCAGCAGCGAGCGGCAGCGGCAACGAGAGCAGGACGGTCAGGATTCCGAGCGCGAACTGGGTGCACACCGCAACCGCGGCGAGCCAGCCGAGCCGCGCGAACGGCGGCGTGCGGACGAGCCGCCAGGCGAGATAGAGCATCGCGGCGAGCACCAGCACCCCGCCCACGCGGTGCATGAAGTGGATCGCGGTCAGCGCGTCGTTGGAGAGAAGCTGCCCCTCCGCGGTCATGCCGAGCTCGCGCAGCACGTGAAAGGCGTTGCCGAAGTCCATCGCCGGCACCCACTCGCCGCGACAGGTCGGAAGATCCGCGCAGGCGAGCGCCGCGTAGTTCGAGCTGACCCAGCCGCCCACCGCGATCTGGAGCGCGACGAGCACGAGCGCGAGCCGCGCCGGGCGCCGGAGCGCGGCGATCGCGGACTTGGGAGGTGCCGGCGCGGGATCGAACTGGCGGAGCGCAAGCCAAGTGAGCAGCGCGAGAATCGTCATCCCGCCCAGGAGATGGAGCGTGACGATGACCGGCTTGAGGAGCAGCGTCACCGTCCACATGCCGAGCGTCGCCTGCACGATGACGAGCAGAGCGAGCGCGGTCGCGAGCAGGGGCGATTGACCCAGCGTGCCCCGCATCCCCCACGCGAGCGCCGCGACCAGGGCGATCGCTACGCCGAGCAGCCCCGCGATATAGCGATGTCCCATTTCCTTCCAGGCTTTGGTCAAGGACACCGGCCCGTGGGTACCCCCCTGCCCCGCGACCGCCTGGGCGATCTCATCGCGAGCGTTGTGCGGCGTGAGCGCGCCGTAGCAGCCGGGCCAGTCTGGACAGCCGAGCCCCGCGTCGGAGAGCCGGACGTACGCGCCGACGACCACCACGACGAACGTCAGGGCGGCGGTGGCGAGCACCAGGCTGCGGTACATGCGGCGGCGGTACATTCGGGTGCGGAACCGCGCGTGCCTCAGCCGATCCCCGAGTACTTGAGGAGCCGCTGCAAGTCCTTGATCATCCGCTTCGGATCGGCGTCCTTCGGGAACCGAAGCATCAGGTTGCCGCGCGGGTCGAGGAGGTAGACATGTTCGCGGACGTCCGGACCGGGCAGCGCCGCGAGGACTTCGGGCGTCGCGCGCACGACGACGGCGCCTTCGTACAGGCGCGCGAGCTCCGGCGGCGGCATGCCGTCGCCGGCGACGAGCCAGACGCGCTCGACGCGATCGGCATTCTTGTCGCCCTGCGCAAGGCGCGACTGGCGCATGTTGAAGAGCTTTGCCTGGCACGGCTGAGCGCAGTCGGCCCCGTCCGCCTGCAGCAGCACCCATTTCCCCTTGAGCTCGTCGAGCGCGAAGCCGCGGCCGTCAAGGCGCTCGAGCCGGGCGGGCGGCAGCGGCTTCGGCTCGACCAGCTCGCCGTAATTCGTGCGGCCCGCGGGCGGGAAGAAAAAATAGGTGACCAGCGCCGCACCGAGCGGGAACGCGCACACCGCGAGGATCGCGAGCACGACAAGGCGTCCGCGGCGCCGCGGCGCGAGGTCAGGCAGCGCTTTGGCGTCGCTTGAAGTTGAGGACCACATAGAGAACGATTGCGAGCAGGGCGAGCGCGAACCATTGCAACGCGTAGCCTCGATGGCGGTCGGCGCCGGAGTCCGGCCGGTCCCATTCGCGGACGATGCCGTCGCCGGCGTCGTTCGTCTGCTGGATGACCACCGGCTGCATTTCGAGCCCGGACCACGCCCGGTAGCGATCGAGCACGAGATGCTGCCAGACCGTGGTGCGCAGCGAATCGGGCGCGAGCTCGTAGATCCGGGTGCTCGGGACGACCGCCACGCCCTCGACGGTCTGCGCCCCGGCGGGCGTGACGACCTTCGGCAGCTCGTCGCGTGTGCGCCCGGCCGGGACCCAGCCGCGGTTCACGAGCACGTGCATGTCGCCGCCGGCGATCCGAAGGGGCGCTACCACCTGGTAGCCGACGCGGCCCCGATGAACTTTGTTGTCGAGAAGGATCGCGTAGCGCGCCACGTACTCGCCGCGCGCCGCGACCCGCCGCGACGTCGTCGCCTCGGGTGCGACCGGCATCGCGGAGAGCGCGAGCCGCGGCTCGGCGCCATGCGCATCGAGGGTCGCCTGCAGCGACTCCTTCTCGGCCGCGCGGCGCGTTTGCCACATTCCGAGCGACACCGTGAGCGCGCAGAAGGCGATCGTCGCTGCACTCACGGCGAAGCCCGGCCGGAACTGCCGCCCCGCGCTCACCGGCGCTCTGCCGTTGGCGGGCGCGCGCCCGCTCGTCTAGACTGGGAAAAGCCTTCCGGCGGTCCTGCCATGCGCATCGTTGTCTTCATCCTGATCGGCCTGATCCTCGCCTCGCTCGGATCGGCGCTGTTCTTCATGATCCGCGACAAAGGCCGTTCGATGAACACGGTGAAAATGCTCGCCCTTCGCGTCGCGCTCTCGATCGGTCTCTTCCTGGTGCTGATCATCGGCTACAAGCTCGGCTACATCACCGGACGTCTTTAGTCTTCACGACACGAGGGGGCACGCCCCCCTCCTGTTCCCCGAACCTCGGAGAATCGCGGCCGCGCGATTCTCTCTCTAGCGCTCAAGACACCAAAAAAAACGCCGCACCCTCTGCCGGCGCGGCGTCCTCAAACCGCCCCTTGCAGGGCGCCCTCCTCCTCATTGTTCTCGCGCCGCCCGCGAGTCTTTCGCCTGGTCTCGTTAAGGGGCGACGTCGCTATAGCCAGTACACCAGCACGAACAAGAGCAGCCAGACCACGTCCACGAAGTGCCAGTACCACGAGACGCCCTCGAACCCGAAGTGATGATCCGGGCGGAAGTGGCCGGCCACGCAGCGAAAGAGGATCACCGTCAGCATGATCGCGCCGACCGTCACGTGGAAGCCGTGAAAGCCCGTGAGCATATAGAACGTCGAGCCGTAGATTCCGGAGCTGAGCCTGAGGTTGAGCTCCGAGTAGGCGTGCAGGTACTCGTAGGCCTGGAACCCGAGGAAGGTGAAACCGAGCGCGATCGTCAGGATCAGACCGAGGATGAGCTGCCCGCGATGGTTGGCCTTCAGCGCCCAGTGGGCCCACGTGACCGTCACCCCGGAGCTGAGGAGAAGCAGCGTGTTGAACGCAGGAATCCCCCACGCGCCCATCGGGGTAAATGGATCGGCGGCATCGGGGCCCGCGGTGGGCCACTGCGAGGAAAAATCGGGCCACAGCAGCTTGTGCTCCAGGTCGCCGAGCCACGGCACCGAGAGCACCCGCGCATAGAACAGCGCGCCGAAGAACGCCGCAAAGAACATGACCTCCGAAAAGATGAACCAGCCCATCCCCCAGCGGAACGAGCCATCGACCTGCTGGTTGTAGCTGCCGCCCTCCGATTCATGGATCACCTTGCCGAACCAGCCGAACATCATGTAGACCAGCACGGCGAAACCGGCGAGCACGACGTACTTGCCCCACGGCGTGCCGTTGAACCACAGCGCCGCCCCGGTCGCCATCCCGAAGAGCCCGATCGAGCCGACGACCGGCCAGCTCGACGGCTGCGGGATGAAATAGTGGGCGGTCTTCGCTGTACTCATGTCCCTCTCCTACCCCTGGTCGTGTGTTTCGCACCGCCCGGCGTTCGGTTCCCGGTCTAGCCCGCTGCCTCGCTGATCACCAGCCGCACGATCAGGACGAGCGCTCCGATGAACAGCGCGGCACCGATCAGCCCGGCGATGATCACCTGTACCGGCGACAGCCGCACGGCGTCGGACTCGTGCTCGGTCCGCTTGCGGATGCCCAGGAACGACCAGAACACCGCCTTCGCGACCTGCAACGGCCCCGCCTTTCTGCGCGTTTCGCTCACGGCGCTCGCTGCCATCGGTCCGATCAGCTCCCGCTCGCCGCACCGCGCCCCGCCTCCGCGCTGCGGCCGCGTCCGGCAATCTCGAAAAACGTGTACGACAACGTGATCGTGTTGAGGTCCGCCGGCAGCGCCGGGTCGATGACGAACACCACCGGTAGTTGCCGCACCTCTCCGGGCGCGAGCGTCTGCTGCTGGAAGCAGAAACACTCCATCTTCTTGAAGTACTTGGCCGCGTGCTGGGGGCCGTAGCTCGGCACCGCCTGCCCGGTCACCGGCCGGTCGAGCGCGTTCCGCACTTCGTAGGCGACGGTCACGAGCTGGCCGGGGTGTACCTGGACGCTGCGCGCCACCGCTTTGAACGTCCAGGCGATGTCGTGCGTGTTCGAGTCGAGCTCGACGGTGACCATCCGGGCGGTGTCGACGTGCGTGTTCGCCGGCAGCGCGTCCGGCTGCACCACGCTGCGAATCCCCGTGACCTCGCAGATCTTCTCGTAGAACGGCACCAGCGCGAAGCCGAACGCGAACATCCCGGCCGCGACGACGAGAAGCTTCTTCAACAGCCGGCGGTTGGCGGCCGCGATTGCGACGTCGGTGGCCGCGCTCATCGCAGGACCCAGTACTTGAGCATGATCCCGAAGAAGAACACGGCCCCGATCGACGCGAGCACGATCGCGGTCTTCGCTTTATCGGACAGCGCCATTCCCGCCTCAGCGCACTACCGGCGGCGTTTCGAAGCTGTGGTAGGGCGCGGGCGACGGCAGATGGGTCCATTCCAGCGTGTCGGCTCCCTCCCACGGATTCGCCGGGGCTTTCTCGCCCTGGCCGAACACCGTGCACTTGAGCACGATGTAGAAGAAGAGCAGCTGCGACAGCCCGAAACCGAACGCGCCGATGGAGGCGATCAGGTTGTAGTCGGCGAACTGCAGCGCGTAGTCCGGGATCCGCCGCGGCATGCCGGCGAGGCCGAGGAAGTGCATCGGGAAGAACGTGAGATTGAAGAAAACGAGGCTCAGCCAGAAGTGCCATTTCCCTAGGGTCTCGTCGTACATCCGGCCGCACCACTTCGGCAGCCAGAAGTAGACGCCCCCGAAGATCGCGTATAGCGAGCCCGCGACGAGCACGTAATGGAAGTGAGCCACCACGTAGTAGGTGTCCTGCAGCTGGATGTCCACCGGCATGATGGCGAGGATAAGGCCGGTGAAGCCGCCCATCGTGAAAACGAAGAGGAAGCCGATTGCGAACAGCATCGGCGTCTCGAACGTAAGCGATCCCTTCCACATCGTGGCGAGCCAGTTGAACACCTTTACGCCCGTCGGCACCGCGATCAGCACGGTCGCGTACATGAAGAACAGCAGCCCCCCCGCCGGCATGCCGACGGTGAACATGTGGTGCGCCCAGACAATGAACGAGAGGATCGCGATCGAGCTCGTCGCGTACACCATCGACGAGTAGCCGAACAGCGGCTTCCGCGAGAAGGCGGGCAGGATCTGCGACACGATCCCGAACGCCGGCAGGATCATGATGTAGACCTCGGGATGGCCGAAGAACCAGAAGATGTGCTGGTACATCACCGGGTCGCCGCCGCCGGCCGCGTTGAAGAACGAGGTGCCGAAATGGCGGTCGGTGAGCGTCATCGTGATCGCGCCCGCGAGCACCGGCATCACCGCGATCAGCAGATAAGCGGTTATCAGCCACGTCCACACGAAGAGCGGCATCTTCATCAGCGTCATGCCGGGGGCGCGCATGTTGAGGATCGTGGTGACGATGTTGATCGACCCCATGATCGACGACGCCCCCATGATGTGGAGCGCGAAGATCGCGAGATCCATCCCCGGCCCCATCTGCACCGTCAGCGGCGCGTAGAGCGTCCACCCCGCGCCCGTCGCACCGCCGGGCACGAAGAACGAGATGACGAGGAGCGAGGCGGCGAACGGCAGCAGCCAGAAGCTCCAGTTGTTCAGCCGCGCGAAGGCCATGTCCGGCGCGCCGATCATCATCGGCACCTGCCAGTTCGCGAAGCCGACGAACGCCGGCATGATCGCGCCGAACACCATGATCACGCCGTGCATCGTGGTGAGCTGGTTGAAGAACTCGGGGTTCCACACCTGCAACCCGGGCACGAAGAGCTCGGCGCGGATGCCGAGCGCGAGCACGCCGCCGAGGAGGAACATGATCCCGCTGAACCACAGATACAGCGTGCCGATGTCCTTGTGATTGGTGGTCGAGATCCACCGCATGATCCCGCCCTTGTAGGGTGCGTGATCGCCGTGCTCGCCGTGATGCTCGTGGTCGTGGATGACTGCGCTCATTGCCGGATGCTCCTCGGAGGGTGCGTCACTTGCGGGCGGTCTTGACTTCGGCCGGTTGCACGAGGTTGTCGGCCGCCTTGTTGCCCCAGGCGTTTCGCGTGTAGGTAGTGACGGCGGCGATGTCGACGTCGGAGAGCTGCTTGCCGAACGCCTGCATGGCCGTACCCTGCTTGCCGTTGAGGATCAGCGCGAGCTGAGCGCCCGGCGGCCCGTTCACCATTTTCGAGCCGGCGAGCGCCGGGAACGCGTTCGGCACGCCCATGCCGTTCGCCTGGTGACACGCCACGCAGTTCGCGGCGTAGACCTTCTCCCCGCGCGTGCGAAGCTCGGCGAGGTCCCAGGTCTTGGCCGGATCGTCCGCGGCGGCCGCGATTCTCTTTTTCTGGTCGCCCACCCAGACGGCATACGCGGCGGGCGACACGACCTCGACCACGATCGGCATGAAGCCGTGGTCCTTGCCGCACAGCTCGGCGCACTGGCCGCGATAGATGCCTTCCTTCTCGGCCCTGAACCACGTGTCGCGCACGAACCCGGGGATGGCGTCCTGCTTCACGCCGAACGCCGGCACCCACCACGCGTGGATCACGTCGCCCGCGGTGGTGAGGACGCGGATCTTCCTGCCGACCGGGACGACCAGGTTCTGATCGACCTCGAGCAGGTAGTTCTCGCCCTTGTCTTGGCGGTTGTAGACCTGCTCGGACGGGGTCGACAGGTTGGAGTAGAGCGCGATGCCCTCGCCCTCGCCCTTCAAGTAGTCATACCCCCACTTCCACTGGTATCCGGTCGCTTTGATCGTGATGTCGGGGTTCGACGTGTCCTTCAGCGCGAGGACGCTCTTGGTCGCCGGCCACGCCATGCCGATCAGGATGAACAGCGGGATGATCGTCCAGACGATCTCCACGGTCGTGTTCTCGTGGAACGGCACGGCCTTGTGGCCGACCGACTTCCGGTGCGCGTAGATGGAGTAGAACATCACCGAGAACACGCCGACGAAGATCACACAGCAGATGGCGAGCATCAGCAGGTGCAGGTCGTAGATCTCGCGCGCGATCGGGGTGACCGGCGGGGGCAGGTTGTGCTTGGACTCCAGGGCGACGGCGAGGCTCCCGTGCAGGATCACAGGCAATCCCGCCGCGGCGGCGACCAGTCTGGACATCGTGCTCATCGGCTCCCCGTCTCCGCCCTCGTTCTATGCTGACCGCTTCCGATGCTCGCTCCCGCGAGCCGCCCGCGGACCTCCGCCGCGAGCAGTGCGCGCCCGCGCGCATCCAGGTGACGCCCGATCTCGAGCTCCTTGCCGTGCGATCTCAGCGCCAGGCGGAGGTCGCGCTCCCCGCCGCTCGCGACCAGCCGTACCCAGTGCGGGTTGAAGCGGTGCGTATGGGTCCGCTCGCCGACGCGCACCTCGACCACGAGCATTCCGCCTTCGAACGCGATGCGCTCGTAGTCGGCCGCGTGCCGCCCGTTCACGTAGAACGCCGCCGCGAGGGCCGCGATCTCGAGGCCGGCGAAGGGCAGGATCGGCCACGCGCCGATGGCCGCGAACCCGATCCCGATGCCGAACGAGAGACAGGCCGACAATCCGAGCACCGTAGCGAGCGCCTGCGGCGAGATGGAGCAGTTGCGCTTCAGCACGAGGCTGAAGCGGGGGGCTGGTCCGACCGGCTGGATATCGATGCGCGCGTGGTTCACGCTCGCGGGGATCCTGGTTCTCGACAACTCGCGAAACTGCGCGAAACAATGGGATGAATCACACGGGCGAAACACACGGGCGAAATACACGGGTGAGATACACCGGTGAAACCACGGGGAACCGCGCGCCCCGCACCGGTCCGCCGCACCGCATCAAGGCGCGCTAAGGTAGCACACCGCGCCCCGGCGCAGCAAGCCACATCCCGCCGTAACGGCGCGAGATCAATCGGTTTTTCGGCGCCGCGACCCCGGATCGAAAGCGATGATCGCGCGGCCGTCCGCGAGCTTGCGCGGCGCCGCTTTCCACGCATGGCCGTAGACGATCTCGACGGTGGCGGCAAGTCGTCCCGCGTCGAGGGACGGCGCGCACGCTGCGCGCACCCGCTGCCAGCGAAGGCGCCCCGTGAGCGTGCGCCGCCGCCCGGCGAGCGCGTTCCGCTGTCCGGTCGCGCGCAGATCGCCGAGCAGGCCGTCGAGGCGCTCATAGGTCACCCTCAGCACGTCCATGTCCATGACCGGATCCGCGAACCCGCTCGCGACGAGCGCATCCCCGAGATCATGCATGTCGACGAACGGATGCACGTGCGGCGCCGAGTCGGCGGACGCGAAGCCGGCGCGCAGCTCCTTGAGGGTGTCCGGGCCGTACGAGGCGAACATCAGCAGGCCGCCCACCTCCAGCACCCGGTGCCACTCCGCGAACGTCGCCGCAGGGTCCGGCGCCCACGCGAGCGCGAGGTTCGACCACAGCATGCCGCAGGAGGCGGTTGGCAGCGGCAGCGCGTCCATGTCGGCGCAGACGAAGCGCTCGCGCCCGGCGCCGAGCAACGCGCGCGCGCGCGTCGCCGCACGGGTCGCCAGCGTCGGCGCGCCCCGCGCGCGCCTCAGCATCGCCAGCGCGCCGTCGACGAGCACGATCTCCGCGGCCGGGTAGCGGGCGCGGAGGCCAGCCAGACCCGCGGCAGCGCCGCAGCCGACGTCGACGACTCGTCTTGGCGCATGCTTCACCAAGTCGAGCCGCGATGCCATGCGCCGCTCGACCTCGCGGGCGATCGGTTCCGCGGCCGGGTCGGCGGCAGGATCGGCGCCGGCGCGCTCGAACCACCGGCGCGCCGCCGCGCGGTCGAGCCAGCCGCGCCCGTCGCTCACTCGGTCCTCACCCGCGCGAGTCTAGCGCGCTCGCTCGCGCCCGATATCACGCCGCGAAGCTGATAGCCTCGATCAATGATCCGGGGCTGGACCGATCTTCGCGCGGTGATCGGGCGTGCGCTGCTCGCCCAGGACTGCGTGCTGTGCGCGGCGGCGAGCGGCGATGAGCTCGTCTGCCCCGGCTGCGCCGCGGACCTGCCGCGCCTCGCGGACGCCTGCCCGCAATGCGCGGGGCCCAGCCCCGCCGGGGCGGTGTGCGGCGCCTGCCTGACCCGCCCGCCGCACTTCGATGCGACGATCGCGGTATGGCGCTACGAATTTCCGGTGGACCGTCTCGTGCTCGCGCTCAAGTACGGGCAGCGGCTCGCGCTCGCGGACGCCTTCGGGACCGCGCTCGCCGGACTCGTCGGCGAGCGGCGCCTCGATGCGCTCGTTCCGGTGCCGCTGGGACGCGCGCGCCTCGCCGAGCGGGGTTTCAACCAGTCGCTGGAGATCGCGCGCCACGTCGCGCGCCAGACCGGTCTCGAGCTCGCGAGCGGGCTCGCACACCGCGTGCGCGACACGGTGCCGCAGACCGACCTGCCACACGCTGAGCGCGCCGCGAACGTCCGTGGTGCGTTCGAGTGTGCGGCGTCGGTCGCAGGATGCTCGCTGGCGGTGGTCGACGACGTGATGACGACCGGCGCGAGCCTGGAGGAGCTCGCGCGCACGCTCAAGCGCGCCGGCGCCGTCCGCGTCGAGAACTGGGTCGTGGCGCGCACGTGGCCTAGACCCGGGCCGAAAGCCGAGTCCAGCACGGGCGCGGCATAGACGATGTTCGACGTCGTCCTCTACCAGCCCGAGATTCCGCCGAACACCGGGAACGTGCTGCGCCTGTGCGCGAACACCGGCTGCCGGCTGCATCTGGTGAAGCCGCTCGGTTTCCTGATCACCGATCGCGCGCTTGCCCGCGCCGGGCTCGACTACGCCGATATCGCGTCGGCGACCATCCACGAGGACTGGGACTCGGCGGCAAAGCAGCTCGGAGGGCGGCGGGTGCATGCGTTCTCGACCCGTGCCACCGCGAGCTACGCCGAAGCGCGCTACGCTCCCAACGACGTCTTCGTCTTCGGACCCGAGACCCGCGGACTGCCCGCTGCGGTGCTCGCCGCGATTCCGCACCGCCTGCGGCTGCCGATGGTCCCCCGGAGCCGGAGCCTCAACCTGGGAAATACGGTCGCGGTAGTCGTCTATGAGGCCTGGCGGCAACTCGGGTTCGCCGGCGCCGCGCCCCCCGGAACGCGCGTATGATCGGCGCCGCCGCGTCGAGCGCGCGGCATCATCCCCGACCAATCATTCCCGAAGGAGGACATCATGGCCAAGAAGAACCGCGACGGCGAGGGCGTCTATCGCGTGATCGACGTCATCGGCACGAGCAAGACCTCGTGGGAGGACGCGGCCAAGAGCGCGGTCGGGACCGCGGCGAAGTCGCTCCGCGATCTCCGGATCGCGGAGGTCACGAAGATGGACATGAAGGTCCTGAACGGCAAGGTGGTCGCCTACCGCGTACGCGTGCAGCTCTCGTTCAAGTACGAGGACTGAACCGGGGAAACCCCGCGAGGGGGTGCCCCCTTCGCGTGTCGCTGACTACGGCACGACCCCCGCGCGCGCCAACGCGTCGTTCAAGCAGCGGAAGACCAGCCGTCATGGCCGCGTTATGCAATGCGGCCATGACGTTTTGCCGGTCTTCACCATGCGAGGGGCACGCCCCCTCGTGCTCCCCGATTTCAGACGAATCGCGCCAACGCGGCGATTCTCCTAGCTCTAGCTAGCTCTCGCTCCGCGGATCGCGGCCGAGCAGTTGCGCCACCGCTTCCGCCGGCGCACGCCCCTCGAACAGCACCGCGCAGACCTCGCGCGTGATCGGCATGTCGATCACCCGCTCGCGCGCCAGCCGGTCGACCTCGCGCGCGGTGTAGACACCCTCGGCCACGTGGCCGAGCTCGGCGAGGATCGCGTCCAGCCGCTCACCGCGTCCGAGCGCGAGTCCGACGCGGCGATTGCGCGACAGATCCCCGGTGCAGGTCAGGATCAGGTCGCCTGCCCCCGCGAGTCCCATGAAAGTCTCGGGGCGGCCGCCGAGCGCGACGCCGAGACGCATGACTTCGGCGAGCCCGCGCGTGACCAGGGCCGCCCGCGCGTTCTGGCCCAATCCCAGCCCGTCGGCGATTCCGGTCGCGATCGCCATGACGTTCTTTACCGCGCCGCCGACCTCGACGCCGGCGACGTCGTCCGAGAAATACACCCGCAGGCGCCGCTGATGGAGCGCGTGCGCGAGCGTGCGCGCGAGATCGGCGTCGGCCGCGGCGAGCGTCAGCGCGGTTGGCAGCCCGCGCGCCACCTCCAGCGCGAAGCTCGGACCCGAGAGTGCGCCGCACGGCGCATCGGCGGCCAGCGTTTCCGCGATGATCTGATGGGGCAGCTTCGCGCTCTCCTGCTCGAACCCTTTGCATGCCCACACGATCGGCACGCGCTGGCCAGTGTCGCGGACCAGTTCGACAGCACTCCGCAGCCCGGCGGTCGGCGTCGCCACCAGGACGAGCTCGGCGGAACGGATCGCCGCCTCGGGATCGTCTGCCACCGCGACCGCGTCCGGCAACGCCGCCTCGCGCAGATAGCGGCTGCGGCGGTCGCGCCGGAGCTCGTCGCGTTGCGCGGAATCGCGCGCCCAGAGCGCAATCGCATGCCGCTCGGCGAGCGCGATCCCGAGCGCGGTGCCCCACGCGCCGGCGCCGAGGATCGTGATGTCCACGCGGAGAGGCCGGGGCTCTTTAGACGCCCCAGACCTGCCCGATGCGCACGTATCCGTTCGCGCCGTCGGCGTGGCGGACGCGCACCCAGCCGGGGGTTCCGGACTCCACCAGCTCGAGCACGACACCCGCCTGCGCCTGGAAGGCGAGCGGCGCCGCGGCTTCCGGACGTTGCCGGACGTCGGCTATGGGGACGTTGACAAACACCATGCGACGCGTTGCAAGCGCCTTTCCCTCGACCCAGGAGAGGCCGCCGAACGGATCGCGCACCTTGACCCAGGCACCGTCGGTCGCGATGACCTCGACCGGGAGATTGCGGCCGGCGACGTAGAGCCGTACCGCCTTGGCCGAAGGCGCGTCGTACATCACCGCTGCCGCATCGGCGATCGAGCGGTACTCGGCCTGCGCCGCGAGCGGCAGGGCGAGCGCCACCGCAAGCGCGGCCGTGCGCATCAGTGCGCGATCTCGATGCGCGGCTCGGCCGTGCGCGCCTGGGCCTCGACGCGCGCCGCGTATATCGCCTCGAAGTTCACCGGCGCGAGATGGATGGGCGGGAAGCCGGCGCGTGCGATCAGATCGGCGACCGTCTCGCGGGCGTAGGGGAAGAGGATGTTCGCGCAGGCGATACCGAGGATCGGGTCGAGGTCGGCGTCCGGCACGTTGCGGATCTGGAAAATGCCGGCCTGCGACACTTCGACCAGGAAGCAGGTCTTCTCCCCCGCCTTCGCCGTGATGGTCACCGTGACGACCGCTTCGTAGAGGCCGTCGCCGATCCGGCCCGCGCTCGACCCGAGCTGCACCTCGAGCTGCGGCTGGACCGCTTCGAGAAAGACTTGGGGCGCGTTGGGCACCTCGGTCGAGGCGTCCTTCACGTAAACCTTGTCGATGCTGAAGACGGGCTGCTGGTCGCTCATCGGCGCTCCCGGTGACTGGCGTTAACCGCGCGTCGCGCGCGAGGGATCATGCGGCCGCGAGCAGCGCGTCGAGCTCGCCCGCGCGGTCCAGGACATGGAGATCGTCGCAGCCGCCGACGTGCCGCTCGCCGATGTAGATCTGCGGCACGGTCCGGCGCCCGGTCAGCGACTCGAGGGCCGCGCGGCCCTTGCCGTCGAGCTCGATCGTGATCAGCTCGATCTCGCTCACCCCCTTCTCGCGCAGCAGCGCTTCGGCGCGGCGGCAAAACGGGCACCATTCGGTCTGGTACATCCGCACCTTCGGCACTCACTTCTCCGTCGGCAGTCCCGCCTGGCGCCACGCTGCGACACCGCCGGCGAGATTCGACACGTGCGTGAACCCGTGCTTGCGGAGCACGCCCGCCGCCGACCCCGAGCGCGTGCCGGTGGCGTCGGAGACGATCACCGGCTTGTCCTTGAAGCGCTCGATCTCCTTCACGCGCGTGTCGAGCTCGGCCAGCGGGATGTTGCGCGCGTTGAGAATGTGCCCCTGCGCGTACTCGCCGGGGTCGCGTACGTCGATCACCAGCGAGTCTTTCTGGTTCATGAGCATCGTCGCCTGAAGGGTGCCGATCGCCGGCCCGCCGACACCGCGCCGCACCAGCGGCCAGACGAGCATGCCACCGCTCACGAACGCGATCGCGATGAGGAAGATGTTGTCGGTGATGAACTTGGTGAGCACGGCCGTGGTGGTCCGTAGGGAAGTCTACGTAGTTGGAAACCTGCCTATTATAGAATCGCAGCGTTGCGCGAGCGATACACTTCTGTCGAGATCAGAAATCCGTCGGTGAACTGCCGTCCGTGAAAACCATCGTCCTCCTGCGGCACGGCGAGAGCGTTTGGAACCGCGAGAACCGGTTTACCGGCTGGACCGACGTCGGCCTGACGCCTCAGGGCGAGGAGGAAGGCCGCGAGGCGGGGCGTCTGATGCGCGAGGCGGGGCTCGCGTTCGATTGCGCCTACACCTCGGTGCTCAAGCGCGCAATCAAGACGCTGTGGCTCGCGCTCGAGGAAATGGACCTGATGTGGATCCCGGTCGCACACTCGTGGCGCCTGAACGAGCGCCATTACGGGGCGTTGCAAGGACTCAACAAGGCCGAGATGGCGGCGAAGTACGGCGAGCAGCAGGTCCTCGCCTGGCGGCGCAGCTACGACACGCCGCCGCCGCCGCTTCTGCCGACCGACGAGCGCAGCCCGCGCGGGGATTCGCGCTATCGCGACCTCGCGCCGGGCGAGCTGCCGCTCACCGAATGCCTGAAAGACACCGTCACGCGCTTCCTCCCGCTGTGGAACGACACGATCGCACCGGCGGTTAGCAACGGGCGGCGAGTAATCATCGCCGCGCACGGCAACAGCCTGCGTGCGCTCGTGAAGCATCTCGACGGCGTGAGCGACGCCGCCATCGTCGGCTTGAACATCCCCACCGGCGTGCCGCTCGTGTACGAGCTGGACGACGCGTTGCGCCCCCTCCGCCACCGCTATCTCGGCGACCAGGCGGCGATCGAGGCCAAGGTCCGGGCGGTCGCCGCACAGGGGAAAACCGGCGTTTGAATGGCGAGCGCAGCATGCTGCGGACGCTCCGTTCCGGCGACGATCCGCACGCGGCCGCGCGGCGCTGGTCTACGAGGGTCACCTAGCGAGGGGGAAGGCGAGCTCATCCAGCGCGCGCGTACGGATCGCGCGCGGCTCGCCAAGGTCGAGGCCGCGGCGCGGGAGCAGGCCGCCGAGCTTGCCGCCGTCGCGGCGCAAGGCCAGGCCGAGCGCGAAACGTTGCGGACCGGGGGCCGCCGACCGC
This sequence comes from uncultured beta proteobacterium, assembly GCA_963754305.1. GTDB lineage: Bacteria > Pseudomonadota > Gammaproteobacteria > Burkholderiales > SG8-39 > DATEDA01. The sequence goes on along the minus strand of CAVWFR010000004.1, from coordinate 66,870 downwards.
CGGCAGGTGCTTGCGCGCATCGGGGACCGCGTCCACAAGGCCCACCTCGATCTGGCGACCGCGCAGTGGAAGGGGGCCGAGCTCGCGCGGCTCGTCCCGGAGCTGGCCCGCGTCGTCCGGCCGGCCTCGCGCGCGGGGCCTGTGCGCCCGGATCGGCCGCCGTCCCCGCCGTCCATCGCGGTGCCGCCCCCATCGGGGCCGCCCGGTGCGCCCCCGATCGACGCGTACGGCGGGCTGAAAGGGCACCCCCGGTTGCCGGTTCAAGGGGAACTAACCGCCCGCTTCGGGCTCCACAGCATGCCGCGAGCCCGTGGCCGAAGGGGCTGTTCCACCGTGCGCTAGAACCCGGCCGCGTCCGGTCGGTGGCCGACGGCGGGGTCGTCTTCGCCGACTGGATGCGCGGGTTTGGGAACCTGCTCATCGTCGACCACGGCGACGACTATCGAAGCATCTACGGCAACATCGAGGCCGTATTGAAGCGGGTGGGTGACGGAGTTCACGCCGGCGAGGTCGTCGCCACGGTTGGTGCGAGCGGCGAGAACGATTCTTCGGGTTTATACTTTGAGATGCGGCATCAGGGCAGAGCGTTCGACCCCGTGCCGTGGTTGCAGGCGAGATAGCTGCGCGCGCGAAACGACGTTCTCTGGAGTGCCATCCATGGGCAGCAAGTACAAGCAGGCAGGACTGGTCCTGGTCGGAGTGTTGGCGGGGGTCATGCTGTCGCTCAATTTCTCCGCGGTCGCGCAGCGCGAGCCCGCGAAATACCCGCTGCCGGTCGACGAGCTGCGCGCGTTCGCCGAAGTGTTCGGGTCGATCAAGAGCAACTACGTCGAGACCGTCGAAGACAAGAAGCTCATTACCGAGGCGATCAACGGGATGCTGACCGGCCTCGATCCGCACTCCGCCTACCTAGACCAGGAGGCGTTCAAAGAGCTGCAGGTCGGCACGCAGGGCGAGTTCGGCGGCCTGGGCATCGAAGTCGGCATGGAAGACGGGTTCGTGAAGGTCGTCTCCCCGATCGAGGACACGCCGGCGTTCCGCGCCGGGCTCAAGCCGGGCGACCTGATCATCCGGCTCGACGACACGCCGGTGAAGGGCATGAACCTGAACGACGCCGTCAAGCGCATGCGGGGCAAGCCGAAGAGCACGATCCGGCTGACGATCCTGCGCAAGGGCGAGTCGAAGCCGTTCGAGGTGTCGATCGTGCGCGACGTCATCCGCGTGCAGAGCGTGAAGTCGAAGATGCTCGAGCCTGGCTACGGCTATGTGCGCGTGTCGCAGTTCCAGGAGCACACCGGCGAGAACCTCGTCAAGCACATCAACGCGCTCTACAAGGACGGCCCGCTGAAGGCGCTGGTGCTCGATCTCCGGAACGATCCAGGCGGGCTGCTGAACGGCGCGGTCGGGATCTCGGCGGCGTTCCTGCCGCCCAAGGCGACGGTGGTCACAACCGACGGGCGTACCGAGGACGCGAAGCGCAAGTACGTCGCGAGCCCGGAAGACTACCTCCGCGGCACGCGCGACGACTATCTCCGCACGCTGCCGCCCCAGATCAAAACCGTGCCGATGGTGGTGCTGGTGAACGGCGGCTCGGCGTCGGCCTCCGAGATCGTCGCCGGCGCGCTGCAGGACTACAAGCGCGCCACCGTCATCGGCACGCAGACCTTCGGCAAGGGTTCGGTGCAGACGATCATGCCGCTCGGCAACAACACTGCGATCAAGCTGACGACGGCGCGCTACTACACGCCGCAGGGCCGCTCCATCCAGGCGAAGGGCATCACGCCCGACATCAACGTCGAGGAGCCGGGCTCGCCGTCGAGCCGGCTGCGCGAGGCCGATCTCGACAAGCACCTCGCCAACGACAAGGACAAGACCGAGGCGCAGAAGGAGAAGGAGAAGGCGGACGCGGCCAAGCCGTCAGCCCCCGGTTCCGACCCGAAGAACGACAAGCCGATCGAGCTCGGCGGGCCGGACGACTTCCAGCTCAAGCAGGCGGTGAACCATCTCAAAGGCCTGCCGGTGATCGCGACCGCCGACAAGCCCGTGGAGCCGGCCAAGGTCGAGAACAAAAACTGACGCCGGACGGCGAGCCGTGCGGCAAAGGGCCGGCGCGAGCCGGCCTTTTTGCTTGGTGGCGACCACGCGGACAACGCGGGACAACGCGGAGAACGCGCGATGAATGACGAGCAGCTGCTGCGCTACTCGCGCCATATCCTCCTCCCGGAGATCGGCGTCGAGGGTCAGGCGCGGCTGCTCGCTGCACACGCCCTGGTGATCGGCGCCGGTGGCCTCGGGTCGCCCGCCGCACTCTACCTCGCATCGGCCGGCATCGGCACGCTCACGCTCGCCGACGGCGATGCCGTCGATCTCACCAATCTCCAGCGGCAGATCCTGCACACGACCGCCGCGATCGGCCGGCCCAAGGCGGCGTCGGGCCGCGAGACGCTGACACAACTGAACCCCGCAGCGCGCGTGGTGGCGCTGGAGGAGCGCCTCGATCCCGGCCGCCTGGCGGAACTCGTCGCCCAAGCCGACGTCGTCCTCGACTGCTCCGACAACTTCGCCACGCGCCACGCGGCGAACCGCGCCTGCGTGCAGCACCGGAAGCCGCTCGTCTCAGGGGCGGGCGTGCGCTTCGACGGGCAGATCAGCGTCTTCGACCTGCGTCGAGACGCGAGCCCCTGCTACAGCTGCCTGTTCGCGGAAGACGCGCCGGCCGAGGAGGAGCGGTGCGCGGTGCTCGGGGTATTCGCTCCGCTGGTCGGCATTATCGGGGCGACCCAGGCCGCCGAGGCGCTCAAGCTCGTCATCGGCATCGGGGAGTCGCTCTGCGGGCGGCTGCTGCTGCTCGATGCGCTGCGGATGGAATGGCGCTCGATCCGGCTCGAGCGCGACCCGGCCTGCGGGGTGTGCTCACGCCGGGGGAACTCAGCCCGCTAGCACCGGCCACTGCCGGTCGAAGCCGTCTGCGGGCTTGCGCCTGAAGCCGCTCTTGGCGAACTGGTGCCAGCGCCCGATTACGTAGCAGAGCAACAGGTTCGCGTGCGGTCCCGCGGCCTCCGCGCCGCCGTCCTCCGGTGCAGCGGTGGCGGCGACCCGCAACGCCTGCTTGAGCGCCGCTTCGAGCTTGTCGTGCAGCTGGTTGATCCGAGACTGCAGCCGCGGATCCTCGTTGACGAGCGCATCCCCGGTCAGCACGCGCGTCATTCCGGGGTTCTTCTCCGCAAACCCCAGCAGCATCGCGAGCATCGCGTGCAGCTGCTTCGCGCCGTCGGACTGCTCGGCGGTGATCTGGTTGATCAGCCCGAAGAGGCTCGACTCGATGAACTCGATGAGGCCCTCGTACATCTGGGCCTTGCTGGCGAAGTGGCGATAGAGCGCCGCCTCCGAAACGTCCAGCTTCGCGGCGAGCGCCGCGGTCGTTATCTTCTCGCCCTTCGGATCCTGCAGCATCTCCGCCAGCGTGCGCAGGATCTGGAGCTTGCGCTCTCCGGTTCTCGTCGCCATGCCGCTCCCCCTCCCCCCGCGATGCGCCGCGAGGGGAAAGGGATTCTACTCTCGGGTGAGCGCTTGCCTACACGCTACCGCCCGCCGGCTGGCGCAGTCGCCCGATGCGCCGCGGCAGCTCGCGTACCGACGCGATCCTCGCATCGACGTACCCCGGCGACCGCGCGTGACGGCTCACCCATACCGTCCGCATTCCGAGCCGGCGCGCCGCGCGTAGGTTCACGAGCATGTCGTCGACCATGACCGCCCGCTCGGGCACCACGCCCTCGGCGCGCAGGATCAGCCGGAATCCCGCCGGATCGGGCTTCGGCCGGTACTTGGTGTGCTCGATGGTGTAGACGGCATCGAAGAACCTGGCCATACCGATGACGTCGAGCACCGCGTGCGCGTAGTGGGCGGGGGCGTTCGAGAACACGAGCTTCCGCCCGGGAAGCCTGGCGAGCGCATGCACGGCCCCGCGGTCCGCGACGATCATCCGGCGCAGATCCGGGAACTGGTGCGTGTGCCACAGGAAGTGGCCGGGATCGGCGTCGTGGTGTCGTACCAGGCCGAGCAGCGTTGCGCCATAGCGCAGCCAATACTGGACCCGCAGCCGCGCCGCAGCCGGCTCGTCGAGCGCGAGGTGACGCTGAACGTACTCGGTCATGCTGCGGTTTATGTGCGGCATGATGTGCGGGGTCGCGTCGTGCAGCGTGTTGTCGAGGTCGAAGATCCAGGTCAGCATCGCACTACAATCCCCGGATGCGGCAACGCTTTCGTAGCCCGCGGCTCTCCCGCTACTTCACGCTTGCGCGGCTCGTTCATTCCGATACCGCGCGCGAGCGCGGGATCGACAATACCCCGCCACCGGAGTTCCTTCCTAATCTGCGACTGCTCGCGCGCGGGCTCGACGCGATCCGCCTGCTGCTCGGCCACCGCCTCGACATCTCGAGCGGCTACCGGTCGCCCGCCCTCAATGCCGTGATCGGCGGTGCGCGCAACTCCCAGCATTCGCACGGGCTTGCGGCCGACTTCACCGCCCCGGGTTTCGGTCCCCCGCTCGCGATCGTACGGAGACTTCGCGATTCCGCGATCGCCTTCGACACCGTGATCTGCGAGTTCGACGAATGGGTTCACGTGTCGTTCACCGCGACGCCGCGGCGGCGCGTGCTCACGATCTACGACGCAGGCGAGGGCTATCTCGACGGCCTCCTGGACCGGGAGCGTCGGCCGGTCGCGTGACGACGCCCCCGTCGCTCCGGCGAACCCGCCGAGTCCAGGGCCGCCGCCCCGATCCCGGCGCGAGTCACCGCGACCGGATCAGCGTCCCGACGCCCTCGTCGGTGAGAATCTCGAGCAGCAGCGCGTGCTCGACCCGGCCGTCGATGATGTGCACGCTCTTTACCCCGCCGCGCGCCGCGTCGAGGGCGGAGGCGATCTTCGGCAGCATCCCCCCCGACAGCGTGCCCTCGGCGACGAGCTCGTCGACGCGCTTCGGCGTGAGCCCGGTGAGAAGCGTGCCGCTCCGGTCCAGCACGCCGGGCATATTGGTGAGCAGGACGAGCTTCTCCGCCTTCAGCACCTCGGCGAGCTTCCCGGCCACGAGATCGGCGTTGATGTTGTAGGACTCGCCATGCTTGCCGACGCCGATCGGCGCGACGACCGGGATGAAACCGCCGTCCTCCAGCGTGGAGATCACGTCCGGGTCGATCGCGTCGATCTCGCCGACCTGGCCGATGTCGACCTTCTCGTCAGGCCTGGCCTCGCTCGCGACGAGCAGCTTCTTCGCCCGGATCAACGCGCCGTCCTTGCCGGTCAACCCGACGGCCCTGCCGCCCGCCTGGTTGATCAGTGTGACGATCTCCTTGTTCACCGTGCCGCCTAGGACCATCTCGACGACGTCCATCGTCTCGGCGTCGGTAACGCGCATGCCCTGCACGAACTCGCCCTTCTTGCCGAGCCGCCCGAGCACACCCTCGATCTGGGGCCCGCCGCCGTGCACCACAACCGGGTTCATGCCCACGAGCTTGAGCAGCACCACGTCGTGGGCGAAGCTCCGCTGGAGCGCCGCGTCGGTCATCGCGTTGCCGCCGTACTTCACGACGATCGTCTTGCCGTGGAAGCGACGGATATAGGGCAGCGCTTCGGCGAGAATCTGCGCCTTCAGCGCGGCGGTGGCTGGCGCGACGGACATGGTGTGCCGGGTCGAAAGGACGCGCGATTCTACCCTGGCCCATCCTCGCCTCCCTCCCGCTCGCAGACCCGCGCGTAAACGGCGTCCGGGTCGTCACGGCGATTCCAGCGTGCGCCCGCATATACTCCGCGCCGCTAACCTCCCGCAACGGAAGACGCGATGATCACGGTGATCTATGCCCATCCCCACCCGCTGCGCTCGCGCGGAGGCCGCCCGCTGCTCGACGCGGTGCGCACGCTGCCGGGCGTCGCGGTGCGCAGCCTGTACGACCTCTACCCCGATTTCTCGATCGACGTCGAGGCCGAGCAGCGCGCGCTCGCGGCGAGCCGGCTCGTGGTCTGGCAGCACCCCATCTATTGGTACAGCGTGCCGGCGCTGCTCAAGCTGTGGTTCGAGCGCGTGCTCGCGCACGGGTGGGCGTACGGCGAAGGCGGCACCGCGCTCCGTGGTAAGGACTGCCTGTGGGTCGCGACCACCGGCGGTCCGCCCGACTGGTACTCGCCCGCGGGGCCGCACGCGCACCCGTTCCAGGAGTTCGAGCCGCCCGTTCGCCAGACCGCGCGCTTCTGCGGCATGAACTGGCTCGGCGAGATCGTGGTGCTCGGCGCGCACCGCGTCGGTCCGGACGAGCTGGCGACGGCGGCACGCAGATACCGCGAGCGGCTCGAACGCTACCTCGCCGCGCCGGGCGGTGCCGCGAGCGAGGCCGCGCGATGAGCGCGTCCTTCGTCACCGACGCGATGATCTATCTCGCGGCCGCGGTGATCTGCGTGCCGCTCGCCGCGCGCTTCGGCCTCGGCTCCGTGCTCGGCTATCTGATCGCCGGCTGCGCGATCGGCCCGTGGGGACTCGGCCTGGTGCGCGACGTCGAGAGCATTCTGCACTTCGCCGAGTTCGGCGTGGTGCTGATGCTGTTCCTCATCGGGCTCGAGCTCGATCTCGGACGGCTCGCCAAGATGCGCCGGCCGGTGTTCGGCGGCGGCTCGATCCAACTCGCGGTGTGCGGCGCGCTACTCGCCGCCGGGCTCGCCGCCGCGGGGCTCGGCTGGGTGGCCGCGCTCGTCGCGGGGCTGGCGCTCGCGCTTTCCTCCACGGCAATCGCGGTCCAAACGATGGCCGAGCGAAACGTGCTCGCCGCGCCGGTCGGCCGCTCGGCGTTCGCCGTGCTGCTGTTCCAGGACATCGCGGCGATCCCGCTGATCGCACTCGTGCCGCTGCTCGCGGCGGAGCACGCCGACGCCGGCAATCCGTGGCTGGGCGCGGGCAAGGCGCTCGGCGCGATCGTCGCGGTGATCGTCATCGGCCGCTTCCTCACGCGCCCGGCGCTGCGTCTCGTCGCCAAGGCGGGCGTGCGCGAGGTGTTCACCGCGTTCGCGCTGCTGCTCGTGGTCGGCATCGCCGGCCTGATGTCGCTCGCCGGGCTGTCGATGGCGCTCGGCGCCTTCGTCGCCGGGGTGCTGCTCGCGAGCTCGGAGTACCGGCATGCGCTCGAGACCGACATCGCGCCGTTCAAGGGCCTCCTGCTCGGCCTTTTTTTCATAGCGGTCGGCATGTCGATCGACTTCGGCCTGGTCGTCGCGCGCCCGCTGGAGCTCGCGGGCATCACGGTCGGCCTGATCGTCCTGAAGGGCGCGGCGCTGGCTGCGATTGCGCCGTTGCTGGAGGTACCGGCGAAGCAGCGCTGGTTGTTCGCGGCCCTCCTCGCGCAAGGGGGGGAGTTCGCGTTCGTCGTGTTCGGCGTGGCGCGCACGGCCGGCGTCCTGCCCAGCGACTGGGAGGCGCTGCTCACCGCTGCAGTCGCGCTCTCGATGGCGGCAACCCCGTTCCTGCTGATCGCGCACGACGCCGCGCTCGCCCGGTCGGCTCGGCGCGCGGCCGACGCCGACGTGATCGACGACGATTCCCCGCCGGTGATCATCGCCGGGTTCGGCAGAGTCGGGATGATCGTCGGGCGGGTGCTCTTCGCGAACGGCCACCGCGCCACCGTGCTCGACCACGATCCGGACCAGATCGAGCTCTTGCGCAGATTCGGTTTCAAGGTGTTCTACGGCGACGCGACGCGCCTCGATCTCCTCGAAGCGGCGGGTGCCGCCAAGGCGAAGGTGCTCGTCGTGGCCGTCGATGGCGTCGACGAGTCCCTGCACATCGTGGACCTCGCCCGCGAGCATTTCCCGCGGCTCGCGATCATCGGGCGGGCGCGGAACGTCGGGCACTACCGCGCGCTCCGCGCGCGCGGCGTCACGCTGGTCGAGCGCGAGACGTTCGAGGCGGCGCTGCGCCTGGGTCGCGACGTGCTCGAGACGCTGGGCGCCGAGCCTTACGAGGCACGGCTGGTGGCCGATGCGTTCCGGCGCCACAACCGCGCCGATCTCGAGCGGATGGTCGAGGCGCCGCGCGACGAGCGGCAAGCGGTGGCGGCGGCCCAGCAGGGCCGCGAAGAACTCGAGACGATGCTGCGCCTGGACCGCACCCGCCGCGAGCGGGAGCAGGTGACCGGCTGGGGGCCGTGAGCGGGCCGACGTACGCCGGCGCGAAAAGTGAAACGGGGAAGGGACGGCCGCCGGGCCGGCCCTTCCCTCGCCGCTTGCGTCGTTACTGGATCGTGATCTGCTTCGACGCCGCGTTTTGCTTCTTCGGCAGGACGAGCTCCAGCACCCCGTCGTTGTACTTCGCCTCGGCGCCCGCCTGGTCAATTTCGTAGCCGAGACGGAACGACCGGGAGACCTTGCCGAAGTAGCGCTCGCTGTGCACCAGCCGCTCGCCGTCTTTGACGTCCTTCTCCTGCTTCGTCTCGGCCCCGATCGTCACCTGATCGCCGTCGATCGTCACCCGGATGTCGTCCTTCTTCACCCCGGGAATCTCGGCCAGTACCTTGAACGCCCCGTTCTGCTCGGTCACGTCGACCGTCAGGCGCGGCGCAGTCGTACGGCTGTCGCCACCGACCGGGCGGACGAAATAGCCCTTGAAGAAATCGTCGAACAGTTCCCCGAAGGGGTCGTAACGCGTCACGTTTGCCATATGCCTCACTCCTTGGATGGGTTAGGGCTGATGCCCTATGGCATGGAAGTGGGGAGCACCCTGGTCGTTTCAAGGGGTCTCCGACGACGGTAAGATCCTTCCAGTCGGGCCGCAGTAGCGGCGGTTGAACTCGCGGGCTGCGGCCCGCATTTGCCGGAGCATTGCCGTGGGCAATCCCGTGATCCTCTCGTTCAGCGGCGGCAAGGACAGCGTCCTTGCCCTCGAGCGGCTGCACGCGGCGGACTGGGACGTGCGTGCGCTGTTCGGCGCGTTCGTCGAGGACGACGACACGCTGGTGATGCACGGCGTGCCGGAGCGCCTCGTCGCGCTCCAGGCTGCGAGCCTCGGGCTTCCGCTCGTTTGTTTGCGCGTCCCGCGCTCGCCGTCCAACGCCGTGTATGAAGCTCGGCTCGATGCCGCGCTCGAACCCTTTCGCGGGCAAGGGGTGCGCCACGTCGCGTTCGGGGATCTCTTTCTCGCCGACATCAGGGCCTACCGGGACGCGCTGATGGCGCGGCTGGGGTTCGAGCCGGTCTACCCGCTCTGGCTCGAGGACACGCGCATTCTGGCGGACCGGTTCGTCGCAGCCGGATATCGCGGCGTCGCGATCTGCGTCGACACCGCGAAGCTCGCGCCGGATTGGGCTGGGCGCGAGCTCGACGCCGCATTCTTTGCCGGACTGCCGCCCGGCGCCGACCCATGCGGTGAGAACGGAGAGTTCCACAGCTTCGTTTACGACGGGCCTGGGTTCGCTTATCCAGTCCGGTTCGAGCGCATTCCCCGGGCGACTCGCGGCCGCTTCGCCTATTGCGAGCTGCACCCTCTCGCCGGAGAGTTCTGCGCTCGATGCCGCGCAACGTTCGAGTGCGGTATGACAGCGGGACTGCAGCACTGCTGGTGCGCGACCCTACCCGCGCTGGCGCCAAGCGCCGCGTTCGCGACCTGCCTTTGCCCGCGCTGCCTGCGCGACGAGATCGCGACCCGGCACGCCGCTGCTTCCCTGTGAATGTAAGTGCGATGTAAGTGATCTTGCTTCGGGCTATCGCCGATCGCAGACGGGCAGGTAAGATCTCGCGGTACGGAGGGAGCGGGCCCAATGGCGCCGCAGCGTCGAACGACAATCTGGCTGGCGGTCTCGAGTGCCTTGTGCGCGAGCGCTGCGGCGCACGCGCAAATCCGCACCGACGGCACGCTCGGCGCCGCACAGACACTCACCGGACCCAACTACGCGATCCCCGCCACCCTCGGCCGCCAGGCCGGCGCCAATCTCTTCCACAGCTTCGGGCAGTTCAACGTCCCGACCGCCGGCAGCGCGACCTTCTCGGGCCCCGGCACGGTCGCCAACATCATTTCGCGGGTCACCGGCGCAGACGCCTCGAGCATCAACGGGCGGCTCGCCTCGAGCATCCAGGGCGCGAACCTCTTCCTCATCAACCCGCGCGGGATCCTGTTCGGTCCGAACGCGAGCCTCGACCTGACCGGGTCGTTCTACGCCTCGACCGCGAACTACCTCCGGCTCGCCGACGGCACGCGGTTCGACGCTACGGCGACCACGCCCGCCGTGCTCTCGATGGCGCCGCCGGCCGCGTTCGGGTTCCTCGGCCCGAGTGCCGCGCCGATCAGCGTGGAGGGAAGCCGGCTTCAGACTGCCGCGGGGCAGTCGATCAACCTCTTCGGCGGACCCATCCAACTTACTGGTGCGTCGCTGAGCACCGCCGCGGGCGACATCCGGATCGTCGGTGTCGGCGGTGCGGGCGAAGTCTCGCGCGATGCGGTTCCGGCCCCGTCGACGCCGCTGGGGCGGGTGACGATCGAGACAAGCTCTGTTGTAGCTGACAGCGCGCTGAATGCGTCCGGCCAGGTAGCGCCTCCCGGCCGGATCGTGATCCGGGGCGGCGAGCTGAGGCTCGCCGACTCGCTCGTCTTCAGCGAGAGCTTCTCGACCGCCGCCGCTCCGGCGGTCGAGCTGACGGGCTCCGGCAACATCGCGCTCTTGGACACCACCACGGTGGGTGCCCTGGCGCAACGTGCCGGGCGAGGCGCCGATCTCGTCGTGCGCGGGGAGAACGTGACCATCGAACGGGGGGCCACTGTTCAGAGCCTCTCGAACCCGGGCGCCGCGGGCGATATCGACATCGCCGCGCGCGACACGCTCCGCATCGTTGCCGCCCCGACGGATGCGGCCTTGACGGCCGTACTCTCGCGGACGCAGGGCCCCGGCGACGGCGGCGCGATCCGGCTGCAGGGCAACGCCCTCAGCATCGAGTCAGCGCTCGTTTCGAGCCGGACCGTCAGGTCGGGCCGCGGCGGTCCGGTCTTTCTGGAGGGGCGCGATGTGCGGCTCGTCGACGGCGCGGTCGTTTCCGCCGAGGCGGCATCCGGCTCGACGGGCCCGGGCGGAAACATCCAGGTACGCGCCACCGACCGATTGCTGATCGCGGGCCAAGACTGGGCCGGTTTCCCCTCGTTCTTGGCGAGCACGACCCGTGGCGCCAACGACGGCGGCGGGATATCGATCGAGGCGCGCGATGTGCTGCTGTCGGGCGGACTCGTCGGCAGCTTTGCCTACGCGCGCGGGAACGCGGGCGCGATAACGCTCGCGGCAGAAACCCTCGGGCTGGAGGCCGGCGGTCCGTTCGCGTACGTCGCGTCGGTCACGAGCGCAAGCGCGAACACCGCCACGGGAAATTCCGGGCCGCTCACGGTTCGAGCATCTCGCGCTCTCGCCCTCGACGGGCGCGGCTTCAACGTTCTGATCGGTGAACCTGGGGTGACGCAACTGAACACGGAGAGTCTCGGGTTCGGCCGGGGTGCCGATGTCGTGGTCGAGTCGCCGCTGATCGTGCTCGACAACGGCGCGCGGATCGCGGCGGAGAGCTGGGGCGCGGGCGACAACGGCAGCGTGCTGATCCGCACGCACGACCTCACGCTCCGCGGCCAGGCGGAGCTCCGGAGCATCCGCGGCGACGCGGGCACCGGCCGCAGCGGCGGCGTCCGGATCGACGGCACCGGCAGGTTCACCCTCGGTTCGCTCGCCGAGCGGGGTGCATCGCTCGCCACCGCGGACGATCGCGGCACCATCTTCACGACCGACAACGGGCCGTCGGTGACCGGCGACATCACCATCAACATGGCGGAGGTGCACGTCGGCTTCGGGTCCGAGATCGTCACCGCGTCGGGGCTGGGCGGCTCCGGCGCGGTCAGGATCAACGCACAGCGCATGAAGCTGACCGCGGGCAACATCAGCACCGACATGTTCAACTACGATCCCAAGGCGTCGACCATCCCAGGCGCCGGCGCGATCGTCCTCAACATCGGCGAATCGCTCGAGATGTCGCAGCTTGTTGTCATCCCCCAGCTGGCTGCCCTCGGCGGCGGCGGGTTGATCACCAGCCTGACAACCGGGAACGGTCCGGGCGGCGACATCGTCCTCTCCGCCCCCTACATCCTGCTCGACGAGGTCGTCGTCCAGGCCGCGGCCGTCGGCAGCGGCCGCGCGGGCAGCATAGTGGTGCGCGCGGACGACCTCTTCATGCGGAACGGGGCGCAGATCGTGACCGGCACCGAACCCACCGCCACCGGCGGGGCGGGGTCGATCGAGATCGACGTCAGCGGCCGGTTCGAGATGAGCGGGGTGCGCCGCCTGGACGGCTTTCACGCCGGCCTGACCGCGACCACGAGGGGACCCGGCGACGGGGGCAGCATCTCGGTCAAGGCGGACACGCTGCTCCTCGACGAGCGCGCCTTCTTCTCGTCGTCGACCGAGGGCAGCAGCGGTCGCGCGGGCAGCATCGATGTCCGGGCGCGGACGGCGGAGCTCGCGAACGGCGCGACGATCCGAGCGCGGAGCGTGAGCGGTGGCAGCGCGGGGTCGATCCACATCGAAGGCGGGGAGGCGCTGCGGATTTTCGGCGAAGGTACCGTCAACACGCAGGCGGACTTAAGCGAGGGCGGGAACATCACGCTCAGCGCGCCCCGGATCGTGGTCGAAAGCGGCGGCCAGGTGGTCGCCAGCGCGAGCGGTGCGGGCAAGGCCGGCCAGATCGAGATTCGCGCGGGCGAGCTCCTGCACGTCGCCGCGGGCGCGATCGCGAGCGAAACGACGGGCAGCGGGGCGGGCGGGAGAATCTCGCTGAGCGCTCCGCGCATCGAGATCGCCGAGGGCGGGCGGATCGCCGCGACGAGCAGCGCCACGGGCGAGGCGGGCCAGATCGGGATTCGCGCGGCCGATTCACTGAAGCTGGTCGGCGGGACGATCAGCACCGAGGCGTTGGCCAGCGACGGCGGCAACATCGACATTCGTGCGGGTAACCTCGTGCACCTGCGCGACAGCGAGATCTCCACCTCGGTCGGTTCCGGCCAAGGCGCCGGCGGCAACATCCTCATCGACCCGACCTTCGTGGTCCTGGAGAACTCCAGGATCGTGGCGAACGCCTTCGGCGGGCCGGGCGGCAACATCACCATCATCGCGCAGTACCTGCTCAGGACCCCCGGCAGCCTGATCGACGCCTCCTCGCGGCTCGGCACTTCGGGCAGCGTGCAGATCGCCGCGCTCGAACACCAACCTCGCGAACGAGTTGGCGGCGCTGCCCACGCAGGTGCTCGATGCCTCCGCGATGCTGCGCGAGTCGTGCACCGCGCGGCTGGCCTCGGGCGGGGGGGCGAGCAGTCTCGTCGGCGTGGGACGGGGCGGGCTCGCCGCGTCGCCCGAGCGCTTCGCCCCGAGCACTTACCTTGATACGACGGTCACATCGGCGGTGGGCGACGGTGGGCTTGCTCCGACGGGCCTCAAGCTACGCACCGCGCAGCGTGCACGCCTCGTAGTCGGCTGCGCGGTCTGACGGAAGCCGCCTTCGACCAAGAACGTTGAGCCGCCAGGCTCGGGGAGGGATGGTGTTGCGTCTGCAGCCCCTTGCTGCAGGGATCGCGCTCGCCGCGGCGACGATCGCGCCGCTCAACGCGCAGATCAGCGTCCCGATCGACCAGCTGCCGCGGCCGAGCGACCAGCCGCTGCCGGTGCCGCCGCCGCTCCCCCCCAGGCCCGAGATCGTGCTGCCGCCCCTGCCATCGCCGGAAGGGCCTGCGCTCTCGCGCGGGATGACCGTCGTGGCGAAAGCGTTCCGCTTCGTCGGCAATACCGCCATCCCGACGGCGGAACTGGAGGCGATCGCGAAGCCGTTCCTCGACCGGCCGATCGGCAACCCCGAGCTCGAGGAGCTGCGTCTTCTCCTCAGCCGCCGGTACATCGAGGCGGGCTACGTCAATTCCGGCGCGGTGATCCCGGACCAGGACGCCACCGACGGGGTAATCACCTTCCGCATCGTAGAGGGTCGCCTCGCCGAGATCGTGGTCGGCGGCGAGAACCGCTTCGCGCCCGACTACCTCCGCGACCGTATCGCGCTCGGCGCCGGCCCGCCGCTGAACGTGAACGAGCTCCAGGAGCGGATGCAGATCATGCTGCAGGACCCGATGATCGAGCGCATGTCGGCCGAGCTCGCGCCTGGGGTGGAGCGCGGCGACGCGGTGCTCCGCGTCGACGTGGCCGAGGCGAAGCGCTTCATCGGCGGTGTAACGCTGTCGAACGACCGCTCGCCGGTGGTGGGCGAGAACCAGGCGGAGCTGTTCCTTGCCGCGCGCAACCTCACCGGCCGCGGCGACACGCTCGGGCTACGCGGGGCGTTCACCGAGGGGCTCGACGACTACTCGGCCTTCTTCAGCATCCCGCTGAACGCCTACGGCACGCTGTTCACCGTGCGCGGCACGAAGACCCACAGCCGCGTCGTTGAGGCGCCGCTCGACCAGCTCGACATCAGCTCGCGCGGGACTTCCGTCGACGGGATCCTCTCCCAGCCGTTCTACCAGACGCTGCGCGAGAGGGTGACTGGCAGCGTGACGCTCACCCGGCGCACGATCCAGAATTACTTCCTCGGCCAGCCCTCGCCGTTCATCCCCGGCGTCCCGGACGGCAAGATCGTCATCAGCGTCGCGCGGCTGGGGCTGGAAGGCGTCGCGCGCACCGAGGAGCAGGTGCTCTCGGCGCGGGCGCTCTTCTCGCACGGCATCGACGCGTTCGGCTCGACGGTCAGCAGCGCAACCGACATCGCTGATTCGAAGTTCAACGTCTTCCTCGGCCAGGTCCAGTGGGTGCGGCTCTTCGGCGGCCGCACCGGGCAGCTCGTCGTGCGCGGGGACGTGCAGCTCACCGACCAGGCGCTGCTCGGCCCCGAGCGCTACTCGCTCGGCGGACTGAACAGCGTGCGCGGCTACCGCACCGATCTGCTGGTGAAGGACAACGGCTGGTTCGGCTCGGTCGAGTACCGGCACCTCGTGGGCTACGTGCCGGTGCGCGCCGGTCAGGCGGAGACCGAGGGCGCGGTCCGCCTCGCGGTGTTTTTCGATGGCGGCCAGGCGTGGGACAAGCGCCAGCCGGCGAACGCGCTGAAGACGATCTCCGGCGCCGGACCTGGCGTGCGCTGGGACATCGTTCCGGGGCTCAACTTCGAGTTCTACTACGGCTACGCGTTCAAGGACGTGACGACGCCGACGCGGACGCTGTCGGACAAGGGGATCTACTTCCGCCTGGCGTTCAGCCAGCCGTTCTAGCGCCGCTCCGCCCGCGCGCGCAGGTCCGGATCGCCGGGCCGCTCGCGCGCAAGCTGCGTCCAGAGCCGCTCCGCCTCTTCGCGCACGCCCAGTTCGTCGAGCAGCAGCGCATAGAGCAGCCGGTCGCCGAAGCTCGCGTCCGCACGCGGCCGGGCACGGTCCACGCGTGCGCGCAGATCCGGCCCCGCGACGCCGAACTCGGTCCAGCCGTCGACGACGCTCCCGCCGGGAAGCTCGGCCTGGACCTGCCAGCCGTACGTCCGTCCCGTGTCGAGTGCGATGCTCGCGGGAAGCTCGACCGCAGCCGCCGGCGTGCGCGCCTCGTGGAGCAGCTTCCCGTTCGAGTCGGTGAGTTGGAAGCGATAGCCGACGGCGCCTGCAACCGGCTGCCAGCGGAACGACTTCGGCGTCTCCAGCAGCCAAGTGGAGACCGGCGAGGCGAGCTGGAGCTTGCTCTCGCCGGGCGCGCCGCGCATCGAGATGCTCGCCTGCGCGATGCGGCCGGTGCGGAGCCGCAGGTCGCCGAACGCTGCGTCCGCGGACTCTCGCACTCGGAGCTCGCCCGGCCGCACGATCTCCACCCTGCCGCTCGTCCAGCGGAACGCGCCCGGCCCGATCAGCTCGAACTGCCGCCCGTTCTGGGTATGGACGACGACGACTCTCGCGGCGGGCGCGAGCGCCACCTCGGCACCGGGTGGCAGACCCGCGAGGATAGCGACCCGCTTGCCAGCGAGCGTCGCCTCGCCTTGCACGTCGATGACGAGGCCGGGCGGCTCGGACGCCCGCGCGCCGGCGGCGCAGGCCAGGGCGAACCCAACGGCGAGCCAGGCCGCGAGATCACGAAGCACGCGCTTCATGCCGCCCGCCCTGCGGCCGCGCGCGCGTCGTTCGCCCGCGGCGGCCAGCCGTACACGCGCACCGGCGAATGGCCCTTGAGGCTGCGCTCGCCCAGCGCGTCGAACGTCGCAAGGTCGCGCACGGCCGAGGCCACGTCTTCGGTCACGACGAGCGGATAACCCACCTCGGCGGAGAATCCCTCGATGCGGGCGGAGACGTTCGCGACGTCGCCGATCGCGGTGTATTCGTTCCGCTGGGGCGAGCCGACCCGGCCGACCACCGCCTCGCCGTACGCGAGCGAGAGCCCGATCCGGATCGGCGGCAGCGACTCGGACGCGAGTTCGCGGTTCAACACTTCGAGCTCCTCGAACATGTCCCGCGCGGCCAGGAAGCCGTCGCGGCGCGGATCGGGGGTGGACTGCGGCGCGCCGAAGATGCACATGATGCCATCGCCGCGGAAGTTGTCCACCGTGCCGTGGTGGCGATGCGCGGCGGCGACGATGCGAGTGAAGTAGCGATTGAGGAGGCGCACCATCTGCTCCGCATCGGTGCGCTCGCTCAACGGCGTGAAGCCGCGGATGTCGCCGAACATGACGCACACCCGCCGCCGCCCGCTGCCCACCTCCGAGTCGAGCTCGCCGCGCAGGATGAGGTCCAGCACGTTGGGACTCACCGCACCCGCGAACGCCTGGCGCAGCTGCTGACGGCTGCGACGGTTGAACCAGGCTTCGTACCCGACGCGCAGCGTCGAGGAAAGCGCGGCGACGACGAGCGCGCCGGCGACCGGCAGCTGCACGCCGCGCGCGAGCAGCCAGGTCGAGCCGGCGAGCGCTGCGGCGACGACGAGCGCGAGCGTCGCCGTCCCGACTCCCAACCTCGCGAACGCGAACCAGAGACACGCTGCCGCGAGGACGATCGCAAGCCCCGCCGCCGCGGGCGCGCGCGCGATCAGGCCGGGCCCGAGCAGCGAGCGCAGCGCCTGCGCGTGGATCACCACGCCGGGCGCGGTGTGCGAGTCGTCCCACGCCGCGAGCGCGACCGGGAGGTTGTGCCGGTCCTTGAACGGCAGCACGCTCCCGACGAGGACGACGCGATCGCCAAGCATCGCCCTGAGCTTCTGGGCGTCGCCCGCCGCCGCCAGAGCGGCCACGTCGTGCGCTGGCGTGTAGCCGAACCGCGAACCGAGCGCGAAGTCGATCAACCCGTGGTTGGTCGCCGCGCCGAGCCGGCGCGCCATCACACCGCTCAACGTCGGCACGGCGGCGCCGCCCTCGCCCTGCCGCTCATCGAAGCGGCGTACCGTCAGGTCCGGATCGACCGGCCAGGTCGCCAGCCCGGCGCCGTCGACGCCGGCGACGGCAAGGAACGGCGGGAACACGGGCTTGACGCGGCCGGCCTGGTCCACTCCGCGCGCCAGTACGAGGGGGGCGACCGTGCGCAAGGCGTGCAGCGATCCCAGCAGCGCGGCATCGAGCCCAGGTTGCACGAAGTCGTAGGAGCGCTCCGGCAACTCGACATCGACGCCGACCGCTCTCGGCCGCGCGATCGCAAGGCCGTCGAGGACGCCGGCGAGCCGCCGATGCCAGAGCGCGATCGGCTCCGGAAACGCGGCGAGCGTCGCTTCGTCGATGCCGACGATGACGATGCGGTCCGCCGCCGGCTTCGGGCCGAGCGCGCGCAACGCCGCGAACTGCGCGTCGAGGAGGTGAAGCTCGAGCTGACGGATCGGTGTCGCGAACTGGAGCGCTATTCCCGCCGCGGCGATCGCGAAGAAGGCTGCCGTCGAGCGACGCGGAGAGAGGCCGGGCTCGATAGCGGTCAAGGACGCCGCTCGAACGCGGCCACCTCGGGCAACCCTGCGTGCTCGAGCACCGCCGCGCGGCGGGCGCGCAAGCTCGCATCGCCGGGACGCTCGGCAAGCGGCTCGGACAGCGCGGCGAGGGCGTCGTACCAGATGCCCTCGGCCGCGAGCACCCCGGCGCGCTCGGTGTCCCCGGCGACGGCGAGACGGCTACGGAGGTCGGCCGACGGCTCGATCCGCTGCAACGCGCCGCCCGCGACGACGTCGCGCGAGCGCTGCGCCGGATCTGCGACCACGGCCACCGACCATTCGTACGCGACGCCGGGTTCGAGGCGGACGCCGCGCTCGGCCAGGCTGAATGCCTGGATGCCGGCGCGTTCGCCCGCGACCACCGCCTCCACGATCGGGCGCGAATCGCGCGGATCGACGACCACGAGCTCAATGCGTGCGGTGGTGGGCCGGGAGAGATACCAGTAGAGCGTCGGACGCTCCGACAGGGTGAGCGCGAGGTGATCGGGCGCGAGCACCGCGACCGACGGCAGCGCTTCGGGAAGGCCTCGCAGGTTGCCGCCGACCCGGCGCGGCGCGAGATCGCTCGCGGGCGGGCGATACTGCACCGCGTCTCCCTGCGCCAGGGACGGGATGGGAACAATCACCGCGACCGCGAGCGCGAATGCGAGCAGGTGCGCGCGCATGCCTAAAGCCAGTTGCCGATCACGAGGAACGGCGACCAGTAGCCGGGATGCCGGTACCGGAGATCGGTGAGCATCTTCAGCTGCGCGCGGCGGAGCGCCTCCGCCTTGCTGACGCCCGGCTGCCCGACCTGGCGATAGAACTCGGCCACGAGCAGGCTCGAGGCCTGGTCGTTGATGTGCCACAGCGTCGCGAGCGCGCTGCGCGCGCCCGCCTTCACCGCAACGCCCGCGAGCCCGAGCGCGGCGCGCTCGTCGCCGGCCGCGGTCTGGCAGGCGGAGAGAAACAGAAGCTCCACCGGCTCGTCGCTATAGCGATTGAGCTTCATGCTGTTCTCGAGCCGGTCGATCGTCATGCGGCCGTCGTAGGTGAGGAGAAACGAGCGGCGCGAGTCGGACTCGAACTGAGCGTGCGAGGCGACGTGCACGATCGAGAACGGCTTCTCGCGCAGCTCGCGCTCGAGGTTGTCGGCGGTGAACGTGCGGTCCCGCAGCTCCGCGCCGGAACCGATCGCGTGCACCTCGTCCAGCTCCATCCCGACGTACGGTAGGGCCGGAAAACCCTGCACCGCTTCGGTGAGCCCGCTCGCGAGCACCCGCGCACCCTTCACCGCCAGCGGCCGCGGCGCGGTCAGGGTGAGGCTGGGGGCGGTGGCGATCGCGTAGCGCTCGACCAGGAAACCGCGCCCGTCGTGCAGGGCGCCGAGGGGAATCGAGCGCAGCGGCTGGTCGGGGACGAACACCAGCGTCTCCACGCCGGCCTTCTCGAGCAGCGGTTCGATCGGACGGATCACCCATTCGTAGATCCGGCGGGCGTGCGGGAGGTACTGGTACGTCGTCCGCTTCTCGAGGAGCGCGCGAAGCTGAAGCGCCTCGCGCCGCAGCGTCGCCTCGTCGACCGGGACGGTGATCCGGTCGATGTCGTTGTCGATGCTCACCAGCAGGTCGAGCCGGTCGGCGAGCGGCACCGGGTAGACCACCGCGGTGCGCGGCGCGGTCTGCTCGACCGGCTTCGCGCGCGCAAGATAGCGAGCGACGCAGTCGTCGCGGAAGTAGTCCTCGAGCTCGACCGTCTTGAAGCGCTCGATCACCCCCTGCGCCTCGCGCAGCGTCTTGCGCACCTCGGCCGCGTCCTTCATCCCGCCGGCGCGCCGCAGCAGGAGGTCGGTGTAGCCGAGATAGGCGGGCCCGATCTCGGCGCGGAAGGACTCGCGGTTCGCCCACAGCTCGGTCGCGTAGTCCATCTTGAGCGGCGCGAGCGCCTCGAGCGCGCGGGCGTAGGCAGCTAGAGCGTCGTCCGCGCGGCCGGCGCGGTCGAGGAGCCGCGCCTGCTGCCACTGCCAGAGGAAGAGCGTCTCCGGCGTGCCGGCGGACTGCGCGGCGAACACCGCGCGCGCGTTGAGGTCGAGCGCTTCCATCGTGCGGCCGCGGTCGAGCGCGAGCTCGGCGAGGTACCCTTGCGCGTAAGCGCTGGCCCGCGCGTCCTTGAGGTCGGCGGCGGTCCGCGCCGCGGCGGCGAGCGCCGACCCGGCGCCGGCCTGATCACCGGCGCGGCGGAGCACTTCCCCCGCCGCTGCGAGCTGGAACGCCTTGTCCCGCGACTCGGGCACCGTTGCGAGCGCGGCGAGCGCCTCCCGCGCGAACGAGGCCGCCTCGGCGTGACGGCTCTGGCGCTGCTCGAGCCGCGCGGCGTTCAGCGACGCCTTGGCGGCGAGCAGTCCGTCGTTCGCCGCTCGCGCGCGTTGCGCGGCTTCGCGGTAGGCCGCAAGCGCCGCGTCCGGCTTGCCCTCGGCAGCGAGGACGAGGCCGAGGTCGTTCTGCACCGCCGCCTCGATCCGCGGCGAGTTCGCACTGCGGGCGAGATCGAGCGCGCGCGCGAGCATCGGTTGCGCGCGGTCGAGACTGCCGGCGAGAAAGTAGGCCTGCCCGAGTGCGCCCGTCACCCCGGCGACGAGCGCGGGCGGCGCGTCGCGGCGTTCGAGCAGCGCCGCCGCCTCTTCGAGATCGACCAGGGCTTGCGAGCGGTGGCCGAGCGCCTGGTAGGCCTCGGCGCGCCGCGCGAGCGCTTCAGCCAGACGCGTCGGCTCCCCGCGCTTCCGCTCCGTCTCGACCGTTGCAGTTGCCCGCCGGGCTGCCGCTTCCCAAGGATCGTCGTTGAATGTGGCGAGCCCTGCGCCCGGCAGAGCGGCGAGGAGCGCGGCGAGGCATGAAGCGACAAACGCGCGATCGATCATCCGGGAGCGCGGGCTGCGAGCGAAGTTCACTGCCTGCCCGGCCAGTCTAGCACCGGACTCAGTGCTTGGAATGCCCTCCGGCGCCGGCCGTCAGGTCGCGGACCTCGGCCTTGACTTCGAGGTCTTGCGCCTGGCCGGACTTGGTCCGGACTTTCAGCGTGATCGGCACCGTGTCGCCCTTCTTCAGCGGCGCCTTCAGATCCATCAGCATGACGTGATAGCCGCCCGGTTTCAACTCGACCGCCCGCCCGGCAGGCAGATCCAGCTTGTCGACCGCGCGCATGCGCATCGTGTTCCCGTCCATGCGCATCTCGTGGATCTCCACAATGCCCGCGACCGGGCTCGCCGCGCCGACGAGCGCCGCGCCCTCGGCGCTCTTGAGCGCCATGAAGGCGCCGGTCGCCTTCTGACCTTCGACGGTGCCGCGCACCCATGCGCCGGAGACGGTGACCTCGGCCTGCGCCGGGGCCGCGCCGAGCGCCAGCAGCGAAACGAACAGCAGACGAATCGACACGGTGACTCCCGGTTACAGAACGTAGCGGGCAAGATCCTCGCTCGCGGCGAGATCCTTCAGGCGGGCATCGACGTACGCCGCGTCGATCGTCACCTCCCGGCTGCCGCCGGAGGCGAACGACACGTCCTCGAGCAGCTTCTCCATCACGGTGTAGAGGCGGCGGGCGCCGATGTTCTCGGTCTTCTCGTTCACCGCGAACGCCGTCTCGGCGAGGCGCTTGATGCCGTCGGGGCGGAACTCGAGCTTGACACCCTCGGTCTCGAGCAGCGCTTCGTACTGCTTGACCAGGCAGGCGTCGGTCGCGGTAAGGATGCGCTCAAAGTCGGCGGCGGTCAGCGAGTCGAGCTCGACCCGGATCGGGAAGCGGCCCTGCAGCTCTGGGATAAGGTCGGAGGGCTTCGCGAAGTGGAACGCCCCGCTCGCGATGAAGAGGACGTGGTCGGTCCGCACCATGCCGTAGCGCGTCGAGACCGTCGTGCCCTCGACGAGCGGCAGGAGGTCGCGCTGCACGCCCTGGCGCGAGACGTCGGCGCCGTGCAGCTCGGAGCGGCTCGCGATCTTGTCGATCTCGTCGAGGAACACGATGCCGTTCTGCTCGACGTTCGAGAGCGCGCGCGTCTTCAGGTCTTCGTCGTTCACCAGACGGTTGGCCTCCTCGTCGCCGAGGAGCCGCAGCGCTTCGCTGACCTTGAGCTTGCGCAGCTTCTTTCGTCCCCCGGCGATGTTCTGGAACATGCCCTGGATCTGCTGCGTGAGCTCTTCCATCCCCGGCGGCGCGAGGATCTCCATCTCGCCTTGCGTGGCCGCGACCTCGATCTCGATCTCCTTGTCGTCGAGCTCGCCCTCGCGCAGCTTCTTGCGAAAGCGCTGCCGCGTGGCCGAGTCCTCGGGCGCGTCCGTACGTTCGGCGAAACCCATCGATCGCGCCGGGGGCAGCAGCGCGTCGAGGATCCGCTCCTCGGCCGCGTCCTGCGCCCGGGTGCGGACCTGCCGCATCGCGCCCTCGCGCGCCTGCTTGATGGCGATCTCGGCGAGATCGCGCACGATCGTATCGACGTCGCGGCCGACGTAGCCGACCTCGGTGAACTTGGTCGCCTCGACTTTGATGAACGGCGCGCCGGCGAGCCGCGCGAGCCGGCGCGCGATCTCGGTCTTGCCGACGCCGGTCGGGCCGATCATGAGGATGTTCTTCGGCGTGATCTCCTGACGCAGCGGCTCCGTCACCTGCTGGCGGCGCCAGCGGTTGCGCAGCGCGATCGCCACCGCGCGCTTGGCGCGGTCTTGGCCGATGATGTGCTTGTCCAGCTCGTGGACGATCTCTTGCGGCGTCATGGACGACATCGGCGCGGACCCTCAACCGCCGTTCAGCGTTTCGACGACGATGTTCTGGTTGGTGTAGATGCACAGCTCGGCGGCGATCCCGAGGCTGCGGCGGACGATCGTTTCGGCATCCAGCTCGGTGTTCTCGAGGAGAGCCCGTGCCGCCGCCTGAGCGTACGGGCCGCCCGACCCGATGGCGATCAGCCCGTGCTCGGGCTCGAGCACGTCGCCGGCGCCGGTGATGACGAGCGAGCTTTCGCGGTCGGCGACGGCGAGCATCGCCTCGAGGCGCCGCAGGATCCGGTCGGTGCGCCAATCCTTCGCCAGCTCCACCGCCGAGCGCACGAGGTTGCCCTGGTGCTTCTCGAGCTTCGCTTCGAACCGCTCGAAGAGGGTGAAGGCGTCGGCGGTGCCGCCCGCGAACCCGGCGAGGATGCGATCGTGATAGAGCCGCCGCACTTTGCGCGCACCTGCCTTGATGACGATGCTGCCGAGCGTCACCTGCCCGTCGCCGCCGAGTGCGACGGTGGCGCCGCGGCGAGCGGACAGGATGGTGGTGCCGTGGAACTGCTCCATGGGGAAAGCTTACGCGGGAAGTCGGAAAGTGGCGGCGGCGTGCGGGTTGTTCAAGATCCTACGTCACTCGCGCGTAAGACGAAGTCCGGGAGCGGAGCCGACGCCGTATTGGGTCCCGGCGTGCGCCGGCACGACGGAGTCGTCACTCCAGCTCGAGCCGGAGTCCAGGCGGGAAGCCAACGCCGTACTGGATCCCGGCGGCCGCCGGAATGACCCGCTGACGCGGGGATCACTTGCGCGGGATGATGCGCGCGATGTTGGTGATACCCATCACGGCCAGGAGCGCGATGATCATCTCGCCCGCGCCAAGCACGACAAGCTCCTTGCCGTCGGCTTTCTGCTTCTCCAGCAGCTTGAGCAACCGCCCGGCGTTCACGAAATCGATGCGTCTCGCGCCGCCGAAATCGAGCGTGACCGGGTTCGCACCGGTCGCGTAAGCGGCGATGTCGGCAAAGAGCTGGTCGCTCTGCCCCGCGACCTCGCCGACGACGTGGAAGGCATCGTCGCCCGTGGGGAGAGCGATCGGCTGCGAAATCTCGAGCGGCTTCGGCCGCGGCGGGGGCGTTTCCCACGACGGCGGCGAGACTTCGTAGGTCACGGCGTAGTCGACCGCCGCCTCCTCGAACTCGTCCTGCAGCCCGAGCGTCTGGTAGAGGTCGAGCAGCAGCAGCCAAACGGCGGTGTCGACCGCGGCGTCGCCCGCCTTTGCGCCTTCGCGGAGCAGCTGGAAGATGCGCGCCTCGCCGGTGAGGTAGATGTCCTTCTTTGCGCTCTTGAACGCGCGCAGCGTGTCGCGGAGCAGCGTGCACCCGGCGGGTTCGATCGATTGCAGCTTGGCGAAGTCGAGCCTCAGCTTCGGCTGCCGCTCGGCCGCTTTCTTGAGCTGCTCGAGGGCGCCGGCGCTCGCCGCACCGAGGACTCCGGACAGCGCGACGGCCGCGAGCCCGCCGGTGCGCAGATTCGGGTTCTGCCGCGCGGCCGCGGTCGGCGCGTCGACCCACACCGGCGCCGAGCGCTCGAACTTGACCACGAAGTCGAGCGACTTCTCCTCGAACTCGCTCTTTCGTCCGAGCGAGTGCAGCACGTCGAACAGCATCAGCCACATCTGCAGCGTCCACGCCCCGAGATCCTCCGACTCGAGCGCCCGCTGCGCGCGCGCGAGCGCCTCTTCGCTCTGCCCGTTCGCGTAGAGGATGGTCGCTTCTTCGATCGCCGGCGGGATGTCGTGGCCCGAGCCTTCCTCGACCTCGATGCAGAGAATCGAGTCGAGCGGCTTCTTCGGCGGCGTCTTCTTCCGCTCGGATGTCTTTGCCGGTTCGGGCGCCCGCGATGGCGGCGCCTGTTGTCCCACCGCCTGCGCCGCGAGCGAACCGAAATCGAGGCTGAGCGGGTCCGCGGCCGCCACCGGCGCCGGCGTTTTCGGCGGCGACGCCGGCATCGAGGCGGCACCCTTCGCTGCGGGCGCGAGGGAGGGCGGCGCCTGCGAGGACGGCGTCTGCGACGGCTGGCTGGGCGCGGCGGGCGGCGGCGCGTAGTTGGTGAAATCGAGCGACATCCCGTCGTCACCCACCGGCGACGGCGGTCCGGACGGTGAGGGCGCGTTGGGACGGCGCGCCTCGATCTTGGGCGCGCCGGTCTTGTCCGGTTTCTTCTCCGGCTTTTTGCCGAAAAGCGAGAAAGCCAATCTGAATCAGCGCTGTATGGAACGACGGCCCGAGCGGACCGCCCATCCTTCTACCACAGGGTCCGGGTAGGGGCAAACCGCCGCGCGGGAACTCTCGGCGTTTGCCGCAGGGTTTGTGCCTGCGAGGTCACGCGCCCGGCTCCAGGCGGAAGACAATCGGCACTATTACCCACGCTTCGAGCGGTTCGGCACCGCGACGCGCGGGCACGAAACGCCAGTTCTTCACGGTCGTGAGCGCCGCGGAGTCGAGCACGCCCGATCCACTCGAGCGCTCGAGCTCCACCCTGACGGGCAGCCCTTCGGTGCTCACCAGCACGCGCAGGGTGATCGTGCCCTGCTCGCCGCTGCGGCGCGCCGACGCGGGGTACGCCGGCGGCGGGTTGCGCAGGTACGCCGCGCGAAAGTCGGGCGGCGTCGCACTCGATGCCGGGGAAGCATCGCTCGCGCCGGAGGCAGGCGCCGCTGCCGACGTCGCCGGGGCACGCGCCGCTTCGTCCCGCGTCGTATCCGAGGCGGCCGGCGCCGGAACGCTCGGGGCGGTCGCGACAGCGGGCGTCTCGGGACGCGCGGCCGGCGCGGGGACGGGCGGCGGATCGGCGCGCGGCAGGGTCCGGGCGGCCGATTTGCGCGGCGGCGCCGGGGCCGGCGGCGGCGGCGGATCCTTGACCTCCGCCTCCTGCCCCGGCGCAGGGTCGGGTAACACGACGCTCAACACGCGCGGGGGCTCGAACTCCTGCGCGTGGCGAACGAGCGGCCCGAGCGCGAGCGCGGCGCCGTGCAGCGCGATGCTCGCAAGGATGCTTGCCGCCAGAAACCGCTGCTCGCGGGGGTCGATCGTCATTAGGCCACGGGATCGCTAGAACGTGCCACGGACACCCGCGATTATCGCGCGCGCCCCCAGAGGCGAGATGTCCTTAAGGTTGGAGGTGCTGTAGCGGATCGTCTGGTCGAGGAGGTTCGTTGCCTGTACGAACGCCTCGAGCGACGCGACGTTCCCGAGCTTGAAGCCGTACGCGGCGCTCGCGAACACGTTCGCATAGCCGGCGGTCGTCGTCTGAAGCTGCGGCACGCGGTTCTGCGCCGCGGCAAAGAACCCGCCGAGGCTGGCTGTGAACCGCTCCCGCTGATAGCCGACCGTCGCGCCGGCCCGCAGCGGCGGTATGAACGGCAGCGGCTGCCCGTTGCTGCGGTCGGTCGCATTCACGTAATCGGCCTGTAACGCGAGCGTGACGAGATTCCCGCCCTCGTTCCAGAGCGGAAACCCGACCTGCGCTTCGACGCCGTAGAAGCGCGCCTTCACCTGCCGGTAGTCGAACTGCTCGAGCGGCACGATCTCCTCGCCGGTGGCCGGGTCGACGATCGGCGCGCGCATCTGGGGTCACGCTGCGGTCTTCGGGGTTGCGGAAGATGCCGGTCGGGAACTGCGCGATGTAGTTCGAGAACTGGTTGTAGAACGCGCCGACCGAGCTGGTGAAGAACTGCCCGCGCTGCTTCAGCGTCAAGTCGACGGCGGTCGACTTCACGGTGCCGAGATTGCGATTGCCGACTTCGAACGCGTTGGTCGCGATGTGCGGGCCATCGGCGTAGAGCTCCTGGTACGTCGGCGCGCGCTGCGTGTACGAAACGTTCCCGCCCAGCCCCCACTCCTTGTTGAACGCATAGAACGCGCCGGCCGCCGCGCTCCACGGCGTAAAGCTGCGCGAGTCGGCCGGGAGGCCGGCAACGGCGAACTCGTCCGCATCGACCTTGACATTCGCCACCCGCCCGCCCGAAGGAGAACTTCCATGGCCCGTAGGGCAGCTCCTCGTAGAAGAAGCCCGCCACGTCGTTCGTCTTCGTATTCGGCAGGAACGCTTCGGCGCCGAGCGCCGAGAACCTGAAGTTCACGACCTCGAGACCGATCGCGCCGGTGAACGGGCCGAGCGGCCGATGGACGCCCTCGACACGCAGGTTGTAGCCGTTCGACTTGAACACGGTGCCGGCCTCGCTGCCCTCGAACTCGGTGTGCTGATAGTCGTTGTAGCCGTACTTGACGCGCAGCGCGCTGAGGCCGGGAATCGTGTCGCGCAGCTCGCCGGCGAAGTTCCAAGAGTCCTGCTTCAGTTTGATCGTCACGTCGGGCTCCGCGACCGTGCCATAGTGGGTGTTGAACTGCGAGTACGAGACGCCGGCGTAGCCCTTGTCGCCCAGCATGACCGATCCGCCGATGCCGAAGGTGTCCGAATCGCCCTGGCTGTTCGGCAGCCGGCTCGACGGGCCGGGCTCGCCGCGCTGGGCCTGCACCGCCCCGGTCCACGCGCTGCCGGGGATCTCGCAGGTCCTTGTTCTTCGTCGCATAGCCATCGACATGCAGCACGAACGCCTGGTTCCCGGCGTTCACCCGCAGGCCGCCGGCCGAGAGGTCGTTCGCGCCGCCGTAGCGATAGTCGGCAGCGCCGTCGACCGGCGTGGCGAGGCCCTCCTGCGCGATCCGGCCGTCGATGGCGTTGACCACGCCGCCGATCGCGTTGCCGCCGTACATCACCGTTGCCGGCCCGCGCACGACCTCGACTCTCTCGGCCGCAAAGGGCGACACGGCGACCGCATGATCGGGGCTCGCCGCCGAGGCGTCGACGATCGCGAGGCCGTTGTTCAGCATGCGGATGTCGAACGTGCCCAGGCCGCGGATGATCGGGCGGCTCGCATTCGGACCGAAGTAGGTCGCGCTCACGCCGACCTCGCTCGCGAGCGTTTCGCCGATGGTGGGCTGCTGCTTGAGCCGCAGGCCCTGGCCTTGCAGCACGTTGACCGGCTCCACCGACGAGAGACGAGCTCGGACCCGAGCGGCGTTGGCGGTGACGACGGTGGGCGGCAGCGTCTGTGGCGTTGCGCCGGTGCCCTGCTGAGCGTGCGCGCCGCCGGCGAACGCGAGTGCGATCGCCGCTGCGAGCGGCTCTCTTGCTGGATGCATGGATGCTCCCCTTCGCTTCCCCGCGCGGTGCGCATGCGGCGGACTGCACGGAGCTGAACTGACGGCTGGAGGCGCTCGGGCATCGCGCCCGCGCACCGGCTCGGACGACGCGGCGCCGGCGAGCGGCGCTACGTCACGGGCAGGTCAGTAGGAGAGCGGCGGCGCGCGGCTCGCGAAGCGAGTGAGCGCCAGGGAGGGTAGAGACGGTTCGGCCGGCGTGGCGACCGCGGCATCGCCGGTCAGGACGGCGAGTGGCGGCCCGGTCGGGGCGGTCGCACCGCCGTCGGCGGCGGCATACGCGGCGCACAGCTCGCACGCTTGGCTCTGGACGCCGGGATCGCCGTCTTCCTGAGTTTGGGCGAGTCCACCATCTTGGTGGTCCAGGTGGGCGAGCGCGTGGAGATACCCGACGGGAACCAGCAGGCCGACGGCGAGCGCGAGCGCCCAGTGCGTGAGGCGGTAAGCGAACGCCCGGCGGACGAAGGGACGGCGGACGAAGAACCGGCGGACAAAGAAACGGCGCATCGCTTACCGGTTCGTGACGGTGGCCTCGTCCAGGCGGTAGTAGAGCCCGTTGGGGTCGTCCTTCAGGACCGCAAGCTTGCCGCTGAGAATCACCGGCTCCATGGTGTACTTCACCGGCGTCTTCGCCTGGACGAGCACGAGCTGCTCGGGGCCGCCGGGCAGGCAGAACGCGCAACTCTGGGGCATCGCCGTCAGCACGAACTGCTTCTGCTTGTCGCCCATCTCGAGCGGCATCATGAAGCCCTGCAGCTTCACCTCGGTCGCGTTCAGCTTCAGCACGCCGTCGGCGAACTGCGGCACGACGCGGTCCTTGACCTTGACCGGCTGGACCTGGCCAAGCGTCTTCCACGACACCACGCCCTTGATCTCCGGCAGCGGCTGGAGCAGCTCCGGAGCGATCGGCGCGCCGAGCTGCGGCTGCTCGGGCGGTGCGGAGGGTCCCTGGGCGAGCCCCGACGCCGGCACCCCGACCGAGATGGCGAGCGCGAAGACGAATCGGTTCATGGCGGGCTCCTGCCGAGTTGGCCGACCGGAACAACTAGTGTAGGCCAAGCCGGGGCGCCCCGTCCTAGTGGCGGTGCCGCATCCCGCAGTGCTTCCCGATGCCTACCCCCTGACAGTCCTTCTGGAGCTGTTCGTGGCATTCCTTCTCGGGCTTGCCGGCCTCGAGGCACTTCGCGGCGTTCTCGTGCGCGTGGGCCATCGTGCGGTGAGCGGCGATGTCTTTCTTGACCGCCTCCCTCTCCAGCTTCCGGTCCTGCCCGAACGCGGGGGAAAGTGCGAGCAGCGCGGGGCCGAGGACGTGGACGTATGTCATTTACGTTCTCCGTGTTCAACCCTGAGCGAGCGTAGTGGCGATGTCGGTCCGGTACGCGCGCCACGCGGGAACGAGTCCGGCCACGAGCCCGACCCCGGCCGCG
Source organism: uncultured beta proteobacterium (assembly GCA_963754305.1). Taxonomy (GTDB): domain Bacteria; phylum Pseudomonadota; class Gammaproteobacteria; order Burkholderiales; family SG8-39; genus DATEDA01. The sequence goes on along the minus strand of CAVWFR010000004.1, from coordinate 37,516 downwards.
AGCGCGACGAGCCACACCTCGGACGCGAGCCACGTCGCACCGGTGATCGCACCCTGCTGCTCGGCAGCGAGCATGCGGCCGACGGCCTCCGCCGCGAGATGGCCGAGCACAAGCCCGAGCGCGGCACCCGCGAGCGCGAGCACCAGCGCTTCAAGCAGCACGAGGCGCATCAACCGGCCCGGTGTGGCGCCGAGCATGCGCATGATCGCGAGATCGTAGCGGCGCTCCTCCATCGCGTTGTAGAGCGCGATGAAGATCGAGAGGCCCGCGGCCGCGACGAGGACCAGCGCGAAGCCGTGCAGCACTTCGATGCCGACGCCTAGCATGCGGAAGAGACGCGCGCTCTCGTACGCGGGCGAGGCGGCCTGGAGATTCGCCGTCGCGTTCACCGCCCGCGGCAGGGTCGCCGCGGCGATCGGGCTCGCGTACTGGATGAGGAGCGCGGTGATCTCCTGCTCGTCCTCGCGCAGGGCGGCGAGCACTTCCTTCGGATCTTCGTGCTTCCCCGGATGAACGTGCACGAACCAGACGCTCTCGATGCTGGAGAGGACGAGACGATCGAGCACCATGCCGGTCGCCTTCAGCACCCCGACGACCTTGTACGGCGCCTCGCCGTGCTCCTCGCCGCCCTCGGCGATGCCGTGGTTGCCGAGGAACTCGCCGCCGACGGCGAGGCCCGCGGCCCGCGCCGTCTCCGCACCGAGCACCGCCTCCATGGGCTCGCGCCAGAGACGTCCCGCGGCGAGCTCGCCGCCGTAATGGGCCACGTAGTCGTGCGTGGTGCCTACGATCCGGAACCCGCGGAAACTGTCGCCGAGCGCGAGCGGGATCGTCTTCTTGATCGCGCGATTCCGCGCGAGCTCTCTCGCCGCGGCGAGCGGGATGTTCCCGGCCGGCGCATCGAGGTGAAACACCGCCGCGAGGATGAGCTGCATCGGGCTGCCCTTGGCCCCGGCGACGAGATCGATGCCGCGCGCATCGCGTCCCATTCGCTCCTCCACCTGGCGCGTGGCGACGAGGACCAGCGCGATCGTTCCGACGCCGAGCGCGAGAAGCACCAGGTTGAGCGCCGTGTTGAGCGGTTTCGCCCGAATGTACGCAAGTCCGAGCCGCGCGAGGTTCACAGCTCGATCCGCCGCTCGAAGCGCGCTCGTACGCGCTGGTCGTGGGTGGCGACGACCAGCGTCGCGCCGCACGCTGCGGCCTGCGACTCGAGGAGCTCGATCGCGTGCGCGCAGTGCGCGTCATCGAGATTCGACGTCGGCTCGTCCGCGAGGATGAGCCGCGGCCGGTTGATCACCGCACGCGCGACTGCGACCCGCTGCGCCTGGCCGTGCGAAAGCTCGGCGGGCTTCGCGTGCGCGCGGTCGGCCAGGCCGAGCACGCCGAGCACCTGACGCACGCGCGCGCGATCCTGCGGCAGCCCGGCAAGGTACGGTGCGAGGAGGAGATTATCCTCGACGTCGAGGCTGGAGACGAGGTGCAGCTTCTGCGGCACGAACCCGAGATGCTGCCCGCGGAAGCGATCGAGCGCCGCCCCGGAAACAGCGGTGAGATCTTGCCCGGCAACCGTCACCCGCCCTGCGCTCGGCCGCAGCAGCCCGCCGAGGATGCCGAGGAGCGTCGTCTTGCCGCTGCCCGACGCACCGAGCACCAGCCAGTGCTCGCCCGCTCGCGCCTCCCACTCATCGAGCGCGAGCACCTGCCGATCGCCGTAACGGTGTCGAATCCCCTCGACGAGAATCATGGACCGCCCTGCAAGGCCTGCGCTCGCGCGGCACGCGCGGCGCCCACATCCCGCGCGGGCAGTTCAGGTCACCCGGGCAGCTCCTTCGCCCGGGTGACCTGATAACAGCTAATCGCCATACATCCGCTGCTTCTGCTCCCGCCGCTGCTGCGCCTCCACCGACAGGGTCGCCGTCGGCCGCGCGAGCAGCCGCGGGATGCCGATCGCTTCCCCGGTCTCCTCGCACCAGCCATAGCTCCCGTCGTCGATGTTGGCGAGCGACTCGTCGATCTTCTTCATCAGCTTGCGCTCACGGTCGCGCGTGCGGAGCTCGAGGGCGTGCTCCTCCTCGATCGTCGCGCGATCGGCCGGATCGGGCACGACGTCGTTTTCGCGCAGATGCTCGGAGGTGAGACCGGCGTTCGCGAGCAGCTCGTCCTTCATCCGCTGCAGGCGATCGCGGAAGAACGCGAGCTGGGCCGCGTTCATGTAGTCCGCTTCCGGCATCTTGAGAAGCTGCTCTTCGGAGAGCAGGCCGGTCTTGCTGTCCGGCGAGGCCGGTTTCTTCACTGGGCTTTGACGAGGCATTGCTCCAACCCTTGCATGAACACGTCTTTCGGGAGGCCCCGGCCGATGAATACCATGACCGAGTCGCGGCGCTCCTCCGCGCCCCACGGGCGGCCGAGATCGCCGCCCATCAGCATATGCACGCCCTGGAATACGACGCGGTGCGGATTATCCTTCAACGCCAGCACGCCCTTATAGCGCAGCAGCTCGTTGCCGTAGACCTGAATCATCGACGACAGGAATTCTTCGAGCTTTACCCCGTCGAAGGGCCGCTCGGCGCGGAACACGAACGATTGCACTTCGTCGTCGTGTTGGTGATGGTCGTGCTCGAGGAACCCCGGCTCCAGCTCGAGGACGGCGTTCAGGTTGAACCCGCGGATGTCGAGAATGTCCTCGATCGGCGTCTGGCCGAAGTGCACCGGCTTCACCGGCGCGCGCGGGTTGATCTGCACCAGGCGCTGCTTGAGCGCGTCCGCATCCTCGTCGCTCACGAGATCGGTCTTCGAAAGGAGGATGCGATCGGCGAATCCCACCTGTTCCTGCGCCTCGTGAAAATCGTCGAGCTGTTTGGGCGCGTGCTTGGCATCGACGACCGTGATCACGCTGTCGAGGAGATAGTACTCGCCGATCTGGTCGTCGATGAAGAAAGTCTGCGCGACCGGGCCCGGGTCGGCCATCCCGGTGGTCTCGATGATCACGCGCTCGAAGCTGACTTCGCCCTTCTCGCGCTTGGCCTTGAGCTCGCCGAGGATGCGCACGAGATCGCCGCGTACGGTGCAGCAGAGGCAGCCGTTGTTCATTTCGATGATCTGCTCGTCCCGATCCTGCAGCAGCAGATCGTTGTCGATCCCGGCCTCGCCGAACTCGTTCTCGATGACCGCGATGCGGCGGCCGTGATGCTCGCGGAGGATCCGGTTGAGCAGCGTCGTCTTGCCGGCGCCGAGAAACCCGGTGAGTATCGTCACCGGTACCATCTGTACTTCCGCCATCGGTACTCCTTCAGGTCTCGCGCTTTCAGCCGCACTCTGCGCAGCGGCCCTTCACCGTAAGCTCCACGCACTCGGAACGAAACCCCCGCGGCAGCGGGACGCTGCGCGCCGGCGTTTCGCCCAGCGGGACCACCTTGCCGCAACGATTGCACTGGAACTGCGCCCGACTCGGCTCGCGCGCGATGCTGAACCGCCATACACGGTCGATTCCCGCCACGCGTTGCGCGAGGCCCAACTCCACCAACCAGTCGAGCACGCGGTAGAGCGTCACCCGATCGAAGCGCCGCGGCGAAGCCGGGCCGAGCGCCGACTCGAGGTCGTGATGCGAAAGCGCGCGAGCCGAACCAAGTAGCGCCGAGTACACACGCAGCCGCGCAGGCGTGACGCGCTCGCCGGTGGCGCGGAGCGCCGAATGCGCCCGTTCGGTGATCGCCGGTGCCGTCACAAGCGGCGGATTCTAGCGGCGCGCCGCGGCACATGCAACCAAGTTGCACGCGGCATGCGCGAGCCGCGAGAACCGCCGGCGTGCCCGGCCGCCGGGACGTGGGCCGGCGAGGCCCGAGAGTGGCGCGAAACCTCGGCTTCCACCGTCCCGCACCGTGCGCCCGGCGCCCTCAGGCCATGCCGACCGCAGGCAGGCGCTCGCGGCGCGCGTCGTCCGGCCGCGCTGCGATCATCGCCTCGAGCGCCTTGCGCGTCTTCGCATACCCGGGATCGCCGAAGCGGTTGTCCATCTCGTGCGGGTCGTTCCGCAGATCGTAGAGCTCGCCCGCGCCGGTGGACTGCTCCACCGTCAGCTTGTGCGTGGGCGTGCGCACGGTGCGGAGCTTCAGCTCGACGCCGCAGCGCGAAGCGGACAGGTCCCACTCGTGGAACGCGAAGTCCCGCGACTCGCCGTCGCGCTCGATCAGGCCGCGCAGGCTGCGGCTGTGCCAGTCCGCGAGCGGTGATGTACCGGCGTAATCGAGCAGGGTCGCCGGGACGTCCAGCGTCGAGACCGGGTCGGCGACGACCTTGCCCCTTGGCACCCCCGGGCCGCGCGCGAGGAGGCCCACCCGCAGCAGCCCTTCGTAGGTCATCGGCCCCTTGAGGATGAGGCCGTGGTCGCCGAGCCAGTCGCCGTGGTCGCTGGTGTAGAGGACGAGCGTGTTGTCGGCAAGGCCGAGCTCCTGCAGCGCGATGAGCGTGCGGCCGACGTTGTGGTCGATCAGCGAGATCATCCCGTAGTAGTTGGCGATCAGCTCCCGCAGCTGCCGGTCGGTTTGCGGCGGGATCCGCGAGTACTCTTCGCGGATCCGTCGCAGATCCTCCTGGATTATGGGCTTTCCTTCCATGCTCGCCTTGTGCCACCAGGGCCGGCGCTCGTAGTCGAGCGTACGGTGCTCGGGCAGCTCGACCTCGTCCGGATGATGCATCCGGCTCCAGGGGTCCGGCGCATCGAACGGATGGTGCGGGTCCGGGTAGGATGCCCAGACGCAGAACGGCCGGTCCTTGTTCGCGCGCAGAAACTCGATGGTGCGGTCGCCGACCCAGGTCGAGTTGTGCCAAGCAGGCGGCAGCCCCGAGTGGAAGGTCTGCGCCGCCGTGGACGCCGGCGGCAACTGCGTCTCGTAGAGGCGGTTCCGCTCGTCCCCGTTGCCGTCGGCGTAGTACCAGCGCGAGTAGTGCTGGCCGAACGGCGGCTTCATGGGCAGCCAGTGGTTGTGCCCTTCGGTGACCAGCTCCACGTACCGGAACCCCATGTAGGGCCCCGTCCAGTCGGCGCCGTACCGATCCATGCTGTAGCGGCACTCCGGTGTACCTGTCGCCTTGAAGGTGTGCATGGTCGCGAAATGCGCCTTGCCGATAAACCCGGTGGCGTAGCCGGCGCGATCGAGCGCCTCGGGGAAGCTCTGCCGCCCGTAGGCGGGGTCGAGGTCGATGCCGTTGTCGCAGACGCCGTGTGTGCGCGGCAGCAGTCCGGTGAGGATCGAGGCGCGCGAGGGCTGGCACACGACGTTCGGCGTGACGCACGCGGAGAAGCGCGTGCCGTCGCGCGCGAGCTGGTCGAGGTGCGGGGTGCGGACCCTGCGCCCCTCGAAGCCGTAGCAGTCGCCCCGCTGCTGATCGGACGTTATGAGGACAAGGTTGGGTTGGCGGGTCTGGGACTCGGGGCCGGATTCGGGCATGCGTAGCTACTCCATTGCTTGAGCGTCGTCGCGGATCAGGTCCGCGGCCTTTTCGGCGATCATGATCGTCGCCGCGTTCGTGTTGCCGGAGACGAGCGTCGGCATGACCGACGCATCGACCACGCGCAATCCTCGTACGCCATGCACTCGCAGGCGCGGATCCACGACCGCGCCGGCGTCGCGTCCCATGCGGCAGGTGCCGACCGGGTGAAAGCCGGTCGTTGCGTTGTTCCGCAGGCACTCGAGGATCTCCGCGTCGGTTCGCACTCCCGGGCCCGGCTTGTATTCTTCGACGACGTAAGGCGCGAACGCGCGCGTTGCCGCGAGTTTCCGGGTGAGCCGCGTGCCTTCGATCATGATGGCGCGGTCGTACTCCGTGGACAGGTAATTGAACAGCAGCGCCGGCGCCGCGGCCGGGTCCTTCGACTTGATCCGGATCGTTCCCCGGCTGGTCGGCCGCAGCGGATAGAAATTCAGGGTAAAACCGGAGAACCGGTGCGGCTTCGCGCCGCGCTCCTCCGCACTGACGGTGCTGAGGAAAAATTGCATGTCGGGCGTCTTCGCGTCGGGGAAAGCGCGCGTGATCATGCCGCCGATCATCACGCCGACCGATAGGGGGCCCTTGCGGAACAGCGCCCACTTGAGCCCGACTCTCGCCTTGGTCCAGAGGTTGAGCAGGTCGTCGTTCGTCGTGATGGGCTTCGAGCACTTGTAAACGAGGCGCAGCAGCAGATGGTCCTGCAGGTTGTCGCCGACCCCGGGCAGGTCCGCGACGATGGGGATGCCGTGCTCTTGCAACAGGCCGGCAGGCCCCACCCCCGAGAGCTGTAGCAGCTGCGGCGACTGGACGGCCCCGGCGCAGACCAGCACCTCCCGCCGAGCGCGCGCCGCCGTCGGCACGCCCTCGCGCTCATAGCGAACGCCGACCGCTCGCCGCGCCTCGAACTCGAGCCCTTGCGCGTGTGCTCCCGTCTCGATGGTCAGGTTAGCGCGCCCGCGCACGGGCTTGAGGTAGGCAACCGATGCCGAGCAGCGCAAGCCGTTGCGCGTCGTGAGCTGCAGGTAGCCGGCACCGTCCTGCCGCGCGCCGTTGAAATCATCCGTACGCCGGATGCCGAGTTCACCCGACGCGCCGATCAGCGCCTCCACCAGCTCGTGCCGTTCGCCAATGTCGGAGACGCAGAGCGGCCCGTCGCCGCCGTGGTACGCGCTGGCCCCGCGCGAGTTCCGCTCCGACTTGATGAAATAGCGCAACGTTTCACGCGCGGTCCAGCCCTCGGCACCGAGCATCTCCCAGCCGTCGAAGTCCTCCGGCTGACCGCGGATCTGGATCAGGCCGTTGATCGCGCTCGAGCCGCCGAGCGTGCGTCCGCGCGGCGTGTAGATCTTGCGGCCGTTGAGGTGCGGTTCCGGCTCGGTGTAGAAGCCCCAATTGAGCACGGGGTGGAACATCGTCTTGCCGTAGCCGATCGGGATGTGGAGCCACGGATAGCTGTCGCGGGGACCCGCTTCCAGCAGCAGTACGGAGTGCCTGCCGTCCTCCGTCAGCCGGTTGGCGAGGACGCAGCCAGCCGACCCGCCGCCGACGATCACGTAGTCAAACGCCTTCGTGTCCCGACTCATGTCCGCGTATAACGTCAGTGGGGGGTATTGACCCCTGTCGCAATTGAACCCGTTCTAATTGACACCGTTCCAAGTCATCCTATAACGTTATACCAAGTCGCACGCGCTTGGCCACGTTGCGGAACAGCACGGACCGTCGCGGCGGGGCACCACCCGCCAGAGGAGGCGTTGATGAGCAGAGATCGCGAGCGGAACCCGAAAGCGAACCATGGGCGCCGCCGCGCCCTGAAGCAAGGCGTCGCGCTCGGTGCGGCGATCGCGGGAGCGCCGTGGGTGCTGCGCCATGCGCATGCGCAAGGCGGCGCCGACCTCGGCGCCTATCAGAACGCCAAGATCAACTGGCGTCTCGCCGAGGGGCAGACCGTCAACGTCGCAGTCATTCCCGCGGCCTACTTCGACAATCTGATCGCACTCACGCCGGAGTTCGAGGCGCTCACCGGCGTCAAGGTGCGCTACGACAAGGTGCCTCCGGGCCAGATCCGGCAGAAAGCGGTGCTCGATCTGTCGTCCAAGACCGGCAACATCAGCACGCATGCCGCCGATCCAATGTACCTCCCGCTCTACGCCGCGAACAAGTGGACCGAGGCGCTTGAGCCGTACCTTAACGACCCCAAGCTCACCGACAAGGCCTGGTTCAAGCACGACGACATCTTCGAGGCCTGGCGCAGGGCCGACATGGTGGACGGCCGCACCTACGGGATCCCCTACGACGGCGAGATGACCGTGCAGACCTATCGCAAGGATCTTTTCGACGCCAAGGGTCTGAAGCCGGCGGAGACGCTGGATGACATCGTGAAGAACGCCAAGGCGCTGCACGATCCGGCTAACCGCATGTGGGGCTTCTGTCTGCGCGGCATGCCCGGAGCAGGGCAGAACATGTACATCTACCCCTCGATCCTCGGTGCGTACGGCGGCAAGTGGTTCGAGCCCGGCGGCAAGATCCGCGTCAACAGCCCGGAGGCGGTCGCGGCGCTCGAGTGGTACGTCACCACGAACAACGCGTACGCGCCGCAGGCGGCGCAGAACTGGAACTGGCCGGACATCGCCGACGCGTTCGCGCAGGGGACGATCGGCTGCTACATCGACGGTCACACCGCGGTCACGGTGATCGCGAACCCCGAGCGCTCGAAGGTCGTCGGCAAGATCGGCTTCGCGCGCTGGCCGAAAGGCCCGTCGGGGCGGCGCGTCACGTCTATCTGGAACTGGGCGCTGCCGATCAACAGCGCGCTGCCGGAGCGCGCGCGCCAAGCGACGTGGCTCTTCATCGAGTGGGCGTGCTGCGAGGAAACGCAGGTCCGCACCTCGTACGCGTTCAAGGGTCCGGGCAAGCGCTTCGGCGTGAACCGCCTGCCGATGTGGAAGAGCGGGCCGTACGCAAAGACGCTCGCCGAGGCGAGCGACCAGCTCGTGCCGGCCTCGCTCGAGAGCCTCGCGCAGGACACCGACGTCGATTGGCGCCCGCGCGTGGCGCAGTGGCCGGCGATCGGCGAGACCATGGCGAAGATCGTGCAGTCGGCGCTCGTCGGGCAGACCAAGCCCAAGCAGGCGCTCGACGATGCGCAGGTACAGGTCGAGCGCATCATGCGCGGCAGCTGATTTCGCGCGCCGGAATGACGCCGGCGCAGCGTCTCGCCGTCGCGGAACGCCCGGAGAGACGCTTCGCTCTCGCCCTCGCCGCTCCGGGGGTGCTGGTGCTAGTCGTCACGACCACGTTCCCGCTCCTCTATCTCCTGTGGCAGAGCCTGCAGAACATCAACCTGGCGATGCCGGGGATGGACCGGTTCGTCGGCGCCGAGAACTACGTCCGCATGTGGGAGGACCGGCGCTTCTGGGGTGCGCTCGGTTTCACGGTGACCTACACCGGGGTAACGGTCGCGCTGCAGCTCGTGATCGGGCTCGGGATGGCGCTGCTGATCCTGCAGATCCCGCGCGCCCAGTGGGCGTTCCGCATCGTCGCCATCGTGCCGATCGTGCTCGCGCCGGTGGTGGCGGGGCTCTTCTGGCGCACGCTGATGCTCGCCCCGGACTTCGGCGTCGTCGACTTCGCGTCGCGCTCGCTCGGCCTCGGCTCGCACAACTGGCTCGGCGATCCGCAGCTCGCGCGCGTCTCGGTGATCGCGATCCACACCTGGCAGTGGACGCCGTTCGTGTTCCTTTACCTGCTCGCCGCCTTGGCGGCGCTCCCCGCAGACCTCTATGAAGCGGCCCGCATCGACCGGGCGAGCGCCTGGCGGCGCTTCGTGCACATCACCCTGCCGCTCATCCGGCCGGCGATCGTCGTCGTGGTGATCCTGCGCATCACGGTGGCCCTGTCGGCGTTCGCCGCGATCTACGCGGCGACCGGCGGCGGGCCGGGAACGGCCACCGAGATCATCAACCTGTACGCGTACCGCGTGTCCTTTGCCGAGCTCTCGCTCGGCTACGGGGCATCGGCGGCTGTGGTGCTGCTCGTCCTGACGATGGCGGTCGCGGCGCTGCTGTTCCACCTGCGGCGCGCACGATGAAGCGCAGCACTCTCCGCAGCGCGATCCTGATGGCGACCGCCGCGGTACTTCTCGCCGTCTGGACAGTGCCCGTCCTGTGGGCGGTCCTGACCTCGTTCAAGGACGAGAAGGAGGTGCTCGCCTACCCGCCGACCATCGTCTTCGACGCGACCGTCAAGAATTTCCGGGAGGTCCTGACCGGACCGACGAACATCGTTTCGAATCTGACCAGCAGTCTGATCATCGCGGTCGCGACCACCCTGCTCACGATCGTCATCGCCGTGCCGGCCGCGTACGCGTTCGCGCGGCTCAAGCTGCCCGGGAAGCAACCGCTCGGCTTCTACGTGCTGGCGACGCAGCTCGTGCCGCCGATCGGCCTGATCATCCCGTACTTCCTGATCATGAACCGCCTCGGCTGGATGGACTCCTATCGCGGCCTGGTGCTCATCTATCTCACCTTCTCGCTGCCGTTCGCGATCTGGCTGCTGGTGTCCTACTTCGAGGACATCCCGCGCGAGATGGAGGAGGCCGCCCTGCTCGACCGCGCCAGCCGCCTCCAGGCCTTCTGGCACGTCGTGCTGCCGCAGGCACGGGGCGCCATCGCGGTCACCGTGATCTTCGTGTTCCTCAACGCCTGGAACGAGTTTCTCTTCGCGGTGATCCTCGGCGGCGCGACCGTCAAACCGGTGACCGTGTCGATGTACAACTACATCAACACCGAGCAGACGCAGTGGGCGCAGCTCGCCGCGGCGGCACTGATGGCGATGCTGCCGGTGATCGCGCTCGGCATCGCGGCGCAGAAGCACATCGTCGCCGGGCTCTCGGCCGGCGCGGTCAAGGGCGTGACCAGGAGATGACTCGCGCCATCACCCACCGCGGCGAGGTGAAGCTCGCGGGCATCGGCAAGACGTTCGGCGACACGCGCGTGCTGCGCGACGTCGACTTGGAGATACGCCCGGGGGAGTTCTTCTCCCTGCTCGGTCCGTCCGGCTCGGGCAAGACTACGACGCTCCGCATCATCGCGGGCCTGGAGACCGCGACGCACGGGTTCGTGTACCTGGATGGTACGGACGCGACGCTCCTCCCGCCCGGCGACCGCGACGTGGCGATGGTGTTCCAGAGCTATGCGCTCTATCCGCACATGACGGTGTTCGAAAACATCGCCTTTCCGCTGAAGATGATCCGAACACCGGCGGCGCAGATCGCCCCGGCGGTGCAGGAGGCGGCGGCGCGCGTGCGCATCGGCCACCTTCTTCAGCGCCGCCCGGGCCAGCTTTCCGGCGGCCAGCAGCAGCGCTGCGCGCTCGCGCGGGCGATCGTGCGGCAGCCCGCGCTATTCCTGCTCGACGAGCCGCTGTCGAACCTGGACGCGAAGCTGCGGATCGAAACGCGCGTCGAGCTGAAGCGCCTCCAGCGCTCGCTCGACGTGACCGCGGTCTACGTCACGCACGACCAGGAAGAGGCGATGTCGCTCTCTGACCGCATGGCGATCTTCATGGACGGGCGCATCGTCCAGATCGGCACACCGGAGGAGGTCTTCAGGCGGCCGGCCACCGTCGAGGTCGCGGCCTTCCTCGGCAACCCACCGATGAACGTGCTGCCCGCGCGGCTCGCGGGCGGACGCGCGACGGTCGGCAGCGCGAGCTTCGAGGCGCCGGAGCTCGGGGCGCTCGGCGAGCGGGAGGTGACGCTCGGTATCCGGCCCTCCGAACTATCGATCGGTGCGGCAGGCGCGCCGGCCACCGTGACGCTGTGCGAGCTGCTCGGCGAGGACGTGATCGTCGACCTCGACCTCGGCGGTCAGCTGCTGCGCGTGAAGACTGCGGGCCGGACCCGGATCGCGGAAGGCGAGCAGGTGCACGTGCGCATCGATCCGGCAAAGCTGCACGTGTTCGACCGCGCGAGCGGCGGGCGGATCGAGCCGTGAAGCCGTCCCGCGACGCGAAAGTCATCCCGCTCGCGCGCGACAGCCACGTCGCGATGTACCGCCAGCTCGCGCAGCAGCTCCGCGGGGCGATCACCCGCGGCGACTACCGGCCCGGCGACAAGATCCCCACCGAGCCGCAGCTCATTCGCCGCTTCGGCGTTTCCCGCATCACGGCGCGGCAGGCGGTCGACGCGCTCGCCCGCGAGAAGCTGGTGATCCGCAAGCAGGGCAAGGGGACGTTCGTCGCCGGACCGCTAGTGCACCATGATCTCCTGGAGCTGCGCGGCATCTACGACGAGCTGGTCGCGCAGGGGCTCGAGCCGCACACCCGGCTGCTGGAGCTCCGGCAGGCGGCCCCGCCGGCGCGGATCGCCGGACGGCTCGGGACCGGCTTGCGGAAGCTCCTGCACTGGCGGCGGCTCTACGTGCTGCGCGGCAAGCCGTTCGCAGTGGGATCGATGTACCTGGACACGGGGCGCACGCGACTCACGCGCGAGCAGGTTGACCGCAACCCGACTTACTCGATCCTCGAGAAGATCCTGCACGAGAGCATCGGCCGCGCCGACGTGACGATCCGCTACGAGCGCGCGAGCGCCGACCTCGCGCGACCGCTGGGCCTGCCCAAGGGCGCGCCGCTGATGGTGTTCGAGCGGGTCTCGTACAACGCCGACGGCGTGCCGCGTGAGCACTCGCTCTACTACGCGCGAGCCGAGACCTACGAGTTCTCGCTGACGGTGCGCGGGAAGCTGCCGATCACACGCTCGCTTAAGGCGGCTGGCTGACTGACGTGCAGGTCCCAGCCTCCGCTACCGCTTCCACCGGACGAGCAGGACGAGCGGCAGGACCACGAGCGCGGTCGCGATGAAGAACACGAAAGAGTCGAGGTAGCCGATCATCGCCGCCTGGCGGGCGACTTCGCGCCCGAGCGCGGCGAGCCCCGCCGGGTCGTGCACGTTCCATCCGCCGGTCACCCAGGGCATCTTCAACGCCTCGCTGGCGGACGACACCGCGGGCGCGAGCTCGGCGTAGCTCGTGCGGGACATCCGCACCGCGAGCGTGATGCTGAGCGAGATGTGGATGCTCGAGCCGACGTTGCGCACCATGTGATAGATCGCCGAGCCCTCCGCCACCCCGTCCGGCTTGAGCGTCGCGAAAGTCACCATCGTGATCGGCACCCACAACACGCCGACGCCGAAGCCCTGCAGCGCCATCGGCCAGAACACGCCCTCGGCGCTCGGGTTCATGTCGAGCTGCGTGAGCTGCCACCCCGCGAATGCCTGCAGCAGGAACCCGAGCGCGATCATCGGGCGCGGGTCGAACCGGCTGGCGAAGATCATGAGGAAGAACGCGATCAGCGTACCGAGCCCGCGCACGCCGAGCACGAACCCGATGACCGAATCGGGATAGCCGCTCACGCCCTGCAGGAGCGGCGGCAGCAGCGTCATCGGCGTGAAGCTGAGCATGCCGAAGACGAAAATGAGGACGAGCCCGATCGTGAAGTTGCGGTCGCGCAGGAGCGCCGGCTGCAGGAACGGACGCTCCGCGGTCGCGCTGTGCACGACGAAGGCGTAGAGCGCGACCGCCGCAGCCGCGCCATAGGCGATGATCTCGCCGGAATCGAACCAGTCGGCGCGCTCGCCGCGATCGAGCATGAGCTGCAGGCTCGCGAGCATCGCCGAGAGGATCAGGAAGCCCAGCCAGTCGAGCCTGACTCGCGCCGGCGACTCCCGGTCGCGGATGAAGAGCCACGTGCCGAGGAGCGCAACCGCGCTGAACGGCACGATCATGTAGAACACCCAGCGCCAATTGTAGGTCTCGCTCAGATAGCCGCCGACGACCGGCCCGACGATCGGGCCGATCACAGAGCCCATCCCGTAGATCGCGATCACCGCGCCGTGCCGGCGCCGCGGATAGGTGTCGAGCACGATGGCCTGCGACGCCGGCACGAGCGGCGCGCCGGCCGCGCCTTGGAGCGCGCGAAAGAGCACGAGCTGCTCGAGCGATTCGGCGAGTCCGCACGCGAGCGATGACGCGCCGAACGCGATCACGCCGAGGTTGCACACCCGGCGCCGGCCGAAGCGCGACACGAGCCAGCCCGTGAGCGGTGTCGCGACGGCGGTGGCCACCAGGTTGGCGGTCAGCACCCACGCGATCTGGTCCTGCGACGCCGATAGCGCGCCCTGCATCTGCGGCAGCGACACGTTCGCGATGGTCACCGTCATCGCATACAGAAAGGTCACCGCGGTGCAGGTGCCGAGCACCAGCGCGCGACGGAGCGCCGCACCGGTGCCGGTGTCTTCGGCGAGCGGGATCGCCTGCGCGCTCATCCGCTCGGCGCTCTAGTGCGCGAACGCGCTCAGGAACCCCGGCAGGCCGCGGCTGCGGCCCGTGTCGACGGCCACGGTGACGGTCATGCCGGCGCGCAGTGGCGGCTGTCCCGGCGCTTGCTCGATCGCGAGATGGACCGGCACGCGCTGCACCACCTTTACCCAGTTGCCGGTCGCATTCTGCGGCGGCAGCAGCGCGAACTCCGCGCCGGTCGCCGGCGCGATCGCGCTCACGCGCGCGGGCCACTCGACGCCGGGATAGGCGTCGGCGACGATCCGTGCGGCCTGCCCCACGCGCACGCCGGCGAGCTGCGTCTCCTTGAAGTTCGCCTCGACCCAGGTGTCGCCGGTCGCGATCAGGCTGAACACGGGCACGCCGCGCGTGACGTGCTCGCCCGCCTGCAGCTTCATGTTGCTCACGACGCCCGCGGTGGCGGCGCTGACGCGGGTGTGTGCGAGATCGAGTTGTGCCGCACTGCGGGCAGCCTGCGCCTCGAGGAAGCGCGGATGGCGGGCGGCCGGGAGATCGGGGTCGCCGCCGAGGCTCGCGAGCACGCGCGCCGCGCGCTCCTGGACCGCCGCGAGCCGCGCGCGCGCGACGTCGAGGTTGTGGCCCGCCTCGTCGAACGCGTCCTCGCGGCTCATGCCCCGCTCCTTCAGCTGCCGCTGGCGCTCGAGCTGCCGGGTGGAGAAGCGGATCCGCTCCTCCGCTTCGGCGGCCTCGGCGAGGGCGACGCGGCGCTCCGCGCGCAGCGACTCGAGCTCGGTGCGCACGACCGCCATCTGCGCGTCGGCCCGCGCAATCGCCACCTCGAACGGGGCGGGATCGATCCGGAACAGCAACGCACCTGCGGCGACCGCCTGGTTGTCGCGCACCCCGACCGCGGCGACGCGACCGGCGACCTCCGCGCTCACGGCGATGATGTGGGCCTTGACGTAGGCGTTGTCGGTTTCGACGTGGCGCCCGCCGGCGGCGTAGAAGTAGAGCGCCGCTGCGCCGGCGGCGAGCGGCACCCCGACGAGGAGCACGGCGCGAACGACCTTCCGCGCGACGACCGGCTTGGGCGCGTGCGGCTCAGCCATTGCGGCGTGCGCGGCGCGCGGCCGTCTCGGGCGCGTCCGCCGACATCCTGACGAGATTCGATCTGATCCCGAGCAGCGTGTCGACGAAGCGCTCGCGCTCGGCCGCGCTCAATCCGGCGAGCGCGTCGCGCCGCAGCTCGGCCGCGACCGTGCGCAGAATGCGCATCGCCGGTTCGACGTCGTCGGTGAGATACACGCGCCAGACCCTGCGGTCGCGGGCATCGGCTTGGCGGCGCACCCAGCCCTTCGCCTCGAGCCGGTCGAGCAGGCGACCGAGCGTGGGCTTCTCGATCTCGAGCGTGTCCGCGAGCTCGGTCTGAGTCACGCCGTCGCCGCGAAAAAGGTGGTTGAGCACCCACCACTGCGAGCGCGTGAGCCCGAGCGACTTCACGCGCCGGTCGTAGAGGATGCGCATCAGGCGCGCCACGTCCGTCAGCAGGAAGCCGAAGTTGCGCGACAGATCCTCACGGAGCATGCCACAGGATAGTTGCCTAGCTTACGATCTGCAAGGCAGGCCCCGGCCCCCGCGCACGGCGGCGATGCTGCGGTGCGAAATGCATTGCCGGCGCTGAAGACGCCGATCGCGCGCTCGCTCAAGGAGTGCGCGCTCCGGCGCGGGTTACCGCTTCTCGAGCACCAGCCCCTTCAGGTACTCGCCTTCGGGAAAGGCGAGCGTCACCGGGTGATCCGCGTCGGCCTGCAGGCGCGCGACGAGCCGCGCGTCCGCGCCGGCATCCGTCGCCGCGCCGGCGATGATCTTCTGGAACAGCTCCGGCGACACGCCGCCGGAGCACGAGAACGTGGCCAGCAGTCCGCCCGGCCGAAGCAGCTTCAGCGCGAGCAGGTTGATGTCTTTGTAGGCGCGCGACGCTTTCTCGGCGTGCGCTGCGGTCGGCGCGAACTTGGGCGGATCGAGCACGACGAGATCGAAGCTGCGCCGCTGGTCGCGCAGCGTTCGCAGCGCCGCGAACACGTCGGCCTCCAGCCACTCGGCGCGTGCGCGGTCGAGGCCGCTCAGCACGGCATTTGCGCGCGCGGTCTCGAGCGCGGCCGCGGAGGTGTCGATCGACAGCGTCGAGCGCGCGCCGCCAGCGAGCGCATTCAGGGTGAAGCCGCCGGTGTAGCAGAAGCAGTTGAGCACGTCGCGGCCGGCGGCGAGCGTGCGGACATGGTCGCGGTTCGCGCGCTGGTCGAGATAGAAGCCGGTCTTCTGGCCGTGCGCGACGTCGACGCGGTAGCGCAGGCCGTGCTCGACGATCTCCACGGTCCCGCTGGGCGGCTCGCCGCCGAGCGGCCCCGCGCGCGGCGCAAGGCCCTCCAGTGCGCGGACGTCTAGGTCGGAGCGCTCATACGCCACCGTGCAGCCGGTTGCGGCGAGCGCAGCCTCGACGATCGTGCGGCGCCAGCGCTCGGCACCGGCAGCCGAGAACTGGAAAACGGCGGTGTCGCCGTAACGATCGCAGACCACCCCCGGCAGCGCGTCGGCCTCGCCGTGCACGAGCCGGACGGCATGCGCCGCGATTCCGGCGCGCCTCGCCACCGCCGCGGCCACACGCGCGCGGAAGAATCCCTCGTCGATGCGATCGCCCTCCTCCCAGCTCCATACTCGGGCGCGGATCTGCGATGCCGGGCTGAGCGCGGCCCATGCGAGGAACGCGCCGCCCGCGGCGCGGACCGCGACGGTGTCGCCCGCCACGGCGTCCTTCGCGAGCCGGTCCACCGCGCCCGAGAACACCCATGGGTGCCGCCGGAAGAGCGACTTCTCGCGGCCGGCCTTCAGGACGAGCGCGGGGACCGCGTCACGCTGTGCCATCGTGCGCTCGACCGTGGCGCGCAGCGCGCGCCGTGTCGGGCGCGCGGCCATCGGAGGGGCGATTCATCCTGCCTGCTCGAGCTTCCGCTTCCGTTTCGCGCGCGGATGAGCGGCGTCGTACACCTTCGCGAGATGCTGGAAATCGAGATGCGTATAGACCTGCGTCGTCGAGATGCTCGCGTGGCCGAGCATCTCCTGCACCGCCCGGAGGTCGCTCGAGGACTGGAGCACGTGCGAGGCGAACGAGTGCCGCAGCATGTGCGGATGGACGTGGACGCCAAGCCCGGCGGCGAGCGCCCAGCGCCCGAGCCGTTGCCGCACGACCGCCGGGTTGACCCGCGCGCCGCGCGCGCCGACGAAGAGCGCCTGCTCGCCGGGGCGCGCGAGGTCCGCCCGGACGGCGCGCCAGTCTTGCACCGCGCTGCGCGCTTTCGCGCCGACCGGGACGACGCGCGTCTTCGATCCTTTGCCGGTGACGGTGACCTCGGCATCGCGGACGAGCGCTCCGGCGTCGCGCGCATCGAGCCCGACCAGCTCGGCCAGCCGCAGGCCCGACGAATAGCAAAGCTCGAACATCGCGCGGTCGCGGACTTCGAGCGCGCCCTCCCCGCGGCGATCGAGCAGCTGCCGGGCTTCGTCGGGCGCGAGCGCTTTCGGCAGCGCCCGCGGCGACTTCGGCGCGCGCAGGCCCGCGCAGGGGTTCGTCGCGAGCCCGCGGTGCCGCGTCAGCCAGCGGAAGAAGCCGCGCCACGACGAGAGCGTGCGGGCGATGCTGCGGCCGCTGAGCCCGCGGGAACGGAGCT
Source organism: uncultured beta proteobacterium (assembly GCA_963754305.1). Taxonomy (GTDB): domain Bacteria; phylum Pseudomonadota; class Gammaproteobacteria; order Burkholderiales; family SG8-39; genus DATEDA01. Next base: position 20,007 of record CAVWFR010000004.1, on the reverse strand, counting down.
GCGCCACCGCGCGGCGGAGGTGATGTGGTGCGAGATGCGGCGGCGCGACGCCGGGCGTGGCCGCGAGCAGCTCGCCGAGACCCAACGCGTAAGCATCGCGTGTCGCGCCGGACAGGCGGCGCTCGACAGTGAGGTGTTCGAGGTACGCGGCGACCAGTTCGTGGCGCGGGTCGCCGGCGGCGGACATCACGGGCGTCAGATGAACCGCAGCAGCGACGCGCTCACCATCTCGCCGATCCGCTTGAGGTAGAGCGTGCCCATGTCGGGGTAGAAGCGCGCACCGTCCTCGCTCGCGAGCGCGAGCAGGCCGAAGGTCTGGTCGAGCTCGCGCAGCGGAAGGAGCGCGACCGAGCGGATTCGCGGCGCGGCCTCGCCGAACCAGCCGGCGGCCTCGAAGCTCGCATTCGGCCCGCAAAACGGCGCGTCGAGGTCTGCGGCGAACGCGCGCAGCTCCTCGCTCGCGGCACCGAATTCGGGCATATCGCCCATCCCGCGCCACAGCCGGATGCCCGCATGCGGGACGGCGAGATCCTCGCGCAGGTTGTAGTAGAGCTCGTGGAGCACGGTCGAGAGGGTGCGGGCGGAGAGGAGCGCAACGGACAGCCGGTGCACCTTCTCGCTGATGACGTCGTTCTCCTCGCCGAACTGGATCAGCTCGGCCAGCTTGCCCTCGAGCGCGCGCGCCTTGTCGCGGAGCGAGACGACCTGGCGATCGGAGAGCGGGATCGCCTTGCCGCCGTGCGGGTGCGACACGTGGATCTCGGACAGGAGCTCGGCATACTCTTCGAAGAAGACCGGGTTCTCCTGCAGGTAGCGGGCGACCTCGTCAGGCGTGAGTGCGCTCAATCTCGATCTCTCCCTCAAAGACGGTCTCCGCGGGTCCGGTCATGTAGACGGGATTGTCCGCGCCGGCCCAATTGATCGTCAATTCGCCGCCGCGCGTCGCCACCACGACGGGCGAATCGACGAGTCCGAGACGGATGCCGGCGACCACCGCGGCACACGCGCCGGTGCCGCAGGCGAGCGTCTCGCCGGCCCCGCGCTCGTAGACGCGCAGCGCGATCCGGTGGCGGTCGACGACATGCAGGTAGCCGGCGTTCGCGCGCTGCGGGAAGCGCGGGTGACCCTCGATGAGCGGGCCCTGGGTCGCGACCGGCGCGAGATCGACGTCGGGGACCACCTGCACCGCGTGCGGGTTGCCCAGCGACACGACGACGATGTGCGCGGTGCGGCCGTAGACGTCGAGCGGCCACACCTCGACGCGGCCCACGCCTGCGGCGAGCGGCGAGGCCGCCGGCAGATCGCGCAGCGGCGCGAGACCGGTCGCGTCGAACGGAATGCGCGCCGGCTCGAGCGCCGGCGGCCCCATGTCGACGGTCACGCGGCCGTCGTCCTCGAGGCGCGGCGCGATCACGCCGGACAGGGTCTCGACCCGGATCTCGCGCTTCATCGTGAGGCCCTTGTCGCGCACGAAGCGCACGAAGCAGCGCGCCCCGTTGCCGCACTGCTCGACCTCGCCGCCGTCGGCGTTGAAGATGCGGTAGCGGAAGTCGACGCCCGGCGCGCGCGCGCGCTCGACTACCAGGATCTGGTCGCAGCCGACGCCGAAGTGCCGGTCGGCGATGTGCCGCAGCTCGATCTGCGCGAGATCGATGCGCTGCGAGATGCCGTCGAGCACCACGAAGTCGTTGCCGACGCCGTGCATCTTCGTGAACCTGAGCTTCACGCACTCACCCGCGCATCGCCCCGGATGCGGTGGCAGATGGTCAGTGCGAGCTCGAGCGCGCGGCGCGCGTCCTGTCCGGTCACCGCGGGCCGGTCGCCGCCGCGCACCGCGTCGACGAACGCAACGAGCTCCGCCTCGAGCGAGTCGCCCTCGGGGAACTGGTCGTGCCCGAGCACGATGCCCGGGATCGGCCCGCCTGTGGCGCTGGGGTCGGCGCGCGCAAGCTCGATCGTGCGGTCCTGGAAGTCGATCGAAACGTAGCAGTCGGGCTGGAACACCCGGAGCTTGCGCATCGCCTTCGCGCTCACGCGGCTCGCGGTCACGTTGGCGACGCAGCCGTTCGCGAACTCGATACGTGCGTTGGCAATGTCGATCCCGCCGGTGAGCACCGGGACGCCGTTCGCGCGCACCTCGACTACTGGCGAGTCGACGAGCGACAGGATGATGTCGAGGTCATGAATCATCAGGTCGAGCACGACGTCGATGTCGGTGCCGCGTGGCTTGAACGGCGCGAGACGGTGGCATTCCATGAACCGGGGCGCCGAGATGCGGCTGCGCACTGCGACGAGGGCGGGGTTGAAGCGCTCGAGATGCCCGACCCGCAGCACCAGCCCCTTCGCGGCCGCTGCGCCGACGACGCGGTCGGCCTCCTCGAGCGTCGCGGTCAACGGCTTCTCGACGAGTAGGTGGACCCCGGCGCCGAGCAGCGCCTCCGCGACCTCGGCGTGCACCTGCGTCGGTACCGCGACGGTGGCGAGATCGACCGCGTCGAGCACGTCGCGGAGATCGGTCGTCGCGCGCGCGCCGACCCTGTCCGCGACGGCCTCGGCGCGCGCGCGGTCGGTATCGACGATGTACGCGAGATCCACGCCCGGCAGCCGGGCGAGCTTGTCGGCGTGCCGGCTGCCGAAGTAGCCGACGCCGATCACTGCGGCGCGTAGCGATTCCATGGCTGTCACTTTACATACAACTTGGGCGTCCCGGGCGGCCGCGTCTTGAAGCGCTTGTGCACCCGGTTGTACTGCTCAGGCATCTCCCGCACGCGATCCTCGATGAATGCGTTCATCCGGCGGGCGTCCGCGATGGCATCCCCGGACGGGAAACTTTCCCACGCCGGATAGAACCGCACTTCCCAGCCTTGGCCGCCGGGCAACATCCGCGTCACCACCGGCACGACGGTCGCATCGGCGAGCCGCGCCACCCGCGCGAGTCCGGTGATCGTAGCCGCCGGCACACCGAAGAACGGCACGAACACCGAGTCGCGCGGGCCGAAGTCCTGGTCCGGAAGGTAGTAGAACGGCAGCCCGCGCTGCATCTCGCGGATCGCGCCGCGGATGCCGTCCTGTCGCGAGAGCAGCGTGATCGGCTGGAAGCGCGCGCGGTAGCGCTGGAGCAGCCGGTTGACATAGGCGTTCTTCTGCCGTGAACAAATGCTCACCGCTTCGCCCTCCGGCGCGAGCCGCGTCGCCCCGGCGTCGAGTCCGGCGAAGTGCGGCACGAACAGCACGATCGGCTTGCGGGCGGCGTCGTAGTACTCGCGACCCGCAAGTCGCACCAGGCGCGCGATGCGCTCGCCCGGAGACCAGAAGAGACATCCGCGCTCGACGACGCTGCGCCCGAGCGCCGCGAAATGACGCTCGGCGATGGCGTTGACGTTCCGTCAGCTCGGGGAAACAAAGCGCGAGGTTGATGAGGGCGACCCGGCGACGCTCGGGCCAGAACCGAAACGCCAGCCGCCCGACGGCGGCGCCGGCCAGGGCGAGAACGCCGAGCGGCGAGAAGTGCAGCGGCCAGAGCAGTCCGACACCGAGCCGCGTCAGCACGGTCGCCTGGGCGATGGGAACGCGCCCGGCGCGCGTGCGCGATCGAAATGAGTGGGAATCGAGGCGGGGCTTTTGTTAGAATCGCCCGCTCGTCGAACCCGGAGCCCGAGCGACCCATGGCTAGCTATCTCTTCACGTCCGAGTCCGTGTCGGAAGGCCATCCCGACAAGGTGGCGGACCAGATCTCGGACGCGATTCTCGACGCAATTCTCGCGCAGGACAAGACCTCCCGCGTCGCGGCCGAGACCCTGTGCAACACCGGTCTCATCGTCCTCGCCGGCGAGATCACGACCCGCGCGAGCGTCGACTACGCGCAGATCGCGCGCGGCGTGGTGAAGCGCATCGGCTACGACAACGCCGACTACGGGATGGACTACCGGGCTGCCGGCATCCTCGTCAACTACGACAAACAGTCGCCCGACATCGCGCAGGGCGTCGACGAAGGCAAGGGCCTCGATCTCGAACAGGGGGCGGGCGACCAGGGCCTCATGTTCGGCTACGCGTGCGACGAGACGCCGACGCTCATGCCGCTCGCGATCCACCTCGCGCACCGGCTCGTCCAGCGGCAATCCGAGACGCGCCGAGACGGCCGGCTGCCGTGGCTCGGGCCCGACGCGAAGTCGCAGGTGACGGTGCGCTACGCCGACGGCAAGCCCGACGCAATCGATACCGTCGTGCTTTCGAGCCAGCACCTCCCCGACGTCGACCACAAGACGCTGTCCGAAGGAATCATCGAGCACGTCATCAAGCCGGTGCTCCCGAAGAACCTCGTGAAGAGCGAGGTCAAGTACCTGATCAACCCGACCGGGCGGTTCGTGGTCGGCGGCCCGCACGGCGATTGCGGCCTGACCGGCCGCAAGATCATCGTCGACACCTATGGCGGCGCAGCGCCGCACGGCGGCGGCGCCTTCTCGGGCAAGGATCCGTCGAAGGTCGACCGCTCGGCGGCATACGCGGCGCGCTACGTCGCGAAGAACGTCGTCGCCGCGGGCCTCGCCACGAAGTGCCTGGTGCAGGTGTCCTACGCCATCGGCGTTGCGCGCCCGACCAGCGTCTGGGTGACGACCTACGGCACCGGGAAAATATCGGACGAGAAGATCGCGGAGTTGGTGCAGACGCACTTCGATCTGCGGCCGAAGGGCATCGTCCAGATGCTCGATCTCCTGCGCCCGATCTACGAGAAGACCGCCGCGTACGGCCACTTCGGCCGCGACGAGCCGGAGTTCACGTGGGAGAGGACCGACAAGGCGGCCGCGCTGGCGGCCGAGGCGGGTATCAAGAAGGGCACGCCGGTCACGGCTTGATCGAACGCGGGGCGCGCTGCACTACGGGCGGCTTCGGGCCGCCCGCCTTGCCTGCGGATCGCGGTTCGGGGTCCAGACGAGTCGCACCCCGCGGTAGCTACCGCCCCCGACTTTCGCTAGAATTCCGACTCCGCTTCGAGGAGCGTTGCAACGGCCCCCGATCCCCCGGGGGCCTGCCAGGCTCGGGGCAATCTCCACCTGCAACGGCGCTCACGAACTTTTTTCTTAACGGAAAGGAGGGCGTGATGAGCGCCGTACCGCAATCGAGGCAGTTCACCGACTACAAGGTCGCCGATCTTTCGCTCGCCGAGTGGGGCCGCAAGGAAATCGCGATCGCCGAGACCGAGATGCCCGGCCTGATGGCGATCCGAGAGGAGTTCGCCGCCAAGCAGCCGCTCAATGGCGCGCGTATCACCGGCTCGCTGCACATGACGATCCAGACCGCGGTGCTCATCGAGACGCTGCAGGCGCTCGGGGCGCAGGTGCGATGGGCGTCCTGCAATATCTTCTCGACTCAGGATCACGCGGCCGCCGCGATCGCGGCAAAGGGCACGCCGGTCTTCGCCTACAAGGGCGAGTCGCTCGATGAGTACTGGGAGTACAGCCACAGGATCTTCGAGTGGCCGGACAATGGTTACTCGAACATGATCCTCGATGACGGTGGCGACGCCACGCTGCTCCTGCACCTCGGCAGCCGCGCAGAGAAGGACGCCTCGGTGCTCGACAACCCGGCGAGCGAGGAGGAGCGCGTCCTGTTCGCCTCGATCAAGAAGCGTCTCGCCACCCAGTCCGGCTGGTACTCGGCCCGCGCGAAGCCTGTGAAGGGCGTCACCGAAGAGACGACGACCGGCGTCCATCGCCTCTACCAGATGCACGGCGAGGGGCGCCTGCTCTTCCCGGCGATCAACGTCAACGACTCGGTCACCAAGTCGAAGTTCGACAATCTCTACGGTTGCCGCGAGTCGCTCGTCGACGGCATCAAGCGCGCGACCGACGTGATGATCGCGGGCAAGATCGCCGTGGTCTGCGGCTACGGCGACGTCGGCAAGGGCTCGGCCCAGGCATTGCGCGCGCTCTCCGCCCAAGTCTGGGTGACCGAGATCGATCCCATCTGCGCGCTTCAGGCGGCAATGGAGGGCTACCGCGTCGTAACCATGGAGTACGCCGCCGACAAGGCCGACATCTTCGTCACCGCCACCGGCAACTATCACGTGATTACCCACGATCACATGGCGAAGATGAAGAATCAGGCGATCGTCTGCAACATCGGCCACTTCGATAGCGAGATCGACATCGCCGGCATCGAGAAGTACCGGTGGGAGGAGATCAAGCCGCAGGTCGACCACGTCATCTTCCCCGACGGCAAGCGGATCATCGTGCTGGCGAAGGGCCGGCTCGTGAACCTCGGCTGCGGCACCGGCCATCCGAGCTACGTGATGTCGTCGTCGTTCGCGAACCAGACCATTGCCCAGATCGAGCTCTTCACCAATACCGCCAAGTACCCGATCGGCGTCTACACGCTGCCGAAAGCGCTCGACGAGAAAGTGGCGCGCCTGCAGCTGAAGAAGCTGAACGCGGTGCTGACCGAGCTCTCCGACGAGCAGGCGACGTACATCGGCGTGCCGAAGACCGGGCCGTACAAGGCCGAGCACTATCGGTATTGATAGCGGCCGCCGGGCCGCCGCGGCGGCCCGGCTCGCGCGGATCGCGCTGTTCCCTCGCCGACGGCGGCCCCCGCAGCCATGCAGACACAGCAGCAGCATCCCCGCTCCTACAGCTTCGAGTTCTTCCCGCCCAAGACCGAGGAAGGCGCCGAGAAGCTGCGCGGAGCATGGAACCAGCTCGCGCAACTCAAGCCTCGATTCTTCTCGGTGACGTATGGCGCCGGCGGCTCGACGCGCGAGCGCACGCTCGGCACGGTGCTCGAGATCCGCCAGTCCGGACACGCGGCCGCACCGCATCTGTCGTGCATCGGCTCGTCGAGCGCCGACATCGTCGCGACGCTCGATCTCTACAAGTCGCAGGGCATCCGCCACATCGTCGCGCTGCGCGGTGACCTGCCTTCCGGGACCGCGAGCTCGGGCGAGCTCGCGCACGCGAACGAGCTCGTCGCGCTGATCCGCAGCCACAGCGGCGACTGGTTCGAGATCGAGGTCGCCTGCTATCCCGAGTACCATCCGCAGGCGAAGAGCCCCGCCGACGATCTCGCGAACTTCAAACGCAAGGTCGATGCCGGCGCGAATGCCGCGATCACGCAGTACTTCTACAGCGCCGACCCCTACTTCCGCTTCGTCGACGACTGCGAGGCGCTCGGGATCGATCTGCCGATCGTCCCCGGCATCATGCCGATCGCCAACTTCAGCCAGTTGGCGCGCTTCTCGGATGCCTGCGGCGCCGAGATCCCGCGCTGGATCCGCCTCAAGCTGCAGGGCTACGGCGACGATGCGGCCTCGATCCGCAGCTTCGGGCTCGACGTGGTTACCGATCTCTGCGACCGCCTGCTCGCGCAGGGCGCCCCCGGCCTGCACTTCTACACGATGAACCAGGCCGGGCTCACGACGACCATCTGGCAACGGCTGGGGCTCTAGCCGCCGCGGCGAACAGCACCAGGGCGAACACGCGCTGCGGAACCGGCACCGGCAGTGGGGCGTGCTACGGGAGTAGGCGTGCGCGCTGTCGTCCTCCGCCCGCGGCGCGCCAGCCAACTGCCCTGGCGGCCGCTCTCGGCCCCGGTTCGAGAGGCAGCTGCACGCCCAGGCGGCTGAGCGTAAACACCGCCTGGGTGCGGTTGCCGACCTTGAGCGTGCGGTAGATCGCAGAGATGTGGGTCTTGAGGGTACCGTCCCTCATTCCGAGCTCGCGGCAGATGAGCTTGTTGCACTTGCCCTGGACGAGCAGCGCCAACACATCGGTCTGGCGCGGCGTGAGGCCGAGCTCGGCGGACGTTTTCGCGGGCGCCGAAGGGACAGGACGCGGCGCCCGCTCCGCGCGCAGCACCTCGGGCGGAATGTAGATCTCGCCCCCGAGCACCAGCCTGAGCGCGTTCACGAGCGCGCGCGAGGTGGACCGCTTCGAGATAAACCCCATCGCGCCCGCGTCGATCGCCGCGAGCACTGTCGCCTGGTCGTCGGACGCGGAGAGCACGACGACCGGAACGTCCGGGCGCGCTTCGCGCACGCGCTCGAGAACGCTCGTGCCCCCGGCGTCGGGCAGCGTCAGGTCGAGAAGGCAGAGCGTCAGGTCCGCGTGCGCCGCGAGCTGTGCCGCCGCGGCTTCCGCGCTGTCGGCCTGGACGAGCTGGGTATCGCGGGCGAGATCGGCAAGGACGACGGCGAGCGATTCGCGGATCAGCGGGTGATCGTCAACGATGAGGATCTTCATGGCGTCTTCCCTTGCATGGGACTAGGCCCGGAGGCCAAGTAGACCATGCTAGTCAGGGAAGCGAGGCTGCGGCAACCATGCATATGGGTGAGACGCACGGCGCACCGCGCCCGGTCTAGTCCGACGGGGCGATTGCGCGCGCGCGGTGCGCGGGTAGCATCCTCCGGAAGGGAAATTGCCCAAGGAGCGTCCGTGCCGTTGACCGCCATGCAACAGATCGCCGCGACGCTCAGTCCGGCTGCGCCGCCGCCGCTGGTCTCTTGCGCGCCGGCCCGCGCGCCGGTGCTACCATCGAGCGACAACGAACCGGCCGCCATGAAGATTCTCGTCGTCGACGATCATCCGCTCGTCCTGCAGGCGCTGAAGGGCGTGCTGCACCAGCTCGACGCGGACGTCGACGTCTTCGACGCCTCGTCGGCCGAGACCGCTCGCGCGCTCGCGCTCGCGCACGTCGACGCCGACCTGATGCTGCTCGACCTCGGCCTCCCCGGCGCCGACGGGTTCACGCTTCTCCAGGAGCTGCGGAACGCCTATCCGACCATCCCGGTCGTCGTGCTATCGGGCTCCGAGAGTCGCGAGGACGTAACGCGCGCGCTCTCGCTCGGTGCGATGGGCTACATCCCGAAGCGTTACTCGAACGACGTGCTGATCGGTGCGCTGCGGCTCGTGCTCTCGGGCGGGCTCTATGTCCCGCCGGCGGTACTGCCGCTCGCAGGCGGCGCGGCCGCCGACCGGCCGGCGCCGAAAGCTTCGCCGACCGGCGGCGCGATCCGGCCGGAAGATCTCGGCCTCACGCCGCGCCAAAGCGAGGTGCTCGCGCTGGTGCTCCAGGGCCTGCCGAACAAGCTGATCTGCCGCCGGCTCAACCTCGCCGAGCCGACGGTGAAAGTGCACATGCAGGCGGTGCTGCGCGCGCTCGACGCGCAGAACCGCGTGCAGGCGGTGATCGAAGCGAGCCGGCGCGGTCTCACCATCGACGCGCTGATGGCCCGCGCGCAGCGCAAGCCCGACGCGAGCGCCGACTGATCGGGTCACCATGCGTCGCGCAGGGCTCCTCGGCGTCGCGATCGCGGCGTTCGCGGTCGGGCCGCCGCCGCCGGCGGCGCGCCGACGACCGCGCCGAGGGCAAGTCGTTCCACGCCGAGGAAGACGCGTCGCGCCCTATCGTCTTCATCCACGGCGGCGCGGACAGTGCGGCCGCGACCTGCAAGCACCCCGCGGCCGACGGGTCGTGGCCGGCCATGATGGCGGGCGACGAGGCATTTCGCGGCGCGAGCATCTTCGTCTACAACTACTCGAGCCCCTGGTTCAAGAAGGCGCTCAGCATCCACGAGCTGGGCGTGGAGATGCGCACCGTGCTCCGCGACCGCGGCGTGCTCGACCACCAGGAGCTGATCTTCGTCGCGCACAGCATGGGCGGGCTGGCGGTGAAGGCGTTCCTGCTCACCTTCCGCGAGTATGTCCAGCGGACCAAGTTCATCTATTTCTTCGGCGTGCCGAGCAAGGGAACCGATCTCACCCGCGTCGCGCGCTATCTCACCGACAATCCGCAGTCGCGGGAGGTGGTGCCGCTGGAGGCCGGCAGCTACCTCGAGCGGCAGCTGATCGACTGGCGCACGCTGCACGCGCGCACGCCGCGCTTTCCGATCTACTGCGCCTACGAGACGGTGCCCGCGCCCGTGTACGGCGCGATCGTGGTGGATTTCTCGAGCGCGATCGAGGGCTGCTTCGAGCCGCCGGAGGCGGTGGTCGCCGATCACCGCCAGATGGTGAAACCGCGCAGCCGGGAGACCACCGCGTACGTGCTGTTGCGCGACAAGTACCGCCGCGAGTCGATGCGGCCGGCTCCGGCGGCGCACGAGGGCACGCGCCAGATCGCCGCCGAGTATCTCGCCAAGGGGCTCGCCGCCGCATCGCAGGGCAATCATCTCGGCGCGGTGGAGATGTACCACCTCGCGATCAAGGCCGACGAGAGCTACGAGCGTGCCTACTTCTGGCGCGGCCAGGCCTACGCGACGATCGGCCGATCGGACCGCGCGGTCGACGACCTCAGGAAGGCGCTCACTCTGAAGCTCGACGACCCGGCCGACCGCCACCTCGCGCAGCGGATGATCACCCGCCTCACCCCGGCCGTCGTCGTTACGCGCGGCCTCGGTGCGCTCACCCGCGGCGTGCCGCCGGATCCGCCCGCCGGCGAGCTGGCTATCGGCGACCCGACCCGGCTCGTCGACAGTCTCTTCAGCGACGATGCCCCGACCCGCGTCCGCGCCACCGCGCAGATGGTGCTCGGCGCGGAGGGGAATCCGAAGCTCGTCCCGGAGATGCTCGATCGCGCCGCCGGCGCCACCGCCGATCTGGACCTCACTCTGAACGTGCTCGCCACGCTCAACGCGCTGCCGCCGGACGCGGTCTCGCGCCATCGGGTCGAGGTCCTGCGCTATCTCGACGCGGCGCCGTCGGCCGGGCCGCAGGCGGCTGACTTCGCGCGGCTGATCCGCTTGACGCTGGGCGGCTAGAACCCGAGCTGGATCGCGACGAACACCCGCGTCCGCTTCGACCCTTCCTCGGTCACGATCTTGGTGAGCGGCTCGGCGACTTCGATATAGCCCGAGAGCCCGCGCTCGCCCGTGAAACGGACGCCGCCGCCGAGGTTGGCCGCCGACGAACGGGTGGGCTCACCCGGCGGCGGGCTCCGCTGGTACACCGCGCCGATGCCGTAGAACGCGTAGGGCATGATCTCGCGGGCGAGCCGCCATGGCGTGCGCACCGTGTACCGCAAGTCGATCTTGAAGGCGACACCGGAGTCGCCGAGCAGCTCGGCGAGGTCGTACGCGCGGCCGAACTGCTCGCCGCCGTAGGCGAACTCCTCGGGCGCGAGTAGCTCGTTGAACGCGTACTGCGCGTTTACCGCAGCGAGCACCGACCAGTTCGGCGCGAGCGACTGCAGCCGTGCCGCGTAGAGCGTGACCTTGGTGAAATCGGGGCGGCCGCCGGCGCGCGAGGCGAGCGGGCTGCCGAACGGGCTCGCGCCCAGCCCCTTCAGGCCCTGGGAGAGCTCGAGGTCGGCGAGGTTCACGCCGCGCCAGCCGTCGATCGCATCCCAGGCTAGCCCGACGCGCAGCGCGCGGATGCGGTCCTCGGTGAGCTCGACGTCCTCGAAGTCGGTCTGGCCGTCGTAGTAGCTGAACGTTCCGCGAACCGACAGGTTGCCGACCCGCGATCGCCGGAGCGGATACGCAAGCGTCGCGGTCGCGCCCACCGAGTTCGTCGGCAGGTTGAAGTTCTGCGGCGGGCCCGGCTGCGAAGCGACATAGCTCCCGGTCACGATCGCCTTGAGGCCGTCGCTTCCGATCGGCCGCTCGTAGGCGCCGCTGAGGTACGTGAGCTCGTCCGTGTCGGACAGCGTCTGGATCAGGCGCAGGCTGGTCCGGTCGAACGCTCCGAAGAGCGAGTACACGTCGGCCGAGGCATCGGCGCGCCAAGGCCCGAGCGACTTGCTGCCGCGGTTGCTGATGCCGATCGCACCGCTCGCGCGCCGCTGGGTCAGGGCGAGCGTGAGGTCGGAGGCGCCCGGCGTGGTGGAAGGCGACAGCGTCGCGCGCACGGTGGTCCCCGCCAGCTCGTTCACGAGCAGGATGTAGCGTTCGAGGTCCACTGCCCGTAACGGCCGCGAGCCGCGGATGCGCTCCGCATAAGCCTCGAGATCCGCGCGCGGCCCCAGCACTTCGCCCTCGATACGCACGTTGGCGATGTAGCCCTCGACCGACTGGAGCCGCACCACCCCGTCGCGGATCGCCTGCTGCGGGACGACGACCTGGGAGAGAACGTAGCCATCGTTGCGATACTTCCGCGTGAGCGCGGCGGCGACGTCGTAGATCTGCGCGAGCGAGACCTCGGTGCCGAGAAGATCGGCGTAGGCGGCCCGGATCTCGGACGGCGGGTACGCCGTGGCGCCGTCGAGCTCGATCGCCTTCAGGACGAACCGGACCTGGTCCGCGCCGGGGGGGGCGCGCACGTCGGCCCCGGCGGGCACGACCGGCTCGGGCAGCGGCCGCGGCTCGGGGTCCCGCTGGAACTCCCGCTCGAACTGGCCCGGCGCCGACTGCGCCGCGGCGAGGCCCGCCAGGAGCGAGAGCCCGAGCCCGAACACCCGGGCGGCGAACGCGGTGCGAGGCATGGCGTTGTGAAGGTAGGTGCGACGCGCTGCGACTCTAATCCTTGATTGAACAAGGGGCCACAGCCCCTCGTAACCCCCGATCGAGAGCCTATGACTTGCGGCTTAGTCCGCCGGAGGAATGGTGTCGGCCGCCAGGGTTGCTACCATCCCTCACCATCATCCGGATAGTCTGCGCACCATGATCCAAGCACCTGATCCGCTCGCCGCCGGCCGCACGCCGGCCGCATCGCGTCCGGCCTCGGCGACCGACCCGGTTCGGGTTGGCCGCGGGCTCATCAAGATCCTCGTTGTCGACGACCATCCGCTGATCCTTGAAGCGCTGCGTCACGTGCTCGCCCAGCTCGAGGCGGACGTGCTGGTACTCGACGCCTCCACTGCGGAGGCGGGTCGGCAGCTCATCGACGGGCACCCCGACGCCGATCTCGTGCTGCTCGACTTGACGCTGCACGGCACTGACGGGTTCGAGCTGCTCGGCGACTTCCGCGCCGCCCACCCCGCGGTGCCGGTCGTCGTGCTCTCGGCGTCGGAGCGGCACGTCGACATGCTGCGCGCGCTGGACATGGGCGCGATGGGCTACATTCCGAAGAGCGTGACGAAAAACGTCATGCTGCAGGCGCTGCGGCTCGTCCTGTCGGGCGGAATCTATGTTCCGGCGGCGGCGATCGGGCACGACCCGGCGACCGGCCGGACGGCGACCGGGGCCGCGACCCTTCACCCCGCCCGAGCCCGCGCGCGCTCGGCATCACCGATCGCCAGGCCGAAGTGCTCGCCTGCATCCTCCAGGGGCTGCCGAACAAGCTGATCTGTCGGCGGCTCGATCTCGCCGAAGGCACGGTGAAGATCCACGTCGCCGCGATCCTGCGTGCGCTGAACGTCCACAACCGGACGCAGGCGGTGATCGAGGCGAGCCGGCTCGGCGTGACGCTCGACCGCCTGCTCGGGCGCGACGCCCCGACGGGCGCGCAGTCCCCGGCCGGCGCTTGAGGCGTCGGGCCCGGCGGCGCCCACAAGCCGCCAGAGAAGAATCGGACTCCCCGGGGAGGAACGGTGAGGGTTGGCATCATTTCCGTGTTCACCGATTATCACCGCCGCGGCCGCCATCACCGCGGCGTGCTGCAGCCGCAGATCGGCCCGCTGGTCGCGGCGCTGTTGCCGCCCGAGGTGGAGATCGACGTCGTGAACGACACCTGGGAGGACCCGGACTGGTCGCGCGACTACGACCTCGTGTTCCTGTCCGCACTGCACTCGGATTTCGATCGCGCCCGGCAACTCTCCCATTACTACCGCCGGCGCGGAGCGCGCACCGTGCTCGGCGGCCCGTTGGCGAGCGCGTTCCCGCAGCTCTGCGCGCCGTGGTTCGACGCGATCGCAGTGGGCGATCCGGAAACGACGGTGCCGGCGATCCATCGCGACTTCGCGGCGGGCAAGCTCGCGCCGCTCTACCGCGCCGAGCGCTATCGGCCGCAGTCGGTCCCGGTGCCCCGGCTCGACCTCGTGAGCGCGAAGCAGGTCCTGCCGCTCGCGCTCGAGGCGACCCGCGGCTGCCCGTTCACCTGCGGCTTCTGCACTCTCACCGGGCTCGGCACGCGCTATCACACGCGCGCCGCGGAGACGATCGCCGCGCACGTCCGCGCCGCGCAGGCGCTCATCGCGGGCCGGGTGCCGCGGTGGAAGGAGCGCCTCGCGGTCTTCTATGACAACAACATCGGCGGCAGCCCCGCGTTCCTCCGCGATCTCTGCGATGCGCTCGCGCCGCTTCGGATCCGCTGGGGCGGCTGCATTACCTTCAACGTGCTGCGCGACGCAGGCATGCTCGACCGGCTCGCCGCCAGCGGCTGCCGGCTCGTGTACTTCGGGCTCGAGACGTTCAACCCGGCGGCGCTCGCCGACATGGGCAAGCACCAGAACCTCCTCGACGAGACCCGGAGCGTGATCGACGCCTGCCGCACCCGCGGCATCCTCGCCACCGCCGGACTGATGCTGAGCCCGACGATGGACACATTGGGGTACATCGACCGCATTCCCGAGTTCCTCGCCGAGTGCGGGCTGCACGTCCCGACCTACATCTGCTTCGAGACGCCGTTTCCGGGCACGCCGCACTTCAAGCGCCTCGCCGAGCGGCCCGAGGCAACGCTGCTCCCGAACGTGCTCCTGCGCGATCTGAATGGCTACACGCTCGTGACGCAACCGCAGCACGCGAGCCCCGAGGAGTTCGTGGCGGCCTACCTGCGCACCCACCGCGCGGTCTACTCGGCCGGCACGCGACTGCGCAAGCTCGCCGACGACCTCGTACGGTTCCTGCCGCGCGGCTTCATCGTCCCCGCGGCGTTCGACCTCTTCGAGATGTTCGCGGTGGAGCGCCCGCGGCCCGCCGACCGCACCTACATCGGCGGCACCGAAAAGGCGCCGCCCGAAGCCGTGCAGGTGCCCTTCGCGGCCGATGACTTCGCCTCCGACGCGGAGCGCGCGGCAATCTGCGAGCCTTGGGCGCTGACCGACGGCGCGGGTCGCGTGCTTCCCGCTTGGCTGGGCGCGCAGACGGTGTATCTTCCGAAGGGAAGAATCGCGCCGCAGCGAGTGTCGGAGTCGGCCGACATCCCCGCGGAGCGCCCGATCACGGCGGCAGCCGCGGCGGCGATCGCATCGGTACACACCCGGCGACCCGCCCCGCTGGCCGCGCTCCCGGCGCTGCAACCGGGCTAGCCACGGCCGGTTGCGAGACGGTTCACGCGCGATGGTTTGGATGACGGACTGACGGCGGGGCCGACAGCGGCCCCAGTAGAGGGAACCAGGGATGCTTTCGCTCGCCGAGCTGCTCGAGCGGCCCAGCCGGCTCGGACGCCACGAGACCGACGCGATCGACGCGCAGGTGCGCCTGCAGCAGGTGCGCCTCCTCTACAGCCAGCTTCCCACCTCGACCGGCGGCACGATGGTCGCGGCGCTCCTCCTCGCGGTGGTGATGTGGGACATCGCGCCGGCGAACTCCATCGTGGGCTGGTTCGCCTGCATGACGGCGAATCAGGGCTGGCGCTACTGGCTGTATCTCCGCTGGCGGCGCACCGGCATCGAGCTCGCCGACATCGACAAGGCCGCCAACTACTGGGCGATGGGCTCGCTTCTCTCGGGCTGCCTGTGGGGACTCGCGACGCTGTTCTTCTTCATGCCGGATTCGCCGGTCTACCAGGCGTTCCTGATCGTGCTCATCTTCGCCGTGACCTCCGCGGCGGCGCTGCTCATCGGCGCGCATCTGCCGTCCTTCTACGTCTTCGTGTTCCCGGCGCTGGTGCCGATCGTCGTGCGCAACATCATCGAGGGGGAGCCCGCACACCTCACGCTGGCGTTCATCGTCGGCGTGGCGGCGCTCGCGATCCTCTCGTTCGGCCGCAACTACAACCGCGTGCTCGTCGCCAGCCTTCGCAACCGCTTCGAGAACGAGGCGCTCGCGCGCAAGCTCGCGATCCAGAACGTCGAGCTCGAGCGCGCGAAGGAAGCCGCCGAGAACGCGCGCAATGACGCCGAGATCGCCAACCGCTCCAAGACCCAGTTCTTCGCCGCCGCCGGCCACGATCTGCGGCAGCCGCTGCACGCGATGGGACTCTTCGCCGCCGCGCTCACCGAGAAGGCGCGCGATCCGGAGGTGCTGCAGGTCGTGAACAGCATCAACGCCTCGGTGGATGCGCTCGAGGGTCTGTTCAACGAGCTCCTCGACATCTCCAAGATCGACTCGGGCGTGATGAAGGCGAACCCGAGCCACTTCGAGCTTGCGCCGATGCTCGACCGCCTGCGGATGGACTTCGAACCCGAGGCGTTCGAGCGCGGCCTGCGGGTGCGATTCATGCCGACCTCGCTCTATCTGTTCAGCGACGTGGTGCTCGTCGAGCGCATCCTGCGCAATCTCGTCTCCAACGCGCTGCGCTACACCAGGACGGGCGGGGTGGTCGTGGGCGCGCGCCGGCGCGGGAAGGAGGCGAGCCTGGAGGTGTGGGATACCGGCATCGGCATCCCAGCCGAGCAGCAGCAGCGCGTGTTCGAGGAGTTCTACCAGCTCGCCAACGCAGAGCGGAACAGCAAGAAGGGGCTGGGCCTCGGGCTGTCGATCGTTAAGCGGCTTGCGCATCTGCTCGGTGCGCACGTATCCCTGCGCTCGGTGCTGGGCAAAGGCTCGGTGTTCAGCGTGCGCCTGCCGCTCGGAATGCGGCCCGCCGCGGATAGCTCCCACCTGCGCAAGAGCGCCCCTGCGCCGGGCGACCTGTCCGGCCGCGTGATCGTCGTCGTCGAGGACGAGGCGGCGGTGCTGGAAGGGATGCGGGTGCTGCTCGAAGGCTGGGGCGCGGAGGTCGTCGCGGGCGCCTCGGTCCGCGAGACGATGGAGAGCCTCGAGCCGCTCGCGCGAGCGCCCGACCTGATCGTCGCCGACTACCGGCTGCGCGACGGCAACGTCGGCACGCAGGCGATCATCGCGGTGCGCGACCGCTTCCGCGCGCGGATTCCGGCGATCATCGTCAGCGGCAGCACGACCCCGGCGCACATCGACGAGGCGAAGGAGATGGACGCCCACCTGCTGCTCAAGCCGGTGATGCCGGCGAAGCTGCGGACGCTGATTCACTTCAAGCTGCACCAGGCGGTGGGCCAGGGATGAAGGCGTTCTGCAAGCTGTCGGGGTGAGAATCGTCGCCGAGTCTTGAAAGGCCGAGCGCGATGTTCCTGCGACGTTTCTTCTGCGCGCTGACGCGCCGCTTGGGTGTCCTGAAGTGTGGCTCACGGGAGAACCCCATGCACGAGGACAAAGACGCTTGCGAGCCCTGGCGAGGGAAGAAACGTCGGCGGCCGCCGAAACCGACGGCTTACGTGGTGGTCGAATTCACGGAAGCATTCATCAGCAAGAGCGGGATCTCGTACGCGCCGGGGCAGGAGAGGTACCTCGGCGAGCTTTGGCAAGAGCTAGTACGAGACGCTCCCGGCATCTCGCTGTTGCCGCTCTACCCGATCGTTCTCGACCCGAGATTCGAGAGGTTCATCGCCGGAATCCGCACAGTGAACGACCGGTTCCAGCCACCCAAGTTCCGCACCTTCTACCAGATCGTCGGGCCGGCGAAGGTGACTTCACCCGGATCGTCCGTCGCCTGCGGCGCGAGGAGAAGAAGGTCCGGGCGGCTTACGTCGAGCGGCTCGTGTTGCCGGCCCTGGTAAACGTCGCAAATCAGCCGCTCTATTCCAAGCAGCATCATCTGCACCCTCCGCCGAGCGGGTTATATGCGCAAGCGGCGTGGGAGTATCAGGGCTCAGACGGGGCGGGCGTACGCTTCGCGGACGTCGAGCGCGGGTGGGATCTCAGCCACCCCGATCTGCCGCCGCAGCGGGTACCCCCGGTGGCGATATCTCTGATCCACGGGATGAATGACAACTTCTTCGATTCGCACGGAACGGGTGCGCTCGGGATCCTGTGCGCCACCGACGATGCAGGCGGTAACACGATCGGCGTCGTGGGGTTCGCTCCGCGGGCCGCAGGGTATGTGTCGTCGTGGTTGCTTGGGTACGACGACAACAACGAAGGGGCGGAACTCAGCAACCTGCCGAATGCGATCCTTACGGCCGCGCTCGTGCTCCAGTCGCTCCGGGGCACGTTCCCGGTAGGCGACGTGCTGCTGGTGGAAGCGACCTCGGAAGACCCCTCCAATCCAGCGATGCAGTGGCCGGTGGAGACCAAAGTCGGCAACTTCAATTCGATCTACACCGCGACTTCCGCCGGGATCGTCGTCGTCGAGGCCGGGAGCAACGGTGATGAGTTGGGCGGCGTTCCGTTCGATGCCGACGCCTGGCAGGACGAGTTCGGCAAGTACCGGATGAAGCGTCCTCGACCCGCCGAACCCGTCAACCCCGACTACATGGAATCCGGGTCGATTGTCGTGAGCGCCGCCCAACCGCTCGCCGGGAACATCGACCCTTTCGCATGGTCGCCGCGCGGGCGCCGGATCGACTGCTGCGCATGGGGTGTCGGGGTCACCACGTGCGAGTCGACGGGCGTAGATCCTTTGGATCCTTATCGTAGCGACTACGGCGGAACGTCGGCGGCATCCGCGATCATTGCCGGGGCCGCGATCTGTCTGCAGGGTATCGCGCGCGCGAACCCGATCGAACAGCCACTGGGGCCACTTACGTGCAACCAGATTCGACTGGCGTTCGCGGACCCTCTGTTGACCGAGCCGGCGACGGAGCCCATGATCGGTCGCATGCCGAATCTGGACAAGTTGGTACAGGCTCTCCTCCGCGGAGAGTTGCACGCGCTCCAACCTTTTCCCTAGTTGTCACGATACTAGGGGAGCGGTCCCCCTCGTGCTCCCCGAGCTCAGCAGAATCGCCGCCCCACGACGGTGATTCTCTTCTTAGTCGGCCGGCGCTCGAGGCCTACCTAGCGTTCCCGCGCCGGTCGAAACCAGGATTGTTTCCCCTAGCGCCGCTGGCGCGACGAGTTGCGGAGTCTGCGGCCCGATGGCCGCGTCGCGCAGGCGCTCGACCATGGGCACCGCGTAACGGAAAACTTCCGCGAGCGTGACCGATCCGTCACCGTCGGCATCAGCCGCGCCGCGCAGACCGCTCAGCAGGGCGTGGGTGAACAGCCCGTGCTGCGCCGGCGGATATTCCTGCGACTCTTCCTCGCCTCGTGACGCCACGAGAAGGGAGAAACGCGATGCGGCCGAGCGCTTGCCCAGTACTGCGAGATCGGCCCGGCCCGCCATATTGCGCGCGTTGCACGTGTCGACGATGAGCAGCCGCCGACCCGCGGTCCGGCGCAAGGCATCGAAGAACACGGTCCAGGGAATCAGCGATGGCACGTCCGCCCCCAACCCGTGCACGGCAGCCGTGACGTCGGCTGCACGCGCGTCGCGCGGCAGGAAATAGTAGTTGCCGCCGGCGTCGCTGACGCCGTGCGAGGCGAGGAACACGACGACCGTGTCTTCGCCCTCGGCCTCCGCAATCACCTCCAGCGCTTCGAGAATCTGCGCTCGGTCGGGTTTGAGGTCGCCGGAATCGGCGATGACCCGCGTGATGACCTCGCGGTGGCTTCGAGCGCCCGCGGTAGCGAATAGCGCGGCCACGGCCAGTGCATCGCGCGCAGCGTAGGCGAGGTTCGAGTCCTTGAGGCCGGGAAACTCGTTTACCCCGACCGCTACCACATACAGCTTCCCCGGCGGTGGCCGCGAGGCGCCGCCGTCGAGATCTACGAACGTCTCCGCAAACCCGAGCGCCGCGCCATTGGAAACCTCCACGCGAATCCGGTTCTCGCCGGCAGCGAGCGGGACGGTGACCTCGCGCGTGAAGCGTCGGCGTTCGGTATCGTCGAGATTCCGCGCTTTCGTCGCGGTGATCGGCACGTCGTTCACGAGCACTGCGTGCTCGATCATCGGCATTGCCGACTGTTCGGCGCCGATGCGCAGCGTCACAGCATAGCGGCCTTCGCCGGCTCGGCGCGCCGTTCCGACGAGCCGCACCTCTACTCGCGGCGGAGCGATCGCGCCGAGCTGCGAAACGTCGAAGCGCGACGGCGCGCGCCGCTGCGCGGTCGCGGGCGGATGGCCGCGGAGGCGGAAACTCTCG
>CAVWFR010000003.1:0-87932 GCA_963754305.1 uncultured beta proteobacterium | reverse complement strand
ACGCGGTGCCGCGACGTAGCGCCGGGATTGCGATCAAACCCGCGCCGCGTGCCGCGGCGAGTTGTGGCGTAACACGCTCGGCGAAGGAGCTGCGGCTCGAGTGAGCGGCCGGGTCTGCAAGGCCATGGGCCCCGCCTCGCGCTGGTTGGTGTGGAGCCCAGTTGGGCACAAACTGCGTCAGCACGTTGTCGAGAACGTCGCGGCGTGTTCGCGTTGATTGATGGTAGATGTTCAAGAGGCGAGGTTCGGTGGCCCACGCGCCAGCGTCGTTGGCCGCAAGGTCTCGATGCAGATCATCCGCCCGTGGCCGCAGTGCGGGCAGTCCCACAGCGACACGCCGGTGAGCCGCTGATAGCGATCGCGATAGTCCGCGGGTTCATCGGCCGACACCGGCGTCGGTGCGGCGCGTTGCAGCAACTGGCGACAATGCTCCAGCTTGACCTCGCGGCTGCGGTTGGCCAGCAGGCCGTAGTGGCGGATGCGCTGGAACCCCGGCGGCAGCACGTGCAGCAGGAAGCGGCGCACGAACTCGTCGGCCGTCCAGCCGCATCACCTTGTGGCGCGACTCGTGGCGGTAGTCCTTCCAGCGGAAGCGCGACCTGGCCGTCGGCGAACTCGACGAGCCGGCTGTTGGCGATCGCCACCCGATGCGTGTAGCGGCCCGAGGTACTCGAGCACCTGCTCGGGCCCGCCGAACGGCGGCTTGGCGTAGACCACCCACTCGGCTCGCGCGACCGGCGCCAGGTACCTGGCGAAGGCGCCGGCGTCCTGCAGCGCGGCCAGCGCGTTGAAGAAGCTGCAGCGCGCTGCGCGTCGAAGGCCTGCACGCAGCTGCGCGAGGAACAGCCGCCGGAACAGCCGCGACAGCACCCGCACCGGCAGGAAGAAGCCCGGGCGGCAGGCGACCCAGCGCTGGCCATCCGGGCGAGATGCCACCGCCGGGCACCACGCAGTGCAGATGCGGGTGATGCAGCAGGTTCTGGCCCCAGGTGTGCAGGATCGCGATGAAGCCGATCTCGGCACCCAGGTGCTTGGGGTCGGCGGCGATCGTGCGCAGCGTCTCGGCGGTGGCGCGGAACAGCATGTCGTAGACCACGCGCCTTGTTCTGGTAGGCGATGGCGGCGATCTCCTGCGGCACGGTGAAGACGACGTGGAAGTATTCGACCGGCAGCAGCTCGGCGTGCCGATCCTCGAGCCACTGCGCGCGCGTCAGCGACTGGCACTTCGGGCAGTGCCGGTTGCGGCAGCTGTTGAAGGCGATGCGCTGGTGGCCGCAGGCGTCGCACTGCTCGACGTGGCCGCCCAGCGCCGCCGTGCGGCAGCGCTCGATGGCGCTCATGACGCGCGCGCTGCGCCACGGCTGAGCGCGCTCGGCGTGCTCCCGACGATAGGCAGGCCCGACCTGGCGGAAGATGTCCGCCACCTCGAGCCCGGTGGGGCGCAACGGCGCGCCCTCAGAAGTGCGCGGGCGGGCTCGGCGGCGGCGTCGGCGGCATCGATCTTGGGCAACAGGTCCAGCGGGCTGGTGGTCGCGCACACCGTGCTGGTGGCGACCTTCAGGTAGCGCGAGGTCGTGGCCAGGCTGCGATGGCCCAGCAGCAGCTGGATCGTGCGCACGTCGGTGCCGGCCTCCAGCAGGTGCGTGGCGAAGGCATGGCGCAGCGAATGCGGCGTGATCGGCTTGGTGATGCCCGAAGCGCGATGCGCCTTCTGGCACGCCGGCCTCGACGGCATCCCGTGGTGATCGGCTGATCCGGCGACGTCGCCCGGGAACAGCCATGTCCTCGGACGCGCGACCTTCCAGTACGCGCGCAGCACCTCCAGCAGCCGCGGCGAGAGCATCACGTAGCGGTCCTTGCGGCCCTTGCCCTGATCGACGCGCAGCACCATGCGCTGGCTGTCGATGTCGGTGACCCTCAGGTGCGTGGCCTCCGAGACGCGCAGCCCGGCGGCGTAGGCGGTCGTCAGGATCGTGCGGTGCTTGAGGCTGTCGACCGACTCCAGGAAGCGCATCACCTCCTCGCGGCTGAGGATGACCGGCAGCTTGAACGGCTTCTTGGGCATCGGGATGTCCTCCGGTGCCCAGTCGCGCTTGAGCGTGACCTTGTAGAGGAAGCGCAGCGCCGAGGTCGCGATGCCGACGCTGGCCGGCGAGAGCTTGCGCACCTCGACCAGGTGGACCTGGTAGGCGCGCACCTGCTCGGGTCCGAGATCCTCGGGCGAGCGGCCGAAGTAGCTGGCGAAGGCGCTGATCTGCTGCAGGTAGGACAGCTGCGTGTTCTCGGCGAGATTGCGAATGCCCATGTCTTCGAGCATCCGCTGGCGAAGCGGTGTCATGGCTGTGCTCCTCAAGGCGGTTGGATGCGAACGTGCTGCAAGCAGCAGTGGCATCGTTCCGCAAAGAAGAGCGTCGGCAGTTCGCAGGCGTCGCGAACCCTGGGCCGTCGAGGTGAGACTACCGCGTCAGCGGTTTAGTCCTAGTCGACTTATGTGTCGTGCGCGGTTATGTGGAGTAACCGTCTGTAGTGCTCGCCAACCCTTGGCGCGCCCCATGGGTTGTCAACATAACTGAGCGACTCGGACGTAGCGTGGCCCTTCCGATCCACCCGATCTGGAGGTCACCATGCTCTCAGAACTCTTCCCGAGGGGTCATCGGCGATACGAGCAATCGCCGTTCGCTGCCGATCTCGAAGAATTTGCGGCCTGGCTTCTCGCAACCGGTTACTCGCGCGAGAACACCTGCGATCACCTCTACCGACTTCGCACCACGCTCGAACGCCTCGAGGGGCTGTCGCCGGGGGCAATCTTCAGCGAGGCACAATTGGCACCCGGCATTCACCTCGCCGCGGTTCCCGGCGTTGTACCGCGGAACACAGCGCGCGTTCGCGCGCTTCCTGAAGCAGCGAGGACGGCTCGACCTCGCCGAGCCGAACGATCGATTCGCGACGCTTCGTGCGGATTACCGCCAGCAGCTTGCCGAGCTGCGCGGGTTCGCGTCCACTACGATCCAACAGCATGACTCCACGCTGAGCGACTTCCTGTCGCGCGGCATTCCGGGCGACAAGGGGCTCGGCGAGCTGACCCCCGCCGATGTCGAGGGGTATGTCCAGCTCAGGAGCAAGGAGGTCAAGCGCCAGACGCTCCAGCACATCGTCGCGCATCTGCAGATCGTTCCTGCGGTACTGCGGCGACCACGGCGAGACGGCACGGGGGCTCGACCGCATCGATACGCCACGGACCTACCGCGGTGAGCAGCCGCCCCGCGCCCTGGACTGGACGCTGGTCCGCAGGCTGCTGGCCTCGGTCGACCGGAGCAGCGGCGAGGGCTGGCGCGATTACGTCATCCTGCACCTGATGGCGTATTACGGCCTGCGCCCCTGCGAGGTCGTCTCCCTGACGCTGGACTCGATCGACTGGACCGGCCGAGACCCTGCGCGTCGAGCAGCGCAAGACACACTCGGTCCTGGTCCTGCCCCTGGCGGACCGGACGGTGCGCCTGCTGCGCCGCTACCTGGCCGAGGGACGCCCCGGCACCCACCGCCCGGAGCTGTTCCTGCGGACCCGCAGCCCGGCCGGGGCGCTGACCCACTACAGCGTCGGCGACATCTTCCACAAGCGGGCGCGGCAAAGCGGCCTGCCGCTCCAGGGCGCCTCGTCATACAGCTTGCGCCACGCCTTCGCCATGCGGTTGCTGCGCCGGGGTGTCGGCGTCAAGGCCATCGGCGACCTGCTCGGGCATCACAGCCTGGACAGCACCTGCGCCTATCTGCGGATCGACGTCGACATGCTCCGCACGGTCGCCCTGCCGGTCCCGACGCTGACGGCTTCGTGAGGAGGCGGCCATGACCGAGACGATCCCGTCCTCGACGACCCTGGACCGGCCGATCGCCGCCTGGATCGCCCACCAGCGCGCCCTCGGACGCGGCTTCAGCGTCGAGGAGCGTGTGCTCAACTCCCTGCGGCGGTGCTTCGCCCGACAGCCGGGCGCCGACCTTGACCAGGGCGGCTTCGACCGCTGGTGCGAGACCCTTCGGCATCTCGACGCCAACACCCGGCGGGCCCGCCAGATGATCGTCCGCCGGTTCTGCCTGTTCCGACGGCGAACCGATCCGACCTGCTTCGTCCCCGATCCGCTGTGCTTCTCCCGGCCGCATCCCTATCGGGATCCCGTCATCGTCACACCCGGGCAGGTGGCCCGCATGCTGGCCGCGGCGAACAGCCTGGAGCCCACGCCCGACTCGCCGCTCCGGCCCGCGGTGATGCGGATCGCCCTCGTGCTTCTCTACACGGCGGGGCTGCGGCGCGGCGAGCTGCTGCGCCTGACCCTGGACGACATCGATCCGCAGGCCGGCGTGCTCCGGATCCGCGCGTCCAAGTTCCACAAGTCACGGCTGGTTCCGTTGTCGCCGGATGCCCGCACGGAACTGCGGGCCTATCTCCGACGGCGCCTGGCGGCCCCGCTGGACGCGAGCCCGCGGGGACCGCTGCTGTGCCACACCGCCCGCGGGCTTCGCGGATACACCGGAACCGGCCTGAGCAGCGGAATCCATGAGCTCTTCGAGAGGGCCGGGGTGCGGGATGGCGACGGCCGCCGACCGCGCATCCACGACCTGCGCCACAGCTTCGCGGTCGAGGCGCTGATGCGCTGGTACCGCGAGGGTGCCGACGTGCAGGCGACCCTGCCCAGGCTGGCCATGTACATGGGCCACGTGTCGATCGCCTCCACGGCCTACTACCTGCGCTTCGTGCCGGCCCTGGCCGGCCTCGCCAGCGAGCGCTTCGAGAGGTGTTTCGGCGACCTCGTCGAGGAGGTCCGGACATGAAGCCGCGTCAAGCCACGCCGCTCGGCCGCTGCCTCGTTCGCTTCTTCCAGGAGTACCTCCCGGCGCTCCGCGGCCTGAGCCGCCATACGATCCACAGTTACCGCGACAGCCTGGTGCTGTTCCTGCAGTTCGCCGCGCGGGACGCCGGGCGCCCGGTCGAGGCCCTGGACATCGCGGACGTCACGGCCGACCGGGTCGAGCGGTTCCTGACGTCCCTGGAAACGGACCGCCACAACGGCATCGCCACGCGCAATGCCCGGCTCGCCGCCCTCCACACCTTCGTCCGGTTCGTGGTCGCCGACCATCCCGAGCACATCGAGGCCCTCCAGTGCGTGCTCGGCATCCCGTTCAAGCGCGGTGCCCGCGTCGCCCCCGTCGAGTACCTGGAGACGGCCGAGATCGAGGCGCTGCTCGCCGGCATCGACCGCTCGACCCCGTCCGGGCAGCGCGACTACGCGCTGTTCGCCCTGATGTTCAATACCGGCGCCCGGGTGCAGGAGATCCTGGACCTGCGGGTCCGCGACCTGCGTCTCGAACCGCCTTGCCAGGTTCGGCTGCACGGCAAGGGCAACAAGGTCCGGCTCTGCCCGATCTGGCCCCGCACCGCCCATCTTCTCCAAGAGATCATCGTGAGCCGGCACATCGAGGGTGAGGACCTGGCCGACCAGCCCGTGTTCGTCAATCGCCAGGTGCCGCGATGACACGGTTCGGAGTTCGCTATCTCCTGCACAAGCATCTGGCGGCCGCGCGAGCGGGCCTGGCCGACAAGCGTATCCACCCGCACTCCCTACGGCATACGACGGCGATCCATCTGCTCAAGGCCGGGGTGGACTTCGCCACCATCAGCCAGTGGCTCGGCCATGCAAACCTGAACACCACGATGCGCTACGCACGAGCCGACCTCGACGTGAAGCGCCAAGCCCTGGCCCAGGTCTTTCCCGAGGTGCTTGCACCACCCAAGGGCGGCGCCTTTCCTTCCACGGCGTCGATCTCACAGGCTGGCTGCGGCACCTGTGATCCCAATTATGTGGAGTACACCCGCGCCCTCTCCGAGAGGGAGACTGCCGCCCCGGGCCTCTACTCCACATAACCGCGCACGACACATAAGTCGATGATCAGGAGCGGCACGCGGGCGAGCGAGGCGAGCTTCCTGTCGTAGGCGCCGATCGCGCGCGCGGCGTTCAAGCTCGCGGTGAGGCTTGCGCAGGTGGTGAACACGACGTCCACGCCCTGTCGCACCGCGCAGTGGCCAAGGGCCTGGGCGAGGTGGCTCTTGCCGGTGCCGCAGGGCCCGACGATGAGCACCGGGATGCGCTCGGCGAGATAGCGCCCGGTGGCGAGCTCGTGGACGAGGGTGCGGTTCAATTGCGGCAGGCGCTCGAAGTCGAACTGCTCGAGGGTCTTGGAGGCGCGGAAGGCGGCGCGTCGCAGTCGGAGTGCGAACTTCTTCTGCTCGCGGCGGGCGACCTCGTCCTGGATGAGGAGCGCGAGGAACTCGGTGTAGGCGAGCTTCGAATCGAGGGCCTGGCGGTTACGGGCCTCGAGCGAATCGAGGATGCCTGAGAGGCGCAGCTGCTTGAGGTAGGGGGCGAGTTCGGGGACGGGATTCACGGTTCGGATCTCCTTCAGGGTCAGTGGTGCTCGGGGTTGAACAACTGGCCGGCGTCGCGCGCGAAGCGCGCGCCGGTGGCGTAGGCCGACTCGGTGGAGCCGGCGCTGGGAAGCGGCTGGGCGTCGTAGCCGCCCTTGAGGATCGTCTTGACGGTGCGGAAGAAGGGGCTGGCGTGGTAGAGCGCGCGCACGCACGCGGCTTCCAGCCGTGCTGGGGAGTAGGTCTCGGCGAGCCGCAGGACGCCTTGGGCGGCGCGCAGGCGCTCGACGATGCGGTCGGACAGCAGCCGCTCGACCAACTCGGCGGTCGCCGGGCCGATCTGGGCGGCCCGTGCGACACACCAGCGCCGGTCGCGGGCGAAGAAGGCCTGCGCCTCGGGCGGCAGATGCGCGGTCACGGTGAGCCGCTCGCCGAGCTTGCGTGCGCGCAGGTGATTGGCGACGAGCCGATAGTCCTCGTAGATCGCGACGAACGAATCGGTCGCGCGCAGCCACAGGCGCTTGCCGACGAGCGCGAAGGGAACCGAGTACAGCCGCCGGTCGAACTGGACGTGGCAGTCGCGGTGCACGACCACGCGATGCCAGGTTCCCAGATCCGGGGCGATCGCCGGCAACGGCCGCAGGAGCGGCGTCTCGACGGCGAAGCGCTCGAGCGGCCGCTCGCGTGTCGTGCCGTGGATCCGCACCCCGGCCTCCTCCATCACCCAGCGACGCGCTTGGGCGTTGAGGTCGGCGAGATCGTGAAACGCGCGTATCGGCAGGAAGTTCGTCTTCACGTACTTCACGCCCGCCTCCACGATCCCCTTCTTCGCAGGATCAGCGGGCGGACACGGGTCGATCCGAAAGCCGTAGCCCTCGGCGCACTCGGCGTAGGCGCGCTGCACGAGCGGGTCGTGCACGCACGCCCTGGTGATCGCGCACTTGGGGTTATCGATGATGAGCCGCGCGGGGACCGCGCCGAACCACTCGAAGGCGCGCCGATGGCAGCCGAGCCAGGTCGCCACCGTCTGGTCCCAGACGAATTCGACGTACTGGTGGCGCGACCAGGCGAGCGTCATCACGAAGCACCAGGTGCGTCGTGGCTCGCCCACCGCCGGGTCGACGAGGATCGGGCCGGCGCCGAAGTCGACCTGCGCGGCCTCGCCGGGGGAGAAGTTGAGCGGTACGGTCGCCTCGGGCGTGCGCGCGGCGCCGATCGCCGCGACGATGCGTCGCACCGCCGAGTAGCTGCCCCGATAGCCGTGCTCGCGACACAAGCGCAGCATGGATCGCTACGCCGGCCACCCCGCCGGCGACCCAGCGCTCGACCTGCGCGCGGAAGCGGCTCGACGGTGGAAATGGTCGATCGGGCGCGCCGGGCTGCGCCGACGAGCGCAGCGATCGTCGCATCGTCGGGCAGCGGCGCCTCGGGCTCGAGCCAGCCTTGGTCGGCGGCAAGCGCCCGCAGGCGCGCGGCCTTGGGCCGGCCCATCAGCCCGGCGCGGGCGATCTCCCGGTCGGTGTCGCCCTGGCGCATGCGCACCAGGACACCTCGGTACTGGAACATCTCGAATCTCCTGCGGCCCACCGCTTGCCCTCCCGAGCGAAAAGCTCGGGAGGTTAGCGGCGCCGCGTCAATCCGAGATGCCCGTCCTCCCCTTACCTGGCTCCTATATGCCGATCAGCCACTGGCTCCATTACGGCGATCACGCCCTGGCTCCAATATGCCGATAATCCGAGTGGCTCCAATATGCCGACGGATGACACCAAGACGACGATCCAGACCCACATCGTGCACCTGATCCGCAACGGTTGCCTACGCTAGCTTGAAGGACCGCAAGCCGCTCGCCGCGGCGCTGCGCGGTGGGATACGGCTGCGAGCGAGACGGCCGCGCTGGCGGCCCTGAAGGCCTTCGAGGGCGGTCCCTGGGGCGCGAAGTATCCGACCATCGTGCAGAGCTGGCCACGCGCCTGGGCGCAGGTGATCCCGTTCTACGCGTTCGCGCCCGAGGTGCGGCGAATCATCTGCAGCACCAACGCGATCGAGAGCCTGCGAACGCGGCTGCGCGAGATTATCAAGACGCGCCTCTAAACTGCGATCCAACCCCGCCCCGAAGAGAAGAGCACCCGTGCGACTGGGACCTGCCTTCGCGCTCGCGCCGTTCGCTGCTACCGTGAAAGACGCTTTTGCAGAACAGCGAAGATCCATCCCCGGAGTGGTGCGAGGCGCTCGAATCTACCGATCAGCTTTTCATAGCCCGTCGCAAGCAGGAACAAGGGGCCGTTGAACATGAAGTAGTTCGGATACTGTCCGAGGTACCGAAAGGACACCATCTCAAATCCCGTCTCACCCGCGAATTTCTTGACTGCCCTGAAGCTGTTGGTTCGATACTGGGTCGGGAAGACGTCAACTTCTTCTCTGCCCTCCGTCTTGGAGACGATCCATGGGTGAAACTTGTTAGGGATCAACCTCGCCATCAACGAAGCGTAATCCCACGCATTCGCCGTCAAAAACACGAAATGTCCGCCCGGCCGCAATAAGCGGCTCATCTCTGCATACACTTCCATCGGTCGTTCGAGGTGCTCGAGGACGCTGCGAGACATCACCAGATCGACGGAACCGCTCTCAAGCGGAACGCGACCAAGGTCACTTCGTAGTAATTCGACACCGGCGATCGACGGTTCGAAGTCGACCAGGTCCACTCCAATTAGCCTCTTAGCCTTGCCTCTGAAGCTCGCCAGCACGGGCGCAGTTCTTCCGCACCCCGCGTCGAGCAGCGTGTGCTCGGCCTGCAGGCGACGGTCGACCTCTCTTTCAAGGATGGTATAGGGGTGGTCGACATGCCCGAAGTACCGCTTCCTCAACCGCTCCGCAAGGACCGTCATCAGGCTTCGCGTTCCGCCCTGGCAACAATATTCTGGCGCGATTTTACGCACGTCCGGGGTATTTCAGGCGCAAGATTTCTTGCCGGTCTCTAGCCTATAGAGCATGGTGTTTCTCTCTTAGCTTTAAGGAACTGCGGCCCGAAAAAGCATGGAGGTCGGCAACGGCCAACCTCCATGTGCGGAAGGTTTTCAGCCCGGGTTATGCTTGTAAAGGTAGATCTTGGAGTTGTGGAAGTCGTACTTGATATACATCACGACACCGTAGTTGCTGATCGGAGCAGCAATGTTGTTGGCCACGTCCCCGCCTTTCCAGATCGGCGGCACGCTCGCGTTGCTTCGTGGCGCCCAGGTGTCAGTACTGATGTCGTACTCGTAAAAGGCGTTCCCATTTCCATGAACCAGGTATTTCCCGCTGACGGGGTCGACAACGACGACGGTTTCCCCGACTGAGACCGAAAGCGGTGGCGTCCGGAGTGTCGAAAAGGCGCCGTTGGGCGACAACTTGTACAGCTTGTTGCCCCCGCCAAGGAGCAATACTTTGTGTTTCGGGTTGTAATGAGCGATGTTGTTATAAGGGATCATCGGGAGCGTCCCTGATCGCATTGGTGTCGGAGAGCTTCCTCCAAGTGTTGGTTCCGGGCGTATAAGCCCAGACACCCCAGTCGCCGTCGACAAAGATCAGCTCGTTTCGATCGGGGAACCATTCGAGCGCGCCACAGCACTGAATGGCAGGTGCCGCGAGGGGAAGGTTGGCGATCCGTGACCAAACACCGGTTGACGGTTCGAACTTGAACACGAGCGGGCTGTAATAGACTCGATAATAGAGTTCTCCCGTCGCCGGGTTGACCGTTAGATGTTCATAGCCGTGCGTGACGGTGCACGCGGTCCCCGTCGCCTGACAAGGGTTCTGGCCCGTCGTCCAAGTATTGGTGTCAGCGGAGTAGATGATGAACTTGTCGACTCCGCCGTGGGGCGCTCCCATGAAGTAGAACCGCCGCCGAGTGGGGTCCCAGACGCCCTTGTCCGACCACTGAGTAATCGGGCCGGTGTTGGTCTCGAGGAACGCGCCGTTGCTGAACCCGTTCGTATTCACCTCCACCCACTGCCCCGGTTGCAGCGTGTCCGCGAGCTGGCCAAGCGACGTCGGAGACCCGGACGATGGCTGCGACCCGGACGACGCGGCGAACGTCGTCGCAGTCGCACCAGCGGATTGCGAAGACGCGTTGCCGGCGGCGTCGACCGCCGAGATCGAATACGTGTAGGCCGCACTCGCAGCAAGCCCAGTATCCACGTAGCTCGTCGTGTTGGTCATTGCAACCTGGGTGCCGTTGCGCTGAACCCGATAGCTGGATACGCCGACATCGTCGCTGGATGCTGCCCAGAAGAGACTGATCTGATTCGAGCCGCCAGTCGCAGTGACGTTCGTAGGCGCCGATGGTGCCGTCGTGTCGGCCGCGGACGCGGAAGGATTCGTGGTCTGCCCAGACCCGCTCGAACCCGACGACGAGGCCGATCCGGAGCCCGAGGACGACGCTGACGAGGACCCCGAGCTAGACGGCGCCGGGTCGGCGATCTGCGTGCGCGAAATGATGAGTTCGTCGTACCACGTATACCCGGTGGCGTGACTTTGGGCGGAACTCTTGCCCGTGTGATAGGGCAGAAGCCAGATCTTCCCGAACTTCTGATCTTGTGCGGTGCTCCCCGCAGTCAAGTTCCAGGGGCCATAGTTGATCACGAGCTCCGACGGCTGGTTCTCCCGCGCAATCCAAAGGGTGATGAAGCTATTCATCCACTCATCGTTGACGCGCGGGCCCGTCTTGATCTTGACCTGGAACGTCATCCACTCGTTGGCGACGTAGCCGAAGCAATTCCCGTTGGGCGCAAAGAAAGTCTTCGCAGACTCTTGCGAATACAAGCAGTAGGGGCTTGAACGCGCATTCTGGAGCTTGAAATCATAGGCGCCGAATCGCTTCCTCGAACGCCACGTACGGCCCGTGCGAAGTCGATCCGGTGCAGGAGTTGTACATCTGCGGGAATCCGCGCTGGTAGGTGTTCTGTACGACGGTTTCGAGCGCCGTGCAGGACTGCGTAGAGTGTGCCGCCGGGTTTGTCTCCCGTGCCGATGATCACCTGCTTCCAGCCGCCGCCGCCCTGGTAGAAGGTGTTGAGGAACTCCGGGCTGAAGCGCTGACGCCACTGAATGTAGAACTCCTCGTTGGCACCGAACTGCACGGAGAGGTCGTCCGAGAAGTTCGTGAAATACGTGCCGGAACTATCCGATCCGGAGTTCGACGGAATCGTGAACTTCAGCGAGCTATTGCCTGAGGCCTTGACGCTGGTATCGAGCACTGGCGTCGTTTCGCCCGAGTAGATGCCGGAGTTGTTGCCGTACCCCCCCGCGATGTCCGCGGCGGCGTCGAAGCTGACGCACTTGATCACGCCCGACTGTGCACACCGGGTGGCAAAGTTGGATCCACCAGCCGGCGTGGTCGTCGTCGGCGTCGTGGTCGTCGTCGGCGTGGTCGTCGCCGGCGGCGTGGTCGTCGCCGGCGGTGTGGTCGTCGCCGGCGGCGTGGTCGTCGCCGGCGGCGTGGTCGTCGCCGGCGGCGTGGTCGTCGCGCGGCGGCGTGGTGCTGGCCGTCGGCGGCGGCGTGGTGCTGGCCGTCGGCGGCGGCGTGGTGCTGGCCGTCGGCGGCGCGGCCAGGGGCGGCGCGTTGGAGGCCGTGCTCCCGTCACCCCCACCGCTTCCGCATGCCGCAAGAACGAGCGCAAGCAGCCAAATCTGTCGACGAATCATTTTCGAACCCCCTTCTTCCCTTGCGCGGCACCGCTCGCTTCTGGAACGACTCCCTAGGCGGGGAGTGGCGGCGGATCATATGCCGGCGTCATAATACCACGAGCGCCGTGAAAACTGCTAGTGACTGCAAAATCGGGTGGCAAACGTGACGGAGGTCACATGCCGGCAGCATGAGTGGCTGGCAACAGGCCCCTTGTTGGCAGCGGAAGGTAGACCAGCACGAGGTAAGGTGTCAAACGTCTCTCTCGCCCGACACTTTCCAAATCCCTTCCGTCACCGACGATGGCGCGAAGCCGGACGGACACGCCACCGAAGAAACGGGGTAAGACGATTATAGGAAGCAGACCGACTCGCCGACCGTTCGGAAGAGCTGCAAATTCCTGCTCTTCGACGGCTACGCGCCCGACGACTTGATCAATCCGAAGAGCGTTACGAGCGGTTCGCACCGGGAACTTGCCCAGCGTCCCTACCTATTCCGCTCGCCGGGCGATGATGTTGGAAGATCCAGTGGCGCTGCTGATAGCGTAGCCGCGCGCCCGTAGCCAGTCTGTGATCTCGCCGACTTCGGCAGCTTCGACGATCAGCACCGGTCGGTCCTTGCGGATGAGCGATTCCATGCCCTTCAACACCTGGAGATCGTGACCCTCTGCATCGATCTTCACCAGTCGCACCGGCCGAGGGATCGGAATGATGTCGAGCGGCAGGCAAAGCACCGGATGCTCACCATGTTCCGCCAGATGAGCTTGATAGAAGTTGTCGAGACCGGTTTCGGCGAACGTCGGAACATTCATTCCCGCAACGCAGACGGACGATGAGGCGGCGACGTTGAAGAGAGTGATGTTCCGGGTATCCATTGCTCGCACGTTCGCGGCGAGGAGCTCGAAGGTCCCCGGCATAGGCTCGAACGCGAGGACCCGTCCCGCAGGTCCCACCGAACGGGCGAGTTGGCACGTGTAGTAGCCGACGTTCGCCCCCACGTCGATTACCCAATCGCCGCTCCGCACGATTTTCCGGATCTCCGCCATCTCCGGCTCTTCCGGGACGAACGTGCCTCGGCGGATCTCGCGGAGGAAGTGCGCCCGTTTGAGCTCGAACTGGATGCGCTGCGGCAGGCGGGCGACGATCCTCTTGAGCCATTTCATCAGCATGTCGTGGCGCCCAGTCGTGGCGAAATTGACCCGCGGCGCGCGTCGGAGTTCGCTCGACTCAGGCGGTGGCGTGGCTAGAGCGCGTGAGATTCTGCGCCAGCCTGAGTCCGTACTTCCAAGCGCCCCGGTCCCAGGGTGTGAAGCGGGGTATCTGATAGACATCACAGCCCTTCCGCGCCACGCCCCAAGCGGTCGAGAGGGCTGCCCCGAACCCGAGCGCCTTGACCATCGCCACGTGCTCGGCACCGTAGTCGAGCCTCGGCTTGCCGTTAGGGTATGCAAAAAGGGTAACCGGCGCGCGAACGATCTCCTCGAGACGTTCCTTGCCCTGCGCGATCTCGGCTCTCGCATCGCGCTCACCGAGTTTGGACAAGATCGGATGGTTCACCGTGTGCGCGCCAATCCCCATCCCCGCGTCGTGCAGCCCCCGCACCTGCGCCGAGCTCATCATCAGATCGTGCGGCAAAGGCGATGAGGACAGCTCACCGAGTGCGGCGACGAGCTCCGCGCGCTGCGTGTCTTCCCGATATTTCAGCTGGTTCAGCAGCGCGTCGATGGTGCGTCGCCGGTCCTCGATCGAGGCCGTCGGATGGCGTCCTAACCCGAGGGCCGAGAGATCGAGCGCTGCCGTCGCCGCTGCGGCGCACGGTCTCGATCACCGTATCGTTCCACATGCAGCCGCCGTCCAGGAATCCGGTGGCGACGAAGAAGGTCGCCGGCAGGCCAAGCTTACGCAGCACCGGCAACGCTACCTCGAAGTTGTCCGCGTAGCCATCGTCGAAGGAGATGGCCAGCGGGCGCGCCGGCAGGGCCCCCGCCTGCAGCCGTCCGATCGCCTCTGCGAGCGGGAGCACATTGAACCAGGCGCGAACTGCGCGCATACGCGCCTCGAACTGCTGCTCATCGGGCTCGGAAGGAAGCAGCGGGTCAGGTTCCTTAAGCACCCGATGAAAGATCATCACGGTGAGGCGGGAGCCCGGCCCGGGCGGGGCAGCCAAGCGATAGACCGCCCTCAGGATCATTGCTTAGCGCACGAGTCTGTTGAAATACCGCCCACCAGGCTGCGGAACACGTCCACCTGCCCCCGCGACACCGGCTCCCAACCGAACCCCTCGGCATAGTGCCGGACACGGGCGCGATCAGGCGCGACGGCGAGTATCTCCCGCAGCGAATCCGCGAACACCGCGCTGTCACGGCGTCCGACGACTCGCCCCGCTTCGGCGCTCCCCACAATCTCGCGCACGCCCCCTACGTCCATGGCGACGACGGGCGTGCCGCAGGCCATCGCCTCGAGTAGCACGTTGGGCCAGCCTTCGCGCGTCGAGCCGAGTGCCAGCACGTCAGCTGCGCTATACACGGTGCTGAGCTCGCTCTGTGGAATGACCTTCATGAAGCGGATGCGCGGCGTGAGCCCCAGCCCCTTCGCCAAAGTCTCGAGGCG
This sequence comes from uncultured beta proteobacterium, assembly GCA_963754305.1. GTDB lineage: Bacteria > Pseudomonadota > Gammaproteobacteria > Burkholderiales > SG8-39 > DATEDA01. The sequence goes on along the minus strand of CAVWFR010000003.1, from coordinate 73,246 downwards.
TTGCCGGTCGGGTCCGTCGCCGACGATGACCCCGGTGACCGCCTCCAGCCGGGCCAATGCCTGGATCACCAAGTCGTGGCCCTTCTCCCGAACGAGGTTTCCCACCGAGACCACGACCCCGCCTGGTCCGAGCCCCAGCTTGCGCCGCGCGGCGTCGCGGGGAAGCGGCTGAAACAGGTCGAGATCGACGCCGTTCCGGAGCACCACGATGCGGTCGGGGGCCACGCCCAAGTCGATCATGGCGCGTTTGAGAGCGCTCGACACCGCGATCAGCTTGGCCGCTTGCCGTGCGGCAGAAAGGATCATGCGGCCCGGTCCCGGCATGCCGGCGATGAGATTGATGTCGCTGCCCCGCGCGGTCACGACGAATGGCTTGCCGAAGCGTTGCGCGAGATACGCGGCCGCCACCCCGTCCGGGAAGAAGTAATGCGCATCGATCGCATCGAAGTCGTACCCGTCCGCGAGGATCCGTTCGATTTCGCGGGCGGCCGTCCAAGCGAGGGTTCGCGGCTGGATCGACATGCCGATCCCGGGCACAACGAGGTAGCGCGGATAGTGAACGGGCAGCCCCGCGCGCCGCTCGGCGAGTGGCGTCCGGGCGAACGCCGCGTACCTCCCGAACGCGCGCGAGCGGAGCGGAAACCACGGCACGGGAGCGATGACCCGGGCCTCGATTTCGCCCGTAGCAACCAGATGCTTGAGCCGGGTTTCGACGAATATGCCGTGCCGCGGCTGCGCAGTACTGGGATACAGCGTGGTGAACGTGAGGAGTCGGAGCGGCCGCGAGCGCGGGGGCTGTGGCGCCGCGGCCGCGCGCTCGCCGCCCGCACCACCAAGGCTCCCTTGCACCGATCCGCTGCCCGCCGCAAGTACCGTCGACGCAGCCGGGTCACCAGCACAACCCGACATGCCGACCTCGCAGTTTCTCGGGCTCGGAGATCCGGATCAGGTCCACGACTACCTGATCCTCGCGCACGAGGCGCTTGAGCGCGTCCAGCGTGCCCACGTCGCTCAACCCGACGACGAGCACGTCGGAATCCGCGATCACCTTCTCGAGGTCCTCACGCATGAGAGAGCCGAGGTGGGGCACATGCAGCTCGATGAAGCGACGGTTTGCGCCAAGGAGCCGCGACAGGTGCACCTCGGGGTCATAGACGAGGAGGCTAAGACCCTTTCCTATGAAATGCTCCGCGAGCGTCACAAGGGGACTCTCTCGCAGGTCGTCGGTCCCGGTCTTGAACGACAGCCCGATCATGCCGATTCTGCGCTTGCCGGTTGCGAGGACCTTGCTGATCGCATGCTCGAGGTGAACACGGTTCGAACCCAGTATGTTGCCTACCATCGGCAGGTCGACGTCTCTAGTCTTGGCAAGGTAGGCCGTCGCGCGCAGATCCTTGGGGAGACACGAGCCGCCGAACGCGAACCCGGGGCGCAGGTAGGCGCGCGAGATGTTGAGCTGGGTGTCGCGGCAAACGAGATCCATGACCTCAAACGCATCCACGCCCAGCGCCTCGCACAAGCGCGCCGTTTCATTCGCAAAGGTGATCTTGAGCGCGTGAAAGTTGTTGCAGCAGTACTTGACCATCTCGGCGGCACGGATCGAAGTCGCGTGGAAGTCGCACGGGAGATGCCCAAACAGTTGCTTCAGCGTGCGAATCGGCTCCTCGCCGTTCGCGCCGACGATCGTGAACGGCGGGTTGTCGTAGTCGCGAATCGAGGACCCTTCGCGCAAGAACTCCGGCTGGAAGCACACGTGGAAGTCGATGCCGTCCTTCTTGCCGGACTCCTTCTCGATCAGTGGCCTCAGGAGATCCTCAACCGTCCCGGGCACAAGCGTCGAGCGAAAGACGAAGACGTGGGGGCGGACTTTGTCGCGAATCGTATTGCCTAGTTCCTGCGCGAGACGGATGATCGCGGACTGGTCCTGGCTCCCGTTCGGTGCGGACGGCGTGCCAACGCAGATGAGCGAGAGATCGGTTTCGAGCACTGCCTGGCGCACGTTGTCCGTGACGACAACGTTGCCGCCAGCGACCACCTTGGCCATCAGCTCGACCATGCCCTCCTCCACGACCGGTGTCTTTCCTTCACGGATGAGCGAGAGCTTGGCGGGATCGACGTCCACTCCTACGAGACGATGCCCCTCCCTCGCGAGGCAGGCGAGCGAGACCGCGCCTACATAACCAAGGCCGAAGATGCTGATGTTCATGAGACGAGTTGTTCCTTAGGGGTCTTGAGTCGAAATCTGTCCAGACAGCGCGAAACGATGGCGTCGAGCCGCTTCATGGAGCTCGGCCACGCGTGGTGCGACAGCATGCGGGCACGTCCAGCCTCGGAGAGTCGACGGCGCTCCGACGGATCGCCGAGGATCCTCAGGGCCGCATCGCGATACTCCTCCGGGGTGCCCGCAACGTGAAAATGGGTGCCGGCGACGGCATCGACGCCGCCGGCGGCCGCTCGACTCGTCACGACCGGCACGCCCATGGCCATCGATTCGAGAAGCTTGTTCTGGGTGCCGCGCGCGATATTGAGCGGGGCCACCATGAGCGCCGAGCGCTGGACGTAAGGCCTGACGTCGGGCACGGACCCGGTGACGGTGACACCGGGCATCTCGCCCAGATTCCGAATCTTCGCCGACGGATCGGCGCCGACGATGAGCAGCCCCAGGTTCGGACGCGCCGCGCGCAACAGTGGCCACGTTCGCGTGCAGAACTCGATCATGCACTCCTGGTTCGGGTAGTAGTCCATGCGCCCGACAAAGCAGATCGTGTCGGGCTGATGCGGTTCCGCGCCCGGGGCGAAGAACTCGCCGTCGACGCCGTTCGGAAACCAGTCGGTCGGGGTGTCGACACCGTAGCCACGCAGCGTTTCCCACTCGGCACGTGTCGTCGCCGTACAGAAGTCGAAGTGTGCAGCGAGGCGCTTCTCCTCGGCTTCGAGCTTCACGCCTTCCAGCCAGTAGCCGGCGCTCAAAGGAAACGGCTTATAGCGCGAATACTCGAGCCACTTCTGCGAATCCATGTCGCCGAAGTCCAGGATTCTCGGAACGTCGCGGACGTGTGCGACATACTGCGCGACGGAGGAGCAATGGACGAAGATCAGGTCGAAGCGCTGCTCGCGGAGCAATCGGCGGATCGTCGCATCGAGCGTCGCCGAGTAGAAGAAGCCGATCGAAGACGGAATGGTGGTCGGCAGCCGCGCAACCATTCTCGCGCCCTGCACCCAGTTCCTCACCTGGCTCATGTGGAACCCGGCGCAGAACGGCGAGATGCCTTTCCCTTCCTCGGCTTCCACGTCAGACCGGACGAGCGACGCCACCGTCACCTCGTGGGACTGGGAGAGGTGGCGGATCATGTTGAACGGCCGGATCTTCCCGCCCCGCTTTGGCGGAAACGGGAACCGGTGGCAAACGTACAGGATCTTCACGCCACGGTCTCGCGCAGCTGATCTGCGACGTCCTGAGGCGCCGCCCGGTCGAGAAATATCCGGCACCAGAGCTCGAAGTTGAGCAACGACAGAAGTCGGTCGGTACCGTCCACGCGATTCGCCCGATGGCTGTCGATAAGGTGGCGGATCGGCTCGTAGCGGAGGTAACCGCGGCCTTCGATCGACTCTCGAGAGAGCACGGACCTTATCAGCGGGGACAACTCGGTCTTCAGCCACGCGCCCATGGGGGCGCCGAAGCCGCGCTTCGGGCGATAGAGGACCTCCTTCGGCAGCACATCTTCCAGAGCCTTCTTCATCAGATGCTTCAGCTCTCCGCCCGCAACCTTGACCCTGCTCGGGATCCGTGACGCAAGCTCCACCAGGTCGTGATCCAACAGCGGAACACGGCACTCGAGCGAAGTCGCCATCGTCATCTTGTCGGTGAGAAAGAGGAGGTCGTCGGGCAACTGCGTGAGCGCGTCGACCCCGAACATCCGATTGAGCGGATCTGCTCCGGTCATTGTCTCGAAGGCAGTGCCGATCGCATCAAAGCGATCCGACGGTACGACCGCTAGGTATTCGTGGGCCTCGCCGGGCGCGAACACACCGACATACGCGCGGTAGCGCTCTTCGAACGAGAGGTCGGCCGTGCTGAGAAAGCTCTTCGCGTACCGCGACAGGTTGAGCAGCGCGGAGTGCCGATCACTCGGCAGGCGATCCGCCAGTGCGGCAGCCGCGCGCTTGAGCGGGCGCGGCACTCCCGCGAGGTACCGCATGTAGTGCTCGCCGAGGTAGCGCCGATAGCCCCCGAACAGTTCGTCGCCGCCGACGCCGGAGAGGATCACCGTCACCTCCCGGCGCGCGAACTCGGCCACGAGGTAGGTCGTGACGAACGCGCTATCCGCGATCGGCTCGTCCATATGCCAGAGCAGCTTGGGGAGCAGACTCACGACGTCGGGTCGGACCATGATTTCGTGGTGGCTGCTCCGAAACAGCTGGGCGACCTGGCGCGCGTACGGCAGTTCGTTGTAGTAGCTGTCGGCCGGCCCACCGGAGAAGCCGATCGAATACGTTCGAACCGGCGCGTCGCTGTGCTTCGCCATGAATGCGAGCACGGCGCTCGAGTCGATGCCGCCGGAGAGGAACGCGCCGATCGGCACATCGCTCACCATCTGCATCCGGACAGCTTCCTCCATGCGGGTGCGAACGAGTCCGCTCCAGTCCTCGGGCGAAAGCGTAGGGTCCACCTCGCCGCGCGGACTCCAGTAAGAGCGGATCGTCGGGCTGTCGTGCGCTACCGACAGGATCGACCCGATCGGGAGCTTGGCGATCCCTCGGAACATGGACAGCGGCGCGGGAACATAGCCGAGCTCGAGATAGGCCTGGAGCGCAACCGGGTCCACCTCCGGCTTGACGCCGGGCAGCTCGAGCAGGGCTTTGGCCTCGGACGCGAAAGCGAGGCGCCTGCCGTCGTCGAGGTAGTAAAGCGGTTTGATCCCGAGCCGGTCACGCCCGATCAGTAGCCGGCGCTGCCGAGCGTCCCACAACGCGAACGCGAACATGCCGTTGAGACGCGCTACAAAGTCGTCTCCGTGCTCGGCATAGGCGTGAATGATCGTTTCGCAGTCCGATCCGGTCTTGAAGCGGTGACCCTTGGCCTCGAGCTCGCGGCGCAACTCCCGGAAGTTGTAGATCTCGCCATTCGCGACGAGCCATAGCGTGCCGTCGCCGTTGGACAGCGGCTGATGGCCGCCGGCGAGATCGATGATCGAGAGCCGTCGCATGCCCAAGGCACACGGGCCGTCGGCGTGCGCACCTTCGTCGTCCGGCCCGCGATGGATCGTCACGCGTCCCATCGCCGACAGCAGCGCCGGATCGGCGGGCCTCCCGTCGAGATTGATGATTCCGTAGATGCCGCACACGGGGAGGATGGATCTAGGTTGGGCGGGCAGCGAAGCTATACGACGGCCGCACGCCCGGCCAATGCGACCGCGCGGAGGCATGCGTCCTCAAACACTCTCGCGGCGGCTTTGGCGGAGAAGCTTTGCTCGACCAGACGGCGAGCATTCATCGCGAGATTCCGGCGAGCGACGCCATCGTCCAGCAGTCGGAGCACGGCAGCGCTCAAGAGCCGCGTCACTATCGGCGATCAGGCAATCCCGGTCTGGTGTGACGGGCAAGCCCTCGACACCAATCGCGGTTGTAACGACAGGGCACCCCATCGCCATCGCCTCGTAGGCCTTGATCCGCGTCCCGCCTCCGACCCGCAGCGGGATAACGTAAACGTCCGCGTCTCTCACAGGCGGGCGGACGTCGTCGACGAAGCCGGTGAAGGTCCATGCGAGCCGTCGATCCTCCGCGGCTCGTACGAGCTGTCGCGGCGGACTGTGGCCGACCACCACCATCCTTGCCTTGGGTCGCACTCGCGTGATGAGCGGCCAGACGTCATCCATGAAGTATCGAACTCCGTCGACGTTCGCGAGCCAGTCCATCGACCCCGTGAACGCGATGGTGCCGCCGTCGGGCGGCACGCGCGCGCTACGCTCGGAGAAGGAGAAATAGTCGAGGTCGACCCCGGTAGGAATCACGACAACGCGGTCGTGACCACGGACGGCACGGAAGTGGGTGCCGTCGCGCTCCGAGACCGCGACGACGGCGTCGAACCGCCGGGCTGCGGCATCCTCGAACTGCTGCATCTTCTTCCCTTGGTTCGCCCACAGCGCCCGATGAAACGGGTCAGAGGCGACCGCGGCGTGTCTGCGGAATATCTCGGCTTCGACGTTGTGCGTAAACAGAACCGAAGGCGCTTCAAGGCGTGCCGGCAGCAAGACGGTCGAGTGGGGAAAGTCAGACACGACAACGCCCCCCCTCCGGGCCGCGGGCCAGCTCGGCCGCGAGCGCGTCGCACCCGGCCTCTGAACGATCACTCGCGACCGCGACCGGAACGGGCGAGAGTAGCGACATGTATCGCCCGATCTTCCAGAGCGGGCCACGCGGCATTTCGGGCCAACCCAGGAAGCGGTCGCAGACGCGCCCTAGCTCGTCGGCGAACCGCCGTGAACCATCCGGCGGCTCGGGCGAGGCGAGGGTAATTGCGAATCGCCCGCCCTTCATGCCTCGAAGGATGTCTCGCGTCCGGATCTTGCCGCCGCTATCCGCGGGAAACAGGAACCGGGGCGAGACGAAGAGCATGCTTCTGGATTTGGTCGAGCCACTGATGTCACCGGAGCCCATGCTTGAAGCGACCGCAGCTCGCGCACTCGCTTCCACCCGAGACTGGGTCTCGAGGGTCATGCCGACCGCCGCAACACCGCCGCGCCAGGGGCATCGAGGACGTTGCGCAGGAATCCATCGAACATCAAGAGCGTCCAGATCGGTCCGCTGAAATCGCGGACGCCCGACTCGTGCTGATCGACCAGTTGACGGACGTACTGCATGTTGAACCAGCCGGTTCCGTCCAGGCGCTCGCCGAGCAAGGTGTCCCGCACGCGCTCCCGTAACGGCCCTCTGAACCAGCGTGCCAGGGGCACCGCAAAGCCCATCTTCGGCCGATACAGCACCTCCTCCGGAAGGAAGGGTTCCATCGCCTTCTTGAACAGATACTTCCCTTCCCGCCCGCGAACCTTCACCGAGGTGGACAAGGTCGCGAGCCATTCGATCAGCGGGTGATCCATCAATGGTTCACGCACCTCGAGCGAGTGCGCCATGCTCGCCCTGTCGACCTTCGTATTGATATCGCCGACAAGATAGGTCTTCAGATCGAGGTACTGGACGAGCGCCAGGGGGTCCTCGCGGTTCGCACGCGTCGCATGCCGATGGAAAACCTCGATCGCGGAGTAGCCGCCGAGGTCCGCCTTAAGAGCGTTGCTGAAGAGCTGCCGACGCATCGTCTCGCGCAGGATCGAGACACTGTGGAAATAGGCCTCGACCGAGTTGCGCGCAAGTGCCTCGAACGTGGTCTTGGCCCGGAACACCCTCGGTGCCCAGTCGGCCTTTGGATACACCCTGCCCAGAAGCCCGAAGACCGGGCGACGGATCGACAGCGGCAGCGGCGACCGCATGCGCTCCTCGAGAAGGTGCAGCCAGTAACGTCGGTAGCCGCCGAAGTTCTCGTCGCCGCCGTCGCCCGAAAGCGCTACCGTCACGTGAGTGCGGGCGAGCTGGCAAACACGGTAGGTGGGGATCGCCGAGCTGTCGGCATAGGGCTCGTCGTAGAGCCGGGCGAGCTCGTCGATCAAGTCGAAATCGTCACTCTCGACGCGATCGACGAAGTGGCGGGTGTGGTAGCGGTCGGCCACCATCTGCGCGTACATCGACTCGTCGTAGGCGGGATCGCTGAACGCGATGGAGCACGTGTTGACCGGGTCGGTAGCGAGGCCCGCCATCGTTGCCACCACCGCACTGGAGTCGACGCCCCCGGATAGGAACGCGCCGAGCGGGACCTCGGAGATCAGCCGGAGTTTCACCGATTCGCGGAGCCTGGCGACAAGCTCCTCGCAGGCTTCGTCTTCGTTGATCGTGTTGTCGAGCGTGAACCGCACGTCCCAGTACTCGGCCGGCTCGGGGAAAGGGCGGCCGCGCCTGAGCTCTAGCGTGTGCGCCGGAGGGAGCTTCTTCGCCATGGTGAAGATGGTGCGCGGTTCCGGCACGTACCCGAGCGCAAAGTACTCTTCGACCGCGTACGGGTCGACGGTGCGCGCGAGCCCGCGGTGCGCGAGAAGCGCCTTGAGCTCTGAGCCGAAGATGAAGGTTCCGTCGTCGAGCAGGGCGTAATAGAGCGGCTTCACACCCAACCGATCACGGGCGAGGAAAAGCGTGTCCTGGTTGCGATCCCAGAGCGCGAACGCGAACATGCCGCGGAAGCGCTTCACGCAATCCGGCCCCCACGCTTCCCACGAGTGGACGATCACTTCTGTGTCGCTTTTCGTCCGGAAGATGTGACCGAGGCGGGTCAGCTCCGGAATGAGCGCCTGGTAGTTGTAGATCTCGCCGTTGAAGACGACGCAGACGCTCCCGTCCTCGTTGTAAAGAGGCTGCTGACCGGTCGACAGGTCGATGATCGAGAGCCGGCGATGGCCCAGACCGAGACCCGGCTCGAGGTGCACGCCCCCTTCATCGGGCCCGCGGTGATGCTGCGATTCATTCATTCGCTCGATCAGCGGCCGCGAAACCTCTCGCTTTCCGATGGTGTCGAGCACTCCGACGATGCCACACATGGTTCGACCGCCTCGCTATGTTGTTCTGCCGACTATGCGGCACCCAGCCGCGCTGCAGCCCCGGCGGGTCTCTTCAGCACGTCGAGATATAGCCGCTCGTAGGCAGCCGCCATGCGGTCCAAGCTCAAGTCGCGCTCGGTGCGCCTGCGCCCAGCCTTGCCGTGGCGGCGTGCGACTGGCGGCGCGCGGAAATACTCGAGAACCGCCGCCGCAAGCGCGGTGCTGTCTGCAGCCCGTACCAGCCGGCCGGTGATGGCGTTCTCGACGAGGTCCGGATTTCCTCCCACATCGGTAGCCACCACCGGGAGCCCGCTCGCCATCGCTTCGAGGATGGTGTTCGAAATACCTTCCGCGAGCGATGGCAAGGCGAAGCAATCCATCCCGCGCATGATCTGTGGCACGTCGCCGCGCTCGCCTGGCAGCCAGGCCAGATCGCGAACTCCCGCTCGGTCAAGGATCTCGGCGGCCCGGGTCCGAAGCGGACCGTCGCCGACCATTACGAGTCGCATGCGCCGGCGCGCGGGAGGATCGAGCTCGACCGCCTGCACGAATGCTTCCGCGAGACTGGTCTGGTTCTTGACGGCCTGCATCCGACCCACCGTACCGACGACCCACAAGCTTGGATCGTTGAACGGAGAAGCCGGGACGGGCTCGCGGCCGCTTCTCGCGGGTCGGAACCGCTCGGTGTCGACACCGTTGCAGATATGGTCGATACGCGCCCGGGGGATGCCGACGCGACGCTCCAGGTAGGACTCGGAATGGCGGGAAAGCGCGACATATCGATGCACAAACGGGCGGTACAGTTGCCGGACTAACCGGTAGCGCTCGCTCTCTCCGGCCAAATCGCCCACATCCCAGCCGTGCTCCCCGTGAACGCGTGCGGTGACGCCGGCCATCCATGCCGGAACCTGCGCCTCCAGGGCGGCCAGGTTGCGCGTGTGGACGATCGCTGGGCGTCGGTCGCGGAAGAAGCGGAAAACGCGAGGATAGAGCTTCAGCAGATGGCCTGGGCCCTTGCGCAGCGCAACGTATTCCACATCAGGTCGCTCGACGCGTTTGCAGAAGTCAGCGGAGATTTCCGTGAGTGCGAGGACCGCATGGCGCCAACGGTCCGCAGGCAGCCGGTTGATCAAGTTAACGATGCCGTTCTCGAGGCCCCCGGTGGTGAACGCGTGGACGACGTGAACGACGAGTTGCGGCGCGATGCTTGCCTTGAGACTCACCGCTCGCCGACCCCCGCAGTCGCGAGCATGCTATCGATCGACGAGCCCATCTCAGTGGCGAATCGGTCGAGGCGCTCTCCAGCCTTGGGAAGCGAATCGGTGCAGTCCGTATACAGCACGATCGCGGCCGAGCCGTCACCAGCGCCGGTGAGTTTGGCCAGCGCAAGCAACCCTTTCGCCACGTAATCGTTCGCTGTGAGTCGCCCGTCAATCCAGTAGAAGCGGCGTACCAGCAGGCGCTGCACCGGGCCGACCAGCTCGCTCGTCGGCGCGCCGATCACAGCCCGTTCCCCATTGGAAATCACGCGGCCCTCTGTGGATCTCATGCCACGCCCGATTGGTGGAACCGACGAGAGTGTTCTCGGAGCTGACAAGCTCGCTACCTTGCGTCTGACCCCGGTAGTACGCGACATATACGCCCACGCTACCCCAGGCTTCCTTGTGAAAGCTCTGTTGAAGCTGCGCGCGCGAGCCGACGAAGCGAGGCGACCATTGGGCGAGGCGCGCTTCGTCGGCTCGCCAGCCGGCGGCGGACGTGATCGGCAGCAGCTGAGCCGGTTGCCCGGTCGATTCGAGCGTCCCTGCGAGGACGGGCCACACCCCCGCGACGAGTACTGCCAGCACTGCGGCGAGTGGCGCGCTACCCGCGCGTACGGCAGGCTCGACCGGGCTAAGGGCCGACACATCACGCGCTGCCGAACCAGGATTACCCTCCGCCTCCTCGCGCCAGAGCGATCCCATCCAGAACATCACGCCGATAACCAGCCCGAAGAAGACCCACCCGTAGATCAGGTGATCGACCCCCGCAGCGAGGCGGCCGCTGCTCAGGTGGCCCAGGATGACGATGAGGTAGGCGCGCAGCCAGTTGGCGACGATCGGTACTGCGACAGCTACCGCGATAAAGGTCAGCCTGCGCCGCATACTGCGGTAGGTGAGATACGCGTAGAGAGTGCCTGCCATCACCGATGCCGCGAGATAGCGTATGCCGCTACACGCCTCCACGACCGACCAGGATCCCGTTGGCAGGACGAAATGGTTCCCTTCACGGTAAACCGGAACTCCGGTCAGACGGAGTGCCCCGACCGTGAAGCTCGCAGTCCACTCGATCAGCTGCGGCACCATGAACTCACCCACCGGCACCGCAAAGAACAGGAATGCCAGCGGGAATACGAGAACGCGCGTAACCGCCCTACCGAGGACGGTAAGGACGGTCGCCTCGATCGTCAGCACCAATGCGAACTGGGCGACGCTGGCGACACTCGCCAGCTCAGCGAGCAGCCAGCCGAAGCCAGCGGCGCCGACGGCTGCCAGTGCAGCGTAACAGGGCTCGATCTCGACCCTTGAGAGCGCGTCGCGGCTGCGCCATACGAGCCAGACGGCGATCGGCAGGACGGCCCAGCCATGGGCGAACGTGTCTGAGCGAGCCCAGATCTCGACAATGGACGCGGCAGTCTCGAGGTAAACCACCAGGATCGCAAGCAGCGCTGCGCCAAGAGCGAGCGCTTCCCGCCGACTCCGGTCGGCTCCTCGCTGCGCGGGCAGCAGCGCCATTCCTGCGTCGGAGAATGCCGCCCCCCGATTCATCACGTAACTCACGCGGGTGGACTAGCCGAGGTTTCGCACGATACGCGGTCCGAGCAGGTTCGCGATCGGAACCGGCAGGCGCCGCCACAGCGCAATGAATGCACGGTACTTCGGATTCAGGGGATTGTTCTCCGGAATTTTGTCGTCGCGCAGAAGCACGTATTCATAGCTCAGCGGCGCCGGCTCGAACCCCCAGTTCTTCTTGAAATCGAATGACCCCGTTCCGCGCTTGCTGCGTCCGAAGTCGAACACGCGAAATCCGCGCTCGCAGGCCCGTCGCATCAGTTCCCAGTACTTGAAATCGTTCGCCGCAAGCTCGCGTGCCGCTACGGAGTCGCCCGCGTAGTAGGGCAGCACCTCGTCGCGGAAGTAGAAGGTCAGCACGCCCGAGACCGGCACGCCGCTCCCGTCCAGTACGGTGAGCACCTCGACATCGCGCCCGAACACGCGCTTCAGCGCCTCGAAGTACCGCTTGGGAAAGGGCGGCGTGCCGTGCCGATGGACGTTGTCGGCATAGAGACCGAAGAATCGCTCGACCGTCTCGTCGATCTCGCTCCGCAGGCCGTGCTTGATCCCCTTGCGCACCATCGCGCGCTGCTTGCGCGGGATGGCCAGCATGTTCGCCTCGACGTCGCCAGCGATCTCTCTCCTAAAGGTGACGTAGAGATCCTGGCGCGGCCATTCCGGCTCGCGCTGGACGCGATTCCTCAGCTCTAGATGATTCACGCCGAGCCGGCCGGAGAGCTCGCGCGCCGCCGCATGCAGCGCCGGCACCGCAGCGGAATCTGTCGCTGCCACGCCGCCATACACCCCGAACGGCAGTGAGACGAGGGCGTGACCGAACAACAGGCTCTTCACTTCGGCTAGCGGCAGGACGCCGACGATCTCCGCCTCGCGCTCGGCAACGAAGTAGAACGTGCGGTGCCGGAACACGGACTCGATGAGTTGTTTCCAGCCCGCTTTATGGAAAAACGTCGCGTCCGGACAGCGCTCGACGAATTGATCCCACCGGACCAGGTCGTCGCGCTCGACGAGACGGACGCGCACCCCGACGCCCGTGCCAGCGCGGGGAGCCTCGGCGATGCTGAAGATCACGCCGCCTCCTGGAGGAACACGCGATCGACGCGATCCCAGTGGAAATCGCGCAGCAAACGGCGCAGGCGCCGTTCGGTGTAATGCAGATTCACGTAGTGCCGGAAGCGAGCCTTCGCGCCGACGCCTTGCACTCGCGGCTGGTCGGGATCGAGCTCCCAGGGATGGAAATAGAAGATGGCCGACTGCGCTTCCACCTCGTTCACCCGCTGGATGAGCCAGCGCGACATCGCGTACGGCATCAGACGGAAGTACCCGCCGCCGCCCGCCGGCCAGTTTCGATCGAGGATGCGCGCCGTGGTGATCGGGACCTCCAGCAGGTCCGGGTGCGAGCGGTACGCGAACCGCGGGGCGTCGGGCATTCCGTAGTGGTCATGGCGGATCGGGTATACGCTCGAGCTGTAGCGGTAGCCGGCCTCGGCGATGCAATCGTGCGCCCATGCGGTGTCGACTCCGATCGAGAAGCTCGGCGCCCGATAACCCTTCACCTCCGCGTGTGCAACGTCCTCCAGGATCGTCTTGGCGAGATGAATATCAACGTAGAACGCGTCACGCTCGAGCTCGTTCACCCGATTGTGGGCGTAGCCGTGGCTTGCGATCTCATGCCCCGCGGCTGCGATCCGCCGGACGGCCGTCGGAAAGCGTTCGGCGATCCAGCCGAGCGTAAAGAACGTCGCATGCTGGTGCGCCTCGTCGAGGAGCTCCAGAATCAGATCGATATTGCGCTCGACCCTGCAGGGCGTCGCGTCCCAGGTCGAGCGCGGGAACCAGGGTGAGAGCGCCCAAACCTGGAAGTAATCTTCCACGTCCACGCTGAGCGCGTTGACTACGACCCGACGGGCCGTGACGGGGACGCTCGCCATTCACGCCCTCTGCGTCGCGTGCCGTGCCGCGGTCCAGACCGCTAGGTCGGCGGCAATCCGATCTGCGGCATGACCGTCCCAGAGCTCTGGCGCGCGCCCGCGCTTGCCGCCACCGGCTCGAATCTCGTCGATAAGGCGCAGGGTGAGGGCTCCGTCGCGTCCGACGATGGTGTTCGTCCCCTCCTCGACCGTGATCGGTCGCTCCGTGCTGTCGCGCATCGTCAGGCACGGGACGCCGAGCGCGGTTGTCTCCTCCTGAATGCCGCCGGAGTCGGTAAGCACGAGCGCCGCATTCGACATCAAGCCGAGCATCTCCAGGTAGCCCTGCGGGGGGAGGACACTGATCGAGGGGGTGTCGAGCAGGAAGTGCAACCCGAAACCATCGACGTTGCCGCGCGTGCGGGGATGGAGGGCGCAGACGAGCGGTAGCTTCGCGCTCGCCGCGCGCAAAATTTCGAGCGATTCACGGAGCGATTCCGGCCGGTCCACGTTCGCCGGCCGATGCAGCGTCACGACCCCGAACCCGTGTTCCTTTCGCACGGGCGCCGGGTCGAGCCCGGCTCGACGCAGCGTCTCCTCGGGCGGGACGGCACGAGGCAGATTCGCGCGTAGCGAATCGATCATCACATTGCCGACGAACCTGACGCGCTCGGCCGGGATGCCTTCGCGAGCGAGGTTCGTCGCCGCCGATCGCTCGGTGGTGTAGAGAAGGTCGGCAATCTGGTCGGTGAGGAGGCGGTTTACTTCTTCGGGCATCCCGCGGTCGAAGCTGCGCAAACCCGCTTCGACGTGAATCACCGGCACGCCTTTCTTCACCGCCACGAGGCTGCATGCAAGCGTCGAGTTGACGTCGCCGACGACGAGGACCGCGCAGGGCCGGTGCTGGTCCAGCACCGGCTCGAACCGGCGCATGATCTCCGCGGTCTGCACGGAGTGGGAGGCTGAGCCCACTTCCAGGTTCAGGTCGGGCGCCGGAAGCTGCAGGTCGGCAAACAGCTTGTCGCTCATCGAAGCGTCGTAGTGCTGGCCGGTATGCACGAGGACCGGCCGCGGTAACGCCGGGTGATGAGCGAACGAGGCGAGCAACGGTGCCATCTTCATGAAGTTCGGTCGCGCACCGACGACGCAAAGAATGGGCCCGACCGCAGGAGGGTATGCGCCCATCAGCCCCGCCGCGACCGGCTTTGCTGCTCGCGTTCGATCAGCGTATGCAGCAAGCTCACCGTCGTGCTGAGGAGTCGTTCCAGGCGCGTCACCCGCTCCTCGAGCTTGGTAAAGTCGCCGTCCGCGGCTCTCAGCTGACCGATGGGCACCGGAAGCCCGGCGGTGGGCCTCGCGCCCTGCGTGACCGATCCGACCTGAGACGTGACGATCTCGGGGCCAAGCTCCTTCCGAATCTCGTTCGCCACGGCCATCACATCGGCGGGCGCAACGGCGCGCCTTTCCGCGAGATAGCCCGCCAGCAGCACACGGTTGCAAACAAGATTGATCCGTCTCGGGATGCCTCCGGAGACGGCGTGGATCGCCTCGAACGTCTCCGGCTGGAAACTGGGGTTGCCCGACCAGGCGACATGCTTCAAGCGATGCTCTACGTAGGCTTGCGTTTCGGACCGGTCAAGGGGTCCGAGATGATAGGAGGCAATGACACGCTGTCGAAGCTGCTGCAGCTGGCCGCCGTGCAGGACCTGTCGCAACTCGGGCTGGCCGATCAGGAAGCTCTGGAGAAGCGCGCGGCTCTCGAGCTGGAAGTTCGACAGCATTCGCAGCTCCTCGACGGCCCGCGCGCTGAGGTTCTGCGCCTCGTCGACCACCAGGAGCGCCCGCCGGCGCTGCGGCACCAGTCCGACCAGAAATGCTTCGATGTTGCCGAGCAGCTCGGCTTTGCCGGCGGCGCGGGCGGGAATACCGAAGGCGGCCGCTACGGACTTCAACAGATCTTCGGCGTCGAGCTGGGTCGTGACGATCTGGGCGGCGACCACCTTCTCCGGATCGAGCCGCTTGAGCAGGCTGCGAACCAGCGTGGTCTTGCCGGCACCGACCTCTCCGGTTACGACGATGAAACCCTCGCCTTGATACAAGCCGTACTGGAGATACGCGTACGCGCGCGCGTGCCCGCGGCTCGCGAAGAAGAACTCGGGGTCTGGATTCAGCTGGAAGGGCTTTCCTGTCAGCCCGTAGAACGCCTCGTACATGCGCGCGGCCTAGAACGTATGAAAGGCGCCGACGAAGACCGTGACTGCGTCGTAGTCGGTCGAAACATCGGAGTCGAAGTTCGTATAGTTCACACCCGTGAACAACGTCGTCCTCGCGCCGACGCGCGTTCCCCCGGAAAGCTGCAGGAAGTTCGTCGTGGACTTCCCCGTAAAAGGTTCGCTAGCGATCGTGTTGAAACGGGTCGCCGTCGCAGAGACATTCGTCAGTGCCGTTAGCCGATGAGCGAATACCAGCGAGGCACCCCGTTGGGTGTTGTTGCTAATCGCGCCGAATGGGGGCGGAAGTGCTTCGCCGCTTGCCGCAATCGCTTCCGATTTGCGATTGTAGACAGTGAACACGAGCGTATTCCGCGTGCCCACGAAGAAGCCTATGGTCGCGGTCTGCTGCTCGGAAAGAGTTATCTGCTGGGTGTACACATTAAGGGGCGACTGCAGCTGGGAAGGGAGCCCTCGCTGCTGCAAGAACTGGTCGACCGCGGCGGCACGCTGGACAGGATCGGTAATGCGGGTCGCGAAAGCTGCGTCTACTAGTGCGGCGACGTTTCCGCCCGCCGGAACGGAAAAGAGCAGTTGTGGATAGGTCGTTGCGGTCTTAGAGGCGTTCAACCCAAAAACCCAGGACGGACTGCGGTGACTTAGATCCGCGAAGTAGGATCCACCGAAAAATCGTTCCTCCCAGCCTGCCGACGCGTAGGTGCGCTCGTCCGGGCGCCACGCAAAGCCGCCGCCGTAGATCGCGCCGCTGGATTCCGTGAAACCGCCCTCGTTATGCTCGTATCCGCCGGTCGCAAACAGCAGCCATTGCGGCGCCGGTCTGTAGTTCAGCGTGCCCCGCGACGAGCTCCAGCGTAAGCGCGGGGGAGTCGTTCGAGAACCTCGTATAGGTTCTATTGGCGTCCGCCGACCAGCCGAATACGCGGATCGGGCTCTCGAGGCGGCCAATGAGGCGATTCGTGTAGGTAGAAGTGAATCCGGGGGTGTCGCTCGCCGCGCCGCTCAGATTGCTCCAGAAATTGTCGTCGCGGACGAGATACCGGATCTCTCCGGGCAAGATGCCGCGGAAGTACGGGCTAACGGAGTAGGCGTACGAGGTATACCGGTTGTCGGTAGCGCCGACCCCGCCAATCGGCTGTGGACCGTAAGGCGAGAGGAACTGTTGGCTGATGTTGATGGCCCCGTCGACGAAGAAGAAGTTTTCCAAGGCCTCGACGGTGCCAAGCAGATTCGCGTTTGGGTATACCGTAGTCTTCTCGTTCCCATCCGTATAGTAGAGCCCTTGTACCGACGCGGTACCAACTAGGGTTGCTCTCGGGCCAGCACCTCTCACGCCGATCGCCGGCGTGAGTCCCAGGATGAAGCTGCCCTGCTCCTGTCCCCGCGGCGCGAGCTCGACATTGGTCGTGTATCCCGCCTGCGCGCTGATCGCCGGTCTGAAGGTCCAGCCTCTTCCCACACCGTCGCCAGGGCGCCCCATGCCGATGGCAGATCCCGGCAAGCCGTACCCCGTCCCCGCGCCGGTGCCGCCAGGGATGGTGCCGCCGAGCGGCGGCGACGCCCATTGCGCTTTCGCGCCATGAGTTAACCAGCAGCGAGCCCGCCAGGAGAACGGCGGGTACCCATCGCTGGACCGGTACTCGGTTAGTCGTGCTGGGCATCATCCGAGGGGGTCCTTGCCGCCGACGCGCGCTCAGCCCGTGTTCCGATAGCGGTCGGAGCCGTAGTAGCCACTTCCGCCGGAACGGGTCGACTTGTTCAGCACGGTCATGACGATCGGGCACTGCTCGATCGTCTTCAATGCCTGCTTCACCGCGCTCACCGATGTCCGCTCCGCCTCGACCACCATGACGATCTGCCCCATGTGCGCCGCCAGCGCCGGCGACTCGGTGGTCAACAGCAGAGGAGGCGAGTCGAACACGACGATCCGGTCCGGGTATCGGGTGGCCAGTTCCTCGACGAGCCGACTCATCGCGTCGCTCGCAAGGAGTTCCGTCGCCCGCTCGTGCGGGCTGCCTGCTGGAAGCAGCGAGAGTTTCTCGACGTTCGTGCGCAGGATCACCTCGCTGAGATCGGCATCATCGCGGGTGAGGACATCCAACAAGCCGCGCGAGTCGGGAAGCCGCAGCATGCGCAGCAGGGATGGCCTGGCCACGTCGGCGTCCACCAGCAACACGGTGCTGTCGAACTCCATGGCAATGCTCATGGCGAGATTAAACGCACAGAAGCTCTTGCCTTCGCCGGCCACTGCGCTCGTGACCATGACGAGATTCGCGCTATTCGGGGAGACACCGGATTTCCCCTGGACGTTCGCGATCAACGGGCGCTTGATGATCCGGAACTCTTGCGCGACAGGAGAGTGCGGCATGTCCGGGGCGACAAAGCCGTGGGCCGCAAGCGTCGGCAGATCGATCGCGACGCGCTTCGACACGCCTGCCGATCGCCCGGTCTGTGGCGTGGGCTTGGCCACCGGCGAGGGCGCCACGCGGAACTCGGACACCGGCTCGTGACGACCCGTCGTCGCGTCGTCCGCTCGCCGGGAAAGATCAGCAATCCCATCGGGGACGTGGACACCGGATCGCTTGAGTTCCTCCAGGCGCTTCGATGCTTCCTCGATCAGACTCACGCTGTTCCTCTATGCCGATGCGGTCTTCAGGGAGACAAGGATCATGGCTGCGCCGATCAGTAGAACCAGTCCGGCGACACTGCCCGCGAAAAGCAAGCCCCCCACCCGCCGCTTCTCGATCACCTGTGGGCTCGGAAGCAACCCAACGGTCCCGAGCACTGGTAGCTGCGTGAGCTCGCGGAGCATGCGGGCATCGTGGAACGTCGGAACGATCTGGCTCGCGACGAGGCTCGCGAACCCACCGGCACCGAGGGCGATTAGAAGCACGATCGGTAGGAGCAGCATGCGGTTCGGTGCGACCGGATTCGGCGACACCGTCGGCGGGTCGATGACCTGGAAATCGGCGATCCCCGTCGCGTCCAGCTCCGTCGTCATGGCAGCAGACTCGCGCCGCCCCACGAGACTCTCGTAGTTCCGCTTCTGCACGTCGTAGTCGCGGTTGAGCTGCGCCAACTCCGCTTCGATCTCCGGTAACTGCTTCGCGGCCGCTTGCAACTGGCGGTAACGGCTCTCGAGCTCGCCTACTCGCCCGCGGAGGGAGGCGACGTTCGCCTCGGACTCTGCGAGCGCGACCTTGAGTTGCTGAAAGACCGGATTCGGCACCGTCAAAATCGCCGGCCCCTTCGACTGAGCTTTCGCCTCGGCCAACGATTTCTTCCGCGCATCCAGATCCTGCCGCCTCTCCCGCTCGAGCTGCGCGATGAGACGATGGGTGTTGGTCACGTCGGGATGCTCGTCCGTGTACTTCCGCAACATATCGTCCAGGGATTTCTTGAGTGACTCGATCCGGCCGTCGATCTCCGACGCATACACGCCGACCTGGCTCGAGCCTGATAGCCCAGGATCGGGCAGCGAAAGCGGATCCTCTGCGCTCACCTCGCGTTTCAGCGCGTCGCGCGCCTGCTCGGTGGCACGCAACTCGAGGCGAGCCTTGGCCAGCTCCTCACTGAGTGCCGACATCTTCGCGAAGTAGTCCTTGCCGTCGCCCATCAAGCCCATATGCTTCAGCTTGAATTCCTTCAGTCGGTTCTCCGCCTCGCCGAGTTTCCTTTCGTAGGCTTCGATCTGTTCCTCGATGAACCGGCGCGCGGTGTCGGAGCCCTTCCGCTTGTCGCCCATGCTCGACTCGACGAAAATCGATATCGAGCGCCTGCACCACCCGCGTCGCCTCGGCTCGATCGCTGTTTCGATAGGTGATCGTGTACAGGTTCTCCCGGCCGCTACTGCTGATCTTGAGCGTGCGTATCAAGCTGGCGATCAGAGCCTCATGCTCGGCGGACGACATGTCCCCGTGCTCGAGCTTCGCCATGGCGATAAGCCTCTCGACGTTCGGGCGACTGATCAGCGTCCGGCTCAGGATCCCGATCCGCTGCTCCACGTCAGGCTGCACCGCGAGACCGGACATCAGCGGCTTGAGAATCGACTGCGTGTCGACGTGAATCCGGGCGCTCGCCTCGTAGCGGTCAGGCGTCTCGAAGACTGCGACGCCGCCCACCAGTGCAACAACCCAGGCGACTGCGAGCCCGATCCACCGGCGCCGCCACATGCCGCGAGCAACAGTGAGTATCTGGCGAAGGAGCTCTTCCACGATCAGTTCTGCCCGTTGCGGGCTAGGCTAGGTTCGCTGTATTCGATCAAGGTGGGCAATCCCCCAAACAGCCTAAAACCAGCCTCGCGGGATGATCACTACGTCGCCTGGGCGCATCTCGACGTTTGCGGAAACGTCGCCGCGCTTGACCAGGTCCGACAACCGGACCGTGTACGGCTTGTTGCCCTCGGACCCGCGAAGGAGCACCGCACGGTTGCCATCGGCGAAATCGGTCAAGCCGCCGACGTTGATCATCACGTCCAGAATCGTCATGTTCTGCCGGTAGGGAATCGCTGCTGGTTTCTGGGCCTCCCCAACGACCCGGATTTGCTCGGTCTGCGCACCGGCGACGCCAGTGACGATCACCGTCACAACGGGATCGCGGATGTACTTCGCGAGCGCCTTCTCGATGTCGCGGGCAAGCGTCGCGGGGTCTTTGCCGAGAGCGGGAAGGTCCTCCACCAGCGGTGTCGAAAGGCGACCGTCGGGCCGCACCGGAACCGTGACCGAGAGCTCTGGGTTGCGCCACACTGCAATGTTTACTTGGTCGCCCGGCCCGATAAGGTAGCGATAGTCGGACGTTCCCGCGGAAGCAGGCGCCGGCGGGTAGGTCGAGGTCGCGCACCCGGCGAGGAGAGTCGTCAGCATGGCCCAGATCCAAACCCGGCAGCTGCGGCGGGCTGAGACAGCGGCGAGCAGGTTGCGCATGACTCCTCCTTTCATCCGTAAATCAATGGGTAAACCATACATTTCAGAGCGTAGCTTAACAAGCAGCAGAGAGGAGTGATTGTAGCTGGCTCGCGCACCGGGCATTCAGCATCGCAGAACGGGCGGGTCGCTCGCGCAGGAATAATGTCCCCGTGTGACAAAGTTTCACCGGCCGTTCGACCGGATCCCACCCGACGACTGAGATCGTGAGGCGCGTGTCCTGGAAATAGGGTAGCCGTGCGCTTAGAGTTCGGGGCTCGGCCGTCGCCGGGGCGTAGACGCACCGATCGTTAGGCAGTCTACAGTGCTCGTGTCTGCGTCTCCAGCACCCTCCGGCGGCGGCGGCGGCGGCGCGCTCGCCACGCTCGGGCGGTCTTCAGTGGCATCACGACCCACGACAAGTAACCAAGCAAGAAGGCGCCTAGCAGCCAGCCGCCGTACTCCCCCAGGAAGCCATGAGCGCGGAGTGTCCCAATACTGCGCTCGTCGTGCGCGTTCACGCCTGCCTTTTCCGGGAAAAGACCAACGGGTTCGCTTGGTCTGCGCCAAGTGGGCCCGGCGGGTTCGAGCTGTCGGTCCTTCGGGGCAAGCAGCCGCCGGACGTCCTGCAAGCTCCTCTCGAGCACAGCGATACGTGCTTCCGCCTCTGCCAGGGTCTCCTGCAACGCCGCTCGGTCGTCCCCGTACGCCGGAGCGCCTGCGCCAGTCGACTTCCGCTCCTCGGGGCTTGTGAGCCGCAGTCGATCCCTGGGTCCGGTCGGCGCGTCGGGAGGGTCCGCGGCGATGAGCGCGTCGTTCTCATGTGCGAGGTCTCCCTTCCGGGACGCCTGGTGGGCGCGAACGGTCTGCTGGGCTTCGGTTCGTCCGATAGCTCTCACCTCGTCTTCCGGCGGAAGCACAAGCACTGCGCCCGCACGCAGCCGGTTCATGTTGCCACCCGCGAACGCCTGCTGGTTAGCGCGGTACAGGGCGACGAGCATCTGCTCGACTGTCGCGCCGGGCAGCATGGTCGCTCGCGCGATTCCAGCGAGGGTGTCGCCCGAGCTCACAACGTAGGTGCCGGCCGGCAGGGGGGTCCCCCTTGGACCTGGGGAGTTCGGAGAAGAGGGCCCGACGGGTGATAGCTGCCGTTGCGGCGTCATATCGACACGGGGCAGGAGCAGTGCAGGCGTGGCGGCCGAGCTGCGATCCGAGCGCTCTTCGAGCAGAAACGGGTACTCTCGCACGACGGCGCCTGCAGGCGAGTCGAGCTGCACGAGGACCTGCATGAAAGGGACGTCGATCGGGGTGTTCGACCTCAGGGCTACCACGTAGCGGCGGCCGGACCGGACCTCCACGCTGACGCGCAGCGCGTCGAGCACTGGTGAGGGTTCGAGGTTCGCCCGCCAGAACACTTCCGGTGGCGGAATCCGGGCTCGCAGCGACCCCGCCTCGCCCGGGCGCACCGAGAGGATCTCGATCTCCGCGTGCAGCGGCTCGCCGACGCCCGACCGAACGGTGAGCCGGCCCAGATCCGCGGCCGAGGCGACCACCGGGGCAAACAGGATCAAGGCGAGAGCGCGGGCAAGGGCCATCGAGGCAATTGTGCCCCTTCCCGGCCGCGCGAAGCTGAGTCGAACGTTCCGTGCCCCGCGGTGCTACGTCAGCGCTCGAGTTGGAGCGCTCCCCATCGTAGGTCGACGCGTTCGGCCGTCGACGCCCAGCATCGTCTACTAAACGCGAAAACGAAAAGGCCCACCATCCAGCCGAGCCCCTTGGTGCCAGTCGCCGGCGAGGACGTTAGCTCGATCCGCGGCGGGTCAATCCCAAGATATCCCGTCGACGCCAGAATCGACTGCGTCAATCGCCGCGTCCAGGTCGTGCCCGGCCGAAAGAAGGCCCGAGCGTCCTTACCGGATGATCTGATTCAGCTCGAAGATGGGGAGAAGGATAGCAAGCACAATGATCAGCACGATCCCGCCCATGGCGAGGATGAGCAGTGGCTCGAGCAGTGCGACGAACGCATCGATACGCCGCTCGAGCTCGCGCGCCTGTTGCTGAGCCGTGCGTTCCAACATCTCGCCAAGCCTGCCGCTCGCCTCACCACTCGCGATCATGTGCACCATGAGCGGGGGAAAAGCTTCGATACTCCGAGCGCGCGCGACAGGCTCGAACCCTCCTGCACGCGCGCGGCCGCTTCCGCCAGCGCCGCTCGCATCGGCAGGTTCGACACCACCCCGGCGCCGGCACGAAGCGCGGTGAGGAGCGGCACGCGGCTGCCGACGAGGATCGCGAGCGTGGCGGCGAGCCGCGCGGTATTGAGACCGCGATGGAGCGGAGCGATCACCGGAACCCTGAGCAGCCAGCGGTGCCAACGCGCACGCGTTGCGGGCACCGCCAGCGCTGCACGCACCCCGATCGCCGCCGTCGCAAGCGCAAGGAGCACGAAGATTCCGTATCCGCGGAGGAAGTCCGACAACGCAATCAACGCGCGGGTGAGAAACGGGAGCGCCTGGCTGGTGTTCTGGAACACCTGCACGACCTGTGGCACCACGTAAACGAGCAGCCCCGTAACAACCGTGACGGCCACGATCGTAACCAGCGCGGGGTAGATGAACGCAAGCAGCGCCTTGCCGCGCAGATGCTCGCGCTCTTCAGTGTAGTCGGCGAGCCGACCAAGGACCTCGGCCAGCCGACCGGAGCGCTCGCCGGCCTCGACCAGCGTGAGATAGAGCTCGGGAAACGCCAGTGGGTGATGCGAGAGCGCACGCGCGAGGGATTGGCCGGCGAGCACATCACCGCGTACGCCCGCCAGAAGCTGGCGTTCCGCGTCGCGCTCGGACTGCTCGATCAACGCATTGAGCGCCTGCTCGATCGTGAGCCCGGCGGCGAGCAGCGTCGCGAGCTGACGCGTCACAAGCGCGAGCGCCCCGGCGCTCAGACGCCTGCGCCCGAGCGATAAGGTGCGGGCTGCGCCCGGCTCCTTCGCGGAGAGCGGAGCGACCTCCACCGGCAGCATCCCCTGCTCGCGCAACTGGGCCCGCGCCTGGCGCGGGCTGTCCGACTCCAGCACGCCGCGCCGAACCTTGCCGTCGGGCGCTAACGCTTCGTATCGATAGCCGGACATCAGAAGACCTTAACGCAGGCGGGGCACACCAAGCACTCGCCGTCCTCTACATTCTTCCGGCGTTTCGTGTTTCCACCGTATCATTCCTCAGCGGCACGGGTCACGCGCAGCACCTCCTCGAGGGTGGTGTCACCGCTGCCTACCCACCGCAGGCCATCTTCGCGCAGCATCGTCATCCCTCGCCTCAGCGCGTGGTCGCGGAGTACGCTCTCGGCGACGCTCTCGTGGATCAGTCGTCGCATCTCCTCGTCGACCAATAGCAGCTCATAGATGCCACTGCGTCCGCGGTAGCCCGTCCCCTTGCACTGCGGGCAGCCCGCAGCAGTGTAGACCGGCCGCTCGCGGAGATGCCCGGGCATCGCCGCAGCTTCGCCAGGCAAAAGCGTCCCCGGCTTCCTGCAGTCGGGGCAGAGCTTACGCACGAGCCGTTGCGCGAGCACGCCGAGAAGCGTGGATGCAAGCAGAAACGGCTCGACTCCCATGTCGATCAGGCGGGTCACAGCGCCGGCGGCGTCGTTGGTGTGGAGCGTGGCGAGCACGAGGTGCCCCGTGAGGCTTGCCTGCACGGCGATGCGGGCCGTCTCGAGGTCGCGGATCTCGCCGATCATCACCACATCCGGATCCTGGCGCAGGATCGCGCGCAGGGCGCGAGCGAACGTCATGTCGATCGCCGGGTTCACCTGTGTCTGACCGACGCCGTCGAGATCGTATTCGATCGGGTCCTCGACGGTCATGATGTTGAGCTTGTCGGCGTCGAGGCGGGACAGCGCAGCGTAAAGTGTCGTCGTCTTGCCGGAGCCGGTGGGCCCGGTTACAAGCACGATGCCATGCGCCTGACGCGTGAGCTCGCTCACCTTGTCGCGCGTCGGATCGCTCATGCCGAGGCTGGTGAGCTCGAGCCGCCCCTGCTGCTTGTCGAGTAGCCGCAGTACCACCCGCTCGCCGTGGCCGGTTGGCAATGTCGAAACGCGCACGTCTACGGCCCGGCCGGCGATGCGGAGCGTGATACGGCCGTCTTGCGGGAGTCGTTTTTCGGCGATGTCGAGGCTCGCCATCACCTTGACACGCGAGACAAGGGCGGCGTGCAGTGCGCGCGGCGGTTCGAGCACGTCGCGAAGTGTTCCGTCGATGCGGAAACGCACCAGCGAGCGTCCCTCGAACACCTCGATGTGGAGATCGGACGCGCGCTCTCGCAGCGCCTGGGTGAGTAGCTCGTTGATGAACCGGATGACCGGTGCGTCGTCCTCGGTTTCGAGTAGGTCGGTGATCTGGGGCAGCACCTCGGCGAGGCTCTTGAGGTCCACCTGCTCGGAGAGATCGTCGATCATCGCGGCGGCGCCCTGCGCGTCGCGAGTGTAGAGCTGCGCCAAGCGCCGCTCGAATAGCTCCGGTGCGAGCATCAGCGTCTTGACGGGCTCGCCTAGCGCGCGCCTCGCCTCGCTGATCGCTCCTGCGCTCACGCCGGGTCGCACCCAGAGCTCCACGATGTCCCCGACGCGCCGCGCGGCGATCACGCCTTTGGCGCGTGCGAAGTGGTAGGGCAGCGCGCGGACAAAATTGGTGTCAAGTTGCGCGGCGAAAACCGTGGACGGGCCCCCGGCCTGGGGCACGGGCGCGCGGCTGCTCATTGGGACGGCGCAGGCTCGGTGGTTTCGCGGGGGATCGGCGCCGATGGCGCCACCTCGGCAGGAGCAGCGGGCGCAGGAGCCGCGGGCGGGCGGTACGGCAGCGGCGCGTACCCGGGGGCAAGCGGTGCGACTTGGGCCGGCAATTCCGGGCCATGCATCGGTGGGAGTGGAGGTCGGTCAGGGGCCTGGATCGCGCCTTGTATCCCCCGGATGATGTCGTAGCGATCCGTAGTCAGGCCCGCACTGGTCGGGGCGTCCCGGACCACCACCGGCCGCAGGAAAATCATGAGATTGACCTTCTCGCGTTTGCGCGTGTCGTAACGGAACAGCGCTCCGAGCACCGGGAGCTGCCCCAGCACGGGCACCGACTGCACGCCGGTCTGCACGTCGTCCGATATGAGCCCCCCGAGCACGACCATCTGGCCGTCATCGAGGAGCACCTGCGATTCGAGCGAGCGTTTGTTGAGAATGATGCCGCTCGGGTTCAGCGCGTTGAAGATGCTTGAAACCTCCTGGTAGATCGCCATCTTGACCAGCCCGCCTTCGGCGATTTGCGGTCGCACCTTGAGCGTAACGCCGATGTCGCGGCGCTCGAAGGTTTGAAAAGGGTTGGTCGCGCCGGCGCCCGCCCCGGCAAGAGTGAAGCTGCCAGTGACGATCGGGATGTTCTGGCCCACCTGAATCTTGGCTTCCTCGTTGTCTAGCGTGAGCAGCGTCGGCGTGGAGAGGATGTTGGCTGTCGAGTCGGTCTCGAGCGCACGCACGAGCGCTGCAATGTTGAGGATCTGCACTCCGGCGAGGGTGATGCTGCCGCGGATCAGGCCGAGGCTCAGGCCCTGGCCGATCGTCGCCGGATCACGCGATATCTGGCCGATGTTCGCGCCCGTCGCGTTGTTAAAGTTCTGCAAGCCGAAGCCGGTCGTCGCGTTGGTGGTGCCCGCGCCCGAGGGAATCGCCTGCCACTGGATGCCGAACTCCGCCGCCTTGTTGGCGGCGATCTCGACGATCAGCGCCTCGACAAACACCTGCGCGCGACGCGCATCGAGCTTCTCGATCACTCCGCGCAGCGCGTTGTACACCGCGTCGGGGGCGATGATGACGAGCGAGTTCGTCTCCGGGTGCGCCTGTACCGAGGCCTGCGCGAGTGCCCCGGTCGACGCCGTTGGCGCCCCGGTCGCGCCGGCGGCTGGCTGCGGGGCTGGCGGCTGGCCGGGCGCAGTCTGCGCCGCCGTCCGCTGCTGTGCCGGTTGCCCGGTGATGATGGCGCGCAGCGCCTCGGCGAGCCGATCGGCCTGCGCGTTCTTGAGATACACAACGTGAATGTTGCCGCCCGCGGCCGTCGGAAGATCCAGGCTTTCCGCGAGCTCCCGGATGCGCTTGGCGAGCGCCGGGTTCTCGACCCGCACGAGCAGGCTGTTCGTGCGCGGATCGACGCTGACCGCCACTCGCGGCGGCGCGCCGGGGCCCGGCGGCTGCGCCGTTTCCGGCATCAACCGCTGCACCGCCTGGCCAACGTCCAGTGCCGCAGCGTAGCGCAGTTTGATGGTCATCAACTGCGATGGCGCGGGCTGGTCGACGGTAGCAATCACCTTCCGGATGCGTTCCAGGTTCGAGGCGTAGTCGGTCACCACTACCATGTTCGAGCCAGGGAAGGCGTTGATGACGTTGTTCGGCGTGACGAGGGGTCGCAGCGTCTGCACCAGTTGCTGCGCCGACTCGTAGGAAAGCTGGAACACCTCCGTGACGACCTGGTCGCCGCGTGCGCGGCGCGGGTCGCGCGCACCGGCATAAAACTTCGCGTCGGCTTCCGGAACGATGTTTACGTAGCCGAGCTCGCCCCCGACCGCAGCAAATCCCTGCACCCGCAGTGCCGAGAGCAGGATCGGAAACACCATGTTCCGGGGCACCGGACGCGGAGCGATGATGTTTACCGTCCCCTGTACGCGCGGGTCGACGAGGAAGTTGCGCCCGGTGATCTCCGAGACCGCCTTCACCACCGCATTGATGTCGGCGTTCACGAAGTTGAGCGTGACCGTGTCTTCGCTATTGCCTGGCTGGACGACCGGCGCAGCCGACTGAGGCTGCTGCGCTCCCGGCTGAACCTGCTGCGCCGGCGCGGCTGCGCCCACCAGCATCGCCGCGGCGGCGAGCAGCGAGCGCAAGCGCTGAAGATTCTGTCCCATGGTCACACCCACTGTCGGCTTCGCATCCCGGCGCACGTCTCACTCACGCTATTGCCCCCCCACGGCGATCGGAAAGACCGTCCCGCCACGCAATACCTCGGCGGAGAACGAGCCTTGCATGCCGCGCTGCTGTAGGACCCGCGCCACCTCGGCTTCGCTCGTCACCCGCTCGCCGTTAACTGAACGCACCACATCGCCCGGCTGCAGTCCGAGGCGTGCGAGCATGCTGCCGGGCGGAACGGTTTGGATCACCACCCCGTCGGCTGAACTGGTCACGATCGGCGGCGGCGCCGATGCCGCGCCTGGTGCGGGTGCCACGGATAACGGCGGAGGCGCGTCAGGCGGAGGCGCTGGCGCCGGCACACCGGTCGCAACGTCGCTCACCGGCGCGTACGGCTCGGGACGTTGAAACCCTGCGCCAGGACTCCGCGGCGGCGGCGCACCCGGCGTCACACTGGGCGTGGCGCCGAGCGTCGCGCCGGGCGCACTCGGCGACGGGGCCACTACCGCAGTCTGAGGACTTTGCTGAGGACGCCGCAAAGCCGCCGCAACCTGGACCCTGGCGCCGACGCGCTCTTCGAGGTTCAAACGTTCTCGCGCGCCGTTACGGCTTAGCATCACGTGTTGCGCGTGCACCGACTCGAGCGTCACACCTGGTACAAGCTCACTACCTACGCGTGTCGCCTCGTCCTTGCCGCCGGCATTAAGGATCGCGATCCCGGAAGCGCCGCCGCTGAACACCCCCTTCAGCTTCAGGTTGAGATTGCTCACCGCCTCCCCGCTCCCCGACGACACCGCCCCGAACAAGTGCCCATCGGCGATCCCCTGCCCCGCCGCGCTCAACCCTAACCGCTCGCGCGGGGGCGCCCCCGGCGCTTCCGAAGGTGCCACGAAGTACACCGCCCATCGCGCCGCCAACCAGCCACCGACGACGACCAACACCAACAACAGGAACGTCGGCGCCGCGCGCGTAATCGCGAGATAAGCAGTTCGCGCGCGTAGGAACCTCACACGGGTTCCTTGAGCGGCAACGCGATATCGAATGCGACGGCACCGTCTCCGCGGTCGGTGCCGAGCGCCAGAAGCAATGGAGCGAGCCGATCCCCGTTTTTTCCCGCCTCGACGGTCGCGGTGCCTCGAAGGCGCAACGCGCCGCCTGCACCCACCTCCCCCGCAGCATTCAAGTGAAGCGGCCCCCGGAGCGTCGCAATGGTGACCTGGGCCGCCGCGCCGAGCGTAGCCTGAAGGACACAGCGGTAATCGCCGAGGGGCGCTGACGCGGTGGATGCGCCCTGCCAGACGACCTCCGCGCCACCCACGGCGCCATGCGGCCCCAGGTCGAGTCCGCGCGTGCGGAAGACAAGCGTTCCGCCGGGGCTCCAACCCCGCAGCGGTGCGACACCCTCGGCGAGCGCCGCTGCCGGCAGCCGGACTTCAGCATCACGGAGCACGAACCCGGACGCGCGTCGCGCCACAATCACATCGCCTGTCGCCATGCCGTCGAAGTGCAATCGGAGCGCCACTTCCCCGGCCAACATTCGTGCGGGCAGCCATTGCCACGAGGCCCCGGGTAGAGCGAGCTCCCCACCCTCGCTGCGCAAGACAAGATCGCCGCGCCCTCGCCAAGGGCTGCCCGTTGCACCAATGATGCTTACGCGCCCTTCGGTAGCGCGCTCAAGCGCGCCCGCGACCCACCGCGCTGGCAGCGTCGCGAGAAGCGTCGCCGCAAACGCCGCCGCGAACAGCAGCGCATGCCAAGCCCGTAAACCCGTGCTCTGTAGTTTCATTTATTGGTCATCCGTTGCGGGGCGCCTGCAGGACCAGCGTTTCGACTCGAACTTTCCCCGACTCGCTCGTCGCCTTCACGGCGATTGTTTCCACCGCGAGTCCGTGCGTCTCGGCGAGTTGCGTGATCACACGCACGAGCGCGTCGAAGGGCACCACGCCCAAATTGACCTGGATCCGATCCTCACCGAGCGCGGCGACGCCACTATACCCCTCGCCAAGCCCGCCCGCCCGCATTGCATTCTCGACCGCGCGCTGCGGCGCCGACGCGCTACCTCGCGCGCGCGCCGCACCGCGGAGTCGTTCCACTTCGGCGGAATCGCGCACGAGTTGCTGCGCCTGAGCGCGTAGCGTCGGCAGTGCGCGTGCCAGCCGTGCGCGATCGGCCTCGATCGGCACCCAGACGTAGGCCCACAGCGCCGCGACTATGAGCGCACCAACGCCGATCGCAATCGTGCCACGCTCCCTGGCAGTTCGCGCGTGCCATGCTTCACGCAAACGACCGATCATCCTACGCTCCCTCCGGACCCACGCGCACCGTCGCGAGCGGAGCACCGTTCTCGGTCACGACCCGTTCGACACGTACCCGGACGCCGGGCACGCGCAAGCGGCTCGCGAGCTCTTCACGCAGCCGCGCGTCACCGACCGGCAAAGCCAGTTCAAGTTGCAGCTCACCACGCTCATACCGGAGCGACCGCGGCTTCGCGCCGACCGCGGCCAGCGCAGGCGCGAGCTTGCCGAGCAGCGGCACCAGGTCAGCAGTGTCCGGCTCGCCCGCCGCACGGCGTAGCCCGGTGAGGTTGCGGCGCATCTGGAGCGCCGGATCTACGACCGCCTTCGCCTCGGGGAACGCCTGCCGGAAAGCGCCTTCCATTTCGGCCCGAAGGCCATGCGCCTCGTACGCGAGCCGCCCCCAGTCGGCAAGCGTCAGCAGCATATGCCCGCCCACGATTGCCACCGCCAAGATGACGGCTGGTCTCAATCGTGCGACCCATTCGCTCGCGGCCCAGGGCCGGCCGTAAGCTCCGGGCAGCAGATCAGGGCAAACAGCCGCGCGCGCATCGATCTCCTCCGGAGACCACTTGCCGACCACTTCCACCGGCACGTGCAGGGCGGCGCTCCACTTCGCCACGTCGGGCGGATCGGCCGCGCCGGCTAGCAACACCTGCACCGCCCGCGGACCGGCCCCCCGGGCGCGGCGCTCATCGGTGATCAACTTCAGCACGAGTGGCGGTCGGTCCTCGATCGACGCATCGAGCGCGATAGCCTCGATCGACCCGAGCGACGCGAACCCACCGCTTCCTGACCAGACCACCGTCCACGTATCCGGCCGATGCGTGAGCAGCGCACTCTCCACGATCGCCCGCTCGGGCGTGAAACCCGCGGCTTCGATCTCCCTCACCGCCGCGGCAAGCCACTCTCGGTCGATCACCGCAACGAGCCGTTCGCCGTCGCGCACGTCGTCCAGCACGATCGCGTGAGCATCCTCCGGGGCCGAGACGATCGCGTCCTCGACGGCGAACGGCGCGAGCTTGGCAAGCTTCTCAGGCGGCCCCGGTGGCAGCGGCGCACGGACGAAGGTGACGCGCGGAACCGGAAGTACCAGAATCGCCTCCTCCGCGTGCGGCACTTCCGCCAGCCCCGAAACGCCGTTCTTCGTCCGGCGCGGCGTGTGCAGTGCCCAGCGTATCCGCGGTTCGTCGAGCGCAACGGGGTCTGGCCAGCGCTCCGGCAGATGGAGCTGAACGACTGTGTTCGCCTGTCGTTTGGCCATCCGGCGCCTCAGATCGCGATCTGCGACAGCATGACGAGCGCCGCAGGACGACGGTCCCTGCGCTGCAAGAGCGCGCGATACCCCGTGACGACGCGGCCCAGACTCACAGTTGCCTCGGCCCGGAAGTACCCGCTTCTCACGTCGATCTGCGCATCGATCGATGCCGACGGAGGTTGCGACAGCGCACGCAAGAACTCGTCGCGGCTCGCGAAGGGCTGCTTCCGCCGGCGCTCGACGAGCCGTGGGCCATCCTCCGCGGTCAAGCTGGGGACGATCGCTTGCAGCACTTGCCACGGCGCGGTATTGACATTCACCGGAGTCGCTTCCGGCAGCGCGGTGACGAACGGCGCAAGCCGGCGGACTATCTCTGGACTGAACCCCTTCACATTGCCAAGCTCACCCAGATCGATGATTTGACGGTTCGATGCACGGTAAGGCGGGTCGCGCCCGAGGTAGTAGGGGTCCTCCGCGCCGCTCGGCGCCGTGACCCGATCGTCGGGATCAAGCCAGTCGACCACCGCGTCCGCGAGCTCGATCGGCACTCCAAGAGCCGCGAGCAGTCGTTGGAACGCGAGGAGATCTTGAGCACTCGCGCCGCCAGCCTCACGGACCAGGTTGTTCACGTTGAATTTCGCCTGCTCGTCGGTTATCGCGCCCGACAGCGTGGCGCGCTCCGCGGCCAAGGATGGCATTGGCTGTGCCCATGGCTCGCCGAGGTGGTCGACCTCGGGGTTGTCCTCCGCGAGGAGGGCGGCAGCCCAGCTCGCAGCGGCCTGGCCGAGCACGTCGGCCTGCGCCCGTCCAGTGAGGTTATCGAACTGCCGCAACCACAGCGACTGGTGCCATAGGAGATAGATGGCGGTGCTCGTCGCCAGCGCCACGACCAGAATCGCCACGACGACGGCCACACCTTGCTGCACGTGACGGGTCACTCCGGCAGCCTCACCGAGGTCGCGAACAATCGCGAGATGCGCTCGCCCGAGGCGAGCGTGATCGCGAGCTCGACTCCGGCGGGAATCGCCTTCAACGCATCTCTCCCGCCCGCCGGAGGCCATGCCGCGTGCGATTGGCCGCGGCGGTCAAGGTAGCGCAGCTCCATCGCTTGCACCCCATGCAGCACCGCGTTCGCCCGGGGTTCGCTCGCCGGGGCCTGGTCGAGCACGTTCCAGGTGAGCACCTCCACAACGCCGCCCCGCAGCCGGTAGCCAACGCGCCGCGCCGGATCGACCGCGGCCGGGTCGGCAGCAAAACCGGTGCGGGTCAGCAGGATCACCCCCTCCTCGAGACGCAAGGCGGCCGCGTTGCCCACGAAGGCCGGCACAACGCGTTGAGTCGCGTCGCGGACCGGCCTGGGCACGGCCGCAGCAATGTCCTGCTCCAGCCGCGCAAAGAACATGGCGAGCTCGCGCCATTTGCCGGTCTCCTGCTCAATCCTCCCGCGGCTCTCGAGAACCACCGTCAGGGCCCGGTACGCGACACCGGAGAGCACGCTGAAGATTGCAAGCGCGACCAGGAGCTCGATCAGTGTCAGTCCGCGGACGGCGCGCATCTGCTCACTCGCTCCGAACTGCGAAACCGACCAGCGTCGCGAGCGCATGGTCGGGCGCGCGCACGGGGAACACTCTGACTTCCACCCGCCGAAACCGCGGATTCGGCGTACCACTCACGTTCTCGCGCCAGATGAATCGTACGCCGGCCTGCTCGGCGGTGCCCTCGCGCGTTCCGATATCTGGCCACAGCGGGCGCGCCGCGTACTCGGCGATCCGGTTCTGCGCGGCCCAGGTACCGAGAAGACGTTCCCTGAGTTCTATCGTGCTCTCCGTGGCGAGGCTGACCGACCGCACTGCCGCCGCGAGCGCGACCGCCAGGATCGCGAGGGCAACCAGGACCTCGATCAGGGTGAATCCGTGCACACGGAGTCGTCCGGCGTTGCTCAACGCGGATCCTCGACCACCGGTGCACCAACGCCATCGGAGCTCACCCACACGCGGTGCTCGCGGAGCACGAGCGTGATGCGGAACGGATCAGCCACACCGGTCGGTGAGAGAACGATCAATGGTTCGGACCCGTTCGCGCTCGCCGGCGTGTTGATCGCGGTGAGAATCACGCCGTGAGGCAACGCGCGCCGGCGCAAGCTTGCGTCAGAGTCGACTGGACGCCATATCCGTCCCGGGCTTCGTTGGAGGAACTGGTATCCGCCTTCAATACGCTGCCACGCAACCGGCGCCCCCGTCGTGATTGCCTCCTCCCGGGCATGCCCGAGTAACGCAGCGAGGCGCACTGCTTCCTCGCGCAGACTCTGCCGTGCGTCAGGGACCAGGTTGACGGCGAGCAGCGACGCGAGCAGTGCGATGATCACGACAACGACCAACAGTTCGAGGAGCGTGAATCCCGAGCTCCGGTGCCCCAATCTGGACCCGGCTGCATGCGCGGCCCGGGCGGTTCGGATCTCCCCCGCATCGGTGTTCCGCCGGCGCGCGGGCCGCTGCCATCGCCTCATCGTCCCAATCGCGTCAGTTGAAGACGTCGGCATTGTTGCCCTCGCCGCCTGCCTGACCATCGGCGCCGAGGCTGTACACATCGATCTCGGCGCGCACACCCGGGTTCAAATATTGATATTCCCGCCCCCACGGATCTTTCGGCACGCGATCTAGGTAACCGCCTTGCTTCCAGTTAGCGGGAATGGGTTGCGTCGTTGGCCGCTGCACGAGCGCCTGCAGCCCCTGCTCGGTCGACGGGTAGACCGTGTTGTCGAGGCGGTAGAGCTTCAACGCCTGAGTGATGGCCGAGATCTCGGCCTTCGCGGCGACGACCCGCGCCTCATCCGGACGGCTCATCACCTTCGGCACAATGATCGCAGCAAGCAGACCTAGGATCACGACGACAACCATCACCTCGATCAAGGTGAACCCTTCCGGTCGGCGAAAAGCACGCTGTCGTTTCATTTGTCTTCCGGTGTCCCCTCAGGTTCGCGGGACTTCATTCTCGCCGGCCGAGGGGGCGGATGGCGTGGCCGCTCGGTCGCCCACTCGCCGATCGTCCGCACGCAGTTCAATGCAGCGCGATCAAGAGTGAATGCCGCGACGCGGGCCGTTTGGCGCTCGCTACACTCGCAGACAATCCCTGTCGACTATGCGGCATCGAGCGACGCGGATCGCGCCATAGCCGACCAAGCTTGACGCACGCCCATCCGCAGGTGTCGGACTTGCCACTATCTAGTTGGAAAACTAACATAATTGCGGACACCACCCTTGCGAAATATGCCCCATTCGAGATTCGACGGACGCCAATCGCTGGTTACGCCGCTCGGGTGCGGGGCGAGGCGCTGGCGCGCGGGGAACCTCGAGAGGGCAATGTCGGAGGGCGATCCGCTAGTTGAACCTGAACGACGCGACCGATGCGGAAGCACGAGTGCCGCACCTTCAACCGGGCGCTCAATCGGCGATAGCGTTGAACTTGGCCCTGCACCACAAGCCACGCACGGCCCTCGGCGTCCTTCCGTTGAAACTGGAGTCAGGGACCGGTCGAGGACGCAGCATCAGCGTCAAAAATTCTCGGGCGCGACGCCATTCGCTTCCG
Source organism: uncultured beta proteobacterium (assembly GCA_963754305.1). Lineage (GTDB taxonomy): Bacteria > Pseudomonadota > Gammaproteobacteria > Burkholderiales > SG8-39 > DATEDA01. The sequence goes on along the minus strand of CAVWFR010000003.1, from coordinate 38,661 downwards.
GACGCGAGCCGTAGTGTACCCTCAGGCCGGGGGCGGGCTTCCCACATAGAAGCGCAGCTCTCCCGGTTGCCCCGCCGGGGCCGTGTACACGACCCATAGCTTTTTCCCGGCGGGCACTTTGATCGAGAGCGGCGTCTTCGGCGTAACGGTCTGGGAGTCCGACGAGAACGTCGGGGCCTCTGCGTTCGAGTTGACGACCAGCTGCATCACGGTCATCTCCGCATCCCTGAGCCCGGGGAACTCCGCGCGGAACTCGGGTTGCAGCAGCGAGATGGATTGCAATTTCACCTTCTGGCGCTGAAGCACGCGCGGGATCGGCGATTTGCTGGTGTATCCGTAAATGCTGACCGAGGTCGTCAGCGTGACGTCCCCCCCCAACGACTGCCGAAGCGAGTGTACCGGCACGGTCGCAACCTGAGCCGACGCCGGCACTGCGGCAAGCAGTGCAACAAGAACCACGACAAGCTTGATCGTCATGCGCCCCTCCCCTTGAGAAATCTGGTTGCGGAAAGCGGTTCCCCGGCTCGAGTGGAGCGGGACACCGTGGCCGTACCAGTCTGTCACTATGACGGTGTCATTTTCAGGCCGGCGGTGTTCCGCGTCAAGCGCGAAATGCAGGTCGGGGCGGGATAGCGTCGGAAAATACCGACACCGCGCTCGAGGAATCGATGGCCGAGCCTCCGTTGGGCGGGGCAACGTACTAGCGATGCCCACCGCGTCGGCGGGGTCGCGATCCCGCGGCCAACGCCGCTACCGTCTGTCCATTCGCTCAACGACCAGGGCCAGCAAGCACAGACAGCCCAAGACCATGGCCGCGATCCCCGCGAGCAGGAGTGTCCCCAACTGGAACGTTCCGAGCCAATAGCTGCCCGCGAGTCGAGCCGCGACGGCGATAGTTACGAAGAGCACCCCTACCAATCCCGAGATACGGCCCCCCCAGAGCAGCGCTCGATGCATCGTCGAATCTTTCTGTCGGTCGCGCATGCTAGGCGCCCCTTCGATATCAGTTCCGCAGGGTGAGCAATGGCTGGGACCGCAAGCGTACCTTAGCTGTGTCCGTTAACCGAGCCACGCGATACTGTCGATTTACGTTCGGTTCAAGACGGCAGTCGGCTACTGCGTCCTGCGCGAGAGAAACCCCTCCACGTGCCGAAACGCTCGGACAAGAATCGCGATCCGCGCCCGCTTTTCTCCAAGGGAACCGGCCAAACGCCGGAGGCGGGATGGAGCACAGCCGGCCGGCAGAGGCGAACGGTCAGCTCTTCGTCGGCCGCTTCCAGCCCCGAACGGTCGTCTGTCTCGAGCGGGAGATCGTCAATTCGCCCGGCGGCGCATCCTCGGTGAGCGTGGTGCCGGCGCCGAGTGTGGCGCCGCGCCCGACGCGCACCGGCGCGACAAGCTGGGTGTCCGACCCGATAAAGACCTCGTCTTCGATCACGGTGCGGTGCTTGTTGGCGCCGTCGTAGTTGCAGGTGATGGTGCCCGCGCCGATGTTGACGTTGCGGCCGACCTCGCTGTCGCCGATGTAGGCGAGATGATTCGCTTTCGACCCCGCGCCGATCGTGCTCGCCTTGACCTCGACGAAGTTGCCGACGTGCACGTCGTCGGCGAGCGTTGCGCCGGGACGCAGCCGCGCGTACGGGCCGATGCGGCATTGCCGGCCGATGTCCGCATCCTCGAGATGGCAGAATGCCTCGATGCGCGTGTCGGCGGCGATGCGGACGTTGCGCAGCAGGCAGTTCGGGCCGAGCGCTACGCGTTCGCCGAGCACGACCTCGCCCTCGAAGACGCAGTTGACGTCGATCGAAACGTCGCGCCCGCACTCGAGCCGGCCGCGTACATCGATGCGGGCGGGATCGGCGAGCGTTACACCGGCCGCGAGCAGCCGCCCGGCGACGCCGGCGCGATGCACGCGCTCGAGCTCGGCCAAGTCTGCCTTGCTGTTGACGCCGAGCGTCTCCCACGCCGAGGCGGGCTGCGCCGCATGCACCGGCACCCGCTCGGCCACGGCCGCGGCGATGACGTCGGTGAGGTAGTACTCGGCTTGCGCGTTGTCGGCGCTCAGCGACGCGAGCCAGCGCGCGAGATGCCGCGTCGGCAGCGCCATGATCCCGGTGTTCACTTCTCGAAGCGCGCGCTCCGCCGCAGTGGCGTCCTTCTCCTCGACGATGCGCTTGACCGCGCCGCCTTCGCGCACGATGCGCCCGTAGCCGGTCGGCCGATCGAGCTCGACCGTAAGCACCGCGACGCCGCCGTCCGCCGCCGCGGCGAGGGCGCGGAGCGTGTCGGCGCTCGTGAGCGGCACATCGCCGTAAAGCACGAGCGTTTGCGCCTCGTCGCCGAGCGCGGGCAACGCGTGCCGCACGGCATCGCCGGTGCCGCGCTGCGGCTCCTGCTTCACCCACGTGAGGGTCTCGTCGCCGATCGCCGCGCGTACCTGTTCACCCCCGTGCCCGTAGACGACGCAGATCCGCACGGGGGACAGCGCCCGGGCGGTATCGAGGACATGCGCGAGAAGCGGTCGGCCGGCCAGACGGTGGAGCACTTTCGGCAGCTCGGAGTGCATCCGCTTGCCCTGCCCGGCGGCCAGGATGACGACGTTCAAAACGCGACGACTCCGAGGAAAGTCCGAGGAAACTTCCTGATGATTCTTGATGTTATCACGGGGTCCCGGCGCTTCCGGCGGCACAATTTCGCCAAGCGCGGAAGAGCGAGCTACACTCGCCGCCTTGACGCTTCAGAGGAGGGGACACGATGCGCCAGATCGCCGCCACCGCTGCGCTTGCCGCGGCGTTCTTCCTCCCGCTCGGGGTCAACGCGCAGGATGCGTGCAAGAACCGCGGCGAGCTCGACCAGCTCTACTGCGACGAGGACGGCGATCTGACCGCCGATCCGCCGAAGGATGCGAAGAAGTACCGCAACCCGTCGACGCTCGTCTTCACTTACACCCCGGTCGAGGATCCCGCGGTGTACGAGAACGTTTTCAAGCCTTTCACCGACTATCTCGCCAAGTGCACCGGCAAGCGTGTGGTGTTCTACCAGGTGCAGTCGAACGCCGCCGAGATCGAGGCGATGCGCTCGGGTAGGCTGCACGTGGGAGGTTTCTCGACCGGTCCGACGAACTACGCAGTGAACCTTGCCGGCGCGGTCCCGTTCGCCGTGAAGGGCGGCGAGAAGGAATGGCAGGGCTATCAGCTGATCTTCGTGGTGAAGAAGGACAGCCCGTACCAGAAGCTCGCCGACCTCAAAGGCAAGAAGGTCGCCCACGTCCAGCCGTCGTCCAACTCGGGGAATCTCGCCCCGCGCGTGCTGTTCGCGAAGGAGGGGCTGGTCCCCGACCAGGACTACAAGGTGCTTTACTCGGGCAAGCACGACCAGACGGTGATGGGGGTGCTCGCGGGCGACTACGACGGCGGGCCCGTCGCCTCCGACGTCTTCAAGCGCATGGTCGAGCGGGGCCAGGTCAAGGCCGACGACTTCCGGATCATCTTCCGCAGCCAGACTTTTCCGACCTCGTCGTTCGCCTACGCCCACGACCTGGAGCCGAAGCTCCGCGACACGATGCTGAAGTGCTTCTACGACTACCGCTTCACCGCCGAGATGCAGAAGGCCTTCGACGGGGCCGACCGCTTCTTCCCGATCACGTACAAGAAGGACTGGGCGATCGTGCGTCAGGTCGCCGAAGGCAGCGGCGAGAAGTTCAACAAGGCCGCGTTCGAGAACCTGCAGAAGCGCGAGGCCGAGGCGGCGGCGAAGAAGGCGGCAGAGAAGAAGTGAGCGTTCCCGCGGCCGCGGTGCAGGGCGCAGCCGCCGCGGCGGCGGCCCCCGCGGCGGCGCTCTCGGTCCGCGGTCTGTTCAAGGCGTACGTCCCCGGCAAGCCGGTGCTCTCCGGCATCTCGCTGGATTTCGCCCCCCGCGGGATCACCGCGGTGATCGGGCCGTCGGGCACCGGCAAGTCGACGCTGATCCGCTGCATCAACCGGCTGGTCGAGCCGACCGCGGGCGAGATCGTCTTCGACGGCCGGGACCTCACCCGCCTGAAGAAAAGCGAGCTGCGCGCGGTGCGGCGCCACATCGGCATGGTGTTCCAGGAGTACAACCTCGTGGAGCGCCTGACGGTGATGGAGAACGTCCTCTGCGGACGCCTCGGGTACGTGTCGCCGCTCGCGGCGTGGCTGCGGCGCTTCCCCGCGCGCGACGTCGACCGGGCGTTCGAGCTGCTCGAGACGGTGGGGCTCGGCAGCTTCGCTCACGCCCGCGCCGACAGCCTGTCGGGCGGCCAGCGGCAGCGCGTGGGCATCGCGCGGGCGGTGATGCAGCAGCCGCGCCTGCTGCTCGCCGACGAGCCGACCTCGTCGCTCGATCCGAAGACCTCGGTCGAGATCATGGCGCTGATGCAGGCGATGTCCGGAAGCCACGGCTTCGCGGTGATCGTGAACATCCACAACGTCGAGCTCGCGCGGCGCTTTGCCGACCGCATCGTCGGCATGACCGGCGGAAAGGTGGTGTACGACGGGCCGCCGGAAGGCCTCGGCGAGGACATTCTCAAGTCGATCTACGGCGGCGAGGACTGGCTGGCGTGACGGCCGCCGCCCGCCGTGCATTCCCCCCGAACTGGTGGGCGCGCGCGGCATGGCTAGCGTTCGGCGCGTACTTCGTCTACGCCGCCGCTCAGCTCGAGTTCACGCCGGCGCGGTTGGCGACCGGGCTCGAGCACGGCGCGAAGTTCGTCGCGCGCCTCTTCCCGCCCGATTTCGGCCGTTGGGAGCTGCTCCTCAAGGGGATGACCGAGAGCCTGCAGATCGCGGTCGTCGCCTCCGCGCTCGGGGTCGCGCTCTCGCTCCCGATCTCGCTCGCAGCGGCGCGCAATCTGATGCCGGCCTGGCTCACCTGGCCGGCGCGGTTCGTGATGATCCTGTGCCGCTCGTTCCACCCCGTGATCGTCGCGATCCTGTTCGTGAAAGCGGTCGGCTTCGGCGCGCTCGCCGGGATCCTCGCGCTAACCGTCGCCTCGGTCGGCTTCCTCGGCAAGCTGATGACCGAAGCGATCGAGGAGATCTCGCTGAAGCAGGTGGAAGCCGTCCGGGCGACCGGCGCGCCGTTCATGTCGGTCGTGCTGTTCTCGGTCGTCCCGCAGGTGTTCTCGCGCTTCGTCGGGTTCGTCGCCTACGAGACCGACGCCAACCTGCGCAACTCCACCATGGTCGGCATCGTCGGCGCCGGCGGGATCGGCGGCACGCTGTTCGCGGCGTTCCAGCGCTTCGACTACGACTTCGTGTGCGCCATCGTCCTCACCATCATCGCGCTGATCATGCTGGGCGAAGTGCTTACCGTGCGGATCAAGAGAATCTTCAACGTATGAGCAGCGCGCCGGGCATCGCGGCGGTCGGCCGGGAATGGCAGCGCTTCAGCCCGGCCGAGCGGCTGGGGCGCTTCACGGTCTATCTCTGCGTCGTCGCCGCGATCGTCGCGTCGGTGCAGACGGTCGAGGTGATCCCCGAGTTCATCGTCGACGCGCCGGAGCAGATCGCCGACATGCTGCGCCGCATGTGGCCGATCGCCTGGGGCTTCTACCCGGAGGGCGTAGCAGGCGCCGCTGGCCGAGTCGATCCATATCGCGACGCTCGGCACCGTCGGTGCGGTGCTGATGGCCGTCCCGGTCGCGTTCCTCGCGGCACGAAACGTCACGCCGCACGCCGGGCTCAATTATCTCGCGAAGCTCGTCCTCGTCTCGGCGCGATCGGTGAATACGCTGATCTGGGCGCTGCTCTTCGTCGCGGTGTTCGGGCCCGGCGCGCTCGCCGGGACGATCGCGATCGCTTTCCACTCGATCGGGTTCACCGGGAAGCTGCTCTCGGAGGCGCTCGAGGAGGCGAACAAGGGGACGATCGAGGCGCTCCAGGCCACCGGGGCCCCCTGGCTCTCCGTGGTGCTCAAGGGCTATTGGCCGCAGGTGAAGCCGGCGTTCTGGTCGATCGTGCTGTTCCGGTGGGATATCAATGTGCGGGAATCCGCGGTCTTGGGGCTGGTGGGCGCCGGGGGTGTCGGCATGGCGCTCGACACGGCGCTAAACTTGTTCCAATGGGACCGGGTGGCAACGATTCTGGCGGCGATCTTCGGGGTGGTGATCCTCGCGGAGATCGTCGTGACGGGAATCCGGCGGCGAATCCTCTAGCCGGGAGGTCGGGGTCATCCGTGAGGGATGCTCGTGTGTAATTTGCTGATGACACCCGGTAGGCTTCCCGCTCGCGCTCGCCGCCGCGCTTCTCGCTGCCCCGGGCGCATACGCCCAAGTCTACAAGTGGGTCGACGAGAAAGGCGTCATCAACTACTCGAGCACGCCGCCCGACAAGCGAAAAAGCCAGAAGCTCGATGAGGACAAGGGCCGCGTCAGCACGATCGAGTCGTATGACTTCCAGAAGGAGGATGCCGCCTGGAGGGAGCGGGCGCTGAAGGATCGCATCGACAGGCTGGAGCAGGACGCGCAGCGCACTCGGCAACAAAGCGGGCAGCAGAGCGCTGCGGGGCCGGACCCGGCCGCAGCCGCCGAAGCGCAACGACAATGGCGCGAGCGGTGCATCGCCGAGCGGCGCACGGACTGCGACAGTCCGTACGCGAGCGGCTACGACCCCGGGTACTACACCCCGTACTTCCGTCCCGGCGTGCGGCCGGTGCCGCAGCGGGCGGGGCCGGGCCAGTATCGCCCGACGCCCGATGTCGCGGTAGGTGGAGGTGGGGTGGTGGGCCCGTACTCCCGGCCGCCCCCCAGCGGGGTCGTGGTCGGTCCAGGACCGGGTGGCGTCGGAGCGGCTTACGGCCCGGCCGCGCCCGGCGGGGTGGTAGTCACGCCCGGTACGGGAGGCGTCGGCGCAGCTTATCGGCCCGTGCCGGAGGACCCCCAGCCCTACCCCGGCCGGCCGGTGCCGCGGCAATAAACGAAACCGGCGCCCTCGGCGCCGGTTAGATTCGTACGGCCCGGCACGCTCAACGCGGTAGCTCGGAGCTCCCCATCAGGAACTCGTCGACCGCACGGGCGCACTGCCGGCCCTCGCGAATCGCCCAGACCACCAGCGATTGCCCGCGCCGCATGTCGCCTGCGGCGAACACCTTGGGCACCGAAGTCGAGTAGCAGCCTGCGCCATCGGTGGTCGCGCGGGCATTGCCGCGAGCATCCTTCGCCACGCCGAACGCCTCGAGCACGCTCCCGACCGGCGACACGAACCCCATCGCGAGCAGCACGAGGTCCGCGGGCAGCTCGAACTCGGTGCCCGCCACCTCGACCATCCGCAGCTGGCCGCTCGCCGGGTCTTTCTGCCACTCGACCCGCGTGGCGACGAGTGCTTTCACGCGGCCTTCTTCGCCACGGAGGTGCTTGGTGGTGACCGCCCAATCGCGCTCGCAGCCTTCCTCATGGGACGACGAGGTGCGCAGCCGCGCCGGCCAGTACGGCCACACGGGGTTCGCGTCGAGGTCGGGAGGCATCGGCAGCAGCTCGAACTGGGTCACCGATTTGGCGCCATGCCGATTCGAGGTGCCGACGCAATCGGAGCCGGTGTCGCCGCCGCCGATCACGACGACGTGCTTGTCGGTCGCCCACAAATCGCGCACGCCCTCGTCGCCGGCGATCCGGCGGTTCTGCAGGGGCAGGAACTCCATCGCGTAGTGGACGCCCGCCAGCTCGCGCCCGGGGATCGGGAGGTCGCGAGGCTGCTCGGCACCCCCGGCGAGCACGACCGCGTCGAACTCGGCGAGCAGGTCCTCGGCGGCCACGTTCGCTTTCGCGTCGTTTGCGATGCCATCGCCAGGCGGCCGGCCGCCGACCAGCAGTCCCGCGCGGAACTGGACCCCTTCGGCGCGCATCTGCTCGATCCGCCGGTCGATCAGAGGCTTCTCCATCTTGAAGTCCGGGATGCCGTAGCGCAGGAGCCCGCCGATCCGGTCGTTCTTCTCGAACACCGTCACGGCGTGGCCGGCGCGCGCGAGCTGCTGCGCACAGGCGAGCCCCGCGGGCCCCGAGCCGATGACCGCGACTTTCCGGCCGGTCCGGTGCGACGCCGGCTGCGGCTTCACCCAGCCCTCGCTCCACGCCTTGTCGATGATCGCGTGCTCGATCGATTTGATGCCGACCGCGTCGCTGTTGATGCGGAGCGTGCACGCTTCCTCGCACGGCGCCGGACAAATCCGGCCGGTGAACTCCGGGAAGTTGTTGGTCGAGTGCAGCGTCTCGATCGCGCGCTTCCAATCCGCGCGGTAAACGAGGTCGTTGAAGTCCGGGATGATGTTGTTGACAGGGCAGCCGCTCATGCAGAACGGGATGCCGCAGTCCATGCAGCGCGCCCCCTGCACCTTCGCCTCGTCGTCCGAGAGATGCGCGACGAACTCGCGCCAATGCTTCTTGCGCGCCTCCGGCGCTTCGTAGGCCTCCTGTAGGCGGCGGTACTCGAGAAAGCCTGTTACTTTGCCCATCGGGTCTTGCCCATCAGGCGACGGCCTTCCGTGCCGCGGCCGCATTCTCGGCCAGCGCGCGCCGGTATTCCTTCGGAAACACCTTGACGAACTTCGTCCGGTACTTCGCCCACTCGGCGAGGATCTCCTTCGCCCGCGCGCTATCGGTGTACTTCACCTGGCGCTCGATCAACCCCTTGAGAAGGACCTCGTCGGCCGTCCCGAGGTGCCACACGTCCCGCGCGAGCTTGCCCTGCTGCTCCGACTCCGAGAGCACCGGCTCGAGATCGACCATCGCGATGTTGCACCGCTTCGCGAACTGGGCATCGAGGTCGAGCACATAGGCGATGCCGCCCGACATTCCGGCGGCGAAATTGCGTCCGGTGCCGCCCAGCACGGCGACCGTGCCGCCAGTCATGTACTCGCAGCCGTGGTCGCCGACACCCTCGACCACGGCCCGCGCCCCGGAGTTGCGCACCGCGAAGCGCTCGCCCGCGACGCCGCGGAAGTACGCCTCGCCGCAGATCGCCCCATAGAGCACTACGTTGCCGGTGATGATGTTCTCGGTCGGCTCGCCGCGGAACTTCGGGCTCGGCTGGACGCTGATGCGGCCACCCGAGAGACCCTTGCCGCAGTAGTCGTTGGTGTCGCCGATGTGATCGAGCCAGACGCCCTGCGCCAGGAATGCACCGAAGCTCTGGCCCGCGGAGCCGGCGAAGCGCACGTGGATCGTCTCGTCGGGGAGGCCGTCGTGGCCGTAGCGCCGGGCGACCTCGTTCGACAGCATCGTCCCGACGGTGCGGTTGATGTTGCGGATCGGCATCTCGATCGTGACCTTCTCGCCGCGCTCCAGCGCCGGCTCGGCGAGCTCGATCAGCCGGTTGTCGAGCGCGCGCTCCAGGCCGTGATCCTGCTGCTCGCTATGGTAGACGGCCACCTCGGGCGGCATCTTCGGCATGTAGAAGACCTTGGAGAAGTCGAGCCCGCGCGCCTTCCAGTGCTCGATCCCGTCGCGCATGTCGAGCAGATCGGTGCGGCCGATGAGCTGGTCGACCGTCCGCACGCCGAGTTGCGCCATGATCTCCCGCAGCTCCTCGGCGACGAAGAAGAAGTAGTTGATCACGTGCTCGGGCTGGCCGCGGAACTTGCGCCGCAGCACCGGATCCTGCGTCGCGACCCCGACCGGACAGGTGTTGAGGTGGCATTTGCGCATCATGATGCAGCCGCTCACGACCAACGGCGCGGTCGCGAAACCGAACTCGTCGGCGCCGAGGATGGCGCCGATCGCGACGTCGCGCCCGGTTTTCATCTGGCCGTCGACCTGGACCGCGATGCGACCGCGCAGGCGATTCAGCACCAGCGTCTGCTGGGTCTCGGCGAGGCCGAGCTCCCACGGCGTACCGGCGTGCTTGATCGACGACCAGGGGCTCGCGCCGGTGCCGCCATCATGACCGGCGATCGTGACGTGATCCGATTTCGCCTTGGCGACGCCGGCCGCGATCGTGCCGACGCCGATCTCCGAGACCAGCTTCACGCTGATCGACGCCCGCCGATTGGCGTTCTTCAGATCGTGGATCAGCTGCGCGAGATCTTCGATCGAGTAGATGTCGTGGTGCGGAGGCGGGCTGATCAGCTCGACGCCGGGGGTGGCGAAGCGAAGCTCCGCGATGTACTCCGACACCTTGCGGCCCGGGAGCTGCCCGCCCTCGCCGGGCTTAGCGCCTTGCGCGATCTTGATCTGGAGCTGTTCGGCCGACGCGAGGTACTCCGCAGTGACCCCGAAGCGGCCGGAGGCGACCTGCTTGATCTTCGACTTGAGCGAATCGCCTTCCTTCAGCTCGACATCGCGCTCCACGCGGCTGCGGCCGAGACGCGACTGCAGGGTCTCGCCCGCCTTGACCGGCGCGTAGCGGTTGCGGTCCTCGCCCCCCTCGCCGGTGTTCGACTTGCCGCCGATGCGGTTCATCGCGATCGCGAGGTTGGTGTGCGCTTCGGTCGAGATCGAGCCGAGCGACATCGCGCCGGTGGCGAAGCGTTTGACGATCGCGTTGGCGGGTTCGATTTCCTCGATCGGCACCGGCTTCGCCTCGCCGAACCTGAACTCGAACAGTCCGCGGAGCGTCATGTGCCGACGGGACTGGTCGTTGATGATCTGCGCGTACTCCTTATAGGTCGAGTACGAGTTCTGCCGCGTCGAATGCTGGAGCTTCGCGATCGCGTCCGGCGTCCACATGTGCTCCTCGCCGCGGACGCGCCAGGCGTACTCGCCGCCGGCGTCGAGCGCGGCCTTCAGCACCGGATCGGCCTCGTCGAACGCCGCGCGGTGGATGCGGATCGCCTCCTCGGCCACCTCGAACACACCGATGCCCTCGACATTCGACGCGGTGCCAGTGAAATACTTGGCGACGAAGCCCTCGCGCAGGCCGACGGCCTCGAAGAGCTGCGCGCCGGTGTACGACATGTAGGTCGACACGCCCATCTTCGACATGACCTTCTTCAGGCCCTTGCCGATCGCTTTGATGTAGTTCTTGATCGCCTTCTTGCCGTCGACCTCGCTCGGCAGCAGCCCTTTCAGGTCGAGCAGCGTCTCGAATGCGAGGTAGGGGTGGATGGCTTCCGCGCCGTAGCCGCCGAGCAGCGCGAAGTGGTGCACCTCGCGCGCCGATCCGGTCTCGACGACGAGGCCGGTCGAGGTGCGCAGGCCCTTGCCGACGAGATGCTGGTGGATCGCCGACAGCCCCAGCAGAGCGGGGATCGCGACCCGTGCGCGGTCCTGCTTGCGATCGGAGAGGATGATGATCGAGTAGCCCGAGCGCACCGCGTCCTCGGCCTGCGCGGCGAGGCTGGCGAGCCGCGCCTCGATCGCCTGCTTGCCCCAGGCCGCGGGGTAGGTGAGGTCGAGCTCGAAGCTCTCGAACTTGCCGTCGGTGTATTTCCCGATGTTGCGGATGGTCTCCATCTGATCGAAGTCGAGCACCGGCTGGCTCACCTCGAGACGCAGTGGGGGATTGCGCTCGTCGATGCCGAGGAGGTTCGGCTTCGGCCCGATGAACGACACCACCGACATCACCAGCTCCTCGCGGATCGGGTCGACCGCGGGGTTGGTGACCTGCGCGAAGAGCTGTTTGAAGTACTGGTAGAGCGTCTTGTTCTTGCTCGACAGCACGGCGAGCGGCGAGTCATTGCCCATCGAGCCGATCGGCTCCTCGCCGTTGATCGCCATCGGCGACATGATGAACTTCACGTCTTCCTGCGTGTAGCCGAACGCCTGCTGGCGGTCGAGGAGCCGCTCGCGCGAGGGTTCGCGCTTCTCGGCCGGAGCCGGCAGGTCGTCGAGCTTGACGCGGATCCGCTCGATCCAGTCGGCATAGGGTTTCTGCGAGGCGAGCGTGTCCTTCAGCTCCTTGTCGTCGATGATCCGGCCCTTCTCGAGATCGACCAGGAACATCTTGCCCGGTTGGAGCCGCCACTTCTTGACGATCCGTTCCTCGGGGATCGGCAGGCAGCCGCATTCCGAGCCCATCACGATGAGGTCGTCGTCGGTGATGATGTAGCGCGACGGACGCAGGCCGTTGCGGTCGAGCGTGGCGCCGATCTGGCGGCCGTCGGTGAACGCGATCGACGCCGGGCCGTCCCACGGCTCCATCATTGCCGCGTGGTACTCGTAGAAGGCGTGCCGGCTCGCGTCCATCTCGGTATGGTTCTCCCACGCCTCCGGGATCATCATCATCACGGCGTGGGCGATCGAGTAGCCGCCCATAACGAGCAGCTCCAGGGCGTTGTCGAACGACGCGGAGTCCGACTGGCCGTCGTAGATCAGCGGCCAGAGCTTGCCGAGATCATCGCCGAGGATCGGGCTCGAGATCGCACCCTGGCGCGCGCGGATCCAGTTCTGGTTGCCGCGCACGGTGTTGATCTCGCCGTTGTGGGCGATCATGCGGAACGGATGCGCGAGATCCCAGGTCGGGAACGTGTTAGTGGAGAAGCGCTGATGGACCAGCGCCAGCGCCGACACGACGCGCAGATCGTGCAGGTCCTTGTAGTAAACCCCGACCTGCGAGGGCAGCAACATGCCCTTGTACACGATGGTGCGCGCGGACATCGACGGCACGTAGAACTCCTTGCCGTGTGCGAGATGGAGCGCCTGGATCGCGTGCCCGGAGGCTTTCCGGATGATGAAGAGCTTGCGCTCGAGCGCATCGGTCACCGTGACGTCCGGCCCGCGGCCGATGAAGACCTGCCGTATCACCGGCTCGATTCGCTTGACCGACTCGCCGAGCTCGGCGTTGTCGACCGGCACATCCCGCCAGCCGATCAGGATCTGGCCCTCATCCTTGACGGCGCGCTCGATCTCGTACTCGCAGGCGAGGCGGGACGCCGGCTCGCGCGGTAGGAACACCATCCCGACCCCGTATTGCCCGACCGGCGGCAGGGCGGCGCCCTGGCGTGCCATTTCCTCGCGGAAGAACTGGTCGGGGATCTGGATGAGAAGCCCCGCCCCGTCGCTCGCCTTGGGATCGGCCCCGGTGGCGCCCCGATGGGTGAGGTTTTTCAGAATCAGCAGACCCTGCTGGACGAGCTCGTGCGTCCGCTTGCCCTTGATGTGCGCGATGAACCCGACGCCGCAGGCGTCATGTTCGTTCGCGGGGTCGTACAATCCCTGCGGACCGGGCGGGAAGCCCGCAGCATCTCCGGCGTGGCTCACGGTGCACCTCGTCTGGCGCAAAACGCCGGCCTCCGTGCGGAAACCGGCGTTTTGTTGGGCAAGCGTGAAATATACCCGCGATATCCAGCTGCTTCAAGCGGTTACCGCAGCGCGTCAAAATCGATGCGTAGGGTCCGGCGAGCGTGCAGAATCAGGCGCTTGCCACAGCGGCCAGCGTGGCGCGCACGGTCTCCGGCGCGCAGTCGCCGCGGATCACCGCCGATCCGACGCTCTCGAGCAGGATGAAGCGTACGCGCCCGGCCTGCGCCTTCTTGTCCACGGCCATGAGCTCGATGTAGCGCTCGGTCCCCAAGCGGGGTCCGGCGACCGGCAATCCTGCCCGTTCGATGAGACGACGCAGTCGATCGACCGACCGCGCGTCGAGCATCCCGAGCCGGGCCGACAGGTCGGCCGCCATGATCATGCCGGCAGCGACGGCCTCGCCGTGAAGCCAGGTACCGAAACCCAGCCCGACCTCGATCGCATGGCCGAAGGTGTGGCCGAAATTGAGCAGTGCCCGCGGCCCCGATTCGCGCTCGTCGACCGCCACGAGCTCGGCCTTGATCTCGACCGAACGCCGCACGGCGTGCGCGAGCGCCTCGGGGTCGCGTGCGCCGAGCCGCTCGACGTTGGCCTCCAGCCAGGCGAAGAGCTCGGCGTCGCGGATTGCGCCGTGCTTGATCACCTCGGCGAGCCCCGCGCGCAACTCGCGCTCGGGCAGTGTGGCAAGCGTGTCCATGTCGGCGAGTACGAGCTGCGGCTGGTGGAACGCGCCGATCATGTTCTTGCCGCGGCGGTGGTTGATCGCCGTCTTACCGCCTACCGACGAGTCGACTTGCGCGAGCAGCGTGGTGGGAACCTGTACGAACGGCACGCCGCGCTGGTAGGTGGCGGCCGCAAATCCGGCGAGATCGCCCACGACGCCGCCGCCCAGCGCGATGATCGCCGTCCGGCGGTCGCAGCGATTCGCGAGCAGCGCGTCGACTACTCGATCGAGGGTCGCCGCGTCTTTGTGCGCCTCTCCGTCCGGCACGACGATCCGCACGCAGCCGACGCCGGCCGACTCGAGCGGCGCCGCGACCCGCTCGAGGTAGAGCCGCGCGACGACGTCGTTGGTAACGATCGCCGCGCGCTGGTGAGCGAGCGCCCCCTGCAGGAGGTCGGTACGCGCGAGCAGCCCGGCGCCGATGTGCACCGGGTAGCTGCGACTCCCGAGCGCTACGCGGACAGTTTGCATGCTTCGGGCAGCCGCTTCAGGAGCTGGTCGACGAGGGTACCGACGCTCTGGCGTCCGGTGTCGACCGTCAAATCCGCGACCTCGGCGTAGAGCGGGTCGCGGATGCGGTGCAGCTCCTCGAGCCGCGCGAGCGGATCGTCGGTCGCGAGCAGCGGCCGCGACTTGTCGTGGCGCGTGCGCAGATAGAGGTCGCGTGGGTGCGCCCGCAGGTACACGACGAACCCCCGGGCGCAGAGCACCGCCCGGTTCTCGGCTTTGAGCACGACGCCGCCCCCGGTCCCCAGCACGACGTCCTCGAGCGCCGTCAGGCGCTCGACCATCTGCGCCTCGCGCGCCCGGAAACCCGGCTCGCCCTCGATCTCGAAGATCACCTGCACGCGCACGCCGGTGCGCCGCTCGATCTCGTGATCGGTGTCGTAGAAGGTCTTCCCCAGCCGGCGCGCGAGCTGGCGCGCGACCGTCGTCTTGCCCGCGCCCATGAGCCCGACCAGGAAGATGTTGCGGCTGTCCTGCATGCGCGCATTCTAAGCGGGCTCACGAGGAAAGAGGGGGCTCGCCCAGGTCGCGGCTCCGCGCGCGCGCAGCGCCAGAACAAAAAGGCCGGGCAGTGCCCGGCCTTCGTGCGGTCGATCTCCGGTTACCGAATGCTGAGCCGCTCGTCGATGATGCGCGGGGTAAGGAAGACCAGGAGCTCGGTCTTGTCGTCCTGCCGGTAGTAGTTCCGGAACAGCGGTCCCACCGCGGGCAGGTCGCCGAAGAACGGGATCTTGTTCACCACGTTGCGGTCGTCCTGGGTATAGATGCCGCCGATCACCACGGTGCCGCCGTTCTCCACCAGCACCGAGGTCTTCACGTGCTTGGTATCGATCGCAAACCCCGCCGTGGTCTGAACGCCGACCGCGTCTTTGTTGATGTCCACTTCCATGATGACGTGGCCGTCGGGCGTGATCTGCGGCTTGACGCGCAGGCTGAGTGTCGCCTTCCGGAACGCGATGCTCGTCGCGCCGCTGGAGGTCGCCTGCTGGTACGGCAGCTCCGTGCCCTGCTCGATCAGCGCCTCGACCTGGTTCGCGGTGACGACGCGCGGGCTCGAGATCACCTTGCCCTTGCCGTCGCTCTCGAGCGCCTGGATCTCGAGGTTGAGGAACTTGGTCGCCGCGCTGTTGAACAACACGAGCGAGAACTGCCCGGCCTGCGCCCCGGTCGGCGTCGGCGTGGCCGGCAGATTGACGTTGTTGAAGTTCGGGGCGAACAGCAGCGGCGCATTGGGCGGGACCGTGTACTGGGGGTTCGGGGTATTCGCCGCCGCGTTACCGAGTGCGCCGGCGGTCGTATAGCGAGTCGAGTTCGACCCGAAGACGCCGTCGCCCGCGAAGTTGTTGTAGCCGAGCCGCACGCCGAGGGTGCGGCTGAACTTGTCGTTCGCCTCGACAATCCGCGCTTCGATCATCACCTGCCTCACGGCGATATCGGTGGTCGAGATCATCTTGCGGACCACCTCCAGCCGCGACGGAATGTCCTGGACGAAGAGCGTGTTCGTCCGCGGGTCGGACACGGCGCTGCCGCGCTTGGACAGGATCGGTATGTTGGTGCCCCCGCCCCCACCCACGTTCACGCCGCCACGCAGCAGAATCACGAACTCGGCAGCCTTGGTGTAGTTGAGCTGGAAGGTCTCCGAGCGCAGCGGCTCGAGCTCCGAGATCTGTTGTGCGGCCTCGAGCTCGAGCTTCTCCTTGGTGGCCAGCTCGTCGCGCGGCGCGATCCAGATCACGTTGCCGCTCTTTCGCATGTCGAGACCGCGCGTCTGCATGATGATGTCGAGCGCCTGGTCCCAGGGAACGTCCTTCAGCCGCAACGTCAGGTTGCCCTGGACGGTGTCGCTCGTGATGATGTTGAGATCGGTGAAGTCGGCGATGACGTTCAGGACGCTGCGCACCTCGACGTTCTGGAAGTTGAGGCTCAGCTTCTCGCCCCGATACCCACCGCGGCTCCCCTGGACGAGCTTGTTCGGGTCGTATTGGACCGGCTTCACCTCGATGACGAACTGGGTGTCGGTCTGGTAAGCATTGTGCTCCCACAGCCCCTTGGGCTCGATGACCATGCGTACGTTCTCACCCTGCTGGAACGTGCTGATCGTCGATACCGGAGTGGCAAAGTCCAGCACGTCGAGACGCTTGCGCAGGTTGTCGGGGAGACTGGTCCGCAGAAAATCCACGATCAGCTGCTGGCCCTGCTGGCGGATGTCGATGCCCGTGTTGGTGTCGGCGAGCTCGATCACCACGCGGCCTTCTCCGCCGCGGCCGCGCCGGAAGTCGACGTCGCGGATCGCGTGCTTGACGTCGGCCGTTCCCTCGGCGAATCGCTCGGCGCGCGGCGTGGGCCGTGCGGCGGTTACCGGCATCGGGGTCAGCACGATGTTGACGTTGTTGCCGTCGACCTGCGTCTCGTAGGTCACCATGTTGCGCAGGTTCAGCACCATCCTCGTGCGATCGCCGACTTGGACCAGGTTCATGCCGCGTAGCTCGCCCTCGTTGATCTCCTGGCTCGCGCGACCGAGGCCGTTACCGGTCTTCGGGAAATCGAAGGCGATCCGCGCCGGGGTCGAGACCGTGAAACTCGCCGGCGGCGCCGCCAGCGGCTCCTTGGTGGTGATGCGCACGATGACGCGACCGCCCTGGACCGCGACATTGAACGCGTCGATAGTGTTCTGCTGAGCAAGCGCCGCGGCGGCGAACAGCCACGCTGCAAGGGCGACGAGACCGGCGATGTAGTTATTGGTTCTGCTCATTTCTTCGTCTCCTTGGCGTCTGCTTCCTGGAGCAGCAGGTTGCTTTCGCGCTCCGCCCAGTCGCCGCCGGCGTCCTGGATCAACTCGCGCAACGAGATCTCGCTTTCCGAGATCTTGGTAATCACACCGAAATTCTGGCCGAGGTAGTTGCCGATCCGGACCCGGTACAACCCGGCATCCGCCTTGACGAGGCCGTAGGTCTGCTTGCCACGCTCCAGCGTGCCGACCATGCGTAGCGACTCGATCGGGAAAACCTCGAGCGGCTCCTTGGGTCGGTTGAGATCCGGTTTCAGGCCGCCGCCGGTCCCCGGTCCGGTCCCCTTCGCCGCGAGCAGGATCTTCGCCGGACCGAACGGGTCGGCGAGCTCGTAGGCGGTGTACGGAACCGGCTCGTACGGCTTCACGACCGGCAAGGGCTCGACCTTGCCACGCAAATCCTTAGTCAGGCCGGCCAGCTCGGAGCGCAGTTCCTGCTGCTCGCCGCTTTCGCATGCTGCGAGCGCGAGCACGGTGACCATGAGTACGTAACGCCTCATTTTTTCGCCGCCTTGGCCACCTTGGCCGCCTTCGCCGCCTGGCGCTGCGCCGAGAGCTCGTCCTCGTCAAGATAGCGGAACGTCTTCGCCGTCGTGTCCATCGTGAGGGTGCCGTCCTTGCCCACGTTAAGCGCGATGTCGTTGAGCGTGACGATTCGCGGCAGCTGGCCGATGTCGCTCGCGAACGCGCCCATGTCGTGGAAGTTCCCCGTCAGCTTGATCGAGATCGGCAGCTCCGCGTAAAACTCGCGGGTGGTTTCGCTGGGAGCCGGCTTGAAGAGCTCGAACTGGAGCCCCCGTCCGAGACCGGCCTGGTTGATGTCGACGAGGAGGGCTTCCATCTGCGATTTGTTCGGCAGCTGCTTCAGCAGGGTCCCGAACGATGTCTCGATCTCTTGCAGCTGCGCTCGCAGCAGATCGAGGTTCACTGCCTGCCGCTTCTTGTCGACGTACTCCTGCTTGAGCTTGGCTTCCTGCGCCCGGCCGGCGTCGAGCTCTTCGAGCTGACTCTGCCAGTCGATGAAATAGGCGACCGCCAGCACGGCCGCTAAGATTGCGACCAGCAGCATAAGTTTGGGCAGCGCTGGCCAGCTGCCCGGGTCGCGGGTGTTGAGGTTGCGGAACTGGTCGACGACGCCGGCCATTGGGCTACCCCTTCTTTGCCGCTGCGGCGGGCGCAGCCTTGCCACCCTTATCGGCCTCTTCGCCGACCGGGCGCTTCATGAGGAAATTCATGTTGAACTCCGACAGCCGCTTTTTGTTCACCTCGGTCGCCTTGATCTCGACGAGTTGTGGCGAGAGCGGCGTGTTCTGGACGACGGCCGAGCTCTGCAGGTTGCGCATGAGAGTCGAGACCCGCGCGTTCGACTGCGCGTAGCCGGTGAGATTGACCTTCACCCCGTCCTGCTTGATCGTCTTCAGGTACACCCCGTCGGGGGTCTGCCGTACGAGCTGATCGAGCAATTCGACCGCGCGCGCGCGATCGCTTTGCAGCGCCTCGATGATCTGTTTCCGCGCGAGCAGTGCCTGGATGTCGTCGCGGAGCTTGCGGATCTCCTCGATCTGCTTGTCGAGCGACGCGTTCTCCTTCTTAAGGAACTCGTTGCGGTCGTTCTGCGCCGAGACGTAGCTCGCTATGACGCCGTGAACCGCGAGCCACACCGCGCCGCCGAGCGCGAGGAACACGATGGCGAGCAGCCCGAGCTGGCGCCGCTGGCCCTTGCGGCGCTCCTCGCGGTGCGCCAGTAGGTTGACGCGGATCATTCGTCGAACCTCCGCATGGCGAGCCCGCACGCGATCATCAGGGCGGGGGCGTCGGAGATGAGCTTCTTCAGCTGGATCCGCGGCGAGATCGACATGTTGGCGAACGGGTTCGCCACCATCGCGTTCACTCGCACGCGCGAGCTGACCATGTCCTCTAGGCCGGACAGGGTCGATGTCCCGCCGGTCAACAGGATGTGGTCGATCGAGTTGAACTGCGTCGAGGTGAAGAAGAATTGCATCGCGCGCTGGATCTCGAGCGCGGCGTTCTCCATGAATGGCCGCAGCACCTCGGCGTCGAAGCTGTCGGGGAGGCCGCCGGAGCGCTTCGCGTTCTCGGCCTCCTCGGTCGAGAGCCCGTAGTGGCGGGCGATGTCCTGCGTGAGCTGGTTCCCGCCGAACGCCTGCTCGCGGGTGTACACGGCCTGATCGTTGCGCAGGACCGTGATGTTCATGATGCTCGCACCTAGGTCGACGACGGCGACGTTCTGGTCACGGCCTTCGCTCGGGAGCTGCTGGCGGATCAGCTCGAAGGCGGTCTGCATCGCGTAGGACTCGACGTCCATCACGAGCGCCTTCAAGCCGGCCGCCTCGGCGACCGCCACGCGGTCTTCGACCTTCTCCTTGCGGGAGGCGGCGATCAGCACTTCGACCTCTTCCGGTCCCGATGGCGCGGGTCCGAGCACCTGGAAGTCGAGATTCACCTCATCGAGCGCGAACGGAATGTACTGGTTTGCCTCGCCCTCGACTTGCATCTCCAGCTCTTCCTCCCGAAGGCCCGCCGGGCAGACGATCTTCTTGGTGATGACGGCCGCGGTGGGTAGCGCCATGGCGACATTCTTCGTGCGCGTGCCGAGTTTCTTCCAGGCGCGCCGGACCGCTTCGGCGACAGACTCGAGGTTCGCGATGTTCCCGTCGAGGACCGAATCCTTGGGGAGCGACTCGATGGCATAACGCTCGACCCGCTGCGCGCCTTTGCCGGCGTCGGCCAGCTCCACCATCTTGACGGCAGAGGAACTGATGTCCATCCCAAAGAGCGGCGGCGCTTTGGGCTTGAAAATATCGAGTTGCAACGGTGAATCCTCCCCCTAGGGAAACCCCAAAGTTCCCTTAGGTTCCGAGTGTTTACTCGCGAGCTTAAGAGTTTGGTTTAAAGCCTAGCAACAAGTACAAGTACCGTCGAGTCAATTTTTCACGATTGTCTTAGCGAAGTGGGTCCCTATAATGGCGACACTCTTGCCCGAAAGCCAATCCCTTTGAAGTGGTTACGCTGGTTTGCTTTCCCGGTCGCGATACTCGCCGGGCTGGCCGTCCTGGGAGCGCTCCTCGGGGCGCTCCTGCTCCTGGTCGCCTACCCCAAGGTACCGCCGATCGACGCGCTCACCGACTACCAGCCGAAGGTGCCACTGCGGGTCTACACCTCCGACGGCGCGCTCATCGGCGAATTCGGCGAGGAGCGCCGCGCAGTGGTGCGGATCGCAGAGGTCCCAGCGATACTGCAGCAGGCCGTCCTCGCCGCCGAAGACGAGCGCTTCTATCAGCACCAAGGCGTCGATTATGTCGGTGTCATACGGGCAGCCTACTCCAACCTCCTCGCCGGAGGCAAGCGTCAAGGCGCGAGCACGATAACTATGCAACTCGCCCGCAACTTCTTTCTGTCGAGCGAGAAGACGCTCACCCGAAAGCTCTACGAAGCTCTGCTCGCATTCAAGATCGAGTCCAGCCTGACCAAGGATCAGATCCTCGAGATTTACCTGAACCAGATCTACCTCGGCCAACGCGCCTACGGGTTTGCCGCCGCGGCTCAGATCTACTTCGGCAAGTCGCTCGCCGATGTGAGCGTGTCCGAGGCCGCAATGCTCGCCGGGCTTCCCAAGGCGCCATCCAGCTTCAATCCGGTGGTCAACCCGAAGCGTGCCAAACAACGTCAGCTCTACGTGCTGCGCCGGATGCACGAGCTCGGCTACATCACCGAGGACCAGCATGCTGCGGCGCAGAAGCAGCCGCTCGCGGTACGCCGCGACATCGACGGGTTCGCGGTGCACGCAGAGTACGTCGCGGAGATGGTTCGCCAAGTGCTGTACGAGCGCTACCCGGACGATGTGTACACGCGTGGGTTCCGCGTCTACACCACCATCTCCAAGCGCGATCAGGAGGCCGCCTATCAGTCGCTACGGCGCGGGGTGCTCGACTACGACCGCCGGCACGGCTACCGCGGCCCCGAGGGCTATGTCGACCTGCCGAACGGCGCGCCCGAGGAACCGCTCGAGGAGGTGCTGCAGGAATTCGCCGACAGCGAGGACCTTCTCGCCGCGGTCGTGCTCGAAGCCGGTCCGAAACAGGTGAAAGCCTATCGCCGCGGCGGCGACATAGTCACGATCAACGAGGCCGGCCTGCGGTTTGCCGCGGCGTCGCTCGCGGAGAAGACGCCGCCGAATCGCCGCGTCCGCCGCGGCGCGGTCATCCGCGTTCAGAAGGACGACAAGCTCGGCTGGCAGATCCTGCAGCTACCCGACGTCGAGGCGGCGTTCGTCGCGCTCGAGCCGCAGACGGGCGCGGTGCGCGCGCTGGTGGGCGGGTTCGAGTTCGGGCGCAACAAGTACAACCACGTGACGCAGGCGTGGCGCCAGCCCGGGTCGTCGTTCAAGCCGTTCATCTACTCGGCCTCGCTCGAGAAGGGCTTCACCCCGGCGACGGTGGTGAACGACGCGCCGGTCGTCGTGGATGCCGCGCTGACCGGCGGGCAGGTATGGGAGCCGAAGAACTACGACGGCAAGTACGAGGGCCCGATGCGCCTGCGGATGGGGCTCGCGAAATCCAAGAACATGGTCTCGGTGCGCGTGCTGCAATCGATCGGCACCCAGTACGCGCAGGACTACGTCACCCGTTTTGGGTTCGACGCGGACAAGCACCCCCCCTACCTCACGCTCGCGCTCGGCGCGGGCTCGGTAACGCCTTGGCAGATGGCCCGCGCGTACGCGGTATTCGCGAACGGCGGCTATCGCGTCGACCCATATCTCATCGAGCGGATCGTCGACGATCGCGGCAACCTCCTCGCTCAAGCACAGCCCGCGAAGGCCGGCGACCCGAGCCTGCGCGTCATCGATGCGCGCAACGCGTTCATCATGGACAGCATGATGCACGACGTCGTGCGCCTGGGCACTGCGGCGCGCGCGACGTCGCTGGGACGCAAGGATCTCGCCGGCAAAACCGGCACCACGAACGACCACGTCGACGCGTGGTTCGCGGGCTACCAGCCGGGGTTGGTCGGCATCGCCTGGATCGGCTTCGACCAGCCCAAGAAGCTCGGTGCAAACGAGACCGGTGCCGCCGCAGCGCTGCCGATTTGGATCGGCTACATGCGGACCGCGCTCAAGGGCGTCCCCGAGATGCAGCCTGAGCCACCGCCCGGCGTGGTCAGCGTCCGCATCGATCCGGAAACCGGGCTGCAGTCCCCCGACGGGTTCATCGCCGAGTACTTTTACCGTGAGTTCCTGCCCCCGACCGACGCCACGGCGACTGCCGAACGCGGCACTACGCGCACCGTGGAAGAGGTCCGCAACCAGCTGTTCTAATATGGACCCGATGCCGAGGGCAGCGCGTTTCCTGACTTTGGGGAGCACGAGGGGGCGTTGTCCCTCGTGTCGTGACGTCTAGCAACGGCCCATGCGCTGCATCGCCGCCCTGGCAATCCTCGCAATCATGCTCGCTGCCTGCGGCACCAAGGGTGGACTCTACTTGCCGCCGCCGGAAGGCGAGGACGCGGCCGCCGCGAAGAAGAAGTAGCTGCGTGAGTCCGTTCCCCCTCCGGGACGGTCAGTTGCATGCGGAGTCGGTGCCGCTCGCTGACATCGCGCGCCGCTTCGGGACACCGTGCTATGTCTACTCGCGCGCGGCGCTCGAGGCCGCGTTCCGTGCGTTCAGCGCTCCCCTCGTCGGCCGCGATCACCTCGTATGCTACGCGATGAAGGCGAACTCGAACCTCGCCGTCCTCGACGTGTTCGCCCGGCTTGGGGCGGGCTTCGACATCGTTTCCGGCGGCGAACTGCAGCGGGTGATCGCCGCGGGCGGCGATCCCGGCAAGGTGGTGTTCTCCGGAGTCGGCAAGACGGCGGACGAGATCCGCCTGGCCCTGCGCGCCGGCATCCTGTGCTTCAACGTCGAATCGGCCGGCGAGCTCGGCCGCATCGAGCACTTCGCAGCCGAGGCGGGCAAGCGGGCCCCGATCTCGATCCGCGTAAATCCAGACGTGGACCCGAAAACGCATCCGTATATCTCCACCGGCCTGAAGGAGAACAAGTTCGGCGTCGTGTTCGAGGAAGCGCTCCCGCTCTACCGGAGAACCGCCGCGTCGCGCCATCTACAGGTGGTCGGCATCGACTTCCATGTCGGCTCCCAACTCACCGAGATTTCACCGTTCGTCGCCGCGCTCGACAAGTCGATGGAGCTGGTGGACACGTTGGAGCGCGAGGGCATTGCACTGCACCATCTTGATCTCGGCGGCGGGCTCGGCATCCGTTACCGCGACGAAGCCCCACCGGAGCCGGCGGCGTATCTCGGTGCCGTGCTCGCGCGGCTCGCCGGGCGGGCGTACAAGGTCCTGCTCGAGCCGGGCCGTGCCCTGGTCGGCAACGCCGGCCTGCTCCTGACCGGGGTTGAGTACCTCAAGCACGGCCCGCATCGCAACTTCGCCGTGGTCGACGCCGCGATGAACGACCTGCTCCGTCCGGCGCTCTACGACGCCTGGCACGACATCGTCCCGGTTGCTCCGCGATCGGCGGAGCCGCCCGCCCGGGTGCGCACCTACGAAGTAGTAGGGCCGGTCTGCGAGACGGGGGATTTTCTGGGCCGCGGGCGGCCGCTCGTGCTGGTCGAGGGCGATCTGCTGGCGATCCTGTCGGCCGGCGCGTACGGGATGGCGATGAGCTCCAACTACAACACCCGGCCGCGCGCCGCTGAGGTCATGGTCGACGGTTCGACAGCGCACCTCGTGCGGAGCCGAGAGTCCGTAGGCTCACTGTTCGCGCTCGAGCGACGGCTGTCGTAGACCGGGCTCATTGACCGCCCTCGCGCCCGCTGCTAGGTTGACAGATTGCCAGGAGCACGACGTGCTCTACGCCCGGGACACCCAGTGAAACGATTCACCTTAGCCGCCGCGGCTCTCGCGACACTCGTCGCCGGCTGCGGTGACAACAAGGCCGATACCAAGAAGCAGGCCGGCCCGCCGGCGACGCTCGTAAGTGTCGCGAGCGCCGAGCCGCGGACCCTCGAGGTCACCGAGGACTCGGTCGGCTCGCTCGAGAATTTCATGGATCCCAAGGTCGGCGCCGAAGTCGCCGGGCGCGTGGTCAGCGTCCAGGGCTTCGTCGGCAAGAAGGTGAAGCGCGGCGACGCGCTCGCCGAGATCGACGCCTCGGACCTCGAGATTCAGAGTCGGTCCGACGCCGCCGATATCGCGCGCCTCGAGGCGCTGGTGGCGAACCAGGATCGCATCATCGCCAACCAGCAGAAGCTGGTCGAGAAGGCGTTCATCTCGCAGAACGCGCTCGACGAATCGATCGCGCAGGGCAAGGCGGTCCGCGAACAGCTCGCGGGTGCGCGCGCGCGGCTCGACGCAAACCGCAATGCGCTCCGCAAGACCAAGGTCGTCTCACCGATCGACGGCGAGATCGAGGTCCAGATCGTCGCCCCGGGCGACTACGTAAAGCTCGGCGACGCCATGTTCCAGCTCGTCGGCACCCAGCGCCTCCACGCGCACCTGCCGTTCCCCGAGAGCGCGGCGTCGCGCCTGAAAGTGGGCCAGCTCGTACGACTCACCTCGCCGCTCGTGCCAGACTTCGTCGTCGATGCGAAGATCGACGAAATCCGGCCGACGATCACCGCGACGAGCCGCGCGCTCGACGTGATCGTCAAGTTCGACACCGACGGCAAGTTCCGCGGTGGCGGCACCGTCAACGCCCAGGTCGTCACCGGCCGCAAGCCGAACGCGATCGTAGTGCCGGAGCAAGCCGTGGTGCTGCGGCCGGCAGGCAAAGTCGTCTACGTCGTCGAGGGCGGGAAGGCGTTGCAGCGAATCGTCCAGACGGGCTACCGGCAGGGCGGCATGATCGAGGTCACCGCCGGTCTCGCCGGCGGCGAGACGGTCGCGGTCGACGGCGCGGGCTTCCTGACCAACAACGCAAGCGTCGCTGTGCCCAAACCGCCCGGCGATGACTCAGCGCCGGCGTCGGCCACGGTCCCCACCGCGGAGCGGCCGGGACCGAGCAAGCCGATCGCCCCGGCGGCGAAGGGAAGCGCCTCGTGACGCTGCCTGAGCTGTCCATCAAGCGTCACGTCTTCGCGGTGATGCTGAGCGCGGTGTTGGTGCTGTTCGGCCTCATTGCCTATCAGCGGATCGGGATGGACAAGTTGCCTTACGTGGAGTTCCCGGTGGTTTCGGTCCAGACCACTTTGAAGGGCGCGAACCCCGACGTCGTCGACTCGGCGATCACCGGCGTGATCGAGGGGTCGGTGAACAGCGTGCCGGGCATCGAGCACATCCAGTCCACGTCGTCGCCCGGCGTGTCGCAGATCAACATCACCTTCAACCTCGACAAGCGCATTGACGTCGCCTTCAACGAGGTTCAGGCGAAGGTCAACCAGGTACTGCGCCGGCTCCCGAAGGACGCAGACCCGCCGGTGGTCGCGAAGGTCGAGACCAACACCTCGCCCATCTTCTGGATGGCGATCTCGGGCGATCGCACGCAGCAACAGCTCAACCAGTACGCGATCAACGTCATCAAGAAGAAGCTCGAGACGATCGACGGCGTGGGCGAGGTCCGGGTGGGCGGCCGGCGAGACCGCACGATCCGCGTGAACCTGCTGCCCGCGCGCATGGCGGCCTTCGGCGTCGCCGCGCAGGACATCCAAGAGGCGTTCACCCGCGAACACCTTCAGGTCGCCGGCGGATTCATCGTCGGCGGCGCGACCGAGCACCTGGTGAAGCTCGATCTCGAGTTCCACAACATGGACGACCTCGAGAAGATGATCGTGGGCTTCCGCGAGGGCGCGCCGATCAGGCTCAAGGACATCGCCGAAATCGAGGACGGTCTTTCCGACTTCCGCCAGCTTGCCCGCTTCAACGGGCAGATGGCGGTGGGGCTGGGAACGGTGAAGATCCCGAACACCAACACCGTCGCGATCGTCGGGCGGATCATGGAGCGGCTCGACAAGGAAATCATTCCCAGCCTGCCGCCGGGTATGAAGATCGACATCGTTCAGAACGACTCGGTGTTCATCGGCGAGATTATCAATGCGCTCAAGGAACACCTGATAGAGGGCACGGTGCTCGCGGCGCTGGTGGTGCTGTTCTTCCTGCGAAGCGTGCGCTCCACGCTCATCATCGCCACCGCCATTCCGGTGTCGCTGCTCGGCGCGGTGGCGGTGATGTACTTCTTCGGCTACACCTTCAATTCAGTGACGATGCTCGCGCTGCTGCTCCTGATCGGCGTCGTGGTCGACGACTCGATCGTGGTGCTCGAGAACATCTTCCGCCACCGCGAGCACCTCGACCCCGACCCGATCTCGGCGGCGATGAACGGCAGCCGCGAGGTCACGTTCGCGGTGCTCGCCGCGACCCTGTCGCTTGTCTGCATCTTCGCCCCTGTGATCTTCATCGGCGGGGTCATCGGGCAGTTCTTCAAGTCGTTCGCGGTGGTGGTGACGTTCGGCGTGCTGGTGTCGTGGTTCGTGTCGCTCACGCTGACGCCGATGCTCTGCTCGCGCTTCCTGCGCGTGCACAAGCACCAGGGGCGGGTCCACCGCTGGCTCGACCGGTTCTTCGCCGGGCTCGACAACGCCTACCGGCGCGTGCTCGCGGTCTCGATGCGCCACCGGTGGAAAGTGCTCCTTGCCACCGCGCTCGTATCCCTTTCGGCGGTGTACTTCTACAACAACATCGGCAAGGAGCTCGCCCCGGCGCAGGACGAGGGGCGGTTCCTGATCACCATGCGCACGCCGCTCGGATCCTCGATCCAGTACACCGAGACGCGGCTGCGTCAGGTCGAGGAAATCGTCAAGCATTACCCGGAGGTCGTCACCGAGTGGGGCATCATCGGGCTGGGCAACGCGCAGCAAGTGAACCAGGCGACGCTTGTCATCCGGATGCTGCCGAAGACCGAACGTCGCGCGAAGGGCATGCGCTCGCAGCAGCAGGTTCTCGCGACGATCCGCCGCGAGATCTCCCAGGTACCGGGCGCGCGGGTGTTCGCGCGCGGCTTCGGGGTGTTCCCCGGCCAACGGACCGAGCCGCTGCAGTTCGTCGTCACCGGACCGAACCTGCAGGAGATGGGGCGGAACGCCACCGAGATCCAGCGCACGCTGCAGAACAACCCGGCGATCGGGCGCATGGACACCGATCTGCAGCTCGAGCTGCCGCAGCTCGTGCTCGCGCCCGACCGGACCCGCTCGCAGGCGTTCGGCTTGAGCGCCAACGACGTGGCATCCGCGCTCAACATGTTGACCGGGGGCATCGACATCGCCAAGTACAACGACGAGCCCGGCGACGGTCAGCGCTACGACATCCGGGTCAAGGCCAAGGACGGCGAGTTCCTGCAGCAGGCCGACCTCACAAAGATCTATCTCCGCAACCGCCAGGGGCAACTGATCCGCCTCGACAGCGTGGCGAAGTTCCAGGAGATCCTAGGGCCGGCCGTCATCGGGCGGTTCGATCTCGAATACTCGGCGACCTTCTACAACATCCCCAGCGTGTCCCTGGGCGACGCCGTGGACATCGTCCGCGCCGCGGGCGAGAAGCTGCCGCTCGGCTACCGCGTCCAATTCATCGGCGAGGCGGAGGAGCTCGGCAAGACCACGCGTTATGTCATGTTTGCACTAGTCGTCGGCTCGATCCTGCTCTTCATGGTGCTTGCGAGCCAATTCAATTCGTTCGTGCAGCCGTTCATCATCATGCTCGCGGTCCCGCTCGCGATCGTCGGGGGGCTGTTCTCGCTGTGGCTGGCAGTTCCGATCACCCAGTTCGCGATGTGGCTCGGTGCGGAGATCCAGCCGCTCACGCTCAACATCTATTCGATGATCGGGCTGGTCTTGCTGATCGGACTGGTGGCGAAGAACTCGATCTTGCTCGTCGATCTCACCAACCAGCGGCGTGCGCAAGGATTGGGGGTAGACGAAGCGCTCCGCGACGCCTGCCCCACCCGGATGCGGCCGGTGCTCATGACCTCGGCTACGATCGTGCTTGCGCTCTCGCCAG
The DNA here is from genome assembly GCA_963754305.1 of uncultured beta proteobacterium. Taxonomy (GTDB): domain Bacteria; phylum Pseudomonadota; class Gammaproteobacteria; order Burkholderiales; family SG8-39; genus DATEDA01. Next base: position 10,440 of record CAVWFR010000003.1, on the reverse strand, counting down.
CAGCGCTGGGGCTGGGCGCGGGGTCCGAGACGAACCAGCCGCTCGCAGTGGCGGTGATCGGTGGGATGATCACCTCAACGCTCCTCACGCTGGTCGTAGTGCCGGCGGCGTACTCCCTGGTGGAGACCCACGAGATCCTGCGGCCCGTCCGCCGCTTCCTGCCTGCCCGTCTGAAGACGCGCGCGCAGTGAGGCGGGCCCCCGCGCCATCGGCGTTGGCGTGACGGTCCGCAGGGGCGCCCGACCATATGGCCGAAATGAGCGGGATCTGTTGCGGCGCACCAGTCGCCCGCACGGAACGTTTAAGGGAACGGTGTACGAGCTCTCCGCCGTCGTGCCGACGCGCTACCGGAAACGCGTCGATGAGAACGAAGCGCTATATCGAGCCCGGCCTGCTGCACGTCACGCGTGGGGACTGATCGTCGTCAGGCGTTCGCGCGCGGTTGGGCGACCGGGCTGCGGACGGCCGGCTTCTCGTGCCGGCGGCGATCCTTCGTCTTCGCCCAGATCCGGTAGCCAAGCAGCACAGCGAGGATCGCCGCGTAAATCACCGGCTCGGTAACGTCGCGTTTCACCATCCACCAGAAGTGCAGCACGCCGAGCGGGGCGATCACGTAGATCAGCCGGTGTAGGGCGAGCCAGCGCTTTGCGCCCAGTCGCTGCACCATCCGGTTGGTAGAGGTGACGGCGAGCGGGATCAGCAGCACGAGGGCGGTGAAGCCGACGGTGATGAACGGCCGCTTGACGATGTCCCGCAGGATCTCCGCGACGTCGAAGACGTGATCGAACGAGACGTAGCTCGCCAGATGCACTACGCCGTAAAAGAACGCGTAGAGCCCCAGCATGCGGCGAAACGAGGCGAGCGAGTGCCAGCCGGCGATCTTTCGCAACGGCGTCACCGCCAGCGTGATGAGCAGAAAGCGCAGGGTCCAGTCCCCGGTCGACCGGGTGATGAACTCCGCCGGGTTCGCGCCCAGCCATTCCGGGAAGAAGAACGCGCCCGCGGCGAGCCTCGCGAGAGGTATGAGCGCCGCGACGAAGACGAGCGCCTTGAGCGCGCCGATGGTCCGGGCGGAGAGCGGCACGGTCTTCAGTACAGTTTCTTCAGATCCATGCCGGCGTAGAGGCTTGCGACCTGATCGGCGTAGCCGTTGTAGAGCACCGTCGGCCGGTTGGCGAAAAAGTCCGGAATGCGGCGCTCTTTCTTCTGGCTCCAGCGCGGATGGTCGACATCCGGGTTGACGTTCGAGTAGAAGCCGTACTCCTGCGCATTCGCGCGCTCCCACGCGGTCTTCGGCTGCTTCTCGACGAAGCGGATGCGCACGATCGATTTTCCCGATTTGAAGCCGTATTTCCACGGCACGACGAGGCGGATCGGCGCACCGTTCTGGTTCGGCAGCATCTCGCCGTAGAGCCCGACCGCCATGATCGTCAGGGGATGCATCGCCTCGTCGATGCGCAAGCCCTCGAGATACGGCCAGTCGAGCACGGGCAGCTTCGCGCCGATCATCGTCTCCGGCTGGAACGCGGTGACGAACTCGACGAACTTCGCCTTCGCGGTCGGCTCGACGAGCTTGGCGATGCGGTTGAACTCGAACCCGATCCAGGGGACCACCATCGACCACGCCTCGACGCAGCGCAGGCGATACGTGCGCTCCTCGAGCGGAAACTTGAGCAGCTCCTCGATCCCGAACGTGCGCGGCTTCGTCACCTCGCCCTCGACGACGACGTTCCACGGGCGCACCTTCAGCGCCTTTGCGTAAACCGCCGGATCCTCCTTGTCGGTGCCGAACTCGTAATAGTTGTTGTACGTCGTGACGTGTTTGTAGGCCGTCGGCTTCTCGTTGGAGCTAAGAGCGCTCTTCGCGACATTCTCGAGCTTCTGCAGGCCGAGAGTCTTCTCCTGCGCGCGCGCGGTCCGGGCGAGCCACCCCCCGGCGGCCCCGAGAATCGAGCCGGCGGCCGCAAGCTTCATGAGCTCGCGGCGCCGGGCGTAGATCTTCGGCGGCGTGATCTCGGACGGCGGGATGTCGTTCGGGCGCTTGATGAGCATGGCAAAACCTGGAAGAGAGCTTCGACGATAACCGGAATGCGAGTCGTGCACCCTACCGGATTCCTTACGGCACCGCGCTCGCAGTCACCGCTGACTCAGGACCCAATCGACGATCAGCTTCGCGTCGGCGTCGGTCAGTCCGGGGTTGGGGGGCATGGGGATCTGGCCCCAGACGCCCTGCCCGCCGGTCTTGATCTTCTTCGCGAGCGCAGCGACGGCGGCCGGATCCGACCGGTAGCGCGCGGCCACCTCGCGGAAGGCCGGGCCGACGACCATCTTGTCGATCGCGTGACAGCCGAGGCACGCGTTGCGGTCGAGCAGCTGCGTAACCGGGTCCGCCTGGCCTTGCAGAGCGGCCGCCTGCGCGGATGCGGCTTGCGCCTCGGCGCTCGGACTCTCGCGGCCGTAGTAGGCAACGAGATAGTCGGTGATCACACGGATCTCCTCGGGCGTCATGGGCGCGCCCCGCTGCACCATCACCCGCATCGTCTCCTCCCACTCTGGCCGTGAGAGCCGTACACGAGTGACGTGCCCGATCTCGTGACAGATCGCGCACTTCGCCTGAGTGAGGTGCGCGCCGGGACCTGCGACCAGCGGTTCCTGCGCGCGCGCGGTGGCGGCGAGCACGACGAAGGCCGCGCTCGCCGCGAGGGCCTTACGCCTTTCCAACGACGACCCCTACCCGGGGGATGGCGTTCCAGAAATAGCCGAGCGGATTCCAGGTCGGCTGCGCCGGTTGCACATTGCCGTTGTCGTCGGTCGCGCGCGCGAGAATCGTGAGCTCGCCCGCTTGCTTGAGGGGCACATCGAGGCTGAAACGCCGCCAGGCATACTTGTCCCCCGCCACGGCGAGTCGCGCACGCTCCCAGGTCGCGCCGTTGTCAAACGAGAGGTCGACCGCCTTGATGCGATTCTCGCCGGCCCACGCCGACCCGCGCACGACGAGGAGTCCGCCCACCTTGAAGCGGTCGCCCGGGCCGGGCAGCGTGATGATCGACTTTACCGGCCACGCTTCCGTCGTCACCGAATCCGCGGGCATTTTCGAGCCTGGCTCGACGGGCTTTCGCGGGATGCGATAGCTGTCGTCCATGTAGGTGCCCTTGAACGGCGCATCGAGCACCTCGATCCCCGACAGCCACTTGATCGACGCCGAGCCGACCCAGCCCGGCACGACCATCCGCAGCGGATAGCCATGGATCTTAGGGAGCGCCGCGCCGTTCATCGCCCAGACGACCATCGTGTGCCGCTCCATCGCCTTCGCGAGAGGGATCGAGCGGATCACCTTCGGTGCGGTGGGCACCGCGCCGACGTCGTCGCCCGAGAACGCGACGTGTGCGGCGCCGGTCTTCAGTCCCGCGAGCTTGAGCAAGTCGGCGAGGCTCGCGCCGGTCCAGCGCGGGCAGCCCATCCCGCCGGTAGGCGACCACGGCGTCCCGCTCGGCCTCGGCTGGAAGCCGCCGCGGCCGGAGCCCGCGCACTCGACCATCGACTGCGTCGTGAAGGAGCGCAGCTTTTTCAGCTCGCCGAGCGAGAGCTCGAGCGGCTTCTCGACCAGGCCGCGCACGCGTAGCACGTGCTTCGAGGCCTCGAGGTCCGGCGTCAGCAGGTTGTTGCGGATGAACATTCGGTCGTCCGGCGTGACGTCGAAATTCTGGTACTCGGCCGGAAGGCTGCCGGTGAGCGGCCGCGCGGAGTGGACAGAGAAACCCTGCAGCTTCGCGGCGAGCACGTCGGCGTTGGGCACCGTGCCAGGCGGGTCGGCGGGCGGGGTCGCGACTTGCGCCAGCGCTTCGGGCACCCCGCCGGCGGCAGCGAGCGCGCCAAGTCGGGCGATCTGCGCGAGGAACTCGCGCCGGCCCGCCAGCAAATGCGCATCGACACGGGTAGCGATTGGCAGGTTGGCACCGCTCATGGTCTGCTCCTCGAGCATGAAACGAGTGTGTTCGTGTTCTGGTCGGGGATTTGGCCTGGTCCCTTGCGTCCGAGGGTAGCGAGGCCTAGTCATTCGTGCAACGGCAGGCCGCCGATGCGCCCTGCGGAACTACGGGTTCAGCTGGCGATACACCGCCGTCGCGACCTCGAGCAGCTCGCCGCGCGGCAACTCACCCGAGAGCGCGTAACCGAACCGTCCGTCGATCCAGTAGAACACCGCGACTTTCTCTTCCTGACTGAACCGGAATGCGGTGTCGCGGCCCTCCGTCGCGAGTCGCGACACGTAAAGCGTGAGCCGCTTGCCCTTCGCATCCTGGTACATGAACTGTGCGACCGCACCGCTTTCGCCCGGGAGCAACCGTCCGCCAACGAGCTCGTAGCCCTCGTTCGTCAGCAGCGGCGCCTTGAGCTTCGTGCCGAGCCGCTTCGAAAGCCAGTTGACGAGGTGCTCCTGCTCGGCGGCGCCGACCTCGACCGGGTGGCGCACCTCCGGCGAGTACACGGCGTGCGCTACCGCCGCTTGCCGCGCGAGCGAGGCGCGCGCGGGGGCGCGGTCCCCGATCAGCTCGTGCGCGAGCCAGCCGAGCGCTGCCCCCGCGACGAACCAGCCGGCCGCGATCGCGAACCGCGCCGTACGCCGGGTCTGGTCGAGGTGGCGCAGCCGATCCGGCACCGGCTCGTCCAGAACCGGATCGTAGAGCGCGCGCAGCGCCGCGTTTTGTTCGCGATAGGCCCCTACGCGCGACGCCGCCTCGGGCGCCTGCGCAAGCTCGATCTCGACCGCCCGGCGGCGCTCGGGATCGAGCCGGTCGTCCACGTAGGCATGGAGGTCGTTCTCGGTGAGCTTCATCTCACCACCTTGAGGCTCGGCGCGGGCTGGCTGCCGGTAATCATCGCGCGCAGCCGCTCGCGGCCGCGGAAGAGCCGGGACATCACCGTGCCGATCGGTATCGCGAGCGCCTCGCTAGCCTCGGCATAGGTAAGCTGCTCGAGACCGATGAGGAGCAGCACCTCGCGTTGCTCGACGGGTAGTGCTGCGAGCGCGGTCTGCAGATCGCGTATCTCGAGTTGCGCGCCATCCGACGGCGCGACCGCCGGCAGCGCGTCGTCGTCGAGCGCCTCCTCGGGATGCGCGCGCCGGCTACGCAGCTGATTGACGAATACGTTGTGCATGATTGCAAACAGCCATGCGCGCAAATCGCTTCCCGGGCGCCATAAGTGGCGCTTGTTGATGGCGCGCTCGAGGGTGTCCTGCACGAGATCGTCCGCGCCGTGCTGGTCACCGACCAGCGCGCGCGCGTACCGCCGCAGACGCGGAATGTGCTCGGCGATCCGGTCGGGGTTCATGTCGGCGCCGCCCGCGGTTCCCGCAGTCAGGGCCGCGCGACGCGCCATATGTTCTCGGCGCCCTCGCCCGATTCGTCGCCCGGTTTGACATCCCGCGTCGAGCCGTACAACGGCTTGCCCTGGTAGGCCCACTGCCTGCTGCCGTCGTCGCGCCTGAGAATCGTATAGTCGCCCGCCGGCTTCGACCCGGCGGGGGCAATGAGCGGCGGCCAGCTCGCCGCGCACTGCGCGTCGCACGCGCTCTTGCCACGCGGGTCCCGGTCGAAGGTGTAGAGCGTCATCCCCTTCGCATCGACCAGGGTCTTGCCGTCCTTGTGCACCGGCACCTGCGACATCGCGATCAGCGTACAGCCGGAAAGCGAGCACGCGGCGAGCGACGCTGCGAGCGCGAGAGCGCGATTCACCTGGAGAGGCCGCCTTTGCGCTCCCGCTCGCTCGCTGGCGTAAACGGCCCCGAGCGCCCGGTTATTCCGCGCTTGTGAACCGCCGCCTGCGCACTTGGTCACGCGAACTTCGGAACGACGAGCGGGTGGGCGCGCTACCGCAGCCCCGCGATGTAGTTGGCGAGGGCCTTGATCTCGGCGTCGGACAGCCGCGCCGCGGTCATGCGCATCATACGGTTCGGGTCGTTCGCGCGCTCGCCGCTGCGGAACGCCTTGAGCTGCGCCTCGACGTACTCGGCGTACTGGCCGCCGAGCAACGGGTACTGCGCCGGGATGCCGGCCCCGCTCGGACCGTGGCAGCCGGCGCAGGCGGCTACACTCTTCTCGGCGATACCGCCGCGGAAGATCTTCTGTCCGAGCTCCACCGATGCCTTGTCCTTCGCCGTTTCCGGGACGAGCTTCTGGTTCGCATAGAACGCGGCAACGCTGCGCATGTCCTCGGGGGAGAGCTGCGCCGCGAACGCGGCCATGATGTTGTTGGGCCGATCGGCTTTGTTGTCTTTCCCGGGCCGGAAGTTCATCAGCTGTTTCGAGAGGTACTCCGGGATCTGTCCCGCGAGCTTGGGGTTGGCCGGCCCGATGCTGTTGCCGTCCGCGCCGTGACAGCTGGCGCACGCTCCGGCTGCGATTTGCTGCCCTTTCGCAAGATCGACCTTCGGCATTGGATCGGCGGCGAACGCCGTGCCGGCGGCGAACGTGGCAGCGACGAGGGCCGAGCGAACCGTCATGAGTGGTTGTCCTTGGTTTCAGCCGCGCTTCGATGGCCGCTCGCCGGCGCGATCAGCCGCAGCAGGGCGCGCGGGAAAGGCTGCTATTCTACCGTCGTTTGATGCGCCGTTGCGACGCGATGTCCTTGTTTCAGAACGTGCGTTCCCTGCCCTATCAGACACTTAGCCTCTTACCATCTAACCGAACTAGCTGAGTTCTGGCCAGTTTCCTAGCGCTTCTTCCCACCTGCGGTAGATGGTCGTGGCGGGAGCTTCAAGCCCAGGTTGCTGCGCAACACCCGGTGCTGGTTCAGGTAGCCCTCCGTTGTCGTCTGCTTTTTATGCGCCGCCCGCACGGCGATATCCTTGAGCGACGCGCCCGCCTCCTCCATATCGTGCAGGCTGAAGGGTCGGATGTCGCGCGTTGTCACCGAGGTATCGGGGTCGGTCGTGATGCCGACCTTCTTGCGTGCCGTGTCCCACATCCGGTAGAGCATCGCCCGGCCCCACGGCCCGCCGTTCGGGCGCTGCAGGATGTACTCGCGGCCGGCGAGGCTCATCACCTTGCGCTTGCGTTGGTTATTCGCCCACGTCTGCGCCGAGGCTTCCTTCGCGAAGGCGAGCGCGTCCTGAAGCTCCTGGTCGATCTTCACGAGCACATGCTTGCCGGTCTTCTTCTGCGTCTTCGTCGGCTTGAAGTAGATGTACCCCGGCTCGACTTCGAACTGTTTCGGGTGCAGGAGGCGGATGTCAGTCGGGCGCTGGCCAGTGAGGTACGACAACCGCAGGAACGCCTGCCCGATGGGCGGCAGCGCCTCATGCAGCTTCCAGAAGATGTCGGGGCTCATGCGGCCCTCACGGTCGGGCCCGCGACTCAGCGTCCCCTTCAGGAACTGGATCGGGTTGCGCTCAATCTTGGTCTCGCCCGGCGAGAGCGCGAGCCACTTGTAGAACGTGTTCAGCCGGTCTCGCATGAAGATCGCCATGTCGAGCTTGCCCGGCTTGACGTAGTGCTCCTTGATCCAGTTCAGGAAGTGGCCTGGCTCCAGCTCGTGTACGTCGTTCGAGCCGAAAGCCTTGTCGAGCACGTTGAAGGCGTGATCGTAGCGACGGCGCGATTCATCGCTGATCGTGCCCAGGTAAGACGCGCGGTACAGCTTCGTCCACATCGTCCAGTTGCCTCCACGCTCAGCGGGTGCGCCGTCCGGGAAGCGGTAAGCGTTAAGCGCGGCACGCAGCGCCTCTAGGCCCTCAGACTCGCGCGTGAGCCCGACCCACTTCCGCTTGTGGCGCTTGCTCGTGGGCAAGCGCTCCGCCTCTACCACAACGAGGTAGTAACGGCCGAACTTCAGGTGGACGGTGACGCCGTCGATCTTGATGTGCATCGACTTCTTCTTGCGCATCGGTTCGCTCCTTCATTTGCGTTCATCGCGGCGCGTTGATGACCACCTTGCGAGGCTCCGCTGCGGCAACCTGTGCGACTTGCTGCACGGCCCCCGCGCACACCGCCTCGTAATGCGCGCGTTCCAGGATCACTTCCCCCTTCTGCAGCCTAGCCCGCCAGAACCCCCGGTCCAGCAGTTCATTCAGCTGACGGTTCGGCTGCTCATAGCCGGTGATCCGGATCAGTTCATCCACGCTTAGTGTGATCACTCACTTACCTGCTGTAACTATTTGATTTAATTATTGATTGCTAGTGCCTGCCCGGCCTCCCTACCCTCACCGGGCGCACTGATGGTGTCGATGCCGTGCTCCGTGATCGAACCGTGCTGGAGCGCCCGGATCGCCGGACGAGTCAGTTTCACAAAACGCCTAGACATAGGTGACCTCCTAAATCCCGAACCGTGCCTTCAGCTTCATCCATCGTTTCCGGATCGCCCGATAAGTCGGGAGTATTTCGGTTCTTCCAGAATGAATCGTCTTCCTTCACTCGTCGGGCGATTCGCGCGTTTAAGACTGCTTTTGCCCAGCCATGAGTGTCTCCTAAAACCGAACGCTGAACTTTGTCTTCAACTTGCCCCACTGCTCCCGGATCGCCTGATAGTCGGGATTGCGACCCCTCCAAAGCGAGGCGTCGTCTTTGATCGCCTGCCATAGCAGGTCCTCTTTGAAGCGCAGCAGGTCCGGTTGCAGCATCGCCAGTTTGACGAAGCGGTCCGCCTCGTAAGGGTTCCAAACTTCGTCCAAAAATCTCTCGGGTAGCCCGTGCTCGGGGTCCTTGATTGCCCGATCTAGCGCCCATTCGAGGATTGATGTCATCGTCCCACGATGCGTTCGTGCGAGCATGTCTAGCGCGAATCGCAATCGTGGTTCAAGGCGGACGGTCACGAAGTCGGATTTCTTCGACAGGTACGTGACCGTCATATCTGTTCCCTCCTTGGTTCAAAGAGCCGCTTGAGTTTCGACTCTATCCCGCGTATTCTACCCCCTTCCCACGCTGTGGGACGCCATATACATCGTTTGTTGGGATCAAAATGTTCAAAACCAAGCAGGTCAACGTGGAACAGACCACGGTGCGCGTCCTCGCAGACGGACGAATGCGGGCCGGGGACGCGGCCCTCTATATCGGGCTGGCGGCCAAGACGCTGGCGCAATACCGCTCCCAAGGAGTTGGGCCGGCCTATATCAAACGCGGGGGCAGGATCTGGTACTACCTACGTGCCCTCGACGACTGGCTTCGGGAGGGATCGAGCAAATGAGCCCGGCCGTGCGAATGAGACTTGAAAGTGTGAGTCGCGGGCGCTGCATCAGCGATGGAATCTAACGGAACCGATGCATCACTGATGGAGGCAAAGTTATGGCGGTCCGTCATGGACTTGGCATGATGCATATCGAAGTGGATTCCATCTCCTATGCACCACTCACTCTCGATCTTCCATCGACGATGCAATCGACAATCGGGGATTTTGGAAACAACCATGAAGCAAGCTACGACGAAGCAAACCTCGATCTAATGAGAGCCCCCTGTCGCCAGAGGTCCGAAAGTGGACCTGCCACTCGTGGCGCGGAATGAAGCAACGATGCGAGAAATACGGCATTCAACTGGATCGACGCCTCGTTTCCTTGAAGAGTTCGTTCAATGCCTTGGGGCGCGCATCGAGAAGTTGTTTACCCTAGACCCGATTAACCCGCAAGGCGGTGTACGTGGTAAGCAATCTGCGGTGGGCTTCGAAAAGATGCAGGCTCTCAATAAGACGACGACCTTCTTCGTCACCTATCAGGGTCAGAAGTTGCCTCTGAAGTTCTGGGCCGAAAAGCTCGGTCTGAGCTACGACACCCTTTATAAGCAAAAAAAGGAAGGTAGGACCGACGCGGAGGTAATCGAGGGGAAGAAGAACGAGAGCGTTCGCCCGCGCCGGCTGATCTTTCCGCGCGTCCTTGGCCCCAGGAACATGCGGAAGCGTGGGAGGAAGAATTCCGGGAGCATGCCCGACCGGGAGAGTCGCCCGAATCCTTTTACCTCTGGTACTCCAGACGGAAACTTGACCTGCGATGCAGCGGCCTTTTCAAAACGAATGCGCCGCGCCGGACGACGTTTCCCCGGAACTCGAAGCGGACATCAATGCGGAGATTCGGCATTGGATCAGCCGCGTAGCGGATGCCGAGCAGAAGTACGAGAAGTACGAGGCGCAGATTAGAGCCGAGCATGAGGCCCGAGCGGAGCGCGAAGCAAACGCCCGCACCCAGGCAGAAGCCAAACGATTAGCGCGAAAGTTCATGTAAGAACAAATGAGACTCAGGGACGTGACACGCTGAGCTCTGCTCGGCATCTTCGTGCCCCCGGAGACCCCGACAGGATAAGGAGCGACGAAGATCCCTGTGATCAGCAGAAAGCCACGCTAATCTAAGTGCAGCTAATTTCAGTCCCACCATCCTTCCCCGTGTCGCTTCGTTTTCTCGATCAGTCAGTTACTCGCATCCGTCCCGACAACGGTGTGCAATTTGCAAATCCCGAGACA
>CAVWFR010000002.1:0-172338 GCA_963754305.1 uncultured beta proteobacterium | reverse complement strand
ACGAACGATCCCTGCTTCGAGCGCGTGGCGGGGCTCGACGTCAGGCTACTCTGATCAAACGAAGGGGGCGCAGGCGGCCGAAGATCATGCCGCGACGGCGTCCTTCAGCAGCACGCACCTCGCACTGTGCCCCGGACCGGCGGCGATCGCTTCCGGCACCGCCGCCGCGCAGTCGGCGCGCACGTGCTTGCACCGCGGCGCGAAGCTGCACCCGGGCGGGAGCTGGGAGAGATCCGGCGGCGCGCCGGGAATCGCGTCGATCCGCTGTCCGCGCATCGAGCCGTGGATCGTCGATGCGAGGAGCCCCCGGGTGTACGGATGCCGCGGGCGCAGGATGACGTCGCCGACCGGCCCGACCTCGACCATGCGGCCGGCGTACATCACCGCGACGCGATCGGCGATCTCCGCGACCACGCCCATGTCGTGGGTGACGAAGATCACCGACATGCCGAGCTCGCGCTGCAGTTCGCGCAAAAGCAGCAGTATCTGGATTTGCACCGTGGCGTCGAGCGCGGTCGTCGGCTCGTCGGCGAGGAGGAGCTGCGGCGAGCAGACGAGCGCCAGCGCGATCATCGCGCGCTGGCGCATGCCGCCCGACATCTCGTGCGGATAGGCGTCGTAGCGCCGCTCGGGCGACGGGATGCGCACCCGCTCGAGCATGCCGATCGCGCGCTTCTTCGCCGCCGCCGAGTCGACCTTCTGGTGGCGCATCACGCTCTCGGCGATCTGCTCGCCGATGGTGAAGACCGGGTCGAACGCGAGCATCGGCTCCTGGAAGATCATCGACGTGACGCCGCCGCGGTACTGCGCGAGCTCCGCCTCCGACATCGCGAGCACGTCGCGCCCGCCGACCCGGATCGAGCCGCGGATCGTCGACCGGCGCGCGGGCAGGATGCGGAGCAGCGCACGCAAGGTGACGCTCTTGCCGCTGCCGGATTCGCCGAGGACGCCGAGCACCTCGCCCTTCGCCAGCTGGAAGTCGACGCCGTTCACCGCATCGACGGGGCGCTCGCCGCCGGTGAAGCGGACCTTGAGATTGCCGACGCTGACCAGCGGCTCGCTCATGGGGATTGTCGACCGGCCGATCGGCCGCGGGTCACGCCGGCGGCTCCCGGCGGTGCCACTCCGTCGCCCGCTGGAACGCATGCCCGAGCCGCAACACCTCGGCCTCGGCGAACGGCCGACCGACGAGCTGCATCCCGACCGGCAGGCCGGAGGCGAGGAAACCGCACGGCACGGCGAGCGCCGGCAACCCGAGGTAATTGAACGGCCGCGTGAAGCGGGTGAGGAGCATCAGCGTGCGGTCCATCGTCGGCGAGCCGCCGACGTCGGTCTCGGCGATCGTCGGTGTCGCGATCGGGAGCGCGGGCACGTGCAGCACGTCGACTTTCGCGAACACGGCGTTCGCGAACGCCGCGAGCGCCGGCCCCCGATAGCGCAGCGCGTCGATGTACTTCGTCGCCGGCAGCGTGAGCCCCCGCTCCAGCCGGGCCCGCACCTGCGGCGAGTAGTCGTGCGGCCGCGTGCGCAGCCATTCGCCGTGCAGAGCCGCCGCCTCGGCGGCGATGAGGTGCGCCCCGGCGACGTCCATCGCGCTCATGTCGGGCGCCGTGACCGGCACGATCTCGCAACCGAGCGACTCGATCGCCTTCAGGCTCTCGGTCAGCGCCGCACCGACGCCTGCGTCCACGTCCTCGGTGAAGTAGTTGAGCGCGACCCCCACCCGCAGGCCTTTCACCGGCTGGTTGAGCCGCGCCAGGTAGTCGGGAACCGCGTCGGCGACGCTCGTCGGGTCGGCGGGATCCTGCCCGGCCATCACGCCGGCGAGCAGCGCACAGTCGGCGGCGCTCCGCGCGAGCGGTCCGATCGTGTCGAGCGAGAACGAGAGCGGCATCGCGCCCGCGCGGCTGATCCGGCCATAAGTGACCTTGAGCCCGGTGACGCCGCACAGCACCGCCGGCAGCCGGATCGAGCCGCCGGTGTCCGAGCCGAGCGCGGCGAAGGTCGCGCGCGCCGCGACCGCGGCGCCCGATCCGCTCGACGAACCGCCGGTGACGTGATCGGTGTGCCAGGGGTTCCGCACGGGCCCGAAGTGCACGTTGTGGCCGGTCGGCCCATAGGCGAACTCGGCCATGTTGAGCACGCCGAACTGGATCGCCCCCGCCGCATCGAGCCGCCTGAGCGCCGTCGCGGTCGTCCGCTCCGGCTCCTTGCCCTTGATCTTCGAGCCGCACGACGACGGCACGCCGGCGCGGTAGTACATGTCCTTGTGCGCGAGCGGCACGCCGTGCAGCGGCCCGCGACTGCGCCCCTGTGCGAGCTCCGCGTCCGCCAGCTTCGCCTGCGCGCGCGCGAGCTCTTCGTCGATGCGCAGGAACGCGTTCAGCTTCGGCTGCACCGCTTTTGCGCGCGCGATCACGGCGTCGAGCACCTCCACGCAGGACGCATCGCGGGTGCGGATCTTCGCCGCGACCTCTATGAGACCCAGCTCGTTGAGCCCGCCGGCCATCACGCCTTCTCCTTGGCTGCTACCGCAAGATAGCCTGCCGGCTCGGCCTCGAACGCGAGCGAAGCATAGGCGGGCGCGGCGGCCGCGAGCTGGGCCGTCAAAGTCGGCGCGATGGCCTTCGCAGCGTCCTCGCTCGGTGTGACGCCCTGCACCGCGAGCACTTCCGCGACGTACCGTTCGGTGGCTGTACCGCGCATGGGATCCTCCTTATGCCGCCGCTGCCAGCGCCGGCGCTTTGCTGTGGCCCGATCCCGCGTGCGCCATGTGGCAGGCCACGCGGTGATCCGGCGCGGTCGCCGCCAGGAGCGGCTCGCGCGCCGCACACACCTCTTCGGCGAACTCGCAGCGCGTGCGGAACCGGCAGCCCGATGGCGGGTTGATCGGGTTCGGCGGATCGCCGACGAGCGGCGGCGCCTCGGTCCGGTGGGTCGGATCCATCGTCGGCATAGCCGAGAGCAGCGCCCGCGTATAGGGGTGCGCAGCGCCGGCATAGATGCGCTCGACCCGGCCGAGCTCGACGATCTTGCCGAGATACATGACCATGACCCGGTCGCTCATGTACTGAACGACGTTGAGGTCGTGCGAGATGAAGATGTAGGTGAGGCCGAACTCGGTCTTGAGATCGATCAGGAGGTTCAGCACCTGCGCCTCGACCGACTTGTCGAGCGCCGACACCGCTTCGTCGAGAATCACGATCTTCGGCTCGAGCGCGAGCGCGCGTGCGATGTTCACCCGCTGGCGCTGGCCGCCCGACAGCTCGTGCGGATAGCGGCCGGCGAAGCGCGCCGGGTCGAGCCCGACCTTGCGCAGCAGATCCTGCGCCCGCGCGCGCGCCTTGGCGTCGGCGAGGCCGTGGACGCTCGGCCCGAACGCGATGCTCGCCTCCACGGTGAGCCGCGGGTTGAGCGAGGCGAACGAGTCCTGGAACACCATCTGCATCGTGCGCCGCAGCTCGCTCAGCGCGAGCCCGCCCGGCAGGCCGCCTTCGTTCCGCGCGGTAGACGGTCCGACCTCGCGTCCTTCGACCAGCACGCGCCCGTCGTCCGGCGTGATCAGATGCATCAGCAGCCGCGCCGTGGTGGACTTGCCGCACCCCGACTCGCCGACGATCCCGAGCGTCTCGCCCACCTCGACCGAGAACGAGACCCCGTCCACGGCATGCACGGTGCCGCCCTTCTTGAAGAGGCCACCTTTGAGCGGGAATCGCTTCACCAGCTCGCGCACCTGCAGCAGCGACACGGCCGCGTCGGTCATCGCTGGACGTCCATCGCGCTGCGCAGCCCGTCGGAGAGCATGTTGAAGCTGATCGATACGATGAAGATCATCGCACCCGGCAGCGCCGCGACCCAGGGCTGGGTGTAGATCGCGGTGCGGAGCGTGTTCAGCATGAGGCCCCATTCGGCATCCGGCGGCTTGGTGCCGAGCCCGAGGAACGACAGGCCGGAGGCGAGGATCATCGCCACCGACACGAGGCTCGTCGCGTAGACGAAGATCGGTCCGAGCACGTTGCCGAGGACGTGCACGCGGATGATCGTTCCGCCGCCCGCGCCGCTCGCGCGCGCGGCTTCGACGTAGTCGAGCCCGCGCACCTGCGTCGTCACGCTCTCCGCGACGCGCGCGATCGGCGGGATGAAGACGATCGTGAGCGCGAGCAACGCGTTCGCGATCCCCGCACCGAGCGCCCCGGAGATCGCCACCGCGAGCAGCACCGACGGGAAGGCGAAGAACACGTCCACCGTGCGCATGATCACGGCGTTCAGCCGGCCGCCGACGAAGCCGGCGACGATGCCGAGCGTGCTGCCGATCACGAGCGCGAGCGCGACCGGCGAGATGCCCATCAGCAAGGAGAGCCGGCCGCCGTAGATCAGCCGCGAGAGCATGTCGCGGCCGAGCTCGTCGGTGCCGAGCAGATGGCCCGGCGAACCGATCGGCAGCAGGCGCTTGAGGATGGACCCCTTCGTCGGATCCATCGGCGCGACGTACGGCGCGAAGATGGCCGCGAGCACGATCGCCAGCAGCACCAGCCCGAACACCATCGCGACCTTGTCGCGCCGCAGGCGTCGCCAGACGCCGGACCAGTAACCCTGTGTCCGGGTCGCGGCTACGGCCGGCGCGCCGCCGTCGAGTGGGACTGCGCTCACCTGCCGTCACCCCGGCGGAAATCGGGGTCCAAGAACCCGGCCGTCGGAACTGAATTCCGGCTTGCGCGGGAATGACCGGTGTTCGCGCTCATGCCCTGCGGATCCGCGGATCGAGCGCCGTCTGCACCAGATCCACGAGGAGGTTCAGCGCGACGAAGAACATCGCGAGCACGAGGATCGTGCCCTGGAGCAGCGGGATGTCGCGCTGGAAGATCGCGGTGTTCAAGAGGAATCCGGTGCCCGGCCAGGAGAACACGGTCTCGACGAGAATCGAGCCGCCCATCAGGTAGCCGAGCTGCACGCCCATCACGGCGAGGGCGGTCGGTGCGGTGTTCTTGATCACGTGCATGAATATCGCGCCCTGGCGCAGGCCCTTCGCCACCAGCGCGGTGACGAACTCCTTGGACAGGATCTCGGCGACGAGCGCGCGCACGGTGCGCGTGATGATCCCGGTAGGGATCACCGACAGCGTGATCGCAGGCAGGATGAGGTATTTCAGGTGCTCGGCGTCCCAGCGCCACTCGCCCGAGCCGCCCGGACCGGCGCCCATCGCCGGCAGCCATCCGAGCACACCGAGAAGACGATCACCAGCACCATGCCGAGCCAATAGTGCGGCACCGAGACGCCGGCGACCGACAGCGCCGAAACCGACTTGTCCACCCACGAGCCGTTGAAATAGCCGGCGATCAGGCCAAAGGCCGCCCCGAGCGTGAAGCCGACCAGACAGGCCACGAACGCGAGGATCAGCGGTTGCCGATCGCCTTGCCGACTCCCGCTCGCGACCGGCCGCCCGGTCGCGATCGAGGTGCCGAGACCGCCGCGTCACCGGCGCCCTGAGCCAGATCACGCATGGACGGCATGCCTGGGGTCAGTGACTCTCGAAAGACTCGATCAGCTCCTGAACGTGTTCAGAGTGGCACGATCGCCGAGAGCGGATCGCCTGGGGCGAGATAAACGAGGGAAAAGCAGCACGACGCTCACCGCGAGCGCGATCGGGATCACGAGGCCGAGGCGCTTGAGGAGGTAGGCGATCATGTCCCTGTTATTTCTGGCGCACGCCGGACTCAGAAGCGAACGCGCCACTGGATGCCGGCTCGCACCGCAATGACCGCCTGCGTACTGGATCCCGGCGTACGCCGGGATGACCGCTTCACGCTGCGCTGCGGCGGTCACTTCGGCGCCACGTGGACCGGCGTCAGATCCTGAAACCAGTTCTGCGCCTGGACGAACCCCTTGACCTGGGGCTCATCGCGCGCGCGGGTTCACGTCGTGCGTGATGTCGAGAAACAACGCATCGTTCACATGGTTCCCTGTGCACCGCCTGGAGCGCCTCGCCTGCGCCGGCGGGATCGAAGGTGGTCTTCGCCTTCAGGAGCAGCGCGTCCATGTCCTTGTCGCTGTAGTAGCCCCAGTTGGTGCCGTTGGGCGCCACGAGTTCGCTCTGGACGTGCCGCGTGAACGCGGTGAACGGATCCTGGATGAAGTACGAATAGTTCATCGCCGCGGCGCCGCGCGAGGACTTGTCCTTGGCGCCGGCGCGCCAAGCGTTGATCAGCGTGTTCCACTCCAGCACTTCGAGCTCGACCTTGAAGCCGACCTCGTTCAGGTTCTGCTGCACGAACTCGTTCATCGTCAGCGGCTGCATCATGCCCGAGCCCGTCACGAACGATCCCGGCTTCGAGCGCGTGCGGGGGCTCGACGTCACTACTCTAATCAAGGCGAAGGCGGCGCGCAGGAGGCCGAAGGTCAGGCCGCGACGGCGTCCTTCAGCAGCACGCACCGCGCACTGTGCCCCGGACCGGCGGCGATCGCTTCCGGCACCGCCGCCGCGCAGTCGGCGCGCACGTGCTTGCACCGCGGCGCGAAGCTGCACCCGGGCGGGAGCTGGGAGAGATCCGGCGGCGCGCCGGGAATCGCGTCGATCCGCTGTCCGCGCATCGAGCCGTGGATCGTCGATGCGAGGAGCCCCCGGGTGTACGGATGCCGCGGGCGCAGGATGACGTCGCCGACCGGCCCGACCTCGACCATGCGGCCGGCGTACATCACCGCGACGCGATCGGCGATCTCCGCGACCACGCCCATGTCGTGGGTGACGAAGATCACCGACATGCCGAGCTCGCGCTGCAGTTCGCGCAGAAGCAGCAGTATCTGGATCTGCACCGTGGCGTCGAGCGCGGTCGTCGGCTCGTCGGCGAGGAGGAGCTGAGGCGAGCAGACGAGCGCCAGCGCGATCATCGCGCGCTGGCGCATGCCGCCCGACATCTCGTGCGGATAGGCGTCGTAGCGCCGCTCGGGCGACGGGATGCGCACCCGCTCGAGCATGCCGATCGCGCGCTTCTTCGCCGCCGCCGAGTCGACCTTCTGGTGGCGCATCACGCTCTCGGCGATCTGCTCGCCGATGGTGAAGACCGGGTCGAACGCGAGCATCGGCTCCTGGAAGATCATCGACGTGACGCCGCCGCGGTACTGCGCGAGCTCCGCCTCCGACATCGCGAGCACGTCGCGCCCGCCGACCCGGATCGAGCCGCGGATCGTCGACCGGCGCGCGGGCAGGATGCGGAGCAGCGCACGCAAGGTGACGCTCTTGCCGCTGCCGGATTCGCCGAGGACGCCGAGCACCTCGCCCTTCGCCAGCTGGAAGTCGACGCCGTTCACCGCATCGACGGGGCGCTCGCCGCCGGTGAAGCGGACCTTGAGATTGCCGACGCTGACCAGCGGCTCGCTCATGGGGATTGTCGACCGGCCGATCGGCCGCGGGTCACGCCGGCGGCTCCCGGCGGTGCCACTCCGTCGCCCGCTGGAACGCATGCCCGAGCCGCAACACCTCGGCCTCGGCGAACGGCCGACCGACGAGCTGCATGCCGACCGGCAGGCCGGAGGCGAGGAAACCGCACGGCACGGCGAGCGCCGGCAACCCGAGGTAATTGAACGGCCGCGTGAAGCGGGTGAGCAGCATCAGCGTGCGATCCATCGTCGGCGAGCCGCCGACGTCGGTCTCGGCGATCGTCGGTGTCGCGATCGGGAGCGCGGGCACGTGCAGCACGTCGACTTTCGCGAACACGGCGTTCGCGAACGCCGCGAGCGCCGGCCCCCGATAGCGCAGCGCGTCGATGTACTTCGTCGCCGGCAGCGTGAGCCCCCGCTCCAGCCGGGCCCGCACCTGCGGCGAGTAGTCGTGCGGCCGCGTGCGCAGCCATTCGCCGTGCAGGGCCGCCGCCTCGGCGGCGATGAGGTGCGCCCCGGCGACGTCCATCGCGCTCATGTCGGGCGCCGTGACCGGCACGATCTCGCAACCGAGCGACTCGATCGCCTTCAGGCTCTCGGTCAGCGCCGCGCCGACGCCTGCGTCCACGTCCTCGGTGAAGTAGTTGAGCGCGACCCCCACCCGCAGACCTTTCACCGGCTGGTTGAGCCGCGCCAGGTAGTCGGGAACCGCGTCGGCGGCGCTCGTCGGGTCGGCGGGATCCTGCCCGGCCATCACGCCGGCGAGCAGCGCACAGTCGGCGGCGCTCCGCGCGAGCGGTCCGATCGTGTCGAGCGAGAACGAGAGCGGCATCGCGCCCGCGCGGCTGATCCGGCCATAAGTGACCTTGAGCCCGGTGACGCCGCACAGCGCCGCCGGCAGCCGGATCGAGCCGCCGGTGTCCGAGCCGAGCGCGGCGAAGGTCGCGCGCGCCGCGACCGCGGCGCCCGATCCGCTCGACGAACCGCCGGTGACGTGATCGGTGTGCCAGGGGTTCCGCACGGGCCCGAAGTGCACGTTGTGGCCGGTCGGCCCATAGGCGAACTCGGCCATGTTGAGCACGCCGAACTGGATCGCCCCCGCCGCATCGAGCCGCCTGAGCGCCGTCGCGGTCGTCCGCTCCGGCTCCTTGCCCTTGATCTTCGAGCCGCACGACGACGGCACGCCGGCGCGGTAGTACATGTCCTTGTGCGCGAGCGGCACGCCGTGCAGCGGCCCGCGGCTGCGCCCCTGTGCGAGCTCCGCGTCCGCCAGCTTCGCCTGCGCGCGCGCGAGCTCTTCGTCGATGCGCAGGAACGCGTTCAGCTTCGGCTGCACCGCTTTTGCGCGCGCGATCACGGCGTCGAGCACCTCCACGCAGGACGCATCGCGGGTGCGGATCTTCGCCGCGACCTCTATGAGACCCAGCTCGTTGAGCCCGCCGGCCATCACGCCTTCTCCTTGGCTGCTACCGCAAGATAGCCTGCCGGCTCGGCCTCGAACGCGAGCGAAGCATAGGCGGGCGCGGCGGCCGCGAGCTGGGCCGTCAAGGTCGGCGCGATGGCCTTCGCAGCGTCCTCGCTCGGTGTGACGCCCTGCACCGCGAGCACTTCCGCGACGTACCGTTCGGTGGCTGTACCGCGCATGGGATCCTCCTTATGCCGCCGCTGCCAGCGCCGGCGCTTTGCTGTGCCCCGATCCCGCGTGCGCCATGTGGCAGGCCACGCGGTGATCCGGCGCGGTCGCCGCCAGGAGCGGCTCGCGCGCCGCACACACCTCTTCGGCGAACTCGCAGCGCGTGCGGAACCGGCAGCCCGATGGCGGGTTGATCGGGTTCGGCGGATCGCCGACGAGCGGCGGCGCCTCGGTCCGGTGGGTCGGATCCATCGTCGGCATAGCCGAGAGCAGCGCCCGCGTATAGGGGTGCGCAGCGCCGGCATAGATGCGCTCGACCCGGCCGAGCTCGACGATCTTGCCGAGATACATGACCATGACCCGGTCGCTCATGTACTGAACGACGTTGAGGTCGTGCGAGATGAAGATGTAGGTGAGGCCGAACTCGGTCTTGAGATCGATCAGGAGGTTCAGCACCTGCGCCTCGACCGACTTGTCGAGCGCCGACACCGCTTCGTCGAGAATCACGATCTTCGGCTCGAGCGCGAGCGCGCGTGCGATGTTCACACGCTGGCGCTGGCCGCCCGACAGCTCGTGCGGATAGCGGCCGGCGAAGCGCGCCGGGTCGAGCCCGACCTTGCGCAGCAGATCCTGCGCCCGCGCGCGCGCCTTGGCGTCGGCGAGGCCGTGGACGCTCGGCCCGAACGCGATGCTCGCCTCCACGGTGAGCCGCGGGTTGAGCGAGGCGAACGAGTCCTGGAACACCATCTGCATCGTGCGCCGCAGCTCGCTCAGCGCGAGCCCGCCCGGCAGGCCGCCTTCGTTCCGCGCGGTAGACGGTCCGACCTCGCGTCCTTCGACCAGCACGCGCCCGTCGTCCGGCGTGATCAGATGCATCAGCAGCCGCGCCGTGGTGGACTTGCCGCACCCCGACTCGCCGACGATCCCGAGCGTCTCGCCCACCTCGACCGAGAACGAGACCCCGTCCACGGCATGCACGGTGCCGCCCTTCTTGAAGAGGCCACCTTTGAGCGGGAATCGCTTCACCAGCTCGCGCACCTGCAGCAGCGACACGGCGGCGTCGGTCATCGCTGGACGTCCATCGCGCTGCGCAGCCCGTCGGAGAGCATGTTGAAGCTGATCGATACGATGAAGATCATCGCACCCGGCAGCGCCGCGACCCAGGGCTGGGTGTAGATCGCGGTGCGGAGCGTGTTCAGCATGAGGCCCCATTCGGCATCCGGCGGCTTGGTGCCGAGCCCGAGGAACGACAGGCCGGAGGCGAGGATCATCGCCACCGACACGAGGCTCGTCGCGTAGACGAAGATCGGTCCGAGCACGTTGCCGAGGACGTGCACGCGGATGATCGTTCCGCCGCCCGCGCCGCTCGCGCGCGCGGCTTCGACGTAGTCCAGCCCGCGCACCTGCGTCGTCACGCTCTCCGCGACGCGCGCGATCGGCGGGATGAAGACGATCGTGAGCGCGAGCAACGCGTTCGCGATCCCCGCACCGAGCGCCCCGGAGATCGCCACCGCGAGCAGCACCGACGGGAAGGCGAAGAACACGTCCACCGTGCGCATGATCACGGCGTTCAGCCGGCCGCCGACGAAGCCGGCGACGATGCCGAGCGTGCTGCCGATCACGAGCGCGAGCGCGACCGGCGAGATGCCCATCAGCAAGGAGAGCCGGCCGCCGTAGATCAGCCGCGAGAGCATGTCGCGGCCGAGCTCGTCGGTGCCGAGCAGATGGCCCGGCGAACCGATCGGCAGCAGGCGCTTGAGGATGGACCCCTTCGTCGGATCCATCGGCGCGACGTACGGCGCGAAGATGGCCGCGAGCACGATCGCCAGCAGCACCAGCCCGAACACCATCGCGACCTTGTCGCGCCGCAGGCGTCGCCAGACGCCGGACCAGTAACCCTGTGTCCGGGTCGCGGCTACGGCCGGCGCGCCGCCGTCGAGTGGGACTGCGCTCACCTGCCGTCACCCCGGCGGAAATCGGGGTCCAAGAACCCGGCCGTCGGAACTGAATTCCGGCTTGCGCGGGAATGACCGGTGTTCGCGCTCATGCCCTGCGGATCCGCGGATCGAGCGCCGTCTGCACCAGATCCACGAGGAGGTTCAGCGCGACGAAGAACATCGCGAGCACGAGGATCGTGCCCTGGAGCAGCGGGATGTCGCGCTGGAAGATCGCGGTGTTCAAGAGGAATCCGGTGCCCGGCCAGGAGAACACGGTCTCGACGAGAATCGAGCCGCCCATCAGGTAGCCGAGCTGCACGCCCATCACGGCGAGGGCGGTCGGTGCGGTGTTCTTGATCACGTGCATGAATATCGCGCCCTGGCGCAGGCCCTTCGCCACCAGCGCGGTGACGAACTCCTTGGACAGGATCTCGGCGACGAGCGCGCGCACGGTGCGCGTGATGATCCCGGTGGGGATCACCGACAGCGTGATCGCAGGCAGGATGAGGTACTTCAGGTGCTCGGCGTCCCAGCGCCACTCGCCCGAGCCGCCCGGACCGGCGCCCATCGCCGGCAGCCACCCGAGCACGACCGAGAAGACGATCACCAGCACCATGCCGAGCCAATAGTGCGGCACCGAGACGCCGGCGACCGACAGCGCCGAAACCGACTTGTCCACCCACGAGCCGTTGAAATAGCCGGCGATCAGGCCGAACGCCGCCCCGAGCGTGAAACCGACCAGACAGGCCACGAACGCGAGGATCAGCGTGTTGCCGATCGCCTTGCCGATCTCGCTCGCGACCGGCCGCCCGGTCGCGATCGAAGTGCCGAGATCGCCCGTCAGCGCGCGGCCGAGCCAGATCGCGTATTGGACCGGGATGGGCTTGTCGAGGCCGTACTCCTTCTTGAGCGTCTCGATCAGCTCCTGCGACGCGTCGGAGGGCACGATCGCCGAGAGCGGATCGCCTGGGGCGAGATAAACGAGGGAAAAGCACACGACGCTCACCGCGAGCGCGATCGGGATCACGAGGCCGAGGCGCTTGAGGAGGTAGGCGATCATGTCCCGTCATTCCGGCGCACGCCGGACTCAAGCGAACGCGCCACTGGATGCCGGCTCGCACCGGAATGACCGCCTGCGTACTGGATCCCGGCGTACGCCGGGATGACCGCTTCACGCTGCGCTGCGGCGGTCACTTCGGCGCCACGTGGACCGGCGTCAGATCCTGAAACCAGTTCTGCGCCTGGACGAACCCCTTGACCCTGGGGCTCATCGCGCGCGGGTTCACGTCGTGCGTGATGTCGAGAAACAGCGCATCGTTCACGAACTTCTCGTGCACCGCCTGGAGCGCCTTGGCCTGCGCCGGCGGATCGAAGGTGGTCTTCGCCTTCAGGAGCAGCGCGTCCATGTCCTTGTCGCTGTAGTAGCCCCAGTTGGTGCCGTTGGGCGCCACGAGTTCGCTCTGGACGTGCCGCGTGAACGCGGTGAACGGATCCTGGATGAAGTACGAATAGTTCATCGCCGCGGCGCCGCGCGAGGACTTGTCCTTGGCGCCGGCGCGCCAAGCGTTGATCAGCGTGTTCCACTCCAGCACTTCGAGCTCGACCTTGAAGCCGACCTCGTTCAGGTTCTGCTGCACGAACTCGTTCATCGTCAGCGGCTGCATCATGCCCGAGCCCGAGGAGGGCACGAGCACCTTCAGCACGAGCGGCTTGTCCTTCGAGTAGCCGGCTTCGGCGAGAAGCTTCCGCGCCGCCGCCGGATCGTACTTGTGCTCGACCGGCTTGCCGAACCACGAGCTGCCGGGCTGCACGAAGCCCTTCGCCGGGATCGACAGCCCGCCGAGCAGCTTGTTCAGGCCCTCGCGGTCGACCGCGAGGTTCGCCGCCTTGCGGATGCGGACATCGTTGAACGGCGAGCCGTCGGCGCGCGAGAAATGCCAGACCCAGTTGTGCGGATACGCGTTCGTCACGATCTGAAAGCCGGCGCCTTTCAAGCTCGCGACCGCATCCGGCGCCGGCGCCTCGATCCAGTCGACCTGGCCCGAGCGCAACGCGGCGATGCGCGTGTTCGCTTCCGGCAGCGGGACGAGGATCAGCTTCTCGAGCTTCGGTATCCGCGCCTTGTCCCAGTAGCCCGCGTTCGGCACCATCTCCGCGCGCTCGCGCGGCGTCCACGACACGAGCTTGAACGGACCGGTGCCCGAGGGCGATCTTCGCGTAGGCATCCCAGCTTTTGCCCACCTTGTCCCAGTTCGCCGGGCTCGACATCGGGATCCATGCGAGCTGAAACGGCAGAAACGCGTCCGGCTCTTTGGTCTTGATCTCCAGCGTGTGCCGGTCAACCGCGCGATAACCAGCGATCGCGGGGATCCGCGAGCGGCCCTGGGCGGCCTGCTTCGAGTCGAACTGCGGCGCATCCTGCTTGAGCAGCTTGTCGAAATTCCACACCGCCGCTTCGGCGGTGAACTCCGAGCCGTCGTGAAACATCGCCCCTTTGCGGATCGCGAACGTCCACCGCGTCCGGTCCTTGTCGTCGACCTTCCACGAGAGGGCGAGCCCGGGGACGAGCTCGGGCGCTTTCGTCGCCGAGGTGAGGTCCCAGTTCACCAGCGCGTCGTAAACGGTGTAGCCCATGAAGCGCTGGCCCTCGCCGCCCTGGTCCGGCTGGCCGGTGGTGAGCGGGATGTCGGAGGCCGTCATGCCGAGCCGCAGCGTGCCCTGCGCGCCGGAGGGCGGCGCGAACGTGGCGGCCGCAGCGGCGAGCGCCGTGATCAGGCGTCCGAAGCGATACGACGGCATGTTGACCCCCTTCCCGTTCCCGACGCTACTGCATCGATACCGGCGACAGATCCTGGAACCAGTTCTTCGCCTGCACGAAGCCCTTCACCTTCGGGCTCATCGCGCGCGGCCCGGTGTCGTGGACCCAGAAGAGGAAGAACGACTCCTCGACCGCACGCTCGTGCAGCTTGGCGATCGCGGCGTCGCGCTGTTTCGCGTCGAACGAGCCGCGCGCGTTGGCGACGAGCTGGTCGAACTCCGGGCTCTGCACCCAGCCCCAGTTCACGCTGCGCGGGGCCACCATGCGGCTATCGTAGAAGCGGGCGAAGCCGAAGAACGGATCCTGCCAGGCGAAGCTGACGTTGGTCGCGTGCGCGCCGCGCGCCGCCGCGTCCTTCGCGCCGAGCCGCCAGTTGTTGAACAGCGTCTCCCAGACGATGACGTCGAACTCGACGTCGACGCCGCATTCCTTGAGGCTCTGCTGGATGTACTCGTTCATCGCGACCGGCTGCATCTGGCCCGAGCCCGAGGCGGAGATCTGCACCTTGACCTTGACCGGCTTGCCGGGGCCGTAACCGGCGTCGGCGAGCAGCTTCTTCGCGGTCGCCGGGTCGTACTTCACCTCGAACTTGGGCTTGCCGAACCACGGGTGATCCTCGAACACCACGCCCTTCGCCGGCACCGCCATGAACCCCAGCAGCCGGCGCAGGCCGTCACGGTCGACACAGAGCTGCATCGCCTGGCGCACGCGTTTGTCGGCGAGCGGCGAGCCCGGCAGGACGTTGAGCTGCCACGGCCACGTGTGCGGGTAGGGGTTCGAGGTGATGTTGAAGCCCTTCACGCGGAGCTGCGGGATCGCGTCCGAAGGCGGCGCCTCGATCCAGTCGACCTGCCCGGACAGGAGCGCGGCCACGCGCGTGTTCGCCTCGGGCATCGGGATCAGCACGAGGCGGTCGGTCTTCGGGACGCGCTGCGGGTTCCAGTAGCCGGCGTTCTTCTCGAGATCCATCCGCTCGCGCGGCACCAACCGGACGAACTTCCACGGCCCGCTGCCGACCGGAGCCTTCGCGAACTCGGTCCAGTTTTTCGCCTTCGCCCACGCCGCCGGGCTGGCCATGAAGAGGTTGGCGAGATTGATCGGCACGAACGCGTCGGGCTCGGAGGTCTGCACCTCGATCGTGTAGTCGTCGATCTTGCGCGCCCCGGTGATGGTCGGCATGCGCGGCGTGGTCTGCGCGACCAGCCGCGGATCGTATTGCGGGGCGTCCTTCTTCAGCACCTTGTCGAAGTTGAAGATCGCGGCGTCGGCGTTGAAGTCGGTGCCGTCGTGGAACTTCGCGCCCTTCCGCAGCTTGAAGATCCACTTCGTCTTGTCCTTGTCGTCGACCTTCCACTCGGTCGCGAGGCCGGGAATGATGACGCTCGGCTTGTCCGCCGACGAGAGATCCCACATCGTGAGCGCGTCGAAGAGCGTCAGGCCGACGAACCGGTTGCCCTCGAAGCCGGAATCGGGCTGGCTGGTCGTGGCGGGGATGTCGGCGGCGGTCATGCCGATGCGGAGCGTGCTTTGGGCGGCGGCGGTTGCGGCAACGGCGGCTGCGGCGAGCGCGACGAGCGACTGAGCGAGCCTCGATTTCACGGGGCCTCCTTGTGTTGGCGTTAAAGACGGGACTGTGCAACGCGCGTGCCATGTACTTCCGCATGGGCACCGCGCCCGAATACTACGAGAATCGGCGCCGGAACGGCACCAAACAGGTGCGAACGCGCCCTGCGGCGGTTCATCGCGCGACATCGGTTACCGCCGCGGCGGAGCGGGAACGGGGGAGCGACGGCGCCCGGGAGCGAGCAGAGCGCTACCGGCGCTCCGGGGCAATCCGGGCCGCGAGCTCGCCGACGATGCCCCGCCGGAACGTGAGCACGCACACCACGAAGATCACGCCCTGCGCGACCGTGACCCAGGCGCCGAACTGCGACAGGTAGTTCTCCATCGCGACGATCACCAGCGCGCCGACCACCGGCCCGAACACCGTGCCCAGCCCGCCGAGCAGCGTCATCAGGACCACCTCGCCCGACATGCTCCAATGGACGTCGGTGAGCGAGGCGAGCTGGAAGACGATCGCCTTGGTCGCCCCGGCGAGCCCTGAGAACGCCGCGGAGAGCACGAACGCGAGCAGCTTGAAGCGCTCCGCGCTGTACCCGAGCGAGACCGCGCGCGGCTCGTTCTCGCGGATCGCCTTCAGCACCTGCCCGAAGGGCGAATGGATGACGCGATAGATCAGCAGGAACCCGCCCATGAAGATCGCGAAGACGGTGAAGTACATCGCGTACACGTTCGAGAGGTCGATGAACCCGAAGAGCTTCCCGCGCGGCACCGCCTGGATGCCGTCCTCGCCGTGCGTGAACGGCGCCTGGAGGTAGAAGAAGAACAGCATCTGCGCCAGCGCGAGGGTGATCATCGCGAAGTAGATGCCCTGGCGGCGGATGGCGAGGAGGCCGGTGAGGAGCCCGAGCACGGCCGACGCGGCGGTGCCGGTGACGATCGCGAGCTCCGGCGGGAAGCCCCACACCTTCGCCGCGTGCGCGCAGACATAGCCCGCCGTCCCGAGGAACATCGCGTGGCCGAAGGAGAGCAGGCCGCCGAACCCGATCAGCAGATTGAAGGCGCACGCGAAGAGCGCGAAGCACATGACCTTCATCAGGAACACCGGGTAGACGACGAACGGCGCCACGATGAGGATTGCCGCCATCACGAAGAATCCGATCCGCTGCCGCCGCGCCTCGGGCGATGCGACCGGCACCGCGGACACGCCTTCGCTCGTCGCCGCCATTCGCGCCCCTACTTCGGTGTGCCGAACAGGCCGGCCGGCCGAAACATCAGCACGATCGCCATGATGATGAAGATCACGGTGTTCGACGCCTCCGGATAGAACACTTTGGTGAGGCCCTCGATCAGCCCGAGGCCGAAGCCGGTGACGATCGAGCCCATGATCGAGCCCATGCCGCCGATCACCACCACCGCGAACACGACGATGATCATGTCCGCCCCCATCTGCGGGCTCACCTGGTAGATCGGCGCCGCCATCACGCCGGCGAGCGCCGCGAGCCCGACGCCGAAGCCGTAGGTGAGCGTGATCATCCGCGGCACGTTGATGCCGAACGCCTGCACGAGCGCCGGGTTCTCCGTCGCCGCGCGGAGATAGGAGCCGAGCTTCGTCTTCTCGATCACGAACCAGGTACCGAGGCACACGACGAGCGAGGCGACGATCACCCACGCGCGGTAGTTCGGCAGGAACATGAAGCCGAGGTTCCGCCCGCCGCCGAGCTCGGCCGGCATGGCATAGGGCAACCCCGATGAGCCGAACTCGTTGCGGAACAGCCCCTGGATGATCAGCGCGAGCCCGAAGGTGAGCAGCAGTCCGTAGAGATGGTCGAGCTCGTAGAGGCGCTTGAGCATCAACCGCTCGATGATCACCCCGGTCGCGCCGATGGCGACCGGCGCGATCGCGAGCGCCCACCAGTAGCCGATGCCGAGCTTGGTCATCAGCAGGTAGGCGCAGAAGGCGCCCATCATGTACTGGGCGCCGTGCGTGAAGTTGATGATGTTGAGCAGCCCGAAGATCACCGCCAGCCCGAGCGACAGCAGCGCGTAGAACGAGCCGTTGATCAGCCCGATCAGGAGCTGACCGAACAGCGCCTGCGTCGGTACGCCGAAGATTTCCATCGCCCGGGCGGCGGCAGGGCCGTTACTTCACCAGCGGGCAGCCGCCGTCGGCGAGCGGCCGGAACGCCTGGTCGGCCGGGATCGTCGCGCGGATCTTGTAGTAGTCCCACGGCGCCTTCGACTCGGCCGGCTTCTTCACTTCGACGAGGTACGCGGGATGGATCTTGCGGCCGTCGACGCGGATCGTGCCCTTGCCGAAGAGCGGATCGTCGGTGGGCAGCTCCTTCATCTTCGCGATGACCTTCGTGCCGTCGTCGCCCTTGAGCGCTTCGACCGCCTTCAGATAGTGCAGCACGCCCGCGTAGACGCCGGCGTGGATCATCGTCGGATGGATGCCCTTGTCCGCCGGCGCGAAGCGCTTGGCGAACGCGCGCGTCTGCTCGTTCATGTCCCAGTAGAACGTCTCGGTGAAGATCAGCCCCTGCGCGGTGTTCAGCCCGAGCGCGTGCACGTCGGTCAGGAACACGAGCAGGCCGGCGAGGTTCTGGCCGCCCTTCACGATGCCGAACTCGGCCGCCTGCTTGATCGAGTTGGTCGTGTCGCCGCCGGCGTTCGCGAGGCCGATGATCTTCGCCTTCGACGACTGCGCCTGCAGCAGGAACGACGAGAAATCCTGGGTGTTCAGCGGGACCCGGACCTTGCCGAGCACCTTGCCGCCGGTCTTCTGCACCACGGCCTCGGTGTCGCGCTCGAGCGCGTGGCCGAACGCATAGTCCGCGGTCAGGAAGAACCAGGTGTCGCCGCCGGTCTTGACGACCGCGTTGCCGGTGCCGTTGGCGAGCATCCAGGTGTCGTAGGTCCAGTGGATCGTGTTCGGCGAGCACGCCTTGCCGGTCAGGTCGGCAGTGGCCGCGCCGGAGACGATGAACGCCTTGCCCTTGTCGCGGGTGACCTGGTTCACCGCCAGCGCGACGCCCGAGTTCGGCGTGTCGAAGATCGCGTCGACCTTGTCGACGTCGTACCACTGGCGCGCGATCCCGGAGCCGACGTCGGGCTTGTTCTGGTGGTCGGCGGAGATGATCTCCACCTTCATCCCGCGCTTCAGCACGCCGGAATCCTCCAGCGCCATGCGGGCGGCGAGCACCGACCCCTGGCCCGACAGGTCGGAGTAGAGGCTCGACATGTCGGTGAGCACGCCGATCTTCACCACGCCGTCGGACACCTGCGCTTGTGCGCCGGCGGCCGCAGCCGCGGCGAGCGCGGTAACCACGGCTTTTCGTTTCAGCAGCATTTCGACTTTCTCCTCGAGTTCGGTTGGGACTTCATACGCCGAGATACTCGTGCACCTTGTCCATGCTCGATTCGAGCTCGGCATTCGGAATCATGTCCACGACGCGCCCATGCTCGACGATGTAGTGCCGGTCGGCAACGGTCGCGGCGAAACGGAAGTTCTGCTCCACGAGCAGGATCGTGAACCCTTGCGCCTTCAGGCGCGCGATGGTGTGGCCGATCTGCTGCACGATCACCGGGGCGAGTCCCTCGGTCGGTTCGTCGAGCATGAGGAGCCGTGCCCCGGTGCGTAGGATGCGCGCGATCGCGAGCATTTGCTGCTCGCCGCCGGAGAGCTTGGTGCCCTGGCTGGCGAGGCGCTCCTTGAGGTTCGGGAAGAGCTCGAAGATGGCCGCGAGCGGCAGCCCGCCGTCGGCGATCTGCGGCGGCAGCAGCAGGTTCTCCTCGACGTTGAGGCTGGCGAAGATCCCGCGCTCTTCCGGGCACAGCGCGATGCCGAGCCGCGCGATGCGGTTCGAGGCGAAGCCGATCGTTTCGAGGGCATTGAAGCGGATCGACCCCGCGCGCCGCACGCTCATCCCCATGATCGCCTTCAGCGTGGTCGTCTTGCCGGCGCCGTTGCGGCCGAGCAGCGTGACCACCTCCCCGGCCGCGACGTCGAGGTCCATCCCGTGGAGTACGTGCGACTCGCCGTACCAGGCGTTCAGGCCGCTGACGGTGAGGAGCCGCGCGGTCTCAGGCATGCGCGGTCCCGAGATAGGCCTCGATCACCTGCGGATGGCTGGACACCGCGGCATAGTCGCCCTCGGCGATCACCTCCCCGCGCGCGAGCACCGTGATGCGGTCGGACAGCGTCGAGACGACATTCAGGTTGTGCTCGACCATCAGCACCGAGCGGTTCGCCGCAACGCGCTTGATGAGCGCCGTGATGCGCTCGACGTCGTCGTGCGTCATGCCGGCGGTCGGTTCGTCGAGCAGCATCATCTCGGGCTCGAGCGCGAGCGTCGTCGCGATCTCCAGGGCGCGCTTGCGCCCATACGCCAGCTCGCCGGCGATCGCGAACTCGTAGGCGGCGAGTCCGACCGCCTCGATGTACTCGCGCGCGCGGCCGTTCAGCGCCTCGAGCGAGCGCTCCGAGCGCCAGAAATCGAACGAGTGTCCGCCGCGCCGCTGGAGCGCGATGCGCACGTTCTCGCGCACGCTCAGGTGCGGGAACACCGCGGAAATCTGGAACGAGCGCACGAGCCCCATGCGCGCGATCGCCGCCGGGCCGACGCCGGTGATGTCGCGACCCTTGTAGAGGATCTGGCCGGCGGTCGGCGTGAGGAAGTTGGTGAGCAGATTGAAGCAGGTCGTCTTGCCGGCGCCGTTCGGCCCGATCAGGGCGTGGATGTCGCCCCGACGAACGCGCAGGGAAACCCCGCGCACGGCGACGAACCCCTTGAATTGCTTGGTGAGCCCCCGGGTCTCGAGGATGTAGTCGTCCGACATTGCCGACATTCCCCCCGTCCGCTTGGAGGCGCCCTTCCCGCTCGATCAGGGGCGCGATTATGGGTGAAGCGCCCCTCCGCTGGCAACCCGCTCGCCGTGCCCGCCGGCTCAGCCCGCCGCGGGCGGAATCCAGTTGTGGAGCGCGAGCCCGCCGTCGACCACCGCCGTGGTGCCGGTGACATAGGCCGAGAAACGGTCGCAGACCAGCGCGACCGCCATGCCCGCGATGTCCTCGGGCGTGCCGAGCCGGTTCATGGCGATGCAGCCGCGCAGGCGATCGAGGCCGGACGCGGCCGCGTCGAAGCCGCCTCCGGGGATCGCCCCCGGGGCGATCGCGTTCACCCGGATGCCGTCGGGCCCGAGCGCGCGGGCGAGCTCCTTCATCACCATCGTCATGCCCGCCTTCGAGGCGCTGTAATGCGGCAGGTTGCGCGGGCTCTCGGCGTGGAGCGAGGTGAGGATCAGCATTCGGCCGCGGATCGAATGCTCGCGCATGTGCCGGCCCGCCTCGCGTCCGAGGACGAAGGCGGCGCGGAGATTCACCGTGAGCATGCGATCCCAGATCTCGTCGGTCACGCCGAACACGGTGTCGGATTCCGCGCGCCGCGGGCTCGCGCTGTGCACCAGGATCGAGAGGCGCCCGAGCGCGGCGAGCGCCGCGCCGAGCAGCCGCTCGGGCCCGCCGCGGGCGGCGAGATCGCAGCCGATGAAGCTCGCCTCGCGTCCCTCGTCGCGCAGCGCTGCCGCGGCGCTCTCGCCGCGATCGGCGTCGAGGTCGGCGAGGATGACCCGCGCGCCCTCGCGCGCGAGCGCCTGCGCGATGCCGCGTCCGATGCCCGACGCCGCCCCGGTGACGAGCGCCGTGTCGCCTGCCAGCAAGCCTTCTGCCATTCGCGTGCCCTCCTTTCCTGATATCCCGGCGCCTATACTACTCACGCACCGTGAGCCGCGCCTGTCGGCGATGAGCCGACCATCGGCCGCGGTTGGATATGGTGTGAACGCGATAGAGGAGGTAGCGCCATGACAATCAAACTGATCGTCGCCGTCATCGCCGCGGGGCTCGCGGCGGCCGCGCAGGCGCAGACCTGGCCGACGAAGCCGGTGCGCATCGTCGCGGCGTACGCGGCCGGCGGTGCGATGGACATGAGCGCGCGCGTGATCGCGCCGCTCCTCGCCGAGTCGATCGGCCAGTCGGTCGTGGTCGAGAACCGCGTCGGCGGCGCGGGGCTCGTCGGTGCCGAGCTGGTGGCGCGTTCGGCGCCCGACGGTCACACGATTCTCTTATACGCCGACGCCTACACGATCGCGCCCGCGCTCTTCGCGAAGATGCCGTTCGATGCGGTGAAGGATTTCATCCCGATCACGCAGATGATCAGCGGGCCGCACGTGCTGGTGGCGCACCCCTCCGTGCCGGCGGCGACGCTTCCGGAGCTGATCGCCTACGCGAAGCAGAACCCGGGGAAGCTCGCCTACGGCTCGCCCGGAAACGGTACGCCGCAGCACCTCGCGGCCGAGATGTTCAAGGCCATGTCGGGCGGCCTGGAGATCACGCACATCCCGTACAAGGGCGGCGGCCAGGCGATCGGCGACGTCGTCGGCGGCCAGATCCCGCTCGCCTCGCTCGGGCTGCCGCCGACGGTGCCGCACATCAAGTCCGGAAAGCTCAAAGCGTTCGCGGTGACGAGCAAGACGCGCGCGCGCCTCCTCCCCGACGTGCCGACGTTCGAGGAATCCGGGCTTGCCGGGTTCGAGACGGTGCAGTGGTGGGGGCCGGCGGTGCCGGCGGGAACGCCCGCGCCGGTGGTGAAGCGGATCTACGACGAGTTCCTGAAGGCACTCGCCGACCCCGCGCTCGTCGAGCGCTTCAACCAGGCCGGCCTCGAGATCACCCCGAGCGCTTCCCCGGAAGCGTTCCTGGCGTTCATCAAGGTCGAGACGGAGCGCTGGGCGCCGGTTGTAAAGGCCGCGGGTGCAAGGGTGGACAACTGAGAGATGCGTCGGAGGGGCCGCGCGTGAAGATCGTCGATGTCCGGGCGCACGTGCTGCGCTCCCCGCTCGTGCAGCCGTTCGCGTTCTCGCAGGGCTGGGTCGGAAGCCGCGGCGCGACCATCGTCGAGGTGACGACCGACGCGGGCATCACCGGCTGGGGCGAAGCGCTCTGCCAGGGCCTGCAGCCGCCGGAGATCGCGGCCGCGGCGGTGCTCGCCGCGCTCAAGCCGCTCGCGATCGGCGCCGATCCGCTCCAGCCCGAGGTGCTCTGGCACCGGATGTACCACCAGACGCGCGACTACGGCATGAAGGGCGCCGTCATCGGCGCGATCAGCGGCGTCGACATCGCGCTCTGGGACATCGTCGGCAAGGTGCGCGGCGAGCCGGTGGCGAAGCTCCTCGGCGGCATGTTCCGCGACAAGGTGCAGGCGTACGCGACCGGGATGTATCGCATCGGCGGCCAGGGCGAGGCCGAGCGGCTCGCGCAGGAGGCAGTGCGCCATTGCGAGGCGGGCTTCCGCGCGCTGAAGGTAAAGCTCGGTTTCGGCATCGAAGACGACCTCGCGGTGATGCGCGCCGTGAAGGAGGCGACGGCCGGCCGCACCTGCGAGGTCATGATCGATACCAACCACGCCTACGGCGTTGCCGAGGCGATCCGGCTGGGCCGCGGCCTCGAGGACATGGGCTGGCGTCTGCGCTGGTACGAAGAGCCGGTGACGCAGGAGGATCTCGACGGGTACGGCGAGGTGCGCCGCGCCCTCGTGACGCCGATCGCCGGCGGCGAGAACGAATACACCCTGTTCGGCTTCCGCGAGCTCTTCGCGCGGCGCGCGGTGGACATCGCCCAGCCGGACCTCTGCGCGGCCGGGGGCTTCACCGGCTGCCGGCACATCGTAGCGCTCGCGCACGCCCACGGCGTTCAGGTCAACCCGCACGTCTGGGCCTCGGCGGTCGGCCAGGCCGCGTCGCTGCAGTTCATCGCCGCGATCCCGGTCGCGAACCACTCGCTCTTCGCGGCCGAGCCGATCCTCGAGTTCGACACGTCGTCCCACCCGTTCCGGGAAAGTCTCACCGACGCGCCGCTGCGGCACCGGGAGGGCTGGGTGGCGATCCCCACGCGCCCCGGCCTCGGCATCGAGGTAAACCGGGACGTGCTGCAACGCTACGGGAGCACGGTGTGAATCCGGCCCGAGGGCGGACATTCAACAAACTCCTCTCTCGGTGACCGGCCCGCGCTAGCCGCGCTCACCGGATCGCCCCCGCGGTGAGCCCCTTGACGATGTGCCGCTGTGCCACGAGCAGCAGCACGATGGCCGGAATCGTCGACAGGACGGCCCCCGCCGCCATCACCCCATGCTTGATCTCGTATTCCTGGGCGAACCTGGCGATCGCGACCGGCACGGTCGCCGTCTGCTTCGCGGTCAGGTTGAGCGCCACCGCGAACTCGTTCCAGCTGAACACGAAACAGATGATCGCCGTCGCGGCGAGCCCCGGCGCGACGAGCGGAAACACGATTCTCCACAGCATCTGCGGCGTCGTGCAGCCGTCGACTCTCGCCGCCTCCTCCAGCTCGAGCGGGATCTCGCGCACGAACACCGACATCAGCCAGATGCCGACCGGCAGGTTGAGCGCAAGGTGCGCGAGAACGAGACCGGCATAGGTATTGTCGAGCCCGAGGCCGCGGAACATCACGTACCACGGCCCGACCATCGTGATCGGCGGGAGCATGTGGAAGATCATCGACCAGCCGAGCACCGCGACCGGCACCCAGCGCGGCCAGCGCAGGCGATGCAGCGAGTAGGCCGCGAGCGTCGCCAGGAACACGACCAGCGCCGTGGAAATCGAGGCGACGATCAGGCTGTTGCGGGCGTCGGCGAGATAGTCGGAGCTGCGCGAGAACAGGAGCTCGTTGAAGTTCGTCCACACCGGCGTGAAGAGGACATCGCCCCGCAGGAGAGCGATCTGGGTCTTGAACGCCGCGAGCGCGATCCAGACCACCGGAAAGATCACGATGACGGCGGCGAGCGCGAGCACCGCGTGCATTCCGAGCGCCGTCGAGCGCGACCCGACCATGCGTTCGCTTACCGATCCTCGAGGCGCCGCCGCCGCGAGGCAGCGAGCGCGAGGACGATGACGAGCGTCAGCACGAACAGCACGACCACCGACATCGCGGACCCGTAACCCATGCGGTCCTCGGTGAAAAACCGCCGGTAGATCGTGAAACTCAGCACCTCGGTCGCGGTGCCCGGGCCGCCGCCGGTGAGGAGATACACCTCGTCGAAGACCTTGAACGAGACGATGAGCCGGAAGACGAGCGTCACGGCAATGGTCGGCAGCATCATCGGCAGCGTGACGTAGCGCAGCTCCTGCCACAGGCTCGCGCCGTCGACCTTCGCCGCCTCGTACACCTCCTGCGGCAGCGACTCCAGCCCCGCGAGCAGGAGCAGGAACACGAACGGCGTCCAGTGCCAGATATCGACCGCCACCACCGACGCGAACGCGAGCGACTTCTGGCCGAGCCAGTCGTGCCCCGGGAGGCCCGCTAGCCCGAGGAGCTGGTTGATGACGCCGAAGTCCGGGTTGTAGGCGAGCTTCCAGATCGCGCCGATGACGATCCCGGGGATCAGGATGGGCAGCAGGAACACGGTGCGGTAGAAGAGGCGCCCGCGCACCACCCGGCTCGCGAATAGGGCGAGCCAGAACCCGAGCACGAGCTCGGCCGACACCGCGAACACGGCGAAGAGGGCCGTGTTCACCAGCCCGTCGCGAAAGAGCTGGTCGCGGGGCAGCTCGACGTAGTGCTCGAGCCCGGCAAACGCCCACTGCGCCGCGCCCTGCTCCCAGCGGATCTCGTGCATCGACATCACGACGAGGTTCGCGATCGGCGCGAGCGTGAGCGCGAGGTAGACCGCGAGCGTCGGCGCGAGAAGGTAGTGACGCCAGCGCGCGGTGTCGCCCGCGAGCGCGGCGCTGCCGGCGCTCGACATCGACCGAGCTACTTCAGGTCGGGCAGCCGTCCGGTCTTGTAGCCCGCTTTGCGGACGATCTCGTGGATCTCCGCGGCCGCCGCGTTCAGCGCATCGGCCGACGAGCGCTCGCCGATCACCGCCTGGTTGAGCCGCAGCTCGAGCACGCCGACGATCTGCGCGCCTTCGGGCACGGTGTACATCATGCGCGGGTAGGGCGCGCTGTCCACCATCGCCTTCATCCAGCGGAACTCGGGCTTCTTCGAAAAATCGGCGCCGTACACGTCTCTGCGGATCGGCGGCTGGCCGGCCTGAGCGTACTTGAGCTGCGCCTCGTAGGTCTGAAACCACTTCAGGAACGCGAGTGCGGCCACCTGTCGGTCCTTGGGAATGTTCTTCGGGATCGCGCCGATGAAATGCCCGAGCGTGGGCGACGGCTGCCCGCCGGGGCCGCGCGGCAGCATCGCGATGTTCATCTGCCCGACCACCGCCGATTTCGTCGGATCGTCCATCTGCGACCACGCGGCGATCACCGGCGTCGCATGCGCGGCCTTGCCGGTGACGAGCGCCTGGATGACCTGCGCCTGCCCGTAGCTCCCGGGGTTCGGCGGCCCCGCCGTCTTGGCGAGCTCGAGATACATGTCGAGGGCCCGCTTCGCCTCGGCGCTGTTCAACGTTACGGTGAAGTCGCCGTTCTTCTCGTCCTTGAAGATGGCGCCGTTGTGGCTGTGGAGATACGGCATCCAGTCGTAGGAGATGTCGGAGGCGCTGCGGGCGCCGCGCAGGACGATGCCGTAGACGGCGGGCGGGTTGTGCAGCTTCTGCGCGTTCGCGAGCAGCTCCGCCCAGGTCGTCGGCACCTTGAGCCCGGCCTTCTCGTAGAGATCGGCACGGTAGTAGAGCACCTGGATATTGCCGTTGATGGGCACGCCGTACACCGCGCCGGTCTTCGCGCTGTTGGTCTTCGTTTTCGGATCCCAGTACGCGGTGTCGTCGTAGCTGATCACCTGCGGGTCGAGCTTGAATCCCGGGTCGATCTCGTTGAGCGGGACGAGAAATCCCCCGTGGTAGAACTCCGCCAGCCAGGTCGAGTTCATCACCAGCAGGTCGAACTGGCCGTCCTTCGCGCGCACCGAGTTGCGCTGCTTCTCCGCGCTGCCGGCGAACGGGTTGACGTCGAGGTTGACCTTGTTGCCGGTCTCCTTCTCGTAGGCCTCGACCACCTTCGCGAACCCGCCGAACCACGGCGACTGGTTGATGACCACGGTGATCGGCGCGAGCTTCTGCGCGAGCACCGCCGCGGGCGCAACGGCGAGCGCGGCGAGCATCGCGAGCGCCGCCAACCAGCCCCACCACCACGGTCTCATGTGCGGCCCTACCGTTCCGGTTGACATTCGTTCTCCTCCTCGTTTCGCCAGCGCGGGCGAGCGATCGACAGGGCGGCCATCGGCTCGCGAGTTTGGCGCGCTCAGTTCATCTCGGGCGCGGTGCCCGGTGCCGGCGTGAAGCCGAGATCGCCGCGCGCGAGCGCCGCTTCGCGCCCGCCGAACCGCGCGAGCAGCTCAGCCTGGCGCCGCTTGGCACGTGCGTCCACCTCGTCCGGATTGCAGAGCGCGAGCAGGCGCTTGCGGAGGCGCTCGAGCACCGGCGCGTACGCGGGGTCGCCGGCCAGGTCGACGAGTTCCCCGGGATCGCGCGCGAGATCGAAGAGCTGCGGCCGGTAAGCGACGTAGTGGACGTACTTGTAGTTCCCGTCGCGCAGCATGAACGCGCCGGCCACCGAGCCGATCGCATGGTACTCGCTCAGCACCCCCCGGTCCGGGCGCTCGCCGGCCGCGAGCCGCGCGAGCGAGATCCCCGGGTGGCCGTCGTCGTCCGGCACCGGCGCGCCGACGCACTCGAACACGAACGGATAGACGTCGACGTGGCTCGTCGGCGCGTCGCGCACCGCCGCCGGCACGCCCTCGCCGGCGACGATCAGCGGCACGCCGGCCGATTCCTCGTACAAGGTCGACTTGCCCCACAGCCCGCGCGCGCCGACGTTGTCGCCGTGGTCGCTGGTGTAGACCACGCGCGTGTCGGCGGCGAGCCCGCTCCGCTCGAGCGCGCGCAGCACTTTGCCGATGTTCTCGTCGACCGAGCTGACGAGGCCGTAATAGCCGGCGATCGCGCGCTTCACGTCCGCGGCGCTCTTGAAGTGGGCGTCGTAGTCGACGCAGTGCGCGTACTCGCGCAGGTAAGGATGGTCCGGCCGCTCGGCCGCGGCGTACTGCTTCGGCAGCGGCAGGTTCCGCGAAGAGTACTCGTAGTACCACTCCGGCGGCGCGGTGAGCGGGAAGTGCGGCGCGACGAACGACACGAACAGCACCCACGGCCGGTCGTGCCCGCGGCGGGCCGCATCGTGCAGCCAAACTTGCGCCTGCGCGGCGATCTCGCGGTCATAGACGGTGTAGGCGGACTCGCCCGGGCCGGCGTACTTCGCCATCTTGTCGCCGCCCTTGCGCTGCGGAATGTCATCGCGGATCAGGCCTTTCACGTCCCCGATAGAGTCGACGACGTGCATCGGCACGATCTCGCGCGTGAACCCGTGGTCGTCGCCCTTCGCCCCGCGGAAGTGCAGCTTGCCGATCGAGACCACCTCGTGGCCGCGGCCGCGCAGGCGGTGGTGCCAGCTCGGGATGGCGCCCTCGTAGGCGTCGCCGTTGTCCCAGTAGCCGATCTGGTGCACGTATTTGCCCACCGCGAACGCCGCGCGCGCCGGCACGCAGATCGGGCAGGTCGTGTACGCCGCGGTAAAGCGCGTACCGCGTGCGGCGAGCCCATCGAGGTTCGGAGTACGGATGATCGGGTGCCCGGCGCAACCCATCACCTGCGGGTTGTGCTCGTCGGACATGAGGATGAGGAGGTTCTGCGGCGTCATGTGCTGGCAGCCTGTGCTGGCGACCGAGGCTTGCAAAAGCGGACGCGCTCACCCTACCATACGTTCAGATGTCTAAACAACTTCGCTTGTCCCCCCAGGGTCCCTTCCCCCAGGGCCTCTCTCCTCACGCACCGGTCCCGCGGCCGGCGCACGGTGATGCGCGGCTGCAGGGGCTCGCCGCGCTCGCGCCGGAAGAGTTCGCGCCGCTCTATCATCAGATCACCGAGACCCTGACGCGCCAGATCCACTCCGGCCGCTGGCGCTCGAACGACGAGCTGCCGTCCGAGGCCGGACTGTGCGCGCACTTCGCCGTGAGCCGCGGCACCCTGCGCCGCGCGCTCGACGACCTCGAACGCCAGGGCCTGATCGTCCGCCGCCAGGGGCGCGGCACCTTCGTCGCGCAGCCGAAGTTCGAGGGCAGCGTGCTCGGGTCCTACCGCAACTACCGCGGCGCAAACGCGCCGCCCCACGATCCCGAGTCGCGCCTGCTCGGGATCGAGCGCCGGCGCGCATCGCCCGACCTGCAGCGGCTCCTCGGGCTCGAGCCGCGCGACCGGGTGTTCGAGGTGCGACGCCTGCAGTTCATGGGCGGCGATCCGATCACGGTGTCGGCGAGCTTCCTGCCCGCGGCGCTCTGCCCCGGCCTCGATCGCCTCGACCTCGAGCACGAGTTCTTCTACGGCGTGCTCGAGAGCCGCTACGGCCTCGCGTTCCTCCGCGCCGAGGAGTTCCTCGAACCGGCGGTGGCTGACGAATACGTCGCACGGCACCTCGAGGTGCCGGAGGGCACGCCGGTGTTCCGGGTCGAGCGCCACACCTACCTCGTCGGCGACCGGCCGGCCGAGTTTCGCCAGGCGTACATGCGCGGCGACCGCTATCGTTACCGCATCGACTTCCGCTGAGCTCCGCCGATGGCGCGCCCCCCGAACTGGCTCTTCTTCCTCTCCGACAACCACGCGCGGAGCGCGACCGGGTGCTATGGCAACACGGTCGTCCGCACGCCGACGATCGACCGGATCGCGGCCGCGGGCACGCGCTACGCCAACGCGTATACGGCGAGCCCGCTCTGCTGCCCGGCGCGCGCGGCGATCGCGACCGGGCGCTTCCCGTTCCAGACCGGCTACTGGGACAACGCGATCGTCTACGACGGCGGCTCGCCGAGCTGGATGCACGCCTTGCGCGACGCGGGCGCCGAGGTCGTCTCGGTCGGGAAGCTCCATTTCCGCTCGACCGACG
The DNA here is from genome assembly GCA_963754305.1 of uncultured beta proteobacterium. Classification (GTDB taxonomy): domain Bacteria; phylum Pseudomonadota; class Gammaproteobacteria; order Burkholderiales; family SG8-39; genus DATEDA01. The sequence goes on along the minus strand of CAVWFR010000002.1, from coordinate 143,063 downwards.
ACGACAATGGCTTCACCGACGAGCTCGCGCCGATGCACATCCTGAACGGCAAGGGCGGCGTCAGCATGCTCCTCCGCTGGTCGGACGAAGAACCGGTGAACGCCGGCCAGTGGGGCCTCTACCTCGAGCAGTCGCAGGCGGGCGAGAGCCACTATCAGGCGTACGACGGCGAGATCTCACGGCTCGCGATCGACTGGCTCCAGCGCCGCGCAGCGCAGGGCGATCGCCCGTGGGTGCTCTTCGTCTCGTACGTGAGCCCGCATCCGCCGTTCACGGTGCCGCAGGCGCTGCTCGACACCTACCCCGCCGCGACGATGCCGCTGCCTCCGCTCTTCCGCCCGGACGAGCGTCCCGCCCACCCGGCCCTGGCGCACTTGCGCCGGATCATGGGCTTCCAGGCGATGACCGACGAGGCGGCGCTGCGGCGGATTGCCGCCTGCTACTACGCGCTCGTCACGCACCTCGATCGCGAGGTCGAGACCGTGATGCGCGCCGCGGAATCCCTCGGGCTCCTGTCGGACACGCGCGTGGTGTACACGAGCGACCACGGCGAGGCCCTCGGCGCGCACGGCCTGTTCGGCAAGTACACCCTGCTCGATCCCTCGGCGGCGATCCCGCTCGTGATGTGCGGCCCGGGCGTTCCCACGGGCCGGGTCGTCGATACGCCGGTCTCGCACGTCGATCTCTATCCGACGCTGGTCGAGAGCGCGGGCCTGCCGCCGGACCCGTCCGAGCGCGAGTTGCTCGGCGCTTCCCTCCTCGGCGATTCTGCGTCGCGCGGACCGGTCTTCGCCGAGTACCACGCCGCCGGCTCGCGGCGCGGCGCGTTCATGCTGCGCGACGGCCCGCACAAGCTGATCTACCACGTCGATGCGCCGCGGCAGCTCTTCGACCTCGCCGCCGACCCGGACGAATCGCGCGATCTCGCCGCGACCGCCGACGGCAGTGCGATCGCGGACCGCCTCGAAGCGCGGTTGCGGATGATCTGCGATCCGCAAGCGGTGGATGCACGGGCGCGCGCCGACCAGCGCGCCAAAGCGGAGTATTGGGGCGGCAACGACGCCATCCGTAAGGAAGGGCTGCTCGTGTACACGCCGCCGCCCGGGGTCGCCGCCGTTGTCGAGCCGGCGCGATCCTAGCTGTGCAAATGCGCACCGCCCCCGCCGAATCGATCGCGCCTACCGCGGCGGCCCGGCCGAAGATCGCAGTGCGCGGCGTGACGAAGCGCTACGACGCTGCGGCCGCCGGCGCGCCGGTGCTGAACGGCATCGATCTCGACGTGGGCGAGAACGAGTTCGTCACGCTGGTCGGGCGGAGCGGCTGCGGCAAGACGACGCTGATCAACATCGTCGCCGGGCTGGTGGAGGCAAGCACTGGCGAAGTGCTCGTCGACGGCGTCCCGGTCGCCGGTCCGGGACGCGGCAAGGGCGTCGTGTTCCAGGCCCAGGCGCTCTTCCCCTGGCTCACGGCGATCCGCAACGTCGAGTTCGGCGCGCGCAGCCGCGGGCTCGACGCCGCCGCCTGCTCGCGCGAGGCGGGCGAGCTCCTCGCGCTCGTCGGGCTTGCGGGCTACGGCGACCGGTATCCGGCCGAGCTGTCCGGCGGCATGCAGCAGCGGGTCGCGATCGCGCGCGCTCTCGCGCAGGACCCGCAGATCCTGCTCATGGACGAGCCGTTCGGCGCGCTCGACGAGATCACCCGCATCGAGATGCAGGACGAGCTCCTGCGCGTGTGGTCGTCGCGCCGCAAGACGGTGCTCTTCGTCACCCACAGCATCACCGAGGCGCTCGTCCTCTCCGACAGAGTCGTGGTGATGGGCGGCGGCGGCATCGTGGCCGAGTACCCGCTCGATGCGCCGCGCCCGCGGCGCCGCGCCGACCCCCGGCTCGCGTTGCTCCACGAGCGCATCTGGGAGCATCTGCGGTGAGCCGTAACGCCGCGCCGCGCGCGGGCGCGCGCGCCCGCGTCGCCAGTCCCGCGGTGCAGGGCGCGGTGTGCATGATCGTGCTCCTCGCGCTCTGGGAAGCGGCGTCCGCATTCGGGTGGCTCCGGCCGTTCCAGTTCCCGCCGCCTTCGCGGATCGCAGCCGCGTCCTGGGAGATGATGGTCGCCGGCTTTCCGCACGGCACGCTGATCGGGCAGCACGCGCTCGTCACCGTCCGCCGGATCCTCACCGGTTTCGCGCTCGCCACCGCCGTCGCGATCCCGCTCGGCCTCGCTGATCGGCCGGGTCGCGGTACTCGACCAGCTCACGCTGCCGCTCGTCACCTTCGCGCGCTCGGTCGCCACGCTGAGCCTCTTGCCCCTCGCGCTGCTCTGGTTCGGCCTCGGCGAGACGTCCAAGGTGATGCTGATCGCCTACGCCTGCTTCTGGGTGATGCTCACCAACGCGATCGCCGCCGCGAAGTACGTCGACCCGGTGCTCGTCCGCGCCGCGCGCACGATGGACGCGCGCGGCCCGGCGCTTTTCTTCAAGGTCATCCTGCCGGCCGCGACGCCGCGGCTCCTCTCCGGCGCGCGCGTGGCGATCGGCGTCGGCTTCATGGTGATCGTCGGCGCCGAGATGATCGCGACCGTCGCCGGGCTGGGCGCGCTCATCATGGAGGCGCGCACGTTCTACCGCACGGACGTGGCCATCGTCGGCATGATCGCGCTCGGGTTGCTCGGCTTCGCATTCACCGCCGGCCTCGCCTGGCTCGAGCGCGTGCTGCTGCCCTGGCATCGCGGCCTCGCGGAGGTGCGACGGTGAGCCGCACGCGCTTACGCGAGCTCGCGCTCGGCGCGGCCGGGACGCTCGCCTTCCTTGCTGTCTGGGAGCTCGCCGCGCGCGCCGGGCCGGCGAGCGCGCTCTTTCCGCCGCCGAGCGGCGCGGTGGCCGAAGCACTCGCCAAGCTGCCGCCCGCCACGATCGCCGGGCACGTCGCCGTCAGCCTCGGCCGCATCGCCGCCGGGTTCGCCGCCGGCGCCGCGCTCGGCATCGCCGTTGCGGTCGCGGCCGGCTGGTATCGCACCTTCGGCAACCTCGCCCGGCCGGTGCTCGAGTGCCTCCGGCCGATCCCGCCGCTCGCGTGGATCCCGATGGCGATCGTATGGTTCGGTCTGGGCGAGGCCTCCAAAGTGTTCGTGATCTTCCTCGGCGCATTCTTCCCGGTGCTCACCAACGCCTACCGCGGGATCACGAGCGTCGATCCGACGCTGGTGCGCGCCGCCCAGACCATGGACGTGACCGGGCTTGCGCTCCTGTGGCGCGTGATGCTGCCCGCGGCGCTGCCGGACATCGCGGTCGGCCTGCGCGTGGGCTGGGGCCTGTCGTTCGGCGTGCTGGTCGCCGCCGAGCTGATCGCCGCCGACGCCGGGATGGGCTTCATGATCATGAACGCGCGCCAGACGGCGGAGGTCGGGGTGATCGTCTTCGGCATTCTGCTGATCGGGCTCGCCACGCTCGCGACGGACTGGGTGCTCGGCCTCGTGATCCGGCGCTCGGTCGGACGATGGCATGCGGTGTGAATCCCCAACGGAGGAGACGACGATGGACGACAAACGGAGAAAACTGATTGCGGCCGGGGCCGGCGTGCTCGCCGGCGCCGCGGCCTTCCCGGGGCTCGCGCGCGCGCAAGGAGCGCGCCCGGAATCGGCGAACCTCGCGCTCGGCTTCGGCGTCGATCCGCCATTCGCGCCGCACATCCTCGGCATCACTCAGGGCTGGTTCAAGGACGCCGGGTTCGCCGACGTGAAGACGCGCACCTTCACCGCCGGCGCGCTCGCCGGCGAGGCGCTGCTCTCCGGGGACATCCAGCTCTGGACGCCGGGCAACCTGCCGCCGATCTCGATGGCCTCCAACGGCAGCCCGGTCGTCGTGCTCGGCACCAACTGCGTGAACTGGAACCTCGAGAAGCTCGTCGTGCGCAACGACGCGAGCGTCAACTCGCCCGAGGACCTGTACCGCATCAAGATCGGCCTGCTGCAGGGCTCGACGTCTAGCGCGCTGCTCTACTACCTCGCGCAGTACTACAAGCTGGACCCGCAGAAGCTGCAGGTGGTGAACCTGCCGCCGCCGGAGCAGCTCGCGGGACTCGCTTCCGGCACCGTGCAGGGCCTGCTCTGCTGGGAGCCGTGGCCCCATCGCGCGCTCGCCACCGGCCAGGCGAAGGTCGTGCACACCGGCTCGACCAGCCATTTCGCCGCCAACAAGGGCGCGACCGTGCGCGTCTCCAACAACCGGTCGATCTACGTCGCCAATCAGGATTTCGTGCGCAAGAACCCGGGCGCGGTGGCGGCGATGCTCACGGTGCTTCTGCGTGGCCAGCGGCAGTCCGCCGACCCCGCCCAACGCGCCGAGACGGTCCGGATCTTCTCGGAGTTCCAGAAGCAGGACGCGGCGGGGAACGCCGCGATCTGGGGTGATTACGTCTTCAATCCCGCCTTCGACGAGGCGTACGTGGAGGACATGGAGCGGACCACCGCGTTCCTCGAGTCGGCCGGGCGGATCAGGAAGCGCATCAATGTGCTCGACTACACGTACACCGATCCGCTGGAGCGCATCGACCCCGCGCTCGTGAAGGTGCGCGGCCGGTGGAAGGCATGACCGAGCACTCGGCCGCCGACACGGTCGGCATCGGGTTCCTCGGCGCCGGGTCGATCGCGGACTACCACCTCGGCGGGCTCGCGGCCGCGGGTGGCGCGGCGGTCCGCGTCATCGCCGCGCGCTCGCGGGAGCGCGCCGCCGAGGTCGCCCGCCGGTTCGCGATCCCGGAGGTCGCGACCGACTGGCGCGCGGTCCTCGACCGGCGCGACGTCGACGCGGTGGTGATCGCGACGCCCGACGACACGCACTGCGAGATCGCGTGCGCCGCGGCGGCGGCGGGGAAGGCGGTGCTCCTGCAGAAGCCGATGGGGCGCTCGAGCGCGGAGTGCCTGCGCATCCTGGCGGCGGCGCGACGCGGCGGCGCCTTCCTCCAGGTGAGCTTCATGCACCGCTACTTCGAGGAGGTGCAGCGCGCGGCCGAGCTCCTCGCCGGCGGCGCGGCCGGGCCGGTGCTCTCGGCGCGGATGCGCAACGCGACGCCGGGGCCGGATTGGAACGCGTGGTTCTTCTCGCGCGCGACGGTCGGGGGCGGCGTGGTGCTGCAGCTCGGCGTGCACGGCATGGACGTGCTGCGCTTCCTGTTCGGCGACGTCGCGACCGTTTCGGCGACGGTCGCCCAGCGCCTCGCGGAGCGGCGCCTCAAGGACGGGACGATCGTGCGACCCGACAACGAGGACCACGCGTTCGCCACTTACCGGTTCGCAGCCGGACCGCTCGTGTCGCACGAGATGGACATGACCGAGCAGGCCGGAACCGACCGCTTCGGCTGCGAGATCTTTTGCGCCGAAGCGACGATTCGCCTGCGCTCCGAGCGCGGGCCGCTCGCTCTCTTCGCCCCCGGCATCACCGGCAAGCGCGAATGGGTGGTGCCGGAGCTGCCGGCACGGCCGTTCGGCGCGCGCCACCACGCCGACTTCCTCGACCGCGTGCGCGGCAAGCTGCCGCCCGACCGGACCGCCGAGGACGGCCTCGCGACCTTGCTCCTCGCCGAAGCGATCTATCGCTCCGCCGCGTCGGGCCGCGCCGAGCGCGTCGTACCCGTGGCCGAATCCATCGCCGAGCGCGAATGAAACCGATGACGAGCCCGATCCGCATCGGCATCCTCGGCTTCGCGCACTACCACGCGAACTTCTGGTCGGAGGTGTTCCGCGATTCTGAGGACGTCGACTTCGCGGGCGTCTGGGACGACGACCCGCGGCGCGGCGCCGAATCTGCCGCGCGCTACGGAACTCGGTTCGTCCCGTCGCTGGACGCATTGCTCGACGCGGTCGACGCCGTCGCCGTCTGCTCGGACACGGCCGCGCACCGGCCGCTGATCGAGCGCGCGGCCGCACACGGCAAGCACGTCCTGTGCGAGAAGCCGATCGCGACCACGCGCGACGACGCGCGCGCGATCGCCGCGGCGATCGACCGCGCGGGCGTGCGCTTCATGCAGAGCTTCCCGAAGCGCTTCGATCCGGCCAACCACGAGATCAAGCGGCGGCTCGACGCGGGCTTCTTCGGCACGCCGTGGCTCGTGCGCGTGCGCCACGGCCACCGCTACGGCCACGACGCGGCGTTCACCGCGGGCTGGTGGGCCGACCCCGTGCGTTCGGGCGGCGGCACGCTGCTCGACGAGGGCGTGCACGGCGCGGACTTTCTGCGCTGGCTCTTCGGCGACCCGGAGTCGGTGACGGCGCTCGTCTCGGATCGCACCTCCGGGCTCGCGGTCGAGGACACCGCGCTCGCCATCTACAAGTTCCCCGGTGGCCTCCTCGCCGAGCTCGCGACCGGCTGGAACTTCCAGGCCGCCGACGTTTCGATCGAGATCTTCGGCACGCAGGGCACCGCGCTCCTCTCCGGCGTGGACCTCGCGTCCAAGGAGCACACCGCGAGCGGCTTGCTGCGCTTCTATTCCGCGGACCAGCCGGAGCGCACCTGGGAGGTGTCGCCGATCGTGCCGCGATTCAAGACCGGCGGGTTCCACCAGCAGAACGCGATCGCGTTCGTCGCCGCACTCCGGCAGGGCGCGCCGCCGCCGATGGGGCTCGAGGACGGCCGGCGCTCGCTCGCGATGATCCTCGCCGCCTACGCGGCGGCGCAGACCGGGACGACGCAGCGTGTCGCCGACTTCTACTGAGCGTCATGATCCTCGCGGCCTGCGAAGCGGCCCGTTCCGGTACGATCCCGCGGATTTCTTCGCAGCGGCGGACCGGACCTCATGACCCTCGACACTTCGACCGTCACGATCCCGCTCGAGGCCGGCGCTTCGACGCTCGCCTACCGCACGCAGCCCGTCGGAAGAGTGAGCGCCGCCTACGTCATCGTGCTCGCCGAGATCTGGGGCGTGAACACCAACATCCGCACGCTCTGCAAGCGGCTCGCGCAGGCCGGGTTCTGCGCGCTCGCCCCGGATCTCTACCGTGGCGCCGCGGCGCCGGTCGAATCCGACCCGGCGGCGGCCATCGCGCAGAGTTTCCTCGACTTCGACGACCCGCGCGGCATCCGCGACTGCCGCGCGGTCGTGCGCTGGGCGAAGGCCGGCGACGCGGGCGGCGCACCGATCTTCGTCTGGGGCTTCTGCATGGGCGGCCGGTTCGCGCACTACGCCGGCGCGTACTGCGAGGGGCTTGCGGGCGTCGTGAACTTCTACGGCCGCCTCGTGTTCGAGCGCCGGGCGACGAAACCCTTCCTGCCGATGGAAGTCGCGGAGCTCATCGAGGTACCGTACCTCGGCCTCTTCGGCGAGCACGACCCCATCGTGCCGGCGCTCGACGTGGAGGCCCTGCGGGACCGGTTCGCGCGGCGCGGCTTACCGCATCGCCTGCAGATCTTCCGCGGCGCCGAGCACGCCTTCTTCAACGAGACGCGCCCGTCGTACCACCCGCAGGCCGCCCGCGAGGCGTGGGACATCGCAACCGCGTTCTTCCGCACCGGGAAGCCGGATTGAGCAATCGCGCCGCGCCGCCGCTCGCCGTGGCGCTGCTCGGCTGCGGGCATTTCGCGCGGCGTTATCACGTGCCCGCACTGCGCGCGGATCCGCGCGTACGCATCGCGTGGATCTGCGACATCGCGCCGGGCCCGTTGCGCGCGCTCGCCAGCGAGACCGGCGCCCGGCTCACCGCCGACCTCGACGACATTCTGGCGCCCGAGGCATGTGCCGCCGTCATCCTCAGCACGCCGCATACGCTGCACGCCGCGCAAGCGATGCGCTGCATCGAGGCCGGCCGGCACCTCCTTGTCGACAAGCCGTTCGTCATGCACGCGGACGAGGCGAGCGCGCTCGCCGTGGCGGCCAGCGCACGCGCGCTCGTGGGCGCGGTCGCCTTCAACCGGCGCTTTGACGCGGGGTGCTTGCGCGCGCGCGCGCTGATCGGCCAGCAAGCACTGGGCGAGATCCGTTACGTCGAAACGGTGCAGCTCGGCTACGAGCGCGCCGGCTGGTTCCTCGACCCGGCGCTCGGCGGCGGCGGCCCGTTTACCGGCCGCGGTGCGCACATCGCGGACCTGCTGCCGTGGCTCCTGCAGCGCGCGCCGACGCGGGTGCGCGCGGTGACCCGCCCCGGCCCGCCGGGACAGGCCGACGACGGGGGCTTCATCGAGCTCGATTTCGGCGCGCTGCGCTGCCACCTCACGTGCCTCTCGCACGGCCTGCATATGTGGGACGAGATCCGGTTGTTCGGCGACGACGGCTTGATCGAGCTCAGGCGCCCGCTCGACCTCCCGCTCGGGTGGCAGCTCACCCGCTGGGGCCGCGACCGCACGGCCGTCGAGACAGTCGCCGCCGATGCGACGCCCGGACCCGCGACGCGCGATTTCCTCGACGCGGTGCTGGGCGAGCGCCCGGCGCCGGCGTGCTCGTTCGCCGACGCGTGGGTGTCCGTGCGTATCGTCGAACAGGCGTTCGAGTCGGCGCGCCAGGGCGGCGGCTGGCTAGCGGTCTGAGCAGTTCGCGCCCTAGTTCGAGCGCTTCGCGCCGGCCTTTCCGGCGCCGGCGCGGGCCTTGCTAGGCCTGCCCGCCGGCGTGTAGTCGCCGATGATGCCCTTCACCGGGCACACCTTGAATGCCGGACACTTCTTACAGCCGGCGACGATGGCGATCGGGCACAGGGTCATCTCGTTCCCCCGCTCGGTTGGCCTCGACACCGCCCGCTGCGGGATCGGGAAGCCGACCTACGTTGCCGCGATCTTACGCCGCCTGGTGTGGGTACCCTTGAGGCCTTCAGCCGCTCACTAGATGATTTCTTCCATATGGATGTAGGCGTCGACATCGATGAGGACACCGAATTTCGCGATGCTCTTCTGCACCCGTTCGATGTTCTGGGCAAAATCATATCCAGCGTCGGTGACGAGCTCGACCCTCGCTGCCCAGGCATAGTGACGGAGACCATCATTGGCTTTGAGGAGCGTGTGGGTGAAGCCGCTGGTGATGCGCGTCGCCTGTAGTACGTCGAAGACCTTCTTCACCATGTGGTTGACGAACTTCTGCTCGTTCGCGTTGGGGAGCAACGCAATCCGGAACATTCCGGTCATGGTCATGGCACTGACCTCTCAATCGAGGAACGGCTGACAATCAGCGGAAACGGGCGCCAGTTCGCAGTCAGCCTCGCAACTGGCTGAACCCGGGTTTCAGTTGGTACGGCCGGCTTCTCTTCCAGGCTTCGGCGCGCCGTCTCGAGCGCCGAGCGATCGCGAAGGCGACGTTCTCCCTCACGTGGTGGATCGTCATCTCCGTGCTGTCGCCGGTGACTGATGACGATAAGACCGCGAGGGGCGCAAGGCTAACACAGGAATTCTCTCCAAACAGAGGATAGGAAATTCAACCCCTCCGGCATTCAGCGCGGCCACGATGACCAGTCGGAAAGCTGCCATTCGCCACCGGGGCTCTTGGCCAATGGACTAAACCGCTCGCGCGGTAGGGTGCTGCGGCGAGGCATCGGCGAATCGCTGTGACCACGTTCTGCCTGTGTAGGCTATGTGGCTGATTCCGTCCTTGAACAAAGCGCACATAATCGTGCTGTCTGGCCTTGGGGACAGCGCGATGACTTGCGTCTACCTCGACGGCGTCCTTGTTGCACGCTCGGCAAGGCCAAGCTGATTCCGCTCCTCCAGGTCGAGAGGAGGTTACGCCCCTTGTACGCACGGGGCATGAGTAATCGCGGCCACAAAGTGGAATTCTGCGTAAGTGTTGGATTGCTCCGCCGAAGGTCGCGGCGTAGCGTGTGTGAAGGGGAAAGACCATGGTCAAGATCGCATCCTTCAACGTCGAGAACCTCTTCGAGCGGCCCAAGGCGTTTCGCGCTACGGACATGAACGTCGCCGAGCCCGTGCTGGCGGCGCACAAGGAGGTGAACGAGCTCATCAAGAACCCCGTCTACACCGACGCCGACAAGGCGAGGATCCGCGAGCTCCTCGTTGTGCTCGACATCTACTACGTCAACGCCCACAACGCCGTGCGCCGCAGGGACTCGCAGAACCCGCAATGGGCCTGGCTGCGCAAGAACCGCGGCGATTTCGATCGCGAGCCGCAGGACCATACGAGGAACATCGAGATCATCGCGACGGGTCGCGGCAGCTGGATCGGCTGGGTCGAGCTCGCCAAGGAGGCGACCAACGAGATCGGCACGCGCATGACCGCGAAGGTCATCCAGGAGGTCGATGCCGACATCCTCGCGGTGATCGAGGCGGAGGACCGGCCGTCGCTGGCGCGCTTCAACGAGGAGCTGTTGAACGGGAAGTACCGCCACATCATGCTGATCGACGGCAACGACGACCGCGGCATCGACGTGGCGATCATGACCCGCCAGGGTTTCACCATCGAAACCATCCGCTCCAACGTCGATGCTACCGATGCGCAGGGCGAGATCTTTAGCCGCGACTGCCCTCAGTACGAGATCAAGACGCCAGGCGGCGCGGTGATCCACGTGCTGGTGAACCACTTCAAGTCGCAATCCGGCGGCGGCGGCGAGAAACGCAAGCGCCAGGCGAAGAAGGTGCGCGAGATCGTCAACGGGCTGGTCCAGCAGGGGAAGCACGTCGTCGTGCTCGGCGACCTGAACGAAGGCCCGCCGACCGGCGGCAGCCAAGCGTTGAACCTCGCGGAGCTCTACAACAACAACAGTCCGATTGCCGACTGCTACTCTCTAAACGGGTTCGACGTGGGCGGCAGGCCCGGCACGTACGATTCCTGCGGCCTGCGCAACCGGCTCGACTACATCCTCCTCTCGACGAGCCTGCAGCAGAAGTTCGTCCGGGGCGCGGTGTTCCGCAAGGGACTCTGGGGCTCGCGGAAAACCCGTCCCGACGACTGGGCGACCTACCCCGACATGACCGAGTCCGTGGAGCAGGCCTCCGACCACGCCGCGGTCTACGTCGAGCTCAATATCTGAGCCGTTGAGCGCGAAACGCGGCGAGCTCGTTCGCCGCGAGCGCGCCGAGCACCACCGCGCCGCCAACCAGCGTGGCGCGTAATGGCCCCGTACCGTTCAAACTCTCGCACAGCACCGAGCGGGGGGACTACTTCACGACGACGACTGACATGGACTGGCGATCTTCGGGCTACACGCTGAGGGGCATCATGGGCTACGTCCGGTCTCCAGAGGCCTTCGAGCAGAGGTTGCCGTGGCGCCGGCTCGCGTCTCGCCTTCCGCCATTCAGGCAAGCTGCCCGAGTTTGTGCGTTGACCGAGTTTCGCCTGTGGCCGACATAGTCATTGAAGGCGGTTGAAGCGACCCTTCTTCATCTTCGGATATCGGCCACCTCGTTCTCGACCCTCCGAACCTCAATCGTCGTCGTTGCCGCCCTTCTTGCCGCGGCCCTACTTGCGGCCGCGGCCGTGGTCGTCATCGTCATCATCGCCGTCGCGCCTGACCTTTTGTCTCACGCAGGTGAGGGTGTGGGGCGTCGTACTCCGGTCGGCAGTGCACAGATGTTTGCGTTCCTCCTGCGCGGCGTCCTCGATGGCTCGCGCCAGCTTCTTGTATTCCCGGCTGCCCTGGAGGTAGCCGGAGCTCTCCAGATTCATCGCATCCATGAAGATGGCGTGGACCCCCTTCACCTTGGCGATCTCTTCCGCGTTGTACGCGCCCTCGACGGTCGAGACGATGGCGATCATCACCAGGTTATTGTTGTACGTATCGCGGTAGTCAGCCGTCGCGCCGGCATAGACGGTATCGAACTGGCCTGGACCGAGGCTGCGCGTGCCCATCGGCGGATAGTAAGCCCGCTTGACGGCCTGCGCGGCCTCTCATGGTATGAGGCGTAGTCGTCCGATCGACAGTGCACAGGTGTTTGCCGTTGGCTCGCGCGGCGGCCGTGACGGCGTGCGCCAGCGCGTTGGAGTGCCACGTGCGCGCAGCCCTGCTCTCCAAATCCGCTTCATCCAGATAGATGGCGTGAACCCCGTCGACCGCGGCAATCCCGAACGCCTGCAGCGCGCCCTCGAGGCTCCTGATCTGGGCAATGAGGACGACGTTCCTGTTGAACGAATTGCGCTGTCCACCTGCGGCCGCCACCGAGATCTGGCCGGGGCCGTCCGGCGAGAGCGTATCGCCGCTGTAGACTTGACCCAACTGGCTCCCACCCTGGCTGTGATGGCCGACCGGCGGGTAATACGTCCAGAAGGCGGCCTCCAGTGCGTCCTCGACAGAGTCCACCGGAAAGATGTAGATGATGGCGCCGCCGTCCGCGGCGTGCTGAGCCTCTCGCTCGTCGAGCGGAAGCTGGATCGCTCTTGCCGTCCGCGTCGTGAAATCCAGCCCAGGGCAGGCGGTGTTGACCCACATGGGCCAGACCTGAGAGTAGATCAGGCCGGAGTGGATCATGTCGATCCACGTGAAGTGGTTGTTGACCAGGTTGTATTCCGCCACGCTGCAGTGGGCGCTCCCGGCACCTGTAGCAGGGGAACTTACTCTTCTCCCTGTGAACGGCAGGCCCGCCACGATCCTCGCCTTCACCGGATTCCAATAGTTGGCGGTCTGTTGCTCTGCGGTGAGATCCCTGGTGGGGCCATAGGCCCATGTCTCAGGATTGATCGTCTTGGTATCGCCGACGCCGATCCCCGGGGCGATGGGCTGGAGGTTGCACGGCGCCGTGGCGGGCACCGGTGGCTCATTCGTCAGCGGACAGATTCCCGATTGGCCAAGCGTCGATTGGCTGGCAGCCATCGCCGCCGCCGCGAGCACGGCAGCGGCAATCAGTCTCGGCTTCGTTTGCTTCATTCTCGAACGCATCATTTCTCGCTCCTCCAAATTGAGCGCCGTCTCATGGCCGGCGACGCCGGCGCCCTTGCTTGGTCTATGTCGAATCAATTCTGGGTGCAGGTAAAAGTGTGACCCGGCCTGTTCCGCTGCCCGAAGGCAGTGCACGCGCGTTTGCCTGCCGCATGCGCAGCGTTATGGGAGTGGCTGATCAATGAATCGTAGTCGCTCTGACCATCGGCGAAGCCGGAGAAGTTGCCCAGATCGCCGGTCGCGCCAAAGACGCCGTGGATCCCCGGGACCTGGGCGATCTCGTACGCAGCCTTCGAACCCTCGATCGTCTCGATCATCACCCAGAGGACGAGGTTGTCGTTGAACGTCTGGCGGTACCCACCCGGCACGTTGGCGTAGATGGTTTGGTACTGGCCCGGGCCGTATTTGCGCTTGCCGATCGGCGGGTAGTAGGCCATCTGCACGGCGTCCTGCGCCTCCTCGACGCTGTCGAGCGTCGGGAGAACGAGCACCATGGCGCCGCCGTCAAGGGCCTTCTGGATCTCCCGAACGTTGGTGTACGCAGCGCGTATCCCTGGCACTACCCCTCGCTCTCGCACCTGATACGCACACGGCTGCGCCCACATGGTCCACGCCTGATTCCAGTCGGTCCCTGAGTGTTGCATTTCCGTCCACGTGAAGTCGCTCGCGCCCTCCCCCGTCCTGTTTGCGACGTCGCAGTAGTTCGTCGCGGCGCTACCGATCGTCCCTCCGTTGGTCAGCAGGCCCGCGTTCATCCTTACCTTCGCCGGATTCCAGATCGGGCTGTTCGCCGGCGCATTGAACGCGGGTCCGTATACCCATCTGTCGGGCTTGAGGGAAGACTTGTTGACGAGCCTGTCGCGGTCGTGGGGACCGTCGCTGAGCACCGATTGACTGGCGACCATCATGGTTGCCGCCGCGCTCACAACCGCAGCAATTTGTCTTGCTCGCCTTTGTTTCGCTTCTGCCAGCATCTCTAGCTCCTCCAATTTGAGGTGGTCATCCCGCGACACCGACTCGCGGCCGCGCGCAATGACGTCGCCGCCCGCGATCATCTCCAGCTCCACCGGATTCCAGATCGCCCCCGCCGGGTCCATCCTTATCTTCTGCCGCCCCATCTTGTTTCGGATGCGCCCTGTGACCAAGGGTATCCGTGGTCGACATCAAATCATAATGCAATGATCGCGCGCACCTGGAGCAAGAATAAAGCCGATTTCGCGCAGGAAATCGCGGTTAAGCAACAGCGCTGAGCTGCACTTCAATCCACAATCGCGTCGCATCCGCAGAAGTCCTGCGAACCAACGTTGCGATCGAAGTCAGTTCTGTTGCAGGCGTAAGCGAGCTCCTCAAGAAACTCGCGCTGCGCCGGTCGGACGCGCAGCTCGCCGGCCTGCGCGACGCGCTCGAGCGCATGCAGCGAAGCATCGGGGCGGGCGAGGACGCGGTCGACCCGGACTTCCAGTGCTCCCGTGTGCGCATCCGGGGTGGCTCGTCGCTTCAACTTGTCAGACAAGTTAGCGCAAGCCGGAGCCACTGTCCAGCGTCGAGGAAGCGGCGCAGGCGGGAGTCAGGTCCCGCGGCGCACCGACACCCCGACGGTGCCGAGAACGAAACCGATCGCGAGCACGTACCAGAGCGCGAGGGTGCCCGCCGCCGGCGCGACGAGCGCGTTGCCGACTAGAAACAGCCCGACCACCGCGCCGACGGCCAGCGCGAGCAGCAGGGCGCCGGCGATGCGAGTGACCAGCGGGACCGCGGCCTCGCGCGTGGCGAAGATCACCATCAGATAGCCGACGATCGTCAGCGCGGGAAACAGCACCCACGCGGTGGCCGAAGGCGCCAGGCCGCCGATGCCGAACGGGGCCAGGGTCAGGAACAGGCCCGAAACGAGCCCGAGGATGAGAAAGATGCCGCCGGCGGCGATCATCATAGTGTCTGCTCCGAAGACGAGATCCGGCGGCAAGTATCGCGCGAACTGCCGGCCGGCAAGCAGGCCTCAGACTGCATCCGATGCGAGATCCCGTGCGGTTCCGTGAGGTTTTTCCGCACCCGGGCGCGGCGGTCAGCGCCCGGCGGCCCGCTCGGCCATGAGCTTCGCGTGCGCCTTGCGGTCGTCCGCGACGCGACGCGCGACCGGGCGCTCGTTCATCTCCTTGATGTACGCGGCGACCTGCGGATGGTCGGCGAGGAAATCGCGGCCATAGATCTTCTTCGTCGCCAGCGTGACCAGCGGCAGGTGGGCGATCGCCGCGCAGTCGGCGAGCGTGAACTCGGAGCCGGCGACGAACGGCGCGAACTTCGCGCACCGCATGAACGCTCGCACGCCCTTCGCGAGGTCCTTCTCGACCGCCTGCTTCGTCTCGTCGCTGGCGGTGCCGCCGAAGAACGCCTCGCCGTAGAGCCGGCGCGCGACGAGCTCCAGGTGCAGCTCGAGCAGTTCGATCACCTCGCGGACCTTCGCCCGTGCGAGCGGGTCCTGCGGCAGGAGCGGCCGGTCGCGGTAGACCTCCTCGATGTACTCCGAGATGACCTGCGACTCGGCGAGCGCGTGCCCGTTCACCTCGATGAAAGGGACCTTGCCCATCGGCGTGCGCGCGACCACGTCGTCCTTCTGCGACGGTGCGACCAGCTCTTCCTCGAACGCGACACCTTTCTCCAGGAGTTGCATCTTCACCTTGTTGTAGTAGTTGCTGATGGCGAACCCGCAGAGCTTGAGCATGTGGCGCCTCTTTGTCCGGACCAGTTCTTGTATTGTGCCGGGTGATGGCGAACGGCGGCAACTTCGACTACATCATCGTCGGTGCGGGCTCCGCAGGGTGCGCGCTCGCCAACCGCCTGAGCGCCGACGGGGCGGCCAAGGTTCTCCTGCTCGAAGCCGGCGGGCCCGACCGCGATCCCTGGATCAGCATCCCGATCGGCTGGGGCAAGCTCCTCGGCGAGCGGCGGCACGACTGGATGTACTTCGCCGAGCCCGACGAGCGGTTCGGCGGACGCGCCATCGAGTGCGCGCGCGGGAAAGTGATCGGCGGCTCCTCCTCGATCAACGCGATGGCTTACGTGCGCGGCCATCGCGCCGATTTCGACCGCTGGGCGGCGAGCGGTCTCGAGGGCTGGTCCTACGCTCACGCCCTCCCTTACTTCCGCCGCCAGGAGAGCTGGGAGGGCGGCGCCGACTCTTATCGCGGCGGCGACGGCCCGCTCACGGTGCGCCGTGCGCGGTATCCGGACGCGCTGGTCGATGCGTGGCTGGAGGCGGGCAGCGCGGCCGGTCAGCCGGCCACTCAGGACTACAACGGCGCGCAGCAGGAAGGCTTCGGCATCATGCAGACGACGATCCGGAGCGGGCGCCGCTGCAGCGCCGCGGTCGCCTATCTCCGCCCGGCCCTCGCGCGGTCGAATCTCGCGGTCGAGATGCACGCGCACGCGACCCGCGTCCTGCTCGAGCACGGCCGCGCGGTCGGCGTCGAGTACCTCCGGCGTGGACGGAAGGCGATCGTCCGCGCCGAACGCGAAGTGCTGCTCGCCGGCGGGACGATCAACAGCCCGCAGCTCCTGATGCTCTCGGGCATCGGCGATCCAAACGCTCTGGCCGCGCACCGCATCGCGGTGCAGTCGCCGGCGCCGGGCGTCGGTCGCAACCTGCAGGACCACGCGATGGCCGCGGTGCGGTTCAGGCGCCGCGAGCCGGGGCCGTTCGTGCGCGCGATGCGCGCGGACCGCATCGCGCGCTCGCTCGCGCAGGCCTACCTCTTCGGGCGCGGGTTTGCCACCGAGCTGCCGAGCGGCTGGACCGCGTTCCTCGCGAGCGAGCCCGGACTCGCGCAGCCCGACATCCAGCTCCTCGCGCACGCGGCGCCGATGGTCGCCGCGCCATGGCTCCGGCCGTTCAAGCCGCCGTTCGCGGACGGGTTCGCCTGCCTCGCGGTGCTCCTCCACCCCGAGAGTCGCGGCACCGTCGAGCTCGCGTCCGCCGACCCGCTCGTCGCGCCGCGCATCCGTCCGGACATGCTTGCCACCGATCGCGACTGGACGACGCTGCGGCGGGGCATCCGGCTGGTGCAGGCTATCGGCCGCCAGACGCCGCTCGCACGCTTCGTGGCCGCCGAAGTAGCCCCGGGACCGAACGCCTCCGATGCCGACCTCGACGCGCACATCCGCGCGACCGCGATCACCGTGCACCATCCGCTGGGTACCTGCCGGATGGGCACCGCGTCGGATGCGTCGGCGGTCCTCGATCAGAACCTGCGCGTGCGCGGCATCGAAGCGCTGCGGGTCGTCGACGCTTCGGTGATCCCGGACATGCCCGGCGGCAACATCAACGCGGCGGTGGTAATGATCGCGGAGAAGGCCGCGGATTTGATTCTCGGCAAGCCCCTGCTCGCGCCCGCGGCGCCGGGCGGGAGCCGGGCGACTGGCGGATCGATCGAGCCTCCGGCGCCGTTGGCGGCAACCTGACTTCCACTCGAGGAGAGATGGCATGGACAAGGCGACCTACGATCTCGGCAATCAGACGCGGCGGAAGGTCCTCGGCGACCGATACGTCGATGCCGCGCTCGCCGCGGCGGACGATTTCACCCGGCCGCTCCAGGACCTCATCACCGAGTTCGGCTGGGGCGCCACGTGGGGCCGCCCCGGACTCGAGCTCAAGACGCGCAGCATCATGAACCTCGCAATGCTGACCGCGCTCAACCGGCCGCACGAGCTGCGCGTTCACGTCCGTGGCGCGATCAACAACGGCCTCACGCGCGACGAGATCCGGGAGGTGCTGTTGCACACCGCGGCCTATTGCGGGATCCCGGCGACGATGGATGCGTTCCGGATCGCGCGCGAGGTGATCGAGGAGATGCAGCCGAAGTGAACCCCCGGCGGGAGCGTCGGCTCAGCCCGGCGCCGGCGCTCGCCGGATGCAGGACTCCAGCAGCTCGACCGCGCGGCGCGCGAACACCCACATATTGGCCTCCCGATCCGCGCTGCCCGTCTCAACGGTGATCACTGCCTCGACCGGGCCGGACACCGCGACGCAGGCGTGGCCGGGCGCGTCGCCGTAGCGGTTGCCGGTCGGACCGCTGGCGCCGGTTTCGCTCAGCCCCCACGTGGCGCCGAAGTTCGCCCGCACGCGGCGCGCGAGCAGCTCCGCATACGGCTCGGTCGACGAGCGCATGCCCGCGGTGTCGTCCGCGGTCAGGCCGAGCAACGCGGACCGTCCCGCGACCGTATAGATGACGCCGCCACCGAGGTAGTAGGCGGACGCGCCCGGCACGGCGACCAGCGCGGCATTGATCAGCCCGCCGGCGGAGGATTCGGCGATCGCGAGCGTTTCCTTCCGCGCCTTGAGCAGCTCGCCGGCGACGCTGCCGAGCGGGGTGAGCGATGCCACGGGCGGCGCCGGTCTCAGAACAGGTTGTCGCGGTCCATCGCACCGACCACCACGCTCACGAACTGCGCCACGCCCGGTGCGAGATCGCCGCTCCTGGCATTCGCGATGCTGGTCTGTGCCGACCACACCGCCCGCTTGCTCTTCGTCTCGTAGAGCAGCACCTCCACCAGCACGGTCGCCACAGTGTAGTCGTTCGGGCGGACGTAGCGCGTCGGCGCGAAAGCCTGCGCATAGGCGCCGTAGATCCCGACCGCCGTCGCCTCGGGCGTTCCCAGCGGGCCGACCAGCATCCCGGCCGTATAGACCGTCTTCTCGTCCACGCCGATCACCCGTGCGAGCAGCACCGCGTCGGCGTCGGAGGCCTCGACCGCCCGCTTGAACCGCGCCTGCTCAGGGGGCGTCGAGTTCGTGAAGAAGCGCTCCGACGCGACCGCGTTCACCCCGCGCTTCCTGAGCGCGGCCGCCATGTCCTCCTGGAAATACTGCTGCGCGAACTCGTCGCTCGCGAGCGAGAGGATGAGCACCTTCCTGAACTTCGTGCCCTGGACCTTCGGATCGACCCAGCTACTCGAGACGAGCGAGGTGCGGGGATTCGTGGTGCAGCCGGCGATCAGCAGGGCCGCGAGCGCGTACACCAGCGCGTAACACGGGGAGACTTTCGGCATGTAGTCGCTGTTCCAGATGACGGGTTCGCGCACCGCGAGTCTACACGCGCGCGGCGGCACGCTGCGCGTACTTCCATCCGAGCTCGGCCATCGGGCGCGCGCGCCGGCCGGCGTCCAGCGCTTGCGGGCTCGCGGCGGTGCCGTCGAGGGCACGCTTCATGATTCCCTGCAGGATCGCCCCCAGGCGGAACATGTTGTAAGCGAGATAGAAGTCCCAGTTGTCGATCCGTTCGCGGCCGGTGCGCCGGCAGTACGCAGCGACGTAGTCGCTTTCGGCGGGGATCCCGAGCGTCGCGAAGTCGAGCCCGGCGATGCCGCGGAAATGCCCGGGCGGGATGTGCCAGCTCATGCAGTGGTAGGAAAAATCCGCGAGCGGGTGGCCGAGCGTCGAGAGCTCCCAGTCGAGGATCGCGACAATCCGCGGCTCGGTCGAATGGAAGACGAGGTTGTCCAGCCGGAAGTCGCCGTGCACGATCGCGGTCTCGTCGCCCGCCGGGATTGCGCCGGGCAACCACTCGATGAGCCGGTCCATCTCGGGGATCGGGTCGGTCGCCGAGGCGCGGTACTGCCTCGACCAGCGGTCGATCTGACGCTGGAAGTAGTTCCCCGGCTTGCCGAAGGTCTCCAGCCCGATCGCCCGATAGTCCACGCCGTGGAGCCGCGCGATCACACGGTTCATCTCGTCGTAGATCGCGGTGCGTCCGGCCGGCGATAGGCCGGGCAGCGACTGCTCCCAGAACACGCGGCCGGCGACGAACTCCATCACGTAGAACGCGCGGCCGATGAGGCCCTCGTCCTCGCAGAGGCAGTAGGTGCGCGGCACGGGCATGCCCGTCTGTCCGAGCGCGGTTATCGCGCGATACTCCCGGTCGACCGCGTGAGCCGAGGGCAGGAGCTTCGCCGCCGGGGCGGGCTTCGATCGCATCACGTAGCGCGCGCCGGGTGTCTCGAGAAGGAAAGTCGGGTTCGACTGGCCGCCCTTGAATTGCGAGACGGCGAGCGGTCCCCGAAAGCCGGCGATGCGCTCAGCGAGAAACGGCTCGAGCCGGGCGACGTCGAAGCGGTAGCGCTCCTGAACCGCCCCCGTGCCGGTGAAATCCTCGCTCATTGAATCGATCGCGTCCCTGGAAGCGGGCGCCATGCTAGCACGCGGCGCCGTGCGGTCCGGCGTCCACTCGCGCGCCGAATCGCAGCCGGCGCTGGCCCGATGGCGTGCCCGCGCGTCGCCGCGTCTAGCGACGTCGTTGGGTCGGGAAATCGATTTGCAACGGCAAGCTAACGGCGCAACGTGTAAGACGCCACCCGATAGAGCGCGAGCCACGAGGCCAAGCTCTCGCCGGCACGCAGTCGGTCGAGGCAGGCGATGAGGTCGGGATGGTAGGGCACGAGCGTGTGCGCAACGTCGTCGGCGCTCGTCCGGTACCATCGGTCCTCGCCGAAAAAGCGCATCTCGAACGCGCAGCCGGCCGCACCCTGCAGGAACTCATGGATCTCGTGCGACCAACACGACGCGGGCTCACGTTCGGCAAGAAGTGCCGTGCGGAGCGCGTCGGTCCTCGTCATCGGCGTGTTCCTCGTTTCGGCGCTCGCCGACTCTTCCCGGATGTCGCGTTACCGTCAGCCGGCGCCGGCCGCGTGGGTACGAGCAACTCGCGTGCGCGAAGCGGTTGCGTTCGCCGCCCTCGCGCTTCGGGGGTGACAAACGGCACGCTTGTCCCGCCTGACCGCGGGCACGGGTGTCACGGCAGGTCCCGGCGGTGAAATGATCGCCGCACGAAGTGACGAGGTCCTGGCAGTTCCTGTCGCCGCTTCCACGCGCCCCCGGCGCGGGAAGCCGCGTGGCCCGATCCATGCTACCGATGTCCGGCGAGATCGAGCAGGGACAGGGGATGATCAAGATCAAGAAGTTGCTGCGGGATCCGCAGCGGACAGTCGTCGAAATCTTGCAGCAGGTGCCGCTCGAGCAGCTCGACGAGGCGGTCGGCCTGATCAAGCGGCACAAGCCGGTCGCGGAAGTCTGCCGCGGGCTCATGACGTTCATCGCCACCGCTCCGCTCAGCGAGTTCGCGACGCTGCGGGCGATCTACCGCAAGCACTGCGGCGGGCAGGCGGGGTAGAAAGTGAACCGCCGCCGGCGCGGCGATTCCCGGTCTGGGGGGGCGGGTGGGCTTGCCCTCGCGTAGCGGCGAAGAGTAATCGCCCACCTAGGGACAGCACGACGGGGCCACCGTGTAGGAACGAGCTAGGCCGTCAGTAGGGTTGGCGTTCGCCGCGCGAGCGGGTAGCGTTGCAAGGGCTTACCCGGGGCTACCGGACGGGGTAAGGCGCTGCACTTCAGGGGACGATGCACTTGAACACAACGGCACAACGATCGCATGGCGCGCTGCCGTCGCCGGCGGAGCAGGTCGTGCTCGAGTCCTTCGCGCGCGAAGCCACCGCCCTCGGCCGCGCCTTGGTGGAGACGCGCCAGCTCCGGCTCGAGCGGTGCGCATCGCTCGACCTCGCCAACTCAGCGAACGTCGAATTCCTTCTGCTCAGCATCCGGATGGCGGCGAAAGCCCATCTTCGGCGCGGGGAAGGGCTATTCGCCCTGATCGATCGTGCCGATGCGATGCTCGACGCCGCTCGAGGCGCGGGGCGCGTGGCGGCGGGCGGCAAGATGGACGTGGGATTGCAGGTGCTGCGGGCGATCGCGATGGCCGAAGTGCTCGACGAAGAGTCGCGCGGCCGGTTCGCCCGGAACGCGGCGCTCCGCGCGCTCGCGGACGCGACGATGACGCAGCTTGTGGCAGGGTTCGCCGCGCGGTTCGGCGGCACCCTCCCCGCCGAAGTGCAGCGCGCGTTTCCGCGTTTCGCCGCCGCGCTGCGCGAAGCGTGGCGCCCCGTCCAGGCCAGGCGCGGGTTGCTGCTCTGGCTGACGAAGCGGAGTTGAATCCAGACCTAAAGAGAGAATCGCCGCGTCGGCGGTAATTCTCCTAAATGCCGGGAGGACGAGGGAAGGTACCCCCTGGTAAGGTGAAGTCTAGGCCCGCAGCACGATGTCGAACCGGGCCGCAAGGGCTTTGCCGTCCGGCGTCTTGTCGAGCCGCACCGTCACCGCTGCCCGCCCGCGCGCATCGAGCGACCGGTACAGGCCGTCGCGCACATTCCCCGGCTCGCCGTCGACGTACATCTGCGTGACGAGCCCCGGGATCTCGCGGCCCGAGATCTTGAAGTGGATGTGAGGCGCGCGGCCCGGGTAAGGCACGGGCCGGATCGTGCGGAAGCGGTATTCGCCGTCGGCGCCGGTCGTGAACCGGCCCCAGCCCTGAAAATTCGGATCGGGCGGTGCACCGGTCGAGTCTCCCGAATGGTGGTAGCGCCCGCCCGCGTCGCACTGCCAGATCTCGACGCGCGCGGCGCCGAGGGGCTTGCCGTCGAGATCGGTGACCGTCCCGGCGAGCAGCAGCATCTCGCCGCGCGCGATGCCGCTCCGGCCCTTGACCGCGACGAGGTCGTTGTCGTCGTCCTCCGGGAATTGCTCGGGGTAGAACGGTCCCTCGGTCTGGCGCGGCGTGGGCACGCGCGTCTGCGCGCTCGCACCCCATGGCACGCCCGCCAGCGCCGCGGCGCCGAGCACCCCCCGGAGGAGACGCCTGCGCGCCGCGCGCGCCGGGTCGCGTTCGGCCTCATCGCCGATCGCAGGGGTCAATGTCCGTTGCACGCTCGCCTCCGCATCGCGTCTAGAACGCCTGCTTGCCCTTGAAGTAATCGAACCGGTCGATCGACTGTACGCGCACTTCCCGCACGTCGACGCCCTGCTGCACCTTGAGCGGCACCTCGACGCCAGCCGCACCGAGCGCCCACAGCTTCCCGTAGAGCTCTTCGTGGCTCGCAACCGGATCGTTGCCGATGGCGACCACGACCTCGCCCTGCTTGATGCCGGCCTTGGCCGCCGGCCCCTCGGGCGAGACGCGGCTCACCACCAGTCCGCCCTTCACCTGCTCGGTGCTCAGGCCCAGCCATGGCCGCTGCGGGCCGCCGGTGCGGCCCTTCGCCTTCATGTCGGCGAGGATCGGTTTGAGCAGGTCGATCGGCACGAACATGTTGCCCGGTTGCGGGGTGCCCGGCTCGACCGTGTCGCGCACGAGCAGCGACCCGACGCCGACGAGCTCCAGCCGCCGGTTGACGAGCGCCGCCCCGGCCCACGTCATCGTCGGCGGCGCGGTGAAGATCGCGCTGTCTAGCAGATACTCCCAGCTGCCGGTGAACCGGCGCTTCGACATCACCTGGGCCATGCTCGCACCCTCGCGGCCGCCGTGCGACACGATGATGACCGGCTCGCGCACCCCGAGTGAGCCCGAGTCGCCGAGCGGGAGCGGCTTGATCCCGAGGTCGCCCTGGACCTTGAGCAGCCCGAAGCCGCTCGCGTGGTCGTAGCCGGCGAGCGTCGCCGGAAGCGTCTTCTCGGTGAGCGACGTGACCTCGATCGCGTCCGGCTCGATCACCAGGTAGCCGATGGTGAGGACGTAGCCGGGCTCGATGACGATACCGCTGCCCTCGCGCGCCTGGCCGAGGGTGGCGTTCGAGCGCGCATCGGGTACCGCGCGCATCTTCACCCGGACCACCGCCGAGAGCGTCTCGACTACCCGCCGCTCGGCCTCCGTATCGTCGGCCGCAGGCGGCTTCGCCTGTTGCGCGGCGGCGGGCCACGACGCGCCGAGCGCGGTGGAGAGGACGAGAGCGACTAGATCCCGCGGCGTCATGAACGCACCTCCGTGAAATGGAAACACGTTTTCTTGGCGGCTTCAGCAGCCGGCTGAAGCGCGCTTCCATTGTCGTCCCAAGCGGGGCGGAATGCCAGCGACCGAAGGTTCCGCCATCCACGCCGGTGCGCTAAGCTAACGCCGTGTTCCGCGGTTCCGCTCACGCAGTCCCGGTCTTCTCGCCCGACGCGCTCGTCGAGGCGCGCATTCAGGAGGCGATGCGCCGCGGCGAGTTCGACCACCTTCCCGGTGCCGGGTTCCCGCTCGCTCTCGACGACGCTCCGCTCGTGCCGCCGGAGGTCAGAATCGCGCATCGCCTCCTGAAGAACGCCGGCTACGTTCCGCCCGAGGTGCACGCGCGGAGGGAGATCGCCGAGCTCGAGGGAGCGATCGCGGCGATGGACGACGCCGCCGCGCGAAAGCACGCGCTGGCGACGCTCGCCGTGCTGCGAACCCGGCTCGATGCCCAGCGCTCGCGCGCGCTGTCCCGAAACGCTCTTTACGAGCGCAAGGTTGCGGCGCGCCTGACTAGTCGGTGAATCGCCGGGGCGAGGCGGAAAAGAATGATGCACCCCCCCGCCTTCGACGATATCCTCGCCGCGCGCGAGCGCATCGCTCCACACCTCCGCCGCACCCCGCTCCATCGCTATCCCGCGCTCGACGAGCTGCTCGGGTGCGAGGCCTACGTCAAGCACGAGAACCATCAGCCGGTCGGCGTGTTCAAGGTTCGCGGGGGGGTCAACCTCGTCGCGAGCCTCGGCCCGGCGGAGCGCAGCCGCGGCGTCGTCACCGCGAGCACCGGGAACCACGGGCAATCGATCGCCTGGAGCGCGCGCGCATTCGGCGTTCGCGCGGTGATCTGCGTGCCCGAGCGCGCGAATCCGGGCAAGGTCGCGGCGATCCGCGGCTTCGGCGCGGAGATCGCCGAAGCGGGCGACAAATTCGAGGACGCGGTGGCCTATGCGGAGGCGATCGCGGCGCGCGACGGGCTGCGCTTCGTGCACTCGGCGAACGAGCCGGCACTGATCGCGGGCGTCGGCACCTACGCGCTCGAGATGCTCGAGGACGAGCCCGGGCTCGAAGCCATCGTCGTGCCGGTGGGCCTGGGCAGTGGGGCGTCGGGAACCTGCATCGCCGCCAAGCATCTCAAGCCCGGCATCCGCGTGATCGCCGTGCAGGCCGCCGCCGCCGCGGCAGTCCACGATTCGTGGGCGAGCGGCCGGATCGAGTCGCGCCCGAACGCGACGTTCGCCGAAGGGCTCGCGACCGGCCGCGCGGCCGCGCTGACGCTCGGCATCCTGCGCGAGCATCTCGACGACTTCCAGGTGGTGAGCGACGACGAGATCCGTCGCGGCATGGCGTGGTGGATCGAGCGCTGCCACTCGCTCGCCGAATCCGCCGCTGGCGCGGTGCTCGCCTGCGCGCATCGCCTGCGCGAGGATCTCCAGGGCCGCAAGATCGGGCTCGTGCTCTCCGGCGGTAACACCTCGATCGCCCATCTCCGGGAAGCGTTGGATCTGTCGCCGCGCGCCGACAGCGCGAGCACCTGATCCGGCGACGCTTTTCTCGGACGGCGGAATCCGAGTCGCCCCCGGGCGACATCGGCGGATCCGCATGCGCCCGCTCGCCGGGTGAGAACCGCGCGCGGGCACGATCCCTGCAGCGCCGGCCCGGGCCGGCGCGCGAACCGGCGCTTTCCCACGGGACCAAAGGAACGTGCGCATGCTGACCCCCAAGTTTCTCGCCGCATCCGTGATCGCGCTCGGCCTCGCCTCCGGTCACGCGCTCGGTCAGGCGCCGACCCGCGACGCCGAGCCGCCGCAGTGACCAGGGCCGAGCTCGCCATGGTTCCGGACCTCGCCCAGCAATTCGAGAAGTTCGACGCCGATCAGGACGGCAAGCTCGATCGTGCCGAGTTCGCGGCGCTCATTGACGTCGATGAAATGAACGGTCGGCCGTCATCCCGGCGCACGCCGGGATCCGGGGCTGCTTCGCCGCTGGGCCCCGGCTTTCGCCGGGGTGACAGTGACGGCGGCGAAATATGCCGCCGGCGGCACGCCGAGCGAGCGCCGGAACATCGCGCCGAACGCGCTCGCGCTAGCGTAGCCGCAGTCGAGCGCGACCTTCGTCACCGGCTCACCCGCGGCAAGGCGCCGCAGGCTCTCGAGGAGCCGCGCTTGCTGCCGCCAGGTGGCGAAGCTCATGCCGGTCTCCTGGCGGAAGCGCCGCGCGAGCGTGCGCGCGCTCGCGCCGGCGGTGTCGGCCCATGCCGCGAGCGGGCGGGTATCCGCCGGCGCGCGAAGGAGCGCATCGCAGACGCGCGCCAGGCGACGGTCCGCGGGCCGCGGGAGATGCAGCGGCAGATCGCTCGCGCCGCGCAGCTCGTCCAGGATCAGGCGCATCACGCGGCCGTCGCGCCCGCGCTCGTCGTAGGCGATCGGCATCTCGGTCGCCGCGAGGATCAGCTCGCGCAAGAGCGGCGGCACGTTCACCACGCAGCAGCGCCGCGGGAGCATGCGCGATGCGTCTGCGCGCAGATAGAGCGTGCGCATCCGCACGTCTCCAGACATGCGGCTCTGGTGGTCGGTACCCGGCGGCACCCACACGGCGCGCTGCGGCGGCACGACCCAGGTGCCGTGCGGTGTCGTGACCGTCATCACACCCGACACCGCGTAGACGAGCTGCCCGCGCGCGTGCCGCGCGACCGGGATGTGATAGCCGTGCGGAAAATCCTTCGCCATCGCCGCGATCGGCCGCGGCACCCGCATGTAGTCGTCGGGATCGGTCGATCGGCGCGGCATTGGCGGCGAAGGTTATCATCCACGCTCTCTCGCCGCGCGCCTTGTCGATCAACAACTTAGCGAACCAGACTGCAACACGTCGTCGCATAGAGCGGCACGCGCCCGGCCCGTCCGCCCCCGCCTCACGCTCCCACCATCCCGCCCCGATGTCAGTGCTCTTGAAGCTCGCGCTCGTCCCGCTCGTCGTCTGGCTCGCGAGCCTCGCCGGGCGGCGCTGGGGTCATGCGGTCACCGGCTGGATCAGCGGCCTGCCGCTGATCGCCGGGCCGATCAGCGTCTTCCTCGCGCTCGATCAGGGGAACCGCTTCGCCGCGGAAACGGCGGCTTCGACGCTGCAGGTGACGGGCGCGGTGGCGCTGCACTGCTTCGTTTTCGCGCATGCGGCGCGCCGGTTCGGATGGGCCGCGTCGCTCCTCGCCGCCTGGGCGGCATTCGTCGCTGGCGCCGCGCTGCTCGGCGCGGCGCCGCTGCCGCCGCTCGCCGGCGCCGCGCTCACCGTTGCGTTCCTGGCGCTGGCGCTCGTCGCGCTGCCGAAAACGTCGCGCACGATCGGGCCGGTCGCCATTCCCGGTACCGAGCTCGCGGTGCGCGTCGCGGGAGCGCTCGCGCTGGCGGCAGCCGTCACGCTCGGGGCGAGCATGTTCGGGCCGCGGCTGTCGGGTATCCTCCTCGCGTTCCCGATCACCGGCTCGGTACTCCCCGCCTTCACGCTGGCGCTTCACGGGAGCAAGGCGACCACGCGCCTACTCGCGGGCTTCATCTCCGGGCTCTTCGCGTTCGCCGCCTTTCATGTCGTCGTCGCCGCGGCGCTGCCCGCATTCGGTCCGCTCCTCACCTATTGCGCCGCCGCAGCCGCCGCGCTCGTGGCGACCGGCATCGTGATGCGCGCGCGGGCCGTGGCCGGTTCGCGATAGAGGTTGTCGCCCGACAGCGTGCCGACCGGCGCGCGCGGCGGTACGATCACGCTGCCATGCAAAATTCCGCCCGCCTCGACCTCTTCCTGAACGTCGGCCACTTCCTCGATCACCTCGCCATGCTGATCTTCCCGACTGCGGTCCTCGCGATCGGCGCGGCGTGGCAGCGGCCCTACTCGGAGCTCCTGCCGCTCGCGCTCGGCGGGTTCATCGCCTTCGGCGCGGGGTCGATCCCGGCCGGCTGGCTCGCCGACCACTGGAGCCGCAGCGGGATGATGAAGCTCTTCTTTTTCGGCATCGGGCTCGCGACGATCGCGACCGGGTTTGCGCGCGACGCGACCGAGCTTGCGCTGGGCCTGGCGGCGATCGGTCTCTTCGCGGCGATCTACCACCCCGTCGGCATCGCGATGCTGGTCGCTAACCAGCCGCAACTCGGGCGGACGCTCGGCGTGAACGGCGTGTACGGCAACGCCGGGCTCGCGTTCGCGGCGCTGCTGACCGGCGCGCTCGCCGATCTTGCGGGCTGGCGCGTCGCGTTCTTCGTGCCGGGCGTGCTGTGCATCGCCGCCGGTTTCGGGTTCGTGTGGGCGAGCCGCGGCATCGAGCTCCGGAAAGTCGCGCCGAAGAAGACCGAGGCGCGAATCCCGCGCGCGCTGCTCGCGCGGGTGTTCGTCGTCGTAGCGGTGGCGACCGCATGCGGCGGCCTGATCTTCAACGCGACGACGGTTTCGATGCCGAAGGTTTTCGACGACCGGCTGAGCGCGCTCGCCGACACCAATCTGGGCATCGGGCTGCTCGTCTGCGCGACCTATCTCATCGCGGCGATGGCGCAGTTGCTGGTCGGCTGGTGGATGGATCGCAAGTCGATCAAGCTGGTGTTCGTCGTGGTCGCGCTAATGCAGGTCCCGCTGCTCCTCGCCGCGGGATCGCTCTCCGGCTACGCGATGCTCGCCGTCGCGGTGGCGATGATGTTCTTCGTGTTCGGCCAGATCCCGATCAACGACGCGATGATCGCGCGCTACACCGCCGACGAGTGGCGGGCGCGCGCGTACTCGGTGCGCTACGTGGTGTCGTTCGGAGCGAGCGCGACCGCGGTGCCGCTGATCGCCTGGGTCCACCGCAGCTACGGCGACTTTCAGCCGCTGTTCGCGATCCTAGCCGCGGTGGCGACGCTGACGGTCGTCGCGGCGCTCGCCTTTCCGGGGGTGCGAGCGGCGCCGCCGGTGCCGGCGCAGGCCGAGGCCGCCTGACGGAGCGCGAAAAGTACGCGTGCCGGCGAACTCGGAAAGTTGTATCGCGAGCTCGCGTGCAGTTCGCGCCCAGTCGCGATGCCTATGACATGAGCATTTGGTCGCGGCACCGCGGTGCAATAGGCGACCGGGCCCCTTGCCGGACGCCGGCCCGGCGGCTACAGTAAGTTCCCGAGTTCCCTCGAGCACCCCCCACCCATGCGCCGCATGCTTGCCAGGATTCTCGTCCCCTTTATCATGCTCGCCGCGCCGTTGGCAGCGGCGAACCCGGACGGCGACGAGACGGTCGTCATCGGCACCATCAGCTATCGCAACGCGGTGTCGTTCCCGAACGGCGCCAAGGTCGTACTGCTGCTCGTCGACATGTCGCGGCCGATGAATGCCGCAGCCGTGGTGTCGGAGTTGACGATCCTCCATCCGAAGCCGGTCGCGTGGCCGTACCAGCTGCCTTACCCCGGGAAGGCGATCGATCCCGAGCGCGAGTACGGCGTGCACGCGCGGGTGATCGTCGGGAGCGAAGTCTGGTTCGCGACCATGCAGGCCGCTCCTGTGATCACGAAGGGCAACCCTTCGAAGCGGGACCTGCTGCTGGAACCGCTCGCGCGGCGGGCCGCGGCTCAGTAAAACGCTCCGCGCGCGCTGATCGGCCACAGCGCCTCGACGCGCTCGTCGCGGAGGCACACCAGCCAGTCGTAGAGATTCACCGTCGGGTCGCAATGACCCGGCACCAGTCTGATCTTCTCGCCGAGCACCGGTGACCGCGCTCCGGACGCGATCTTGAGCACGCCGTGCTCATCGGAGGCGCGCACGTACTCCACGCCCGGTGAGTCCACGACGAGCGGCATGCCGGAATCGAAGCTGTGCGCCTTCAGTCCGGCGTCGACGACCGCGCGGCCCGGCGCGGGCGCGCTCATGACGGTCGCGAGAATGAAAAGGCTCTGCTCGAAGTTCGGGAAGCCCTCCCAGCTGTTGCGGCCGTAGTCCGCATCCATGAAGATGTACGAGCCGGGCTGCAACTCGTTATAGGCGCCGCTCGCCTGCTCGAAGAGGAACGTCCCGGTGCCGGCGCCGGTCACGACCTCGCATTCGAGCCCCTCGTCCTCGATGAGCTCGCGCGTGCGCCGCGCCCGCTCGGCCGCCTGCGCAATCGCCGCGCGGCGCTCCGCCACCGAGCGCAGGTGCTGCGCGGCGCCGTGGTACGCGTGCACGCCCGCGAAGCGCAGGTTGGCAAAGCCGCCCACGGCGCGCGCGAGCCGCAACGCGGGCTCACCGGGTTCGACGCCGCAGCGGCTCGCACCGACGTTCACCTCGACCAGCACGTCGAGCCGCACACCGGCCGCACGCGCTGCGTCGTCCATCTCGCCGGCATTCGCCGCATCGTCGACGCAGACGCTGACGCGGGCGCGCTTGGCGAGCTCCGCGAGCCGCGCGAGCTTGGAGCGGCCGACGACCTCGTTCGAGACCATCACGTCGGCGACGCCGCCGTCGACCATCGCTTGCGCCTCGCTGACCTTCTGGCAGCACACCCCGACCGCGCCGGCGGCGATCTGGCGCTTCGCGATCTCGGCGCACTTGTGCGACTTCGCGTGCGGGCGCAGGCGGATGCCGCGTGCAGCCTCCGCCATCGTTGTCACGTTGCGCTCGAAACGGTCGAGATCGAGCAGCAGCGCCGGCGTGTCGACCTCGGCGAGGGGCATTCCGGCGACTGCAGGCGGCGGGAGCGGCATGGCGGGTGGGTCCATCACGGCAGGCTAGAATCCGGGCGTCCGTCCTCCCGGTGACTGCCGCCATGTTCCAGCGTGACCTGCTGAAAGGCAAGCGCATCCTCGTCACCGGCGGCGGCACCGGCCTCGGCCGCGAGATCGCCGACCGGTACCTCGAGCTCGGCGCGAGCCTGCATCTGTGGGGCCGGCGCAAAGCCGTGCTCGACGAGGCAGCGCGCGAGCTCGCGGCGAAGCACGGCGGGACCGTGGCCACGCACGCGGTCGATATCCGCGACGCCGCGGCGGTCGACGCGGCCATCCAGTCGATCTGGGACGATGGCGGGCCACTCGACGGCCTGGTCAACAACGCCGCCGGCAACTTCATCAGCCGCACCGAGGATCTCTCGCCGCGCGGGTTCGACGCGATCGCGAACATCGTCCTGCACGGCACCTTCTACGTGACGCACGCGGTCGGCAAGCGCTGGATCGCGGGCGGCCGCAAGGGCAGCGTGGTGTCGATCCTGGTCACCTGGATCTGGACCGGCTCACCGTACGTCGTGCCGTCCGCGATGTCGAAGGCGGGTCTGCACGTCATGACCGAATCGCTCGCGGTCGAATGGGCGCGGCACGGCATCCGGCTGAACGCGATCGCGCCGGGGCCGTTCCCGGTCGAGAGCACGAGCGCGCGGCTGAATCCGGGACAGACGATGGAAGAGCGCGCCGCCGCGAAGAATCCCACCGGCCGGATCGGCGCGATGCACGAGCTGCAGAACCTCGCCGCGTTCCTGATGGCCGACGGCTGCGACTGGCTCACCGGCCAGACGATCGCGCTCGACGGCGCCGGGCATCTCGCCGGCACCGGCACTTTCTACGATCTGCGCAGCTGGACCGACGCGGACTGGCAGCGCGCGCGGGAGGCGATCAAGGGCCAGAACGAGAAGGATCGGGCGCAGCGTTCCGTGTGACGGGGGAACGAGGCGGCGGAAGACCCATGGTCACCCGGCAAGACAGGACGACCACCGCCGGACGGACGCGGTCGCAGCGCCCGCCGGCGCCCGCGCGGCCCGCCCTCCCCGCCAAGCTCACGCGTCCGACCGCGAGCGGACTGATCCAGCGCGAGCGGCTGTTCGCGCGGCTCGATCGGAGTCTCCAGAGCAAGGTCGTCTGGATCAGCGGGCCGGGTGGCGCGGGCAAGACCTCGCTCGTTTCGAGTTTCGTCGAGGCGCGCGGGCTCGACTGCATCTGGTATCAGGTCGATGCGAGCGACGCCGATCTGGCGAGCTTCGTCCACTATCTCCGGCTCGCGGCCAGGGACTACCCGGGCGAGCCGTTGCCGGCGTTCACCGCGGCGCATTTCGTCGAGCTCGAAGCGTTTGCGCGGCGCTTCTTCGAGGCGTTCTGCGGTCGCTTCGCGAAGCCGATCGTCATCGTCTTCGACAACTACCAGGACGTCCCGCCCGATTCGCGCTTCCATGACCTGGTGGTCGCCCTGCTCGATCACCTTGTCCGCGCACGCGCGGGTCGTCGTGCTGAGCCGGGCCGAGCCGCCCGCGGCGCTGGCGAAGTGGAGCCTGCACCCCGGGTTCACGACCGTCGACTGGCAGGTGGTCCAGTTCTCCCCGGAGGAAGCCACGGCACTCGCCCGCAGCTGGGGGATCGGGCGCGCAGAGGACGTCTCCGCGCTGCACGAGATGAGCCGCGGCTGGGCGGCAGGCATGGTGATGATGATGCGTGCGGCGCAACGCGGCGTGGATCTCGCGCGGGCGCGGAACGAGCCACCGCGCCAGCTGTTCGACTACTTCGCGAGCCAGGTCTGGTCGCGGCTCCCGGCGGCCACCCAGTCGTTCCTGTACCGGACGGCGTTCCTGCCGCACATGACCGCGACCCTCGCCCAGACGCTGACGGGCGACACGCAGGCCGCGCGCACCCTCGCCGACCTGCATGCCGACAACTTCTTCACCGATCGCCGGCCCGGCCCCGAGAGCGTCTACGAGTACCACCCGCTCTTTCGCGAGTTTCTGATCGTCCGCGCGGCCGAGGCGCTCGAACCCGCGGCCCTCGGCGAGCTCAGGCGCGCGGCTGCGGCGCTGCTCGAGCAGAGCGGACGGCTCGAGGCGGCAGCGGAGCTCCTGATCGAGGCCGGGGACTGGAAAGCGTTCGCGGCGTTCGTCGCGGGTCACGCCGAGCAGATGGTCGACCAGGCGAAGTTTCACACGCTGCGCACATGGCTCGACGCGCTTCCCGCCGGGGACGTCGGCGATTCGCCATGGCTGCTCCTGTGGCTGGGGCTGTGCAAGGCGGTGGCCCGGGATGCGACGTTTCGCGCATCGCTCGAGCGCTCCTGCGAGCTCTTCGACGCCGCCGGCGACCTGGTCGGATCGTGCGCAGCGCGCGGCTGGCTGTTCCAGACGGCGCGCTCCACCACCGAGCTCGAGGACTTGCTCGCGCAGGTCCAGGAGCAGCTGGAGCGCCACGGTCCGCTCAAGGATCCGCAGGTCGAGTCGCGGATCATCCGGAACTTCAATGCGGACTACCGCCTGCCCGCCCGGCATCCACTCTGGACGTTCGGGATCGAGCGGGCCGACGGGCTTGCGCGCCGGTTGCCCGAGCCCGGGCAGCGGGTGCGCATGGCGGCCTTCGCGGGGCTCGAGTGGTTATACCAGGGCGAGATCGCGAAGCTTCGGTCGGTGATTGCTGCCGTGGAAGCGGACGTAGCGCTGCCCGGGGTTTCGGTTCGCGATCGCTACGTCTTCCTCAACGTTCGATCGATCGAGGCGTTCCTGAGCGGCGCCTTCGAGTCCGCCCACGAAGCGACGGCACTGCTGCGGGCGGACGCGAACGCGAATCCAGTGGATCAGATGGGGCCCGTGATGATGGAGCTGCGTCATGCCCTCGTGTCGGGCGATGCCGAGGCCGTGAGGAAATGGGACGAGCGCCTGATTCAGACCCCGACCTTCGTGTCGCGGATGCGTTGCAACCAGCTTCGGTACTGCGCGCTCGCCCGGCTTGCGTGCGGAGACTCGGATGGCGCCTGGTCCATGGCCTCCGAGCTTGTCTCGCTCATGACGCCACGCTCGGTCGGATTCTCGATGTCGCTCGCGACCAAAGCGATGGTCCTGCTCGCGCGGGGCGAGGACGAGGACGCGCGCGCGACGCTTGAACATGCGGTGGCTGCCGCCCGCGAGCTCAACGGCCCACTGGCACTCTTTCCCGCGCTCCAGTTGCTCGCGGTGGCGGAGCACCGTCTCGGACATATCGACCAGGCCCTCGCGCATCTTCGGGAAGGCATGCGGCTCGCGCGCGAAACGCGGTGTATCACGGGGCGCCCTTTGTTGAGCATCGCGCTCTTCGTCGAACTTGCGGAGCTCGCTCTCGCCAACGGTGTCGAGGTCGAGCACACGAGGAAGATCGTCGCGAGGCTCAAGCTCCGGCCGCGCTCGCCCGAGCTCGATGCCTGGCCGTGGCCGCTGCGGATCCGCGCCCTCGGAGCGTTCGAGGTGCAGCGCGACGGGGCGGAGAGGCTCGCGGAGCCGTCCACCGGGAAGAAGAAGCCGAAGAAGCCGTTCGAGCTGCTCCAATATCTGATCGCGCACGGCGGGACATCGGTTCCCGCCGCCACAGTGGTCGACGCCCTTTGGCCGGATGCCGAGGGCGACGCCGGCAAGCGATCCTTCGACGTAACGCTCTACAGGTTGCGGAAGCTCCTTGGATCCGAGGAGGCGATCAAGCTCGAGGGCGCGAAGCTGTCGTTGAACGGCGCCATGTGCTGGACCGATTGCTTCGCGTTCGAGGCGCTCGCCGCGAGCCTCGAGGCCGCGGGCGCCGCTGCCGCCGGGGAGCGAATCGAGTCGCTCGCGCGCCGCGCGCTCGAGCTCTATCGCGGTCATTTTCTAGCGGACGAGGAGCCGCACCCCTGGTCGATCGCTTATCGCGACCGGCTGCGCGCGCGGTTCATGCGCGTCGTCGAGCGCGCGGGCGATCACCTTGAAAGCGAGGCGCGCGGCGAGGACGCGGAGCAGCTCTACCGCCGGGCGCTCGACCTCGATCCGGTCGCGGAGCCCGTCTCCCGGCGGCTGATCCGGTCGCTCGCGCGCCGCGGAGAGAAGGCCGATGCGATCGAGGTCTACCGGCGCTGCCGCGAGATGCTCGCTATCGTTCTTAACGTGAAGCCCGCGCCGGAGACGGAGCGCGTTTACGAGAGTCTCCGGTAAGCCACTTGGCGGCGCGCGCTGGCGACGGCAACAACCATATTTTTCAGTTGGTTACGAACCAGCAGCCCACGGGGTCGCAGCGCCTGTAAGTCGATCCGTAAGGCCCGGCCGGCCGGCCTGTCGATTCCGGTCAGGCCGGGTCGGGGCGCGGACGTGCGCCCGCGTCTGCCGCGCGAACCGGCCCCGTTCTGGTGCGGCTGATTTCTATTGTTTTCAAGCTCTTGGATTACTCCTCTACCCGTCGCGACAGAGGCCTTCGAGTTCGAGCTCGACCGATCTTCATGATCGGTGCGCGCTTCGTAAGCTGCGCGCCGCTATGTTGGTCGCTAACCCGGCCGCTGATGGCGGGGAGAACACTTAAGGAGGCAGCCATGAGCCACCCCCGACACGCCAGCATCCGTGGAACCGTCATCGTCGCAGTCGCGGCCGTACTCGCCGGGGTGTTCCTGGTCGCGACGAACAGCAGACAGTCCGTGGCGATGGGAATCGACCAGGCAGCGACCACGACGCCCGCGCGCTCGAGCGTGGACGGCGCCGCGAGCGGCGATCGGTGCCAGCACGACGGATCGTCCTGCGCCGCCTGGAACAGTCCGGACAATCCGAATTACCTGCGGTTACCCGCCCTCATCGTGTCGCCGCGCGGCGGCGACCCGGTCGCCAGGCAGTAGCGAGGTCGACCGTTACGAAGCGAACGCAGTCGAGGGCGACCCGCATGGAAGCGCTCGCGCAAAACCGCCGGTCGTCAATCGTCCGGATCCCGATCTGCCAGCTCGAACGGGCGACGCGCGCCCTCGCCTGGCGATCGTTCCGCGCGCGGGTCGCACACTTCGTGCGCTCATCGGTCCCCGAACGCCTGGGCCGGCGCGCGCTCGGTGGGCTCGAGGCGAAGAGCGGGTAGACGCGCCGCCGTCCGGCGGCGCGATCCCGAACGCTATTCGCTTGAGGGTCTCGCTGTCGTCAGGGACAATCGGCCCGCTCGATTCCCGCGGGCTCGATGCTGAAAACCACGCCGTTTCACGATCGCACAGCGGCGCTGTGCGCGAGCCACGCCTGGCGACGCTGGGCGGGCTTCGTCGTCGCGAGCTCCTATGAGCTGTCGCACGACCGCGAGTATCACGCGATCCGCAGCGCAGCGGCGCTCTTCGACCTGTCCCCGCTATACAAATACCGCGTGGAAGGGAAGGATGCCGCGCGCCTGCTCGATCGCGTGATGACGCGCGACATCGGCAAAGCGTCGCCCGGGCGGGTGCTTTACACCCCCTGGTGCGATGCCGCCGGGAAGGTGCTCGACGACGGCACCGTCGCGCGGCTGCACGAGCACTCCTTCCGCGTCACCTCCGCCGAGCCGAACCTGCGCTGGTTCCAGGACAACGCAATCGGGTTGGAAGTGGCAATCGAGGACGCGTCCACAGCGATCGCGACGCTGGGACTGCAGGGGCCACTCGCGCGGACGATTCTTCAGACTCTCGCCGACACGGACCTCGCCCGACTGAAGTATTTCCGGCTGACCGCCGCGAAGCTCCGCGGCATCCCGGTCACGATCACGCGCACCGGCTACACCGGCGACCTCGGCTTCGAGATCTGGCTCGACCCGCGCGATGCGCTGCCGGTGTGGGATGCGCTCATCGAGGCCGGCACGCCGTACGGCATCACCCCCGCCGGCATGCTCGCGCTCGACGTCGCGCGCATCGAGGCGGGGCTGATGCTCATCGACGTCGACTATGTGCCCGCGAACCGGACCTTGATCGAGAGCCAGAGCTCGTCGCCGTTCGAGCTGGACCTCGGCTGGACGGTCGATCTCGACAAGGAGAATTTTGTCGGGAGGCGGGCGCTCGCCGCGGAAGCGCAGCGAGGCGCTGAGTGGCGGTTCGTGGGCATCGAGGTCGAGTGGGATTCTCTGGAGCGGCTCTACGCCGAGCTTGGCCTCGCGCCGCGCCTGCCCGCGGTCGCGTGGCGCACGAGCATTCCGCTCTATGCGAGCGTCGGCCAGATCGGCTATGCGACAAGCGGGGTCTGGTCGCCGCTTCTGAAAGCTTACATCGCGCTCGCGCACGTGCAGGCGGGTTGGTCGAAACCGGGTACGCCGGTGGAGATGGAGGTCACGGTGGAGCACCGGCGCAAGCGCGCCGCGGCGCGGGTGGCGAAGAAGCCGTTCTTCGACCCGGAGCGCAAGCGTGCGTGAGCCACCGTCGCTCCGCCGAACGCCGGAGTGCAGGAGATGCCGCACTGGGTTCCGGCGTTCGCCGGGACGACGAACATGACGAAGTACGACGCCCTCATCATCGGCGGCGGCCACAACGGCCTCGTCTGCGCGGCCTATCTCGCGCGCGCGGGTAAGCGCGTCGTCGTGCTCGAACGGCGCGAGCGCGTCGGCGGCGCAGCATTGAGCGAGGAGGTCTTCCCGGGCTTCCGGTTCTCGGTGTTCTCCTACGTGGTGAGCCTGCTGCGGCCGGAGATCATCCGCGACCTCGACCTCCCGCGCCACGGCCTCCACGTCCTGCCGCTCGAGAGCACGCTCACTCCTCTCCCGAACGGCGACTACCTGGCGCAGTGGAACGACCACGACCAGAACCGGCGGGAGCTCGCGCGCCATTCGCTCCGCGATGCGGAGGCGTACGACGAGTTCGGGCTGCTGATGCATCAGATGGCGCGCGCGGCGAAGCCGCTTCTCGGCATGACCCCGCCCGACCCCACCTCGCTCGCGCCGCGCGACCTACTCGGCCTCGCCCGGCTCGGGAAGTACTTCCGCGGCCTCGGTCCCGAGCGATTCCACGCGCTCCACAAGCTGCTCACGATGAGCGCTGCCGACTACCTCGACGAATGGTTCGAGACCCCGGCGCTGAAAGGAACGAAATCCGCGAGCGGGATCATCGGCGCGCTCCTCGGGCCGCGCTCGCCGGGAACCGCTTACGTCCTTCTGCACCACTACATGGGCGAGCTCGACGGCGTGTTCCGCGCGTGGGGCTTCGCGAAGGGCGGGAACGGCTCGGTCAGCGCGGCGATCGCGGGCGCGGCCCGTGCGGGGGGTGCCGAGATCCGAACCGAGGCGCCGGTCGCCCACGTCATCGTCGAGAGCGGGCGCGCGGTCGGCGTGGCGCTGGAGAACGGCGACGAGATCCGCGCCGCGCGCGTGATCTCGAACGCGGATCCCCGGCGGACGTTCCTCGGACTGCTCGGCGAGAAACATCTGCCGGGGCCGTTCGTGGACTCGATCCGCCGGTTCAGGTTCCGCGGCGCATCCGCCAAGGTGAATCTGGCCCTCGGCGAGCTGCCCGAGTTCACCTGCCTGCCCGGCGCGGGCCCGCACCTGCGCGGCGCGATCTCGATCAGCCCGAGCGTCGACTATCTCGAGCGCGCCTACGACGAGGCGAAATACGGCGAGTTCTCCAAGCGCCCCTACCTGGACATCATCATCCCGTCGATGATCGATCCGTCCATGGCGCCGCCGGGAAAGCATGTCATGTCGATCTTCGCGCAGTACGCGCCCTATCATCTCAACGGCGGCTGGACACCCGCGCGCCGCGAGGCCTTCGGCGACGCGGTCATCGACACCCTCGCCGAGTACGCGCCCAACATCAAGCGCGCCATCCTCCATCGGCAGATCGTCACGCCCGACGAGATCGAGCGCCTCGTAGGCATCAGCGAGGGCAACATCTTCCACGGCGAGCTGAGCCTGCAGCAGATCTTTTTCCTGCGCCCGGTGCCGGAGTGGGCGAAGTACCGGACACCGGTCGACGGGCTCTGGCAATGCGGATCCGGAACGCATCCCGGCGGCGGCGTCATGGGGGCGCCGGGGCGGCTCGCCGCGCTGGCGATCCTGCGGGACGGGCGCGTAACCGCGGTCGGCGCCTTCCGGCGCCGCCTTGCACGCGCCGCGGCCTTTCAAGCTACAGTCGTCCGAGGAGAAGGGTCGTCAACAACGAGGAGGCCGTATG
This sequence comes from uncultured beta proteobacterium, assembly GCA_963754305.1. Lineage (GTDB taxonomy): Bacteria > Pseudomonadota > Gammaproteobacteria > Burkholderiales > SG8-39 > DATEDA01. The sequence continues at coordinate 104,667 of CAVWFR010000002.1, read as the reverse complement.
CGGCGCACAACCATATTGATAATGGCGCTGTTGTTCGCGGGCGCAGCATCCGCACAGCAGTATCCCACCCGCGCGGTCCGGGTCATCGTCCCGTGGCCGCCCGGACAGGCGACCGATCTCGCCGCGCGGCTCGTCGCACAGAAGCTGCAGGAGGCGCTCGGGCAACCCTTCGTCGCCGACAACCGGCCGGGCGCCGGCGGCTCGATCGGGACCGATGCCGTCGCCAAGGCCGCGCCGGACGGCTACACGCTGCTCGCGGCCTCGAGCGGGCCGATCTCGATCATGCCGGTGCTGCAGAAGACGCCCTACGATCCGTTGAAGGACCTGGCGCCGGTGAGCCTGATCGCGCGCGTGCCGTTCGCGCTCGTCACCCATCCCTCCTTCCCGGCGGCGGACGCGAAGGCATTCGTCGCACTCGTCAAGGCCAATCCCGACAAGTACACCTTCTCGTCCTCCGGCACCGGCGCGACGGCGCATCTCTTCACCGAGCTCTTCAACTCGATGGCGCAGCTCAAGGCACGCCACGTGCCGTACAAGGGCACCGTACCGGCGCTCACCGACATCATGAACGGCGAGATCGCGTACACGATCGAGACCGTGGCCGCGACCGGCGCGCACGTGAGGGCCGGACGCCTCAAGGCGTACGGGGTGTCGACGGCGCAGCGCACCGCGGCCTTGCCGGAGGTTCCGCCGCTCGCGGAGGCCGCCGGCGTCCCGGGCTACGACGCCGCGGCGTGGGTCGGATATGCCGCGCCGCCGGGGACGCCGCGCGAGATCCTCGTGCGGCTCTCGGCCGCGATCCAGAAGGCGCTGCTCGCGGAGGATCTGAAGGAGCGCTACCTCAGTCTGGGCATGGACACCGTGTCGAGTGCGTCGCCCGAGGAGATGGCCGCCTTCATGCGGCGCGAGCAGGACCGCTACGCGGCGATCGTCCGCGATGCCAACATCAAGATCGAGCAATAGAGGGCCATGAAGATCGCAATCCTGGGTACCGGCGCGATGGGCTCGGTCTACGCCGCGCTCCTCGCCGACGCCGGCAACGAGGTGTGGGCGGTGGACGCCTGGCCCGAGCACGTGGCGGCGATGCGCGACCGGGGCCTGCGCGTCGAGGGCGCCTCCGGCGACCGGACCGTGCGCGTGAACGCCACGCGCGAGGCGGCCGACGCCGGCCCCTGCGATCTCGTGATCATTGCGACCAAAGCGCGCGACGTGAAGGCCGCCGCGGAATCGGCAAAGCCGCTCGTCCGCGCCGACACGGTCGTGCTTTCGATCCAGAACGGGCTCGGCGGCCCCGACGCGACCGCGAGCGTCCTCGGGCGCGAGCGGGTCGCGGTCGGCGTGGTCGGCGGCTTCGGCGCGTCGATGCGCGGCCCCGGCCACGCGCACCACAACGGCATGGAGCTGGTGCGCCTCGGCGAGCTCGCCGGACCGGTGACGCCGCGGCTCGAAGCAATCGCCGAGATATGGCGCGCCGCGGGCTTTCGCGTGAAGTGCTTCGACGACATCGACCAGCTCGTTTGGGAGAAGCTGATCTGCAACGTCTGCTTCTCGGGCACCTGCGCGGTCACCGAGCGCACGGTGGGCGAGGTCATGGACGATCCCGACGCCTGGCGCATCGCCTCGGGCTGCGCACGCGAGGCGTACGCCGTGGCGCGCGGGCGCAGGATCAAGCTCTCGTTCGACGACAGCGACGCCTACGTCCGCGACTTCGGCTCGAAGATTCCGAACGCGCGGCCGTCCATGCTGCTCGACCACCTCGCCCGGCGTCGCTCCGAGATCGACGCGATCAACGGCGCGATTCCGCCCGCCGCGCAAAGCTTGGGGCTATCGGCGCCTTACAACGAGGTCATCTCGGGGCTGGTGCGCACGAAGGAACGCCGGCTGGGCTTCGCTTAGGCGCGACCGCGCCTCGCGGCCGCGGCGCGGCACGCTAAGATTCGCGCCGACATGACCGCCATCGTCATTGGCGCCGGCGTGAATGAGCTGGTCGCGGCGCACTTGCTCGCGCGCGCGGGAAGACCTGTCCTCGTGCTCGATGCGAGCGGGTCGCACGACAACGCGGTCCCAGACACGGGCTGGATTCCGCCGCAGATCGTGCGCGACCTCGCGCTGGCGGCGCACGGTCTGGAGATTCAGCGGGCCGATCCGTGGGCGAGCGCGCTCCTGCCCGACGGGAGCCGTCTCGAGCTGTGGCACGACATGGCGCGCTCGGTCGACGCGATCCGGCGCGTGAGCCCGCGCGATGCCGCGAAGTGGCCGCAGTTCTGCGCGCGCATGGCGCGCCTCGCGCGGCTGCTCGAGACGCTGTACGCGGCGCCGCCGCCGGACCCGCTCACACGCGAACGCGCCGAGCTCGTCGAGCTTGCTGCATTCGCGCTCCGCATACGCCGGCTCGGCCGCGAGGCCGTCGCGGATCTCCTGCGCTCGCTGCCGATCTCGGTGGCAGACCTCCTCGACGACTGGTTCGAGAACGACGCGCTCAAGGGGATCCTCGGCGCGGGGGGCGTGAGGCACCTGCAGCAGGGCCCGCGCTCATCGGGCACGTCCTTCCTCCTGCTCCATCAGCACGTCGGCAGCCCCGCCGGGGTGTTTCGCCCGCCCCGCTCCAACATCGCTCGCGTGCTCGCCGGGATGCCCGGGATCGAGATCCGCCGCAACGCCCCGGTCGCGCGGATCATCGTGCGTGAAGGTCGAGCAGCCGGGGTCGTGCTCGCCACGGGCGAGGAGATCGCAGGCACGCTAGTGCTGTCCGGCGTCGACCCGCGGCGCACGCTGAGCGACCTGGTGGACACCGCGTGGCTCGACCCGAAGCTCGTGCGAGCGGTGCGCAGTATCAGGGCGCGCGGCGTGGCTGCGCGCGTGACGCTCGAGCTCGACCGGGCGGCGGACTTCGAGACGCTCGTCGTCGCGCCGTCGCTCGACTACCTCGAACGCGCGTATGACGACGCGAAGCATGGCCGCGTTTCCCGGGCGCCCTACCTCGAGGCGCGGCGCGCCGCGGCGAATCGCGTCGACGTCCACGTGCAGTACGCGCCGTACGCACTCGCCGAAGGAGCGTGGGACCAGGCTCGCGGCGCCGCGCTCGCCGATCGCGTCGCGGAGCTGCTCGCTCCGCATCTGCCGCCGATCGCCGGGCGGAGCGCGCTTTCGCCGCGCGACCTCGAGCACGCGCATGGGTGGCCCGAAGGCCAGCCGCATCAGGCGGAGCTGACGCTCGACCAGGCGCTCTGGATGCGGCCGCTGCCGGGGCTGGCGCGCTACGCGACCCCCATCGAGGGCCTGTATCTCTGCGGGTCCGGTATGCATCCGGGCGGCGGCATCGCGGGCGCGGCGGGCGCGAACGCGGCCGGGGTGATCCTGAGACGAGACTCGCCGCGTCGTGCGTGACTCGGCCGCGCGGGTCGAATAGCCGCGCCTCAGGGCTCCCCGCCGACCGCCTCCGCGGTCACCACGTACCGCAGCGGCCCGCCGGCCCGCAGCGCGTCGAACGGCCAGCACGTGACCAGCGTGAGCCGCGTCGGCCCATCGTTCGCGAGCACCCAGCCCGCGCGCTTGTCGAGCACGTCCATCCAGTCGACCCGGTAGGGCCGGCGCGCGCCGTCGGGTCGCTCGATCACCACCTCGGCGCCGCGCTCGAGCGCGCGCAGGAACGCGAGATGCGTGTCGCGGTGGCCGCCGATCACGCTGTTCCCCGCCATCCCCGGCAGCGGCGTGCCGAACACGTGCCCCGGGCCGAACGCGATCGTCCGGCCGTTGGCGCCGGCGAGGACGAAAAGATCGACCTCGAGCGCGGGCACGAGGAGCCGCGCCACCGGCCACGTGTCGGCCCACGGCCAGGGCTTCACTTCCCGCTCGCCCTCGAGCGTGCGCGCCCACGCCGCACGCATCAGCACTTGCGCGAGCGCTGCCTTGGCATGGATGTAGGCGCCTTGCCCAAGGTGCCAGAGACCGGCGGCAAGGCATCCGGCGGCGACGAGGGCGGCGGCAACGCGCGCCGCGCGCCGCGAGCGCCGCCGATCTCGATCGCCGCGGAGCCCTTGCGCAACCGGGAGCGCGCACTCGACGCCCAGAGCCACATCCGGGTCCGGAACGACTGCATGGCGCATCCCTCCCCCTATGCCGCCAGCCGCCGGCGTGCGCCGAAGAGGATCGCCGCCAGGAGCACGAGCGCCGACCCGACGGCGAGATCGAAGCGCGCATCGGTCGCGCCTTGCGGCAGCTCGCCGAACACCGCCGCGTAGCGCCAGCCTTCGGGCAAGTTCGTCGGAATGGCCGCCTCCTTGAGCGCGGCCGCACCGGGGCGCACCGGCGTGCGATCGACCGCGACGAGGCTCGTGTACTTCGTGACCAGATGATGGGTGAGCCCGAGGTCGACGACGGCGGCGCGCACCTCCGGCTCGGATGCGTTCTCGCGCAGGCTGTCCATGAGCGCGGCGATCTTGTCGCGCGCCCACAAGACGCCCATGCCGGCCCCGTTGCTCGCCGCCGAGAACGGGACGACCTCGCGCCACGGCGCATCCCCGAGCAACCCCGAGACGACGATCTCGCCCGCGGCGCGGTCGAGCGCCGCGGTGACCACCACCGGCTCGCCGAGATAGAGATCGGGCAGCCGTTCGGGCCACGACTCGGGCCGCGTGCCGTCCGGCCATTCGACGCGGACGTTCTTGAGCACCGGCGACTCGAGCCGGGCGAAGAGGTCGCCCATCTTCTGCTTCACCTCGTCGACCGCGCCGATGTACGTGAACGTGCCGCGCCCGGCCTGCGCGGCCTTGGTCATGAAGTAGCTGTTCGGCGCCGACCCGATGCCGACCGTGAACAGCCGCGAGCCGCCGAGCCGGGCGGCGATGAGCCGGAAGAGCGCGTCCTCGTTCCCGACCGCGCCGTCGGTGAGGAAAATCACCTGCCGCACGCGATCTGAACGGTCCTTTCCGTCCAGCGCGAGGTCGAGGGCCGCCGCCATCTCGGTGCCGCCCTGCGCCCGAAGCGTGCGGATCCAATGGGTCGCGATCGCGACGTTGTCCGGGGTTGCACCGCGCGCGCCGGCGAAGAGCGCGGTCGCGGTGGAGTTGAATTCGATCACGTTGAACCGGTCCCCGGGGTCGAGGCGCTGGACCGCGAGCTCGAGCGCCTGCTTCGCCTGCACGATCGAGGTCCCGTGCATCGAACCGGAGGTGTCGATCACGAAGATCACCTCGCGCGGCAGGCGCGCGGGCGCGTCTCCGCCCGCCGGCGGCATGAGCATCAGGAGCCCGTAGTGGCGCTCGCCCTTGCGCTCGCTGAAGAGCGCAACCCGCGGCGCCCGTCCGGGTGCGACCGTCCAGGCGAGCTCGAAGTCGCGGCTCGCGTAATGCTCACCGTCCAGCACCACCTCGCGCGCCGACGGGCTCGTCTCGACGACGCGGACCGCGTGGTACGCGCTTTCGACCCTCGCCAGAGGAACGCCGGCATCCAGCGATACGCGGAGCCGGACCGGGTTCGCGGGCGGCGCGCCGTCACGCGGCCGCAGCACCGGCGGGGTAATCCGCGGCGCATCCGGTACCTGGTCGGTCGCGGGCGACCAGCCAGCGCCTACCGCACCCTCGATCGGCGTGCCGGGGATGTAGCGGGGCCCGACCACCATCGGGAAGCGCAGGCTGTAGCGCGCCTGGTCGTAGCGGAGCCGCTGCTGGTACTCGAGCTCGACCTCGACCTCCTCGCCCGGGCCGATGTTCGCGACGCTGGAGGTGAAGAGGTTCGGCCGCTCCTGCTCGAGCAGGGCGGCGCGCTGCCCCGACTGCTTCGCCCGCTGGTAGACGGCCTTGGCCGCCTCGCGCTCGCGGATCTCGCCCGCGACGATCCGCTCGCCGATCCGCATGCGCAGATGATCGACGGCGGCGTTCTCCGGCAGCGGGAACACGTAGATGCCCTCGAACCAGTCGCCGTGCGGATTGCGAAAACGCTGCCGCACCGTCGCGCGCGCCACCAGGCCCGAGACGCGGATCTCGACGTCGGTCGCGAGGAGCGGCACCGCGAACGTCTCGCCGTTCGCGCCCGACTTGAGGAGCAGCGTCCCGCCCGCGGCCTCGCCCGCCTTCATCGGGACGACCTCCGAGGCGACGGCAACGGCCGCGACGAAGGCGAGCGCGGCGGTGCCGATCACCCCTGCAACCGCCCGCCACGCTGTGAACGTTCCTTGCAGCCTGCGCATGCGACCCCTCTCCTCTGGCGCGGGCCGACCATTCGGCCCCTGCGTGCATGAAGCCAGCGGCGCGTGGCGGCGCGATGGTCGTGCCGGGGCAGACCGGAGGGGAATCGTGGCGGCGGTATGGCCGCGCACGGTATGGCGGGTCGGGCGATGCCGCACGCGGTCGGCGGCAGTGATGAGCGCCCGAGTACGCATGACCCGGGCGCCGGAGGTCGCCGTTCCGACAGCAGTGCAACGCGCGGACGATGCGACGCGGTGCGCGCTCGCACTCTAGAGAGAGAATCGCCGCCGCGAAGCGGCGACGCTGCTGAGATCGGGGAGCGCGAGGGGTATGCCCCTCGCATCGTGACGACTAGAGAAGAGACGGCGGAAGCGCGAGAGGCATGCCCTCTCGCCTCGCGAAGACCGCGATCGAGAGGAAAGGAGCGGACAAAAAAAACGGCCCGGGGTCGAAGCCCCGGGCCGCCGCGTTATGCGGGCTTTAACTTCAGCCCTTCTTCTTCGCCTTCTTCTTCGCGGCTTTCTTCTTCGCAGCCATGGATATCTCCTTGTAATAGCACGCCAAGACGGCGCGCGAGTGGTCTATACCATCTCTGGCGCAGAATTTCAATGCCAATTTGTACCGCTGGTCGCTCATCGGCATCGCTTGCGGGATCGATCGATGCGCTTTCCACGCGCGTTCGAACGACGCCATCGGAAGAGTCATCGATCGTCTCGCGCGATCCGATCGCACGTCGCGCACGCGCGCGCTCGGACGGATCGCCGCGGACTCGCGATGCTGGAGATCCATCGACGACGCGCGCTACCGACTGGCACCCCGGGATCGCGCGCGCCAAGAAGTGACTCGCGCCGGCGCGGCGAGTCGTCCGAAGATCCGAAAGCACGAGGGGTGTGCCCCTCGTATCGCGCAAGCTAGTACACCGCGCGGTTCTTCATCGTCGCCTTGCTCGCCAGGCCGAACCGCGGCTCCTCGGGTGCGTCGCCCGCAATGCGCGCGGCGAGATACTCGCCGACCGCCGGGCCGTGCTTGAAGCCGTGACCCGATCCGCCGCCGGCGAACCACAGGTTGTCCGCTTCGGGATGGCGGTCGAGCAGGAAATCCCCGTTCGAAGTGTTCTCGTACTGGCACACGCGCGTTTCGAGGAGCGGCGCCGCGGCGAGCTTCGGGAAGCGACGGGCGAGGAAGGCGCGTACGCGTTCGACGCTCGCCGCGGAGACGACCCGCTCGGCGGCGTCGGGATCGATCGGGTCGCCGTGGCGGTCGGGCCCGACCTTGAAGCCGCGGGCTTCCAGATCCGGCAGGCCGTAGACCTCGGCGCCGAAGTCGATCCACGTCGGCATGTGCGGCGATGCGAAGCGCACATCCCCCGGCGGCGGGCCGAAGAAGAACTCCTCCTGCCGCGTCGGAAAGATCCGCGTGCCGAGCAGCTCGCGGAAGATCGCCGGCAGCCACGCGCCGCAGGCGAAGACGAAGTGCCCGGCGCGGATCGCGGTGCCGTCCGCCGTAGCGACCGCCTCGAGGCGGCCGCCGAGCGCCGGGGTCGCGACTGCGGCAGTGCGGTATTCGACGCCCGCCCGGATAGCGTCGCGGACGACCGCTTGCGCCGCGCGCCGCGCCATCAACGCGCCGCTCGCCGGCTCGACCATTCCCCATACGTCGCCGTCGAGGACGAACTGCGGGTAACGCCGGCCGATCTCGTCGCGATCGAGCCGCTCGTGAGGGACGCCGAGGCGAGCGAGAGTCGCCAGCGTGTCGAGCGCATAACGGTCGCCGGTCCGCGCCAGCCAGAGGACTGCGGTCTCGTGGAAGAGCCGTTCTCCCGTCGTCGTCGCGAACAGGTCCTTCCAGGCGGCGAGCGATCGGACCGACATGCGCGTGTACAGCTCGTCCGGACCGTAGCCCATGCGGATGATTCGCGACTCGCCGCCGGAGCTGGCGCGCGCGTTGCCCGGCCCGTACTTGTCGGCGAGCACCACGTCGAGCCCGCGTTGGCGCAAGTGCCACGCCGTCCACGCGCCGAAGCAGCCGGCGCCGATCACGGCCACATCCCAGGTTTTTGCCCCGCTCATTGGGCTCGCCCGACCCGCCCTCGCCGCCCGCCGATCAGCCGGCGCGGACGTGATCCGCGGCGTAGGGGCCGAGCCGCTTGCCGTCGCGTGCGATCCGGTATCGAGCCATTGCGTTGGCGCCTCCTGTCCGGCGGATTATCCAGCAGGCGGTCGAAGAACACGGTTTGAGCCCACGCGGACACGCGGGACTAGAATTAGCGGCCTCACGGAGGTGCGCCAAATGACGACTCATCGCAGCGATCCACCCGTCGATCCGCACGGCACGCGGCTCCCCATCAAGCTCGACACGACCTCGAACGGCGAGTTCGTCCCGGTGCCGCTCGCGGCGGCGAACCTAGCCGCGAACCGCTTCGCGCACGAGTCGGCGACGCGCAACGCGCGCCGCCTCGGCCTCGCGCGCAGGGATTTCCTCGTCTCCGCCTGCGGCGCAGCGAGCACGCTGCTCGCTTTCAACGCTGCGAACGCTGCCGCCGGCAAGCGCGGCGGTTTTTTCGAGCTCGAGGCCGAAACCGCGTTCGAGCCGCAGCTCGCCGCCGCGAAGCTCGGCGACGGCGAGTTCATCTTCGACGTGCAGGGGCACTTCGTCGATCCGACCGGCGCCTGGGTGCGGAATGCCCCGCCCGACTCTTTCAAGTGGTCGCCGAAGGCGGCCTGTGCGCTCGGGAGCGAGCCTCCCGGTCCGCGCAGTCATCTACGCTGCCTCGGACCCGAGGAGTTCGTGAAGGATGTGTTCCTCGACAGCGACACCGACCTGATGGTGCTGTCCTTCGTCCCCTCGCGGCGCGATGCCGAACCGGTGACGATCCAGGCGGCAGACGCCGTGCGGCGCATCGTCGATCGGCTCGAAGGCACGCACCGTCTGCTGCTGCACGGCCGGGTCAACCCGAACCAGCCGGGCGACGTCGAGGCGATGGACGAGCTCGCGCAACGCTGGCGCGTGAGCGCCTGGAAGACCTACACCCAGTTCGGTCCCGACGGGAAGGGCTTCTTCCTGTCCGACGACGTCGGCATCCGCTTCATCGAGAAGGCGCGGGCGCTCGGGGTCAAAGTGATCTGCGTGCACAAGGGGCTCCCGTTCGGTCGGCAGTCCTACGAGCACAGCCAATGCAGCGACATCGGCGTGGTCGCGAAGCGTTTTCCTGACGTGAGCTTTCTCGTCTATCACTCGGGGTTCGTGACCGGGGTTCCGGAGCAGGCCTACGCCGAGGGCGCGAACCGCGACGGCATCGACACGTTGGTGAGATCGCTGGTCGAGAACGGCGTCGCGCCGAACGGCAACGTGTACGCCGAGCTCGGAAGCACGTGGCGGTTCCTCATGCGCGACCCGGAACAGGCCGCGCACGCGCTCGGGAAGCTCTTCCGGTACTGCGGCGAGAGCAACGTCCTCTGGGGCACCGACTCGATCTGGTACGGCTCGCCGCAGGACCAGATCCAGGCGTTCCGGACGTTCCAGATCGCGCCCGAACTGCGGGCGAAGCACGGCTATCCGGAGATCACGCCCGGGCTGCGGGCGAAGGTGTTCGGGCTGAACGCCACCCGGCCGTACGCGATGAGCGCGGCGGACGTCCGCAAGTACACGCGGGAAAACGGCGGCCGCGACCGGATCGCGCGCGAGCGGCTCGCGTACCGCGAGCGCCCCGAGCCGCACTTTCTGACCTATGGGCCGAAGACGCGGCGGGAGTTCCTCAAGCTGCTCGGCTCGAGCGGCGGCTCGCCCGGCTGAGCGGCCGCTACTTCGGCGGCGCCGGGAACTGCACGAACGGCGGCTTCGGCTCCTTGTCGGGCGGCACGTAGGCGGGTGCTCCGACGCCCGCCGGACCCAGATGGCGGAGATATCGGTACATCGCCCTCACGTCGCCGTCGCTCATGTCGCGCACGTTGAACCAGGGCATCGGCGGGCGCAGCTCGCTGCGGGCCCGCGTCATCCATTGCGCTTCGGTCATCGACTGCGCCAAGAGCCGCAGATTGGAAGCGTAGGTGGTACCCCAGGGCCCGCGCCAGCCGAGCGGGCTTCCGGTCAGCCAGAGCTTCTCGTCCACCTTCCCGTTCGACTCCGGGTAGCCTGGCGTGTGGCAATCGTTGCAGCCGCCGATCTGCACTAAATAGCGGCCGCGCTTCACGTCCGCGGACGCTGCCTTGGCGGCCGGATCCTGTGCAGAGGCCGTTCCGAGCGCGGCGCACGCGGCGGCGGCGAGAACGGCGATGAAACGCTTCATTTCGACTCCTTCTGCAAGGGCTTATTCTGCCGTGACGCTCGCCGTCAGCGCGAGGCGCGTCGAGGCCGCGATGTCGCTTCCTTCCCAGTCGTTGAGCGACAATACCATGCAGCGCGGCGCCGGCCGCGGTGCCGACCCGAAACGAGGACGCGATCCATGCCCAAGCTGACCCTGAAGGACGCCAACGCGATCGTCGAGCACTCACTCAAGAAGGCCCGCGAGATGGGGATCAAGCCCCTGGGGGTGGTGGTGCTCGACGAGTCCGGCCACACCAAAGCGGCGCAGCGGGAGGATGGCGCGAGCATGTTCCGGCTCGACGTCGCCACCGGCAAAGCATGGGCCTCGGTCGCGATGGGCGCGTCGAGCCGGGCATTGGCGAAGCGCGCCAAGGACAATCCCAATTTCTTCGTGACCCTCGCCGCCACGGCGCACGGGAAGTTCCTCCCGCAAACCGGCGGCGTGCTCATCCGCAATCGCGAGGGCGAGATCCTCGGCGCCGCGGGGGCGAGCGGCGGCACCGGCGAGGAGGACGAGGCCGCGTGCATCCATGGCATCGAGCAGGCCGGGTTCGTCGCGGATGCGGGCGCCTAAGCGGCGCGCGCCCACGTCCGGGAAGACTGTCCGTCCCTGTAAGGGTGGTCGGCGCGATGCGCCCGTTGTCAGCGCATCGGCCGATGGCACGTTAGCCCGTTCATGGAGACCCGACTTACGCTTCGCCCGGGCATGCCGGGAACGAAGAAGCTCGTCGCGCGCTTCGGCGCGAGGCTCGTCTGCGTCCGTTACCTCTACGACCCTGACAAACGGCGCCGGCTGAAGACGGTCGAGCTGGTGGTAGAGGAGATCGATTGGCAACCTCGCAGCCGCCGGCCGCGTCGCCGGGCACTCGACCTGGTCGGGATCCGAGTCAACGACGACGAAAGCGCGATTCGCCACGCGGTCAAGACGGCCGGCGGGATCTGGCGGCCGCGCCATAAGCTTTGGGAGGTGAGCTGGGAGGCAGTCCGAGTTCTCGGCCTCGAAAGCCGAGTCGTCGACTCGCCGGGGCAAAACTGAGTTCGGAACCGGCCGTCTGGCGGCATATCACCGCATATGCCGGCGCGGTTTTGCCTATGCCGGTAGATGGGAATAGGATCGGGCGCCGTGCGTCCATTTATGGGTTGGGCGTCAACGCTATGTGCGATGCGTGCGTGACGCCAGTCGAGTGTTCGAGGGGCCAGTCCAGGTACGCGCGATCCACATCAATCAGCGCGAATGCCCGCTTCGCGCACGACCTTCATCCACTTCGCGATTTCGCTGCGGATCAATGCTCCGAACGCTTCGGGGTTGGAATCGAGCACCGGCTCCATCCCGAGCGCGGCGAACCGCTCCTGCACCTCGGGCTGCGCGAGCAACTTCCCTAGCTCGTCGGCGAGGCGGGCGATGATCTCCTTCGCCGTTCCCGCCGGTGCGATGACCCCATACCAGTCGCGCAATGCGAACCCCGCGAACCCAAGCTCGGTCATCGTCGGGACATCGGGGAACATCGCGAGCCGCGACGGCGCCACAGTGGCGAGCGCGCGGATCTTTCCCGCTTTGATGGGGCCGGCGACCGTAGACTGCACGCCAAAGTAAAGGTCGACCTGCTCGCCCACGAACGCCGTAAACGCCGCCGGCCCTCCTTTGAACGGAACGTGGTAAAGATCGACGCCAGCGTGCCGCTTGAATAGCTCGCCGGCGAGATGGGCTGGGGTGCCGTTCCCGGCCGACGCGTAAGTCAGGCGGCCTGGCTTGGCTTTCGCGGCAGCAACAAGTTCCGCCAGCGACTGCCATGGCGCGCCGTTACGCACCGTAAGGAGGCTCGACTGCCAGATCAATTGATTGATCGGCACGAGATCCCGCAGCGTGTCGTACGGCATTTGCGGCAGCAGGCTCGGCGCGACAATCCATGGCATGGACAGCATCCCGATCGTGTAGCCGTCGGGCGACGAGCGCGCGACCGCGCTAAGGCCGATCGTACCGATCGCCCCCGGCCGGTTCTCGATGATCACCGGCTGACCGAGCCCCGCGGCGAGCCGATCGCTGATGATCCGTGCGACGACATCCGGGGGTGACCCCGGCACCGTAGCCACGATTAACCGTATCGGCTTCGTCGGGTATGTGTCCGAGCCTGCGGCGACAGCGCATGCACCGAGCGTCGCGCCTAGCGCGAAGGCAGCAGCTGCAGTCTGCCGGATGATGCTTCTCATACCCTAACTCCCGCGACTCGTTTAACGGATAGAGTGCAGTAAACATCGTGCAACGCCTAAACGTAAGATGGCAGCGAGCGAATCAAGATAACTGTGGGTTATCGCCATGCGACTCAGTCAGATCCGAGTGTTCCTCGCCGTCGTCGATGCTGGCAGCCTCCGCGCGGCGGCGCGCGCACTCGGCGTGTCCCAGCCGGGGATCACCAAGAGTCTGCGGAGCCTCGAGGAGGAGCTACACGTGCGGCTGCTCGAGCGGAGCCAGCACGGGGTCGTGCCGACGCGTGCTGGAGCCGCGTTCGTTGCTCACGCCCGGACCGTCCAGTCGACGCTGCGCAAGGTCGACGAGGAGCTGGCGCAGCTCGCCGGCGAACGCTCAGGGTCGGTCGCATTCGGCCTCTCGCACGGGGCGATTCCGATCGTGCCGCCGGCACTCTCCCGCTTTCGTCAACAGTTCCCCGGCGCCCGCATTCGCATCGTCGAAGGAGTGTGGTCTACGTTGCTCCCGATGGTCCGGGACGAGACGCTGGATTTCATCGTCGCGCGCCCGCCCGATGACAAGCGCGATCCCTCGATCGCAGCGCGGCCGCTCTTCCAGTCCGAAATGGTGGTTGCGGCGCGCACCGGACACCCGCAAGGTGAGGCACGCTCGCTGGCGGATCTCCTCGACGCCGGTTGGGTTACGTTCGTTCCACCCGGGTCCTTGGGTATGTTGCAGCAGGCCTTCACAGCGGCCGGCCTTCCGCGCCCCAAAACCTTGGTCCACTGCGAGTCGAACAGCGCGGCGATTGCACTGGTCGCTGAGACCGACCTGGTCACGCTGATCCCGCGGTCGATGCTCGCGAAGCCCTTTACGGGCGATACGATTCAGGCGTTGGCGCTCGAGGAGCGGTTGCCGCGGCAAACCCTGAGCCTCTGCCGGCGCGCCGACGCGCGGCTCACGCCCTTGGCGGCAGCGATGGTCAAAGCGGTGACCGCGGCCGGGCAGCGCATGGCTCGCTCTGCGTGAAGCCTCGCGTTCGTCGGCGAGTTCCCACGATGACGCGGAACCTCCGCATGAACACGGGCCCGCGGCCGGTTATGCAGCGCGTTAGGCGGCTCAGGAACGACGTGGCATGTCGAACAGCGGGTTCTACAGCCGTCGCTGCACATTTCCTGTTCCAATCGCCGGTAGCTCACTACTCCATGCGGCTGCCATAGTGCTTGCGGCCGTCGTCACGCGATTCATCAAGTGACACGTCGTCAAATCGCAGTGCCGCCGTTCGTCGCATTTGGCGATTGCTGCCTTGCTGCCTGCATAGGCGCCGAGACAAGAAGGCAAGTCCGGTCAGCCCGCCGAGCCTTCTCATCCCCGACGATGCTGACGCCCAACCCGTCGTATATGGACTCCCCCCAAAGAGCAAAGAGACCGACCGATAGTTCTGGCAACGAGGGTGAGCCTGCAGTCGTATATCCGGCATCGTGAGTGGGCGCTGTGTGGCCCGTGCCGACATGGAATCTGCGAACACCGTTGCGCCAATCGTTGCAAAGGCAAGCGTGAAGCTGCCGGAAGGGTTGTCGGCGTCAGACGGTGTGGGGGCGACCCGGTTTGCCATGATGGGCGATTGGTCTCTAAGCAAGGCTCGGGGAGGGAACGATTGGTCGGTAATCTGCGCTCAGGCGGCGATGGCGAAAGCGGTGCGGGCGATCTTCTTGTTCGGCCGCGCTGCGGGTTGGCCGTAGGGTTCGCCGTCGCGCAGCGTCGCGTAGCAGATCCTGGCGAGCTTGTTGGCGAGCGCGCAGGTGGCCTTGTTGTGATTGGAGCGCCCCTGCAGCGCGAGTGCCCAGCCGCGCAGCGTGTCGAGCGTGCGCCCGGCCTTGGCACTCAGGCTGGCGGCGCGCAGCACCGATCGCGCCCCGTGGGTGAGCAGCATGCGCAGGTAGCGGTCGCCGCGCTTGGAGATGCGCCCCAGATGGCGCGTGCTGCCCGACGAGTGCTCTTTGGGCGTAAGCCCGAACCAGGAGGCGAAGTGGCGCGCATCGCGAAAGTGGCCGACATGGCCGCTGGTGGCGGCGACCATCGCGGTCGCGCTGAGCAGCCCGACACCGGGAATCGACAAGAGCGTCTTGCAGGCGGCCGACTCGCGCGCAAGTAGCGTGAGCTCGCGCTCGAGCTGGCTGATGCGTGTCTCCAGCAGCCAGATCTCCTCGACCAGAGCTTCATCGTCGGGCGGATCAGCGCCGGGACCGCCGAGTTCGGATCGGCCAGCACCCGGCCGATCTGCTCGACGCCCAGACGAGCGCCTTGAGCGATGAGGATCCCGAACTCGCGACAGAAGCCGCGCAATGCGTTGATGCGGCTGGTGCGGGTGGCCATCCAAAGTGAGCGCGTGGATGCAACCCCTGCAACGCCTGCTGCTCGACCGATTTCACCCGCACCGGCACGATGTCGGCGCACCGCGTCGCCTCCAGCAACGCGCACGCATCGGCGCTCTCGGTCTTGTTACGCTTTACATAGGCGCGCACGTAAGCGGCCGGCAGCAGCTTCACTTCGATGCCTAGGCCTTTGAGCCAGCGCGCCCAGTGGTGCGCGCTCCCACAGGCTTCCATGACCACCAGGCCGACGGCGCGGTTGGCGAACCAGCGCTCGAACTGGGTGCGCGTGAGGCGCTGCTGCTCGACGACGCGCCACGCCTCATCGGCGACGGCGACCTGGAACACCGACTTCGCGAGATCCACGCCCACGACGGGCACAGCGGCGGTAGCATTCATCTCGGACTCTCCTCGGTTGAGCGCTGACACCCCACACCACATGAGGCCAGCGGGCACGATGATGCCGAAAAGCCGGGGGGAGTCCATCCCATCAATGCACCGGACCGCTACAGCGGGCTTCGCCCGCTTTCGCAGGCCGGTGATCTCTAGCGTTTAGGCCGCACAACAGGGAAGACACCGCTCGATGGAACTGACTGCAACCCAACTAGCGCAACAGGCAGCGGACCTTAGAAGCCTTGATCTGCTGTTCGACTACACGAAGTTCCACATCGGTCTCTACTTGACGCTGGCTTCGGCCTACATAACGGTTACAAGCGTAAAGGTCGGGGATCGCTTCGCGCTGCCCTTGAATTGGAAGTTCGTCATCGCAGCAATGATCGCGTTCATGCTTGCGGGTTTCGCCGGGGGCGTCATCGTTAGTAGCATCACGCAGTGCTATGGTATCGCGCCCGACTGCAAGAGCACCGCCTCCTTCCTGAAGAAGCCCATCGGCCCATGGGACGTAGAGAGGCTCTGGTTCGGCGCGAAGTACTGGACTTACTTGGAGCACACATCCTTCTGGACAGGGCTAGCGCTGGCGTTTGTCTCCTTCATACGAGGTCATAAGCTTTCATTTACGGATCCTGACGAACCCTTGCCTCAAATTGAGCCGTCCCCTCCGTCAAGTGGGGCCTAACCCGCGCATGAACACGGACGCTCAACAGCGGCGCTACGCACCGCTGTTTCGCGCCGGTTATGCGCAGCGTAAGGCGCCCTCAGCAACGCCACCGTCATCATCCACCCCTCGACACTAGTCAACGAAGGAGCAGCAAATGGCAAAGATCCTCGTTCACGCTACACACGGACCCGAGAACCCGACCCGCGCTACTTTGGCGCTGCTAGTTGCGAAGGCCGCGCTCGACGAAGGTCATTCAGTGTCGGTGTTCCTTGCAGGCGATGCCGCTCAGCTAATCAGAGATGCCGTGCTCGATTCACTCGTCGGCCTCGGAACTGGGCGCCTTCGCGAGCACTTCGACGCTCTGCGCACAGGCGGGGTGAAGTTCTACGTCTCCGGAATGTCGGCCAAGAGTCGCGGCGTCACTGAATCCGACCTCAATGGAAAGCCTGCCGAGTTTGCATTGCCGAACATGCTGGTGAAGCTCTCCCTCGATCATGACCGCATGTTCACTTACTAGAGCGCCACATCCACGGCAGCGCATTCGTGAGTGCGTCTAACCGCCGTATATGGACTCCCCCCACAAAGCAAGAGACTGATCGATAGGGCTGGCACGACGGGAACGCCTGCAGTCGTATATCCGGCATCGTGAGTGGGCTCTGGATGGTCCGTGCCGACATGGAATCTGCGAGCACCGGCGCGCCAATCGTTGCAACGGGCAAGGGCGCTGTTGTCAGCGGCCCTGCCAGCGGGGTTATCGGCGTCAGTCGGTGCGGGGGTGACCCGGGGTGCCATGGTGGGCGATCAGTCTCTACGCAAGCGGTGGTGGGGTGATCGCTCAGGTGAATCTGGGTTCCTTGCTCAGGCCGGGATTGGGAAAGCGCTGCGCGCGATCTTCTTTTCCGGACGTCGCACTTCGCCGTAGGGCGCGCCGTCGCGAAGGCAGGCGTAGCAGATCCGGGCGAGCTTGTTGGCGAGCGCGCAGGTGGCTTTGTTGTGATTACTCGGGACGGGACTGCACGGCGAGCGCCCAGACGCGCAGCGGATCGAACGGCTTCCGGGCGTGGCCCAGAGTCAAAGCGTCAGTCCGGAAGATGCCAGGAGATTCTTCGAACGCTACGTTCAGCTGAGCGATGCGTACGACACCGCCGTCGCGGATCTTTACCTGGACACGACGCGGATAGCCAGCCTGCGCCGCTACCCGGTCGCCAGTCAGGATCGAACGATCGAAATGTCCGGTGCTCAATGGAAAAGCATGCTCCGCGCGGTGATGCCCGCCGCGAAGGCAAAGGGCGACCGCAGCGAATTCAAGAACGTCCGCACCGAGTCCGCCGGAGATCTCGCCCGGGTTCGCGCGGATCGATACTCGGTACTGAAATGCTATTGGGATCGGGACTACTTCATGGTGATCGGGCGTCAATCGGATGGGACCCTGAGGATCGTCGAAGAGCACTTCGAGACGCAGCCGCAATCCGCCGGCTGACCGCACGGCACGCGCGTCGTCGAGACCGGCGGCGCTGACACTGCGATATTCGCCGTGCCCGGGTCACCGACCTCAGGGTGCCCGCCGTCAGTTCGCCTGCACCCCCGCCGCCTTCGCCACCCGCGACCACTTGACCGATTCGCTCCGGAGATAGGCCGCCAGCTCGCTCGGTGAGCTCGGCGCCGCATCGATCCCGCGCTCGAGGAGCGCCTGCTTGATATCGGGCTGATCGAGCACCGCGACGATCTCCCGGTGCCAGCGGTCGACGATCGGCCGCGGCAGGTTGGCCGGTCCCACGAGGCAGTACCAGTTCGTCGACTCGTAACCCGCGATCCCGCTTTCGGCGACCGTCGGCACGTCGGGCAGCGCGTCGGCGCGCTTGTTGCCCGGTCACCGCGAGCGCGCGTGCCTTGCCGCTCTTCACGTACGGCACGGCGGTCGAGACGATCGCGACGAAGATGTCGACCTGGCCGGCGAGGAAGTCGGTCAGGGCCGGCCCGCCGCCCTTGTAGGGGACGTGCACCATGTCGATACCGGCCATGCTCCGCAGCAGCTCTCCGGAAAGATGGCCGGTGCTGCCGGTGCCGGAGCTGGCGTAGTTGAGCGCGCCCGGCTTCGATCGCGCGAGCGCGACCAGATCGCCGATGCTGGTCACTTGCAGCGCGGGCAGGACGATGAAGATGTTCTGCAGCTCGACTACGCGGGCAATCGGAGTGAAGTCCTTGAGCGGATCGTAGGGGACCTTGCCGATGGCCGGGCTGATCGTCAGCGCCGCCAGGGTGGCGAGATGGAGGGTGTAGCCGTCCGGCGGGGCCTTGGCGGCGAGCTCCGCGCCGATGACGCCGTTCGCACCCGCGCGGTTGTCGACGATGATCTCCTGCTTGAACGCCTGCGCGAGCTTCGGCTGGACGAGGCGCGCCACGAGGTCGGTCGCGCCGCCGGGCGGGAAGCCGACGATGAGCCGCACCGGCTTCGTCGGGTACTCCTGGGCCGCGGCCGGCAGCAGCGCCAGCGCGACGGCCGCACACAATGCATAGCCGAGTGCTTTCCTCCCCCGAAGTGCTTTCATCCTCTTTTCCCCTCCCGGTCCACGGACCGCAGCGTGAACGCGAGCAAGCCGGTGATGACGGTCAGCAGCATCATCGCCGAAAGCGCGAGCGACCAGTGGACGCCGATCAGGCCGCCGACGATGCCGATCGTGACGCCGCTGAAGGCGCGCAGCCCGAGCGCGCCCATCTGGTACAGGCCGATCACGCGGCCGCGGAGGTGGGGCGGCGCCCGCAGCTGCACCAGCGTCTGCGCCATGGTGTTGAACGACAGCTCGAAGAACCCGGCAGCGAAGAGCAGCGCAAGTGCGAGGCCGTAGTGGGTGGACGCGGCGAACCCGCCGATCGCGAGGCACCAGAGCATCGCGAGCACGAACGCGGTGCGCGGGCGCGCCTGCAGCAGGCCGCGGCTTTCCAACACCAGCCCGGCCGTCAGCGCACCCGCCGCGTCGGACGCGAGGAGCGCCGTGTACGCGACGCCCGGATCGCCGTGCCCGAGGTCGTGCGCGAACTCCGGCATCTGCGGCTGATAGCCGCTGCCGATGAAGAGCGACGCGCCGCTCGCGAGCAGGATCATGGAAGCGATCGTGCGGTTGCCGGCGATCTCGCGCACGGTGGACAGGATGTCGGCCAGACCGCGTACGGCGCGCGCCGGCGCCTTCTCCTTGCGGAAGCGCGGGCCGTAGGGCGCCTTCCAGAGCCACCACAGGAGCGGCACGTAGAACACGACGTTCAGCAGGATGCCGTACGCCGGCCCGAACGCGAGCAGGATGCCGCCTCCGACCGCCGGCCCGAGCAGCACGCCGAGCCAGCGCGAGGTGACGGAGAGTCGCACCGCGCTCTGGAGGTGGGTCGGGCCGACGATGTCATGGATCAGGAGCTGCCCCGCCGGATGCCAGAGCACGCCGGCGAACCCGTGCACCACGAGCAGCACCATCGCGTGCCACATCTCGAGCGAGTCGGTCAGGAACAGCACGCCCCAGCCGAGCGAGGCCGCCATGAAGAGCACCATGCCGATCTGGATGATCCGCCGCGGGTCGAAGCGGTCGGCGAGCGCCCCGGAGTACAGCGAGAAAAAGAGAAACGGCAGCCAGTGCGACAGCATGGCGAATCCGCCGAGCGCCGGCGACTGGAACTTCTGGAACATGATCCAGTAGCTGATGACATGCTCGATGCTGTCGGCCATCATCGCCAGCGCGCCGGTGGCGAAGTAGACGCGGAAGCCCGGGTGGCGGAGCGCGGCGAACGACTGCGGCGGGACGGCAGGCGCCGCGGCGCCGGATTGCGGATCGGACAACGAACTGGCCTCGAATGAACGGCGCGGAACCGCGACAGCGGGATGACACTAACCCAAGTTGTCGTTTTCGGCCCGCCCTCATTAGCGGAAGCACGGGAAAACCGCCGAGTCCCCTACGTTTTCCCTACGTTCACTCTCGCCGGTAGGTGGGGTCCCGGCATTGGTTGCGTATAATCCCAGGAGCGTTCGTGAGATGGGGTCCGAGTATGTCGACCACGTTCGAGGACATCAAAGAGAAGGCAGCGCAGCTCTCCGAACTAGAGCGAGCCGAGCTGGCCTTGGCGCTTATCGAATCGCTCGACGGGCCGCCAGACGCTGATGTCGAAGAGGCTTGGCGGATCGAGGTCGAGCGTCGTTTGGGGCAGATCGAACGAGGCGAGGTGCAGCTTCTCCGCGGAGACGAGGTTCTCGAGCGGCTGCGTCACCGCCTGCGTTGATTGCGTATTCCTTCCATCCTGACGCAGAGGCCGAACTGGCCGATGCTGCGGATTACTACGAAGCGCGACGACCTGGCCTCGGCAAAGCGTTTGCAAGCGAAGTCACTCGCACGATCTCTTTGATCCGCGAGTACCCCGATGCAGGGTCGCCGGTGGGCCGTTCGCGGCGGCGTATGCTGGTTGGCCGGTTTCCCTACGCGATCGTCTACCGGCGAGACCCAAAGTCGGTGGTGATCGTCGCCATCGCTCATCAGAGCCGACGGCCTGGGTATTGGCGAGGGAGAACGTAGGGAAACTTCTTACATTTTCCTTACGATGCAGAAGAGAAAACGGGCCAACTCATCGCTAACCCGTTGTGTTTCTTGGCTCCCCGAGTAGGGATCGAACCCACGACCTGTGGATTAATGGACCTCGAACGGGACAGGAGCTTTCCGCGATGAACGTTTCGTCTTCCGATCGTATCGCCGCCGCTACGCTGCGCCGCTACGGCGAGGCGATCGACGCCGGCACGAACGCAACGGGCGCCGATGCGCTCGCGGTGATGAACGAACGCTCGGTCTGCCGCCGTTATCGCCCGGGCCCGGTGCCGGAGAACCTGTTCCGGCTGCTGTGCGCGACCGCGCTGGCGTCGCCGACCAAGAGCGACCTGCAGCAGGCGACCATCGTACGGGTCAGCTCCGCGGACAAGCGGGCGGTAATTCACGCGCTGCTGCCGGGTTCGCCGTGGATCGCCGGCGCGCCCGAGCTGCTGGTGTTCTGCGGCGACGGCTCGCGGCTGCGGAGGATCTTCGCGCGGCGCGGCGTCGCATTTCCGAACGAGCACCTAGACGCGTTCTTCAACGCCGCGATCGACGGCGCGATCGTTCTGTCGGCCTTCGTCCAGGCGGCGGCGCTGGCCGGGCTCGGGTCATGTCCGATCAGCGAGGTCCGCAACCACCCGACGACGATCGCCGAGCTGCTCGAGCTGCCCGAGCACGTGTTTCCGATTGCCGGGCTGACGCTCGGGTTTGCCGAAGCGAACGAGCCGTTCAGTCCGCGGCTCGCGCTGACCGCGACGGTGCACACGGACCGCTACGATGCGTCGCGGGTCGAGGGCGAACTCGATGCCTACGACGAGCGGCGCATCCGCGACCGCCCGTACCGGCGCCAGCGCCAGGCCGAGCGCTTCGGCACCGTGGCCCGCTACGGCTGGACCGAGGACAAGTTCAGGCAGTACAGCGAGGTCCAGCGGGCGGACTTCGGCGCGTTCGTGCGCAGCAAGGGATATCGGCTCGACTAGGGTGTCGCGGCCGTCGCGGCGTTCGCATCCTGCGGTTCACGCGCCGCAGTTACACCCCGCAGTTCCGCCCCGCAGTTACGCCCTATATCCCGCCGCCTGCAGCTCGAACAGCTCCGCATAGCGCCCGCGCTGCGCCATCAGCTCGCGGTGGGTGCCGGCCGCCTCGATTTCGCCGTCGACCAGGACCAGGATTCGATCGGCCATCCGCACGCTCGAGAAGCGGTGCGAGATCAGCACCGCCGTCCGGCCCGCGCTCAGCTCCTTGAAGCGCTGGAACACCTCGAACTCGGCGCGCGCGTCGAGCGCCGCGGTCGGCTCGTCGAGGATCAGGAGCTGCGCATCGCGCATGTAGGCGCGCGCGATCGCGATCTTCTGCCACTCGCCGCCCGACAACTCCACGCCGGTGCGAAAACGCTTCCCGATGATCTGATCGTAGCCGGCGGGCAGTCGCCGGATCACCTCGTCGGCGAGGCCGCGCTTCGCGGCGTCGACGATGCGCGGCCGATCGGTGCGCGCGTCGATGCGTCCGACGGCGATGTTCTCCGCCGCGGTCAGGTGATAGCGCACGAAGTCCTGGAAGATCACCCCGACATCGGCGCGGAGAGCGTCGAGGTCGTACTCGCGCAGATCATGTCCATCGAGCAGGATGCGCCCCTCGTCGGGGTCGTACAACCGCGCGAGGAGCTTCACGAGCGTGGTCTTGCCCGCGCCGTTCTCGCCGACGAGCGCGAGCACTTCCCCCGCGTGCAGCGTGAAGCTCAGGTGCCGCACCGCCCAGCGCTCCGCTCCGGGGTAGCGGAAGCCGACGTCCTCGAACGTGAACCCTTGGCGGATCGGCCTCGGAATCGCGCGCGCGTTCACCGGCGAGACGATCTCGGGCTCGACCTCGAAGAAGGAGAAGAGATCGTCCAAGTTGAGCGCCTGCCCGGCGAGCTGCGAGAAGCCGGAGAGGAGACCTTCCAGCAGCGCGTGGAGCCGGCGGAAGGAGCCCGAAAGGAAGGTGAGATCGCCGATGGTGAAATCGCCCTGCAGCGTCCGCCAGGCGATGAAGCCGTAGGCGGCGTAGTACCCGATCGTGCCGACCGCGGCGAGCAAGCCGCCCCAGCCGGCGCGGCGGATGGCGAGCCGGCGATTCGCCCGGTAGAAGCTCTCGGCGAGCGCACGGTAGCGCTCGATCAGGAACGTGTTCAGCCCGAAGATTTTCACTTCCTTGGCCGTCTCGACGCTCGCGCCGGTCTGGCGTACGTAGTCGAGTTCGCGCCGTTCCGCGGCGCGGGCATAGTTGAGCGAATAGGTCTGGGCGTTGAAGTGCGCCTCGCCGATGAACGCGGGGACGAGGGCGATGGCGAGCAGGGCGATCAGCCACGGCGCGTAGGCCACGAGCCCGACCGCGAATGCCGTGATCGTGACGACGTCCTGCGCCTGGCCGAAGACCTGGCTGAGCAGCGACGAGCGGCCGGCCGTCTGCCGGCGGGCGCGCTCGAGCCGGTCCTGCAGCTCGCTGTCCTCGAAGTCCTCGAGGTCCAAGGTCGCGGCGTGCTCCATCAGCCGGATGCTCGTGACGTTCGAGAACCGCTCGGAGAGCAGCGTATCGAGCAGCGACACGAGGCGGCCGAGCAGGTCGGACAGCACGGCCAGGCCGAGCTCGAGGGCGATGAGCCAGGCGAGCGCGTCGAGCAGCCCGCTCTCGAGCCATGCCCCGAGGCCCTCGTGCGCGTGCCCGGTGCCGGTGAGCCGGAGGACCTCGTCGATGATCAGCTTGCCGACGTACAGCGTCGCCACCGGCAGGAACGCGCGGACGAAGCGGGCGCCGAGGTTGGCCGCGCTCAGCCACGGACTCGTCTGCCAGACGAGCTTCAGGAACGGCGGGAGGTTGCGGAGCGCTCCGAAGCGCTCGCGCCACGAGCTCGCCACCGCGGCCGCACGGTCGGTCCGGTGGACCCGCGGCTCGGCCGACGGCGTCGCGCGGCCGCCGGTGTCGCTGTCGCCGACCACCCTACTCCGCCTTGATGCTCCCCGCCTTGGCGAGCCGGGTGAAAGTCGCGATGTCGGCGGCGATCAGCTTGTCGAACGCCTCCGGCGTCGTGGGTTGCGGGTCGAGCCCCATCGGCGCCCAGCGCGACTTCACCTCCGGGTCGCTCAGGATGCGCGTGATCTCGCGGTTCAGCTTCGCGATCACCGGACGCGGCGTGCGGCTCGCGGTGAGCAGCCCGAACCACAGGATCGAATCGTAGCCCGGCACCCCCGCTTCGGCGATGGTGGGCACTTCCGGCAGCAGCGGGTCGCGCTGCGCCGAGGAGACGCCGAGTGCGACGAGCCGGCCGTCCTTCACGAGATTCACCCCGTTCGCGATCGGCGCCATGAAGAACTGCACGCGCCCGGTCACCGTCTCGGTGAGCGCCTCGGGAATGCCCTTGAACGGCACGTGCACGACGTCGACGGCGGCCATGCTCTTGAACAGCTCGCCCGCGAAATGCGTACCGCTACCCACGCCCGCGGAAGCGAAGTTGAGGTGCCCGGGCCGCGCCTTCGCCATCGCGATCAGATCCGGAACCGTCCGCGGTCCGAGCGAGGGCGGGACCACCAGCAGGTATTTCGAGGCAGCGCTCAGCGTGATCCCGGCGAGATCCCGCTGCGTGTTGTAGGCGAGTTTTGGGTAGATCGCCGGAGCGACCGCGTGCGCGGAGGAGACCGACAGCAGCGTGTAGCCGTCCGGGCTCGCGCCGGCAACGAAGGCCGCGGCCAGCGTGCCGCCGGCGCCAGGACGATTCTCGACCACGACCTGCTGCTTCCACGCCTCCGCGAGCTTCTGCGCGACGTAGCGCGCGGTGATGTCCGGGCCTCCGCCCGGGGTGAAGCCGACGATGATGCGGATCGGCTTCGTCGGATAGTCCGCACCGGCCGGCTGCGCGTGCGCGGACGCTGCGCATGCGACCAGCGCGGCAGCAGCGAATGCATGCAGCCCCGTCATCGCTTTTCCTCCAGTTGTTGAGCGACAATACCATGCACCGCGGCGGCAGCCGGCGTGCCGGCCATCGAGAACGAGGAGGAGCGACGAGTGAGATCCCTGCGTCTTCTGATCGGCGCGATGGCGGCGCTCGCGACCGGCGCCGTCTTCGCGCAAGCCTACCCGTCGAAGCCCGTCCGGCTCATCGTGCCGTTCCCGGCGGGAGGTCCCGCGGATCTGTTCGGACGCGCGCTCGCGCAGGGCATGAGCGCGCAGCTCGGGCAGCCGGTGATCATCGAGAACAAGGCCGGCGTGGGCGGCGTGCTCGGCGTCGACGCGGTGGCCAAGGCGCCGCCCGACGGCTACCTGCTGGCGCTCAACAGCGGATCCGCCCTCGCCGTCTCGCCGTACATGCTCGCGCAGATGCCCTACGACGCGAACAAGGACCTCGCGCTAGTGACGCTGGTCGTGCGCGTGCCCGAGGTGCTCGCGGTGAATCCGAAGCTGCCGGTGGGAAGCTTGGCCGAGCTCGTGGCGTACGCGAAGGCCAATCCCGGCAAGGTCAATTTCGGGTCCGCGGGCTCGGGTAGCATCACGCATCTCGCGGGCGAGCTGCTGAAGGTCGAGGCGAAGGTCGAGCTGGTGCACGTGCCCTACAAGGGCGCGGCGCCGGCGGTGCAGGATCTCCTCGGCGGCCAGGTGCAGATGGGGATCTTCGACGTGCCGGTGCTGCTCCCGCACATCCGGTCGGGCGCGCTCAAGGCGCTGGTGATCACGAGCGGGAGCCGCACACCGTCGCTGCCGGAGATCTCGACCAGCGCCGAGCTGGGCTATCCGAAATTCCTTTCCGACAACTGGTACGGCCTCGTGGCGCCGGCCGCGACGCCGCCCGACGTCCTCAAGCGGATCCACGCCGCCGCCGTCGCCGCGCTGAAGTCGCCCGAGGTGATCGAGCAGTACGCCAAGGTGAGCGGCATCGCCTCGCCGACCACACCCGAGGAGTACGCGGCCTTCGTCCGCGCCGAGCAGGCGAAGTGGAGCGCGATCATCGAGGCGATCGGGGCCAAGGGGAAGCTGTAGCCGATGAGGCCGTCGCCGTCCTCACTGCCGCCTCGGGAAATCGAGGAGTTCAGCCGTCCATCGCTCGGCATGTTGGTGACGCTCGCGCCGGGGTGGCCCCTCGTCCGCGTCCGGGGTCGTAACACGGGCGAGGTAGCAGACCCGGCCGGTCCTGCGCTAGGCTGACCGGCGCGACGACCAGGGAGACGCGAGATGAAGATGAATCAGGAAATCATCGCCGGGGAGATCACGCGGGTCAGCCTCGAAGGGCGCCTGGACATCGAGGGCACCGACGAAGTCGATCAGCAGTTCTCGTACACGACCACGACCCGGGCGGGGCGCTTCGCGGTCGACCTGTCGGCGGTCACGTTCATCGCGTCGATCGGCATCCGCATGCTGCTCACCGCCGCGCGGGCCCAGGCGCAGCGCGGCGGCAAGATCGTGCTCGTCAGCTCCCGACGCGATGGGCCGCAAGGTGCTGGAGACGGCCGGCGTCGACCAGCTCGTTCCCCTCGTCGACGATCTCGACGCCGCTCGCGGTGCGCTGACCGGCGCCTGACGCGTCTGCCGGTGCTCGCGCGCCGCGCCGCTTCCGCCGATGGTTGACGCGACGCGCCGGTTCGCGCTTCCGGCCGGGCCGTCGGCGCGTGGCGCGCGCCAGCGACTGGCTCCGTTCGCTCGGCGAGGAGTTCGGGCTGTCGGCCGAAGAGACGTACCGTCTTGACCTCTGCGCGGGCGAGCTGCTCACGAACGTCCTCGCCTACGCCTACCCCTCCGACGAGGGCGGCACGCCGCATTCGATCGGCCTCCGCGCGCAGTTCAACGAGCGCCGCGTCGCCCTGGAGATCGTCGACGACGGCCGTCCGTTCGACCCGCTGGCCTGGCGCGGGCCCGGCGCGCCGAGATCGCTCGCCGAGGCGGAATCCGGAGGCTCGGGCCTCCTGCTCGTGAAGCGTTTCGCCGACGAGTGCCGCTACGCCCGGCGCGACGACCGGAACGTGATGCGGCTCGTGATCAGGCGCGGCGCGGTCGACGGCCGCGCCGCAGCGGCGGCGCGCCTGCCGCGCGGCCCGGGCCGGCGCGCCCCCGCCGGCGTCGTCGCCTTCCCGGTGCGGCGCGCGGACGGCACGCTCGTCCGCAACGACGAGCGCCAGGGGCTCGACCGGCGGCTGCTCGGCTTCCTCTCGCAGCTCGCGATCTTCCGCGGCGTGCCGTGCCACCTCGTCGAGGACGTCGTCGCGAGCTGCCGCCTGGTGCGCTTCCACGACGGCGCGGTGATGCTGCGTCCCGGCCAGCCGAACGATGCGATGGCGTTCGTGATCAACGGGCGGCTGCGCGTGCATCTCGACGCACCCGACTCGCCGACCTATTTCGTCATCGCCGCGGGCGACTGCGTCGGCGAGCTGTCCGTGATCGACGGTCGTGCCCGCGTCGGCCTACGTCGTCGCCGACCCGGGTACCCGGGTGCTGCTGGTGGATGCCGATACGCTGTTCGAACGGCTACTCGCGATCCCGGCCGTGAGCCGCAACTTCATGCGGATCCTGTCCGACCGGGTGCGGCGCACCAGTTCGCGCGTCGTCGAGCAGATCCGCTCGGAGCTCGACCTCGCGCATCTGCAGCGCGACCTCGGCTTCGCGCGCGACATCCAGGCCGGGATGCTGCCGCAGGAGTCGCCCCTGTTTCCCGACCGCGAGGAGGTGGACTGCGCCGCGCGCCTCCTCGCGGCGCGCCAGGTGGGCGGCGACTTCTACGACGCATTCTTCATCGACTCGACCCGGCTCTTCGTGACGATCGGCGACGTCTGCGGCAAGGGACTGCCGGCCGCGCTCTTCATGGTGCGCGCGCTGACCGTGCTCCGCGGCGAGGCGACCCGCCGGACGGGCTCGAAGCGCGCCTACGTCCAGCGCGTCGTCGAGCGCGTGAACCGTCTGCTCGTGGAGCGGAACGAGCAGTCGCTCTTCGTGAGCCTCTTCTGCGCCCTGCTCGACACCGCGACCGGAACGCTCGCCTACGTGAGCGCGGGACACAACCCGCCGGCGCTCGCGCTCGGCGGCGGCCCGTTCGAGCTCGTGACGGCGCCGCGCAACCCGGTGGCCGGGATGATGGAGGGCCTGTCGTTCGCCGGCGGCGAGGTGCAGCTGCCGCCGGAGAGCGTGCTGGTGCTGTATACCGATGGGGTCACCGAGGCGCAGGGCGAACGCGGGGAACAGGTGGAACAGGTGGAACAGTTGGAAGCAGTTCGGCCCGGCACGCCTGCTCGCGACGCTGAACGGGGCCGGCGAGCGGAGCGCGACCGCGCTCGTCGGCGCGATCCTCGCCGCGGTGGATCGCTTCACCGGCGAGCGCGCGCCGTCCGACGACATCGCCGTGCTCGCGCTGCGGTACCGCTCGCCAGCGGCCCCGTAGCCTGTCCGCCCGGTCGGGCCGGTCAGTCGCGCGAGTCAGGCGGAGGGAACCAGATGGCCGCAGACGCCCCATCCCACGTGCACGTCGACATCGAGCCCCGCGAGACGGGCGTGGTGGCGCGCGTCACCATCGACAATGTGCGCGGCGCTGCGCGACCTTTCGGCACCGGTGATTGCGCGCATCAACGGCTACGCACTCGGGGCCGGGCTGGAAGTGGCGGCCGCCTGCGATCTGAGGGTTGCCGCCGCCAACGCAGTGTTCGGCATGCCGGAGGTGCGGGTCGGCATCCCGTCCGTGATCGAGGCGGCGCTGCTTCCCCGCCTGCTCGGCTGGGGGCGCACCCGCGAACTCCTGCTGCTGGGCGAGAACATCGACGCCGAGACCGCGCTGCGATGGGGTCTGGTCGAGCGGGTGGTGCCGGCCGACAGCCTGGATGCGGCGGTGGAGGCGTGCCTCGCCGCCCTGCTCAAGGCGGGGCCACGCGCGGTCCGACTGCAGAAGAAGCTGATCCGCCAATGGGAGGATCTGCCCGTCAGCGGGGCGATCGAAGCCGGTATCGACTGTTTCGCGGACGCCTATGCGACCGACGAGCCGTCCCGCCTGATGCGCGCCTTTCTCGACCGGCCACGCCGGTGACTTAGGTCAATGAAGCGATACTCGGCGATCGTTTGGGCGCTGCTCCTCGCGGGCTCCGCTGCCGCCACCGGCCGCGGGCCCGAGCCGGTCGAGCCGCCACCGGCGAACCCGCGCTACGAGCCCACATCGATGGCGGTGGTGCAGGCGATGCTCGTGCTCGCCGGCGTGACCGCTGCCGACGTGGTGTACGACCTCGGTTGCGGTGACGGCCGCATCGTAATCATGGCGGCGAGGCGGTTCGGCGCGAGCGGGGTGTGCGTCGACATCGACCCGGAGCGCATCGCCGAAAGCCGCGCGAACGCGCGCGCCGCGGGCGTCGCCGATCGCATCCGGTTCGTGAACGAGGACCTGCTCGCGACCGACCTCGGCGGCGCGACGGTCGTCACGCTCTACCTCTCGAACGAACTCAACCTCCGGCTCCGCCCGAAGCTCGAGCGCGAGCTCAAGCCGGGCGCTCGCGTGGTCTCGCACTGGCACGCGATGGGCGACTGGAAGCCGCAAGCGTCGATCGGCGTGCCAAGCGAGTGGGGTGAACGGTACCTGTACCTGTGGACGATTCGCTGACCGATGTCGGCGGTGCGGGCGCTTCGTTCGCCCGATCGAATCGCGCGAGTGGCTTCGGGGAGCGCGGGGGGATGCCTGGGTATGCCCCCTCTCATCGTGACAACTAGAGAAAACCGATCGCCCGCGGCAGCCAGAGCGCGATCTCCGGGAAGAACACGCACAGCAGCAGCCCGACGATCTGCAGTCCGACGAAGGGATACATCCCCCGGTAGATATCGGCCATGGTCACCTCCGGCGGCGCCGTGCCTTTCATGTAGAACAGGGTCGCGCCGAACGGCGGCGTCATGAAGGAGGTCTGCAGGTTGACCGCCACCAGCGTAGCGAACCAGGCCATGAAGTAGTACTTCTCGCCCAGATGGTCGGAGAAGTCGTACTTCGCGAGGATCGGCCCGAAGATGGGCAGCACGATCAGGCAGATCTCGATCCACTCGAACGGAAACCCGAGGAGAAAGATCAGCACCATCACGAAGAGGAGCATCTCCCACTTCGTGTCGA
The DNA here is from genome assembly GCA_963754305.1 of uncultured beta proteobacterium. Classification (GTDB taxonomy): domain Bacteria; phylum Pseudomonadota; class Gammaproteobacteria; order Burkholderiales; family SG8-39; genus DATEDA01. The sequence goes on along the minus strand of CAVWFR010000002.1, from coordinate 74,919 downwards.
TGCCGAAGCTCGCGAGCGTCGAGATCATGAGGTCGTCGCCGCCGAGCACCCGGAAGACGTAGGCGAAGCCGGTCGCCCCGAGAAAGATCATGAACACCAGCCCGTTCGCGCGACAGGCCGACCGGATCGAATCGTTCACCATTGACAGGTTGAACTGTCCGTTCAGCGCCGCGATGAGGAACGCCCCGGCCACGCCCACGCCGGCGCTCTCCGTCGGCGTGGCCCAGCCGGCGAAGATCGAGCCGAGCACGATGACCAGGAGCGCGGTCATCGGGAACAGCCCTTTCCAGAGGGCGACGCCGAGCTCGCGCCAGTTCTGCGGTCCGTAGTCGGGCGGGAGCTTGGGCGCCAGATCGGGCCGCACGAGCGCGACGATCACGATATAGATCGTGTACAGGCCCGAGAGCAGCAGCCCCGGCATCACGGCGGCGGCGAACAGCGTCCCGGCCGAGGTCGCGAGCATCTCCGCCATGACGACCAGCATGATGGCGGGGGGAAGCAGGATGCCGAGCGTTCCGGCCGACGAGATCGTGCCGACCGCGAGCCGCTTGTCGTAGCCCGAGGCGAGCATCTGCGGCAGCGCGATCACCGACAGGGTCACCACCGCCGCACCCACCACGCCCATGGGCGCGGCGAGGATCGTCCCCATCACCATCACCGCCACCGCGAGGGCGCCCGGAACCCGCCTCAGCATCACCTCCGTCGCGAGCAGCATGTCCTTCGCCGAGCCCGACCGCTCGAGGATCGAGCCCATGAAGATGAACATCGGGATCGACACCAGGATCGGGTCGACCGCGACGCCGCCCCACATGCGCAGCACGATGTTCGAGAGACCGATGATCGGAAAGATGTCGAGGCACCAGCCGATCAGGGCGAAGATGAAGGCGAGCCCCCCCATGACGAACGCGACGGGGTAGCCGCAGAAAATGACGAAGAACATCGACCCGAACATGATCAGGGCGAGGTTGTTCGCGAGCCACTGGAGCATCGTCGTTCGCTCCCTACACGTCGGCCTGCGCGTGGCCGATCCGCAGCTCGACCTCCTCGCGCGGCAGCTTGCCGAAGAGGAACGCGATGAGACGGAAGAGGACGCTCAGGACCGCGAGCAGCACCATCCACAAGCCCGCCGCGTAGATCGCCTTGATGATCCAGCGGTGAGTGAGCCCGACCGCGCTCTCGGACTGCTCGTCGATGGCGTAGGACCCCTGCACGAAATCGATGCTGTAGTACGCGACGATCCCGATGTAGGGCAGCGCGAAGACGATGCAGCCCCAGAACTCGAGCCAGGCCTTGCGACGGAATCCCAGCGCCTCGGTGTACGAGTCGACGCGCGGATGGGCGTTGATCGTGTAGTTGTAGCCCATCCACAGCGAGAAGAGCGCCGCGTGCAGGTGCCACTCGAGCTCCTGGAACCGCGTGAGGGCCACCGGGACGCCGAACTTGCGCGCGACCACGTCGAAGCAGGTCACGAGCATGAGCACGATCATGAGCCACCCGCCGGCGAAGGCGATGTGCTCGAGCGCCCGGCGGATGAGCTCGGCGATTCGGACCAGGGTTCTCATCGGATCGAAGCCTCCTCGGATCGAAGCGTCCATGGCGGGTCGGCGCGAAAGCGCGCCGGTCGCCTCGCCGGCGCGCCGCATTCGGTGCACGAGGCGCGCGCGCCTAGCGCCGCCTCAGCGCATCGCAGTTCAGGGACGGGATGGTTGCGGACCGGGGCGGGTCAGCCGGCGTGAGTCGCCGCACGCCGGGGGGTCGCAACCCCCGGCGTGCGGTGCTCGCCCGGCACGCGACCGGTTCGGTTCAATTGCCCAGGTAGGTGGGCTTCATCGTCTGGGCGTCGCCCCAGACCGCGTACTTCTTGCGGAACGCGAGGTAGTCGTCGGACACCTTCTTGAACAGCGGGTCCTTGGCCGACTCCTCCTGGATCACCTCGAGCCAGGCCTTCTCGAACGCGGCGATGTCGGAGTCCTTCCAGCGCTTGATCTGCACCTTGTACTTGTCGCGCATCTCGGCCATGGCGTCGAACTGCATCGCTTCGCTCTCGGCGTAGGTGTAGTGGACCTGGTTGCCGCCCGAGACCTCGATCATCTTCTTGTAGGACTTGGGCAGCGCGTCGTACACCTTCTTGTTCATCAGGACCTCGCTCACCGAGACGAGCTGGTGCCAGCCGGGGAAGTAGTTGAACTTCGCCACCTGGTGGAAGCCCTGCTTGATGTCCATGGTGGGCATCGAGAACTCGGTGGCGTCGATCACGCCGCGCTCGAGCGCCGGGAAGATGTCGGCCGGGGCGAGGAGCTGCGTCGCGACCCCCTGCTTCTGCATCACCTTCGCGCCGAGCCCGAAGAAGCGCATCTTCAGGCCCTTCAGCTGGTCGAGCGAGGTGATCTCCTTGCGGAACCAGCCCGAGGTCTCCGGCCCGATCGCGAAGCCGTCGACGGCGACGAGGCCGTGCTTCTCGTAGATCTCGTTGCGCAGCTTGTTGCCGTTGCCGAAGATCTTCCAGGCGAAGAACTCGCCGTACTGCGGCCCGAACGGCACGGTGGTGAAGAACGCGAGCGCCGGGTACTTGCCGGCGTGGAAGCCCGGCGTGGTCCAGCAGGCCTCGACCGATCCCTTGGATGCCGCGTCGAAGCATTCGAGCGACGGCACGAGCGCGCCCGGCTCGTAGAACCGGATGACGAACCGGCCGTCGGTCATCTCCTCGATGTCCTTCGCGAAGCGCTGCCCCGAGGGTCCGAGGTGCGTGAGCTGGCTGCCGAACGCGCTCTGCATTTTCCAGTTGACCTTCGGCAGGTCCTGCGCGGATACGACGGTGGGAACTGCGGCGAGAGCGGCGGCAGCGGCAAATGCGGCGACCGCCAGCGTGGGCTGGGCGACTTGCATGAATCCTCCTCGAAAGATGGTGAAGCCGGCCCGGGTCGAGCGACTCGCCCGGGCATCGCTTGCTGCTACCCGCGCGTCGTGCGCGGGTGCGGTGAATCATAGGTCACCAGCCGGTTAATTCAAACCCGGGCGTGACCGGCAACGATTGCTGCGCTGCGGTGGAGTTTGCCTGCACCCGCCGCCGGCGCGCCGCGGGTCCCGCGCACGGGTCTCGCGCACGAGGAGCGCGCGGAGGCGCGCCCAAGGAGCGAGAACCCGGGGATCGCCGCGGAGGCGGGGTTGGTCCAGGGGGCGGGGTCGATGTAGCATGCACCTGATGAAAGCCGTCGCCCTCACCCGCTACCTGCCGATCGCAGACCCGGCGTCGCTTGTCGACGTGACGCTTCCCGACCCGGTGCCCGCCGGACGCGACATCCTCGTGAGGGTCGAGGCGGTGTCGGTGAACCCGGTCGATACGAAGCAGCGCGCACCGAATCCAAAAGTGGAGGCGCAGCCGCGCGTGCTCGGGTGGGACGCGGCGGGCACGGTCGCCGCGGTCGGGCCGGAGGTCACGCTCTTCAAGCCGGGCGACGAGGTCTACTACGCCGGTGACGTCACCCGGCCCGGATCCAACGCCGAGCTCCAGCTCGTCGACGAGCGGATCGTCGCCAGGAAGCCCGGGACGATGGACTTCGCCCAAGCCGCCGCGATCCCGCTCACTGCGATCACCGCCTGGGAAGCGTACTTCGACCGTATGAAGATCGACCCGGCCGGCGCGCATCGCGGCGCGAGCCTGCTCATCATCGGCGGTGCGGGCGGGGTCGGCTCGATCGGCATTCAGGTCGCGAAAGTGGTCGCGGGCCTAGAGGTCATCGCGACCGCGTCGCGCCCCGAGACGGTCGCGTGGGTCAAAGAGCTGGGCGCGGACCACGCGGTCGACCACTCGAAGCCGCTGCGCCCGCAGATCGAGGCGCTCGGGCTGAAGCATGTCGACTATATCGCCAACTTCAACGACACCGACCGCTACTGGGAGCAGATGGGCGACCTGATCGCGCCCCAGGGCGCCGTGTGCATGATCGTCGGACCGCACGGCCCGCTCGCGCAAGACGCCGTGCGCGGCAAGAGCGCGACCGTTTGCTGGGAGCTGATGTTCACGCGCCCGCGCTTCAATACGCCCGACATGATCGAGCAGCACCGCCTGCTCACGCGGGTGGCCGAGCTGATCGACGCGAAGAAGATCCGCGGCACGCTGCGCGAGACGCTCCGCCCGATCAACGCGGCCAACCTTCGCGCCGCGCACGCGAAGCTCGAGTCGGGGACGACGATCGGGAAGCTCGTCGTCGCCGGCTGGAGCTGACGACGCCGGAGGGACGCGGCGGCCTCGAGGAGGCAGCCGCGCCCCGCCCTCGCGCCCTCGACGGTCGCGAGCTCGGCGGTCGCGAGCTCGGACACGTGGCGGCGTTGAGCCCGCTTTTCCTGCAGTTCGCGGGATCGATGAAGAACCGGAAGAAGCAGTCGCTCGAGTTCTTTCCGCTGGCCCTATCCCGCTCTCACTGCTTACCACTGTTACCACTGGAACCGGTGATCGCGGCGCCACTTCCGGTCCCAGTACTTCTTCTTCTTCTCGTCGAGATCGTTGTGCACGATCCTGCCGTTCACGACGGTGAGCAGCGAGTGCACGTCCTTGATCTTCTCGTCGGGCACCTTGGCGGGGTTGAAGTAATCGTCGCTCAGCACGATCAGGTCGGCCCATCGGCCTTCCTCGATCGTTCCGACGTTCTTCTCCTCGCCAAGGAACCAGCCGTTGTCGGCCGTGTAGAGGCGCAGCCCTTCCTTCCGCGTCAGGGTCTGCCCGGCGTTGATCAGCTCGCCCCGCTGGTTCTTGCCGGTGACGATGTAGTACAGGTTGATCCACGGGTTCATCGGCGCGATCTGCATGCCGTCGGAGCTCATGCCGGCGCGGATCCCGCTGTCGACGATCGTCCGGAACGGCGGGCCGTTGTTCGCCGCGGTGCCGGCGAGCACGCGCCAGCTGGTGAGGCTGATGCCGCCGCCGAGCGCCTTGAGCTTCTGAATGTACTCGGGCGTGATGAACGGCACGTGCGCCACGATCCATCTGAGCTTCGTGATCCCGTCGGGCTTGCCGGCCGCGATCAGCTCGCCGTTCACCTTCTCCCACTCGTCGATGATGGTGATGAAATCGGTCCGGCTGAGCGAATGGTTTTCGTTGCTCCAGCCGGCGCCCGCCACCTTGCGAGTCCCGTTCTTCCACTGCTGCGAGCCCTCCGCATAGCCGTTCGCGGTGAACTCGCCGATGCCGTGGATCTTGAGCATGTCGTCGCCGAAGTTCGGGAACACGTTCAGGAGCCGTGCCTGCAGCTCCGGCGTCTCCAGGTCGTCCTCCAGATGGAGGAAGTTGATGAAGATCCGGTTGATGAGCTTGCCTTCCTGGTAGAGCGCCTGGACCGAGTCGTACGCGCGGTAGCGGTCGAAGTTCGCCAGGCCGTCGGTGTTGTCGGGGACCGCCGGAAAGCCGCCCTGGTCGAGATGAGTCGTCACCCCGACGCTCGCGGCATAGGTCATCGCATCCATCAAGCCCCGCTTCTGCTCCGCGAAGGTCTGGAGCCGGCGGAGCGAATTGAGGGCGATGAGCGAGGGCGCGCCGGCGGCGATGCCGCCGTTGTCGGCGACCGGCACGCCGACCGAGGCGAAGAACGCCTTGCCCAGGGTGTTGGTGGCGCTCGGCCCGGCGAAGCTCTGCAGGAGGAAAACCGGATGGTGCGGCGTGACCGAGTCGAGCTCCTGCAGCGTCGGAAACCGCGGCGGATCGGGCGGCGGGACGAATTGGTTGATGTTGAACCCGCCGGTCGAGGTGATCCACTCGCCGGCCGGCACGTCGGCCGCCTTCGCCGCCAGCGTCCCGAGCACCTCCGGGATGGAGTTCGCGTTCTCGAGCCGCGTGTCGTGGCCCGGGCGTAGCCCGAGCAGGATGATGTGGTTGTGGTTGTCGATGATGCCCGGCACCGCGGTGCGGCCGTGCAGATCGATCGTCCTGGTGCAGCGGTCATCGCCGTGGCCTGCACCCTGGCCGACGCTGGCGAACTTGCCGGCCTTGATCAGCACCGACTGCACGACCGAGTCCCGCCTGTCCATCGTGTGGATCCGGCCGTTGACCAGCCTGAGCGCCTGCTTGCCGTCGCAGTCCCGGTCGCCGTTCGCTGCCGCCGGCAGCGCCCCGAACAACCCGGCAACCAGTATCGCGCCCGCGACCAGCGCGTGGCGGGCGGGTTGGCGGACAACGTCGTCCCGAGACGAGCCGGGATCCATTACGGGATCCTCTGCGCTCTGGCCGTCGCCGGACTGACGGGATCGATATGCGTGCGCCATTGCCTTCTCCTCTCGGGGAACGGTGCCTCTTCGAGATGGGACGAACCGCCGCACGCGGCGGCGGTCAACGAGACCTTTCGTCGGTCGAACGCGAGCCTTTTTGCAGGGCCGGGCTCAGCGGCACTGTGAATGGGTCCGGGCGCACACGCTGCGTGGACGCGTTGCGCCCATCACTTGGTTCCGATCCGGCGCGGTGGCGTCAACCTCAACCTCCTCCACGCCTTGTGAACGGGCCAGGCTCGATCCAGGAGACTCGAGCCTGCCCCCTCTTTACTTGCTGTTACTGTTTGTCAATCGCGTCGCTTGTCGTCGTCGCGGTCCTTGGCGCCGTGGTGGTCGTGCCCGCCCTTGCGCGGTTCGCACGCCGGGAAGCGCGCAACCGGCAGCGTGCCCGTCGCCGCGGGCACTCCGCGGGTGATGCCCGCAGTGATCAGGCGCGTATATTCGGCAGGGACGTCCTCGCATAGCAATAAGCGGTCCTTGACCATGTCGTTGATGGCTTTAACCACCTTCGACTGGTAGTCCTCGAAAGCCGGATAGCGCTCCGCCACCGCCGGCCGCGGGTCGACCCCGCGATCGGCCGCGGTCTTCGCGAACGGGATGAACTGCCCGGCAGCCTCGCATCCATCGCTCGCCTGTGCTCCCCGGCGCAGTGCCCAGCCCGTGTAGGTGGCCAGAGGCACCGTCACGTCGGGCAACCGCACGCCCGCGATGTCGTTGCCGTCGCCGTCGGTCTTCGGAATAAAGCTCGGATAGATCGGCCCGTTGCGCGGATCGTCCTGGTACGAGGGCGTCGTGAACGGGAACACCGGCGGATTGATCGTCGCGATCCCGGTCTCGTAGAAGTGCCGCCCGTAGTCGAAGTGGTAGCGCGTGGTCTTCAGCCCGGTGTAGGTGACCAAGGGGCCCGGAATGTCGGCGAAGGGGCTCGGAATATTCGGGAAGCCCATCCCGGACTGCGGCAGCGGTGGCACCAGCGTGCCGTTGCGCAGCTTCGGCACGCGGCTATGCGGTGGTTCCTTGTCCTTGGTCGCCCATTCGTCCAACGCGATGAACAGCGCGCGCTGCACCGGCGCCGAATTCAGCGGATTGTCGGACTGCTGGCAGAGCCCCCTGCTTGGAGGCGTGCCGGGGGGCATGCCCGCAGGGGTGGCGGCGGTGCCGTGCCGCATGCTCGACATGAAGTAATTGCGGGTGTACGGCGAATCCGGAAGGTCCCGGGTGCCGTCCGGAGTCGTGTGCAGCAGCGACGCCGACTTGACCCAGTACTCGTTTGCAGAGTAGATCTCCATGCCGAACGGACAGGTATCGGTCCGCTCGCAGCTCTTGTACCGGCTGTCGGTCTCGTGGGTGATCGGATCGTGGGTCATCACGTTCGCGAACGGGAACCGGCCTTCGATGTAGAGATGGTTCTGGCGGTTGCGCTCGGTGCGGCCGGACTGCGAGAAGCGATAGTTCATGTTGATGCCGTTGCCCGCCGCGATCCATTGCATGTGGCCGTCGAAGGCCTTCTTGCCGCGTTCGGTCTCGTTGAACCCGAGGTGCCGGAAGTCGTTCAGCAAACGTCCGGGCTGCGACGAGATCTCGGTGTAGACGCGCTTGACGTGCCGGGCCAGCGGATTGCGGTTGCCATGGTCGTCGCGCCTTTCGTAGCGCAGGAACTCCATCCAGTCGCGCACGGCGGCGAAACCCAGGCCGTTCACCTTGGGGTCTTTCGCGGTGTACGCGAACTCGTAGATGTCGTTCGCTACGAAGTTCCCGCCGACGAGGCTGATGGCCGTTCCGTCCGCGTTGTAGTCCCAGCCGGTTGCAGGAATGACTTCCGGCGCGTCGTTGAGATGTACGCGATGGGTCAGCGTTGCCTTGGTCTTGTCCAGCGTCGCCGCCGGGTAGGTCAGCGCGGCCGACGCAGCCGCTGCCCCCACCACGATGTATTCGTAGGACGGGCCGGTGATCGACGAGCCGTCGCGATTCCGCGCGACCGGGAACTTGGCCGTCGCGTTGAAGTCGGGGTTGTCGAGACTGTCCAGGTCCTCCCACCCGCTCCACGCAATGGTGTAGCCGCGCGGCATCAGGAACGAGTTGGCCAGCACGGTCGGATTCGTGATCGCCGAGCCCGGGTCGTCGCCGTTACCGCCCGGGTCGACCGTGACGCGGCCGAGCGCCGCCCAGGTCTTGCCGCCGCGGTTCGGCGGCTCGTACATCATTTTGTCCGCGCCCTTGGAAAGATCGATCGGCTTCAGGATGTAGAAGTTGAAGGCGTACTCGACGTTGCCGCGGGCGTTTCTGGGCGCAAACTCGATGTCGACGATGACCCTGTTCTGCCGGTCACGCGGGTTGACCTCCCCGTACGCCGTGCCGACCACCTTCTCGTACTGGCCGACCTCCGGCCACGAGTAACCGCCGAAGGTCGGCGATTGCGACCGCGCGGTGTCGATCTCGATCCGCGTGATGCGCGCGTCGGCAGGCGATGCCGCGAACAGTGAGGCGGCGAGCGACACAACGAAGGAAACGCCGAAAACGCGAACACTGCGAGGTACTGCACGGAACAGGCTCATGGACGATTCCTCCCTCGTATACGCTCTTCTTTCCTCGCCTGATTGTTCTTTCTTGTCTTTTCAAAGTCGTCCGAACGGCTCGTCCGAACGGCGGCGGACGCCGAAGCGACGCTACACCGTCGGTTTTGTGGGGTCAACAGATTTCACAGCGGCGCGCGGAGCACATCGATTCCGTTCCGCTTACGGCCGCGCGGACGCCGCGGCCGTAAGCGTGAGCATGAGCCTCGGTCCGGGCGCCGGCACGGTCTCATGCGGGTGGAAATAAGGCGCGGTATCTGCTGTTTACCGCCGGGGTTGGGATAAACTCCGGCCCGCCGCCGACCGCCCACACCAAGCATCCCGCCGATGACCACCCCCGCCTCCGGACACGAAGGCACGCCGCAGCGCGTGCTCTCCACCTTCGACGCTATCGCCATCGTCGTGGGGCTCGTCATCGGCGCCGGGATCTTCCGGCTGCCGTCGCTCGTCGCCGGCAACAGCTCGAGCGAATTCGTCTTCTACGCGCTCTGGGTAGCGGGCGGACTGATCTCGCTCATCGGCGCGCTCTGCTATGCCGAGCTGGCAACGGCGTATCCGAGCACCGGCGGCGACTACCACTTCCTCCAGCGCGCATTCGGGCGCAACCTCTCGTTTCTCTTCGCCTGGGCACGCCTGGCGGTGATCACCACCGGCTCGATCGCGGTGCTCGGCTACACCTTCGGCGACTACGCCTCGAATCTGCTCAATCTCGGCGCGCACTCGTCGGCGATCTACGCCGTGCTGGCGGTCATCGTGCTCTCCGCGATCAACATCGCCGGAATGCCCGAAACCAAGGGCACCCAGAACGTCCTTGCCGTGATCGAGGTGGCGGGCGTAGTCGCGGTGATCGTCACCGGCATCCTGCTGGCAGCGCCCGCCCCGGCGCCGGCGGCGCCGGCGGAGGCGAAGCCGTGGATGGCGGGCGCGCCGCTCGCGATCCTCTTCGTGCTATTCACGTTCGGCGGCTGGAACGAGGGCGCGTACATCTCGGCGGAGCTGAAGGAACGACGCAGCATGGTGATCGCGCTCGCCGCGTCGCTGGTCACGGTGACGGTGCTCTACCTGCTGATCAACTACGCCTACGTCCGCAGCCTCGGTCTCGAGGGCGTGGCGAAGAGCCAGACCGTTGCCGCCGACGTCCTGCGCCTGCAGTTCGGCGAGACGGGCTCGAAGATCATCAGCTTCATGATCGCGGTCGCCGCGCTCACCTCGATCAACGCCACGATCATCGTCGGCGCCCGCTCGAACTACGCGCTCGGCCGCGACTGGCCGGTGTTCGCCTGGCTCGGCCACTGGGACGCGCGCGCGGACGCCCCGCGCAACTCGCTCGTCGTCCAGGCCGCGGTAGCGCTCGCGCTCGTCGTCGCCGGGGCGTTCGCCGCGAAGATCGAGACGATGGTCGATTACACGATGCCGGTGTTCTGGTTCTTCATCATGCTCGTCGGCGTCGGGCTCTTCGTGCTGCGCGCCCGCGATCCGGGCACGCCGCGCCCCTTCAAGGTACCGTTCTATCCCGTGACGCCCGCGATCTTCGTCGTGACCTGCGCCTATCTGCTCTACTCCAGTCTCGCGTACGTGCGCACCGGCGCCTGGGTCGGAATCGGCGTGCTCGCCGTCGGCGGCGTGCTGCTCGCGCTCAACCTGCGGCAACGCGACCTCGCGCTCAAGCGTTCGTGAGGACTAGCCGCCGGCGCCTACTCGTCCTCGCCGCTGCCGCGGCGATCGCGCTCCCGGCGTGCGCGCAACAGGGCGCGCCGCAGGCGCCGCTCCGCGCGCTCGACGTGCCGTATGTCCCGACCAAGCAGGAGGTGGTCGAGGAGATGCTGCGGACGGCGGGCGTGGCACCGGGCGATGTCGTCTACGACCTCGGCTGCGGCGACGGCCGGATCGTCATCACCGCCGCGCAGAAGTTCGGCGCGCGCGGCGTCGGCGTCGATATCGATCCCCGGCGCATCGCCGAGGCGATCGCCAACGCGGAGCGCGCCGGCGTCGAGAAACAGGTCAGCTTCCGGGTCGGTGATCTCTTCGACGCGGACATTCGCGAGGCGACCGTCGTCACGCTGTACCTGCTCCCGGACGTGAACCTGCGGCTCAAGCCGAAGCTCATGCGCGATCTCAAGCCGGGCACGAGAGTGGTCTCGCACGATTTCTCGATGGGCGATGACTGGAAGCCCGAGCGCACCTTGCGACTCGGGAACGACTGGATCTACTTCTGGACGATCAAGTAGGCGCGCGTTGCGGCCCACCGCGCGACGGTGCCGTTCGTCTGCTCATGCTCCCCGGTGCCGCGGCTAGAATCCGTACCGATGATTGCGGAGATCGCGAGCGGACGATGATCGTCATCGTGATGGGCGTCACCGGCGTCGGCAAGACCACGATCGGCCGTCTCCTCGCACGCGAGCTCGGCTGCGACTTCTTCGACGCCGACGATTACCACCCGGCCGCGAACGTCGCGAAGATGCGTTCGGGCGTTCCGCTCACCGACGACGATCGCCTGCCGTGGCTGATGCGCTTGAATGCGCTGCTCCGCCAACACGTCGCTGCCGGCAAGTGCGCAGTCCTCGGCTGCTCCGCCCTGAAGCAGCAGTACCGCGAACATCTTGCCGCCGGCCTCGCCGATTTACGGCTGGTCTACCTCCGCGGAGCCAAGCCGCTGATCGCCTCGCGCCTTGCGGCCCGGAGCGGTCACTTCATGAACCCGGCGCTCCTCGACTCGCAGTTCGCGGCGCTCGAGGAGCCCTCGGACGCGATCGTCGCGGACATCGACACGAGCGCGGAGGCGCTCGTCGCGGCGATCCTCACCCGGCTCGGCTGAGCCTCAGTCCAGGCTGGACCACGCCGGCTCCTCGCGATCGAGGATGCGCTTGAGCGCGGCCAGGTGGAGATCGGACTGCTGCCGGTCGCCGGCCATCTGCTTCGCAGTCGCGGAGGCGATGCTGTGGGGCAGGCGCTTGAGCGTCTTGCCGGTTCCCTGCGCGAGCACCTGCACCATGCACGCGCGCTCGAGGTAGTAGAGGTCGTCGAACGCCCAGGCGACGGTGTCGCCGCAGACGATCACGCCGTGGTGCGCGAGGAACAGCACGTCGCCGCCATTCAGGCGCGCGGCGATCCGGTCGCCTTCGGCGCTGTCGAGCACGAGGCCGTTGTACTCCTCGTCGTAGCCGATCTTTCCGTAGAACTTGAGCGCGTTCTGGCTCGCCGGCTCGAGCCGGCCGCCCTCGAGGAGCGTCAGCGCGGTGGCGAAGGGCATGTGCGTATGGAGCACGACCGCCGGCGCACGCTGCGAGCGGTGCACGCGGGCATGGATGAAGAAGGCGGTCGGCTCGACCGTGTGCCGGCCTTCGATGACGTTGCCCTTGCCGTCGATGAGGAGGAGATCCGCCGCCGTGATCTCCGACCAGTGCAGCCCCTGCGGGTTGATCAGGAACCGGTCCGCGAGGCCGGGTGCCGCCACGCTGAAATGGTTGCACACCCCTTCGGAAAGCCCGAGCCGCGACGCCCAGCGCAGGGCGGCGGTGAGGTCGATGCGGGCTTGCGTCAACGCGTCCTTCGCGGCCATTTCGAACCCCCTCCCTGTCGCCGGTTGGCGCTGCGAGCGGCGCCCACTCTAGCACCGCGCGCAGCCGGATCGGCGTGAACCCCTCCCAGCCGCACGAGCGTCAGTCCTCGCGCCGAAGCGCGATCGCGGTGACGTCGCCCTTGTTGTGCCCGATCAGATCGCGCGCAAAGCGCTCGAACCGCAGCCCGTGGCGGCGCTCCAGCTCGCGTGCGGCGCGCTTGAGCGGGGCGATCGGGACCGCGTCCGCGCGGCCGCGCAAGCCCAGCACGATCATGTTCACGCGGTCCTCGGACGGCAGGCAGAGCACCCGGCCGTCGAATGCGCGCTCGATCCGTGCGAGATAGGTGCCGAACCGCGGCTCGTCGGCGATGAAGTTCACCGCGAACACCCCGTTCGGACGGAGGGTCTCGCGGCAGGCCTCGTAGAAAGCATCGGTCGCGAGGGTCTTCACCGAGCGGCCGTCGTCGAACGCATCGAGCAGCATCGCGTCGCAGGCGCCGCGATAAGCCGCCACGTGCGCGGCACCGTCGCCGACGAGGACCTTGATCCGGCGGTCGTCGGCGGGCAGGCCGAAGAAGGTCCGCGCCGCGGCGACGACCTGGGGGTTGATCTCGACCACGGTGATCCGGGTGCGCGGCAGCTGCTCGTGGATGAACCGCGCGATCGAGCCGCCGCCGAGGCCGATCATCAGCAGGTCGCGCGGCGCGGGGGCGAAGAGTAGGAACGCCATCATCGCCCGCGTGTAGGCGAGCTCGAGCCGGTCGGGCGCGGAGAGCCGCATCGCGCTCTGGATCGCGTCCCCGCCGAGGTGCAGGGTGCGCACGCCCCGCGACTCGCTCACCTGCACCGCCGCGCGCCGGCGCGCCAGCCACTGCCCTACATGCCGCATAGAATCGGTGCCCTCGATCAGGGGGCGGATTATGGCGTGTCTCGCGCGCTGCGCACTCGGCTTTTTCGTGTTCGTGCTCGCCACGGCGGCACTCGCGGGCTTCGCGCTCTGGCGCGCGTCGGCCTGGCTCGGCGCCGCGGACTCGCCGGAGAAGGCCGACGCGATCCTGGTGCTCGGCGCAGAGCCGACGCGCGCGATCACAGGCGCATCGCTCTACCGCGACGGCTATGCACGGATCGTCTACCTCTCGGTGCCGCACCGCGAGCAGCGGTGGGTCGCGCTCGAGCAGGACGGCATCCGCTGGCCGTGGTTCGAGGACGCCGCGCGGCTGCTCCTGCGCAACCGGGGAGTGCCCGAGAACGCGATCAGGCTTCTCGGCAAGGATCTCGTGAGCACCGTCGCCGAGGCGGTCGAGGCGGCGCGAGCGCTTGGACCGAGCACCGGCACGCTGCTCGTCGTGACCTCGCGCTATCACGTGTACCGTGCGCGGCTCGTTTTCAGCGAGCACCTTCCGGGCACGCGGGTACTCGTCGTCGCGAGCGCCGCGGAGCCGCTCCCCGAGCGCTGGTGGACGGACCAGGAGGCGGCGCGGAACGTCGCGCTCGAGCTGGTGAAGCTCGCGTTCTACCGCGCGGGGCTCAGTTTCCGGTGACGCGCGCGCGGCCGAGCAGCAGCGCGAGCGCGGCCGCCGCCAGCATGAGGACGATGCTCGCCCCGACCGGCACCGCGTAGCTCCGGGTGAGATCGTAGGCGACGCCCGCCAGCCACGGCCCGAGCAGGTTGCCGACACCGGCCGCGGTGTAGAGCACGCCGATGATCCCGGAGACGTTGCGCGCACCGTAGAGGTCCATCGCGAGCGGCGGCTGGAGCGCGACGAACGCGCCGTAGAACGTGCCGAACAGCACCGCGAACGCCCCGAGCGCGACGACGCCGGTCGAAGCGAGCCAGAGTCCGAGCATGGCCGCCATTCCGGCGTAAAGCGCCGCGTGCAGCGTGCGCCGCGCCATGCGGTCGGCGAGGCCCGCGAGCCCGAAGCGCCCCACCATGCTGCCGACGCCGATGAGGCCGACCAGGAGCACGGCGGTCTGCTCGGAGTGCCCGGCGTCGCGGGCGTAGGGCACGAGATGGACGAACGGAATGAAGAGACCGATCGAGCAGGCGAGAATGGCGCCCCATTGCAGCCAGAACGCGCGCGTGCGCATCGCTTCGCCGAGACGCACGCCGGCCGCCGCCTGCGCCGGCGCGCGCGGTCCGACGCCTGAGCGGACGCCGTCCGGATAGAGACCGCGTGCCTCGGGCCGGTTCTCGAGGCGGAACGCCGCGACCCAGCCGATCGTGAGCGCGCCCGCGGCGAGGATATCGAGCGAGCGCCGCCAGCCGAACGCCTCGATGAGCTCCACCGCCACGAGCGGAACGACGAACGTCCCGACGCCGATCCCGGCCACCGCGAGCCCGGACGCGAGCCCGCGCCGCGCGATGAACCACGGCTGGACCGCGCCGACGCTCGGGACGTAGACGCAACCCACGCCGAGGCCCATGCCGATGCTATAGGTGACGTACAGCGCCTCGAGCGATCCCGCGCGGCCGGCCGCGGCGAGCCCAAGCGCGAGGAACGCAATCCCGGCGGCGACGACCCGCCGCGGCCCGAAACGATCGGCCAGCTGTCCGGCGAACGCGCCGACCGTGAAGTAGAGAAAGCCGGAGATCGCGAACACGAGGGAGACGTCGCCACGGTTGGCCGCGAACTCCGCCTCGAGCGCGCCGAAGAACGCCGCGAACGAGTACGCGACGCCGAAGATGACGAAGAGAACCGCGTGCGTCGCCGCGACGACGACCCAGCCGTAGAACACCGGTGCCTTAGCGGGGCGTGCAGGGGCCGCGGACGAGGATGCCGGTTTCCTCGAGCGCGGCGCGGCTGTCGTTGATGTAGAGCGTGTACTGGCCGTCGGTGAACTTGGCGTCGCTGGCGGCATCGACCTGCTGCAGGGTGACCGTCGTCGCGTCGAAACTGACGCGCGCGGCGCGCGGCGCCGGCACGAAGTCGATCGTCATCGTCTTGTCGCCCATGCAGCTCACGGTGACGCGCTGCCCCCAGGGCATCGCCATCGGCTGTACCTGCGGCACGTCGTAGTAGACGCAACCCCCGAGGACCGCGACGAGCGCGGCGCAGAGCGGGAAACGCAGGGCCAGGCTCATTCTCATCGGCCGAGTTTCCGATCGACGAACTCGAGCCGATCCTGGCCCCAGAAGATCTCGTCATCGATCGCGTAGGTCGGTGCGCCGAACACGCCGCGCTCTATCGCCTCCTGCGTGTACGCCTCGTACTTCGCCTTCGCCGCGGCGAGCGCGGCGTCGCCGAGGATCGCGCCCGGGTCGAGCCCCTCGGCGCGCACGATCGCGGCGAGCGTCGCGGCGTCCGCGATGTCGCGCTCTTCGGCCCAGCACGCCCGCAGCGCCGCTCGCGCGAGCTTCATCGCCGCGGCCGCGCCGTCGTGTGCCCCCGCGGCGATGATGGCGAGCGCCGCCGGGTCCGCCCCGGTCGGGAAGTGCTTCGGCTCGAGGTTGAGGGGCACGCCGAGCTGCTCGCGGAACCGCCTGAGCTCCATGAAGCGGTACGCCTGCCGCTGCGCCGCCCGCTGCTTGAGCGGGAGGCCGCCCGACACGGGGAAGATGCGCCCGTAGTCGACCGGCTTCACGTTCACGCCGGCGCCGTGCCGCCGCGCGATCTCGGCGAATCGCTGATGGCCGAGATAGGTCCAGGGCGAGGTCGGCGAGAAATAGTAGTCGACGAGCTTGGTCACGGCTCCTCCGGTTCGGCGTTGGCGCGCGATGATAGCCCATGGCTTGCGGCCTCCTTGTCAAAGAGAAGACTCGCGAGCCCGCTCGGATGCAGCGAGCGAGGGGATTTCGCTGCGCCCGATTGAAAAACCGAACGGAACCCCCTTCCCCGCCCGGCGGTCCCACCGCTGGACATGGCACCATCGCGTCCACATGAAGGTTCGCTCGTTTCCTGCCGTCTTCGCCTTCGCGTCGACGCTCGCTTGCGCCGACGACCCCGCGGCGCGCGCGCTCCTGCTCCGCCAGCAGCAATCCGACGCGTTCTCGCTCCAGCTCCAGCAGTCGATCCAGAGCTTCCGCGCCGGCCCGATGACGCCGCAGCAGCGTCTCGACTTCGATGCGCTCCAGCGCGGCCAGCAGTTCCAGCAGCGCGACCTGGAGTACCGGCAACAGATCCAGCAGGCGCAGCCGTCGGCGCCGAATACGGATGCGCTGCGCCGCGCGGAGCTGCTGCGCTTCGAGCAGGAGCGTCAGAACCAGCTCTCGCGGTTCCGTTGGGAAGGCGAGCCGCCGGCGCGGCCGATGGAGACGCCGCCATCGGTACGCGAGCCGACGGTCGAGACTGCGCCCGTTCCGCGCCGGGTCGTGCCGCAGGGGTCGAACGGCGGCTGGGTGGAGTGGGCGCCGCCGGACCAGGCTGGCGGCCGCGCGCGCTAAGCGCTCGGATCGTCACCTCGCCGTTTTCGTGCGCTCCGGGGAAGACCCCGGCGAGACGCTCGCAAATCGCGGCCATCGCCTCCTGCGCGAACAGGATGTCGTCCAGCGCCAGCGGCCCATCTCCGCAACTGCTCCCGCCGGGAGCCTTCACCTCCTTCATCGGTTTGTTTATTCGCCACCCTGAAACGGTGGGCAACCCTCAGCGCCCGCACGTCGCCGGTAGCGGCAGGGGCGTCGGCCCCACCCCCACCGCCGGATCGCTCAGCGTCCCGAGAAACGCCACCAGATCCTCGCCCTCGCCCGCGGTCAACTTCAGCGGCCGCAACAGCTGCTCGCCGTGCGTGTGGATGCGCTCCATGTCCAACTCGGAGTAGTGCCGGACCACGTCGCGCAAGGTGGCGAACCGCCCGTCGTGCATGTACGGCGCCGTGAGCGCGACGTTGCGCAGGCTGGGCGTCTTGAACTGCCCGAAGTTCACGTGCTGCATCTCGACGTGCCGCGTCTTCGTCGCCGCCGCGCCGCTCGCATCGTCGCTGTACTTCCCGAGCAGATTGAACGGATCGGCCGCGACGCGCTTGAGGCCGCCGTGCCGGCCCGCGTCGACTCTGCCCGGCGCGGGCATGAACGGCACGCCGACGTCGTGGAACTCGCCGTTCGTGAAGGTCGGACCGAAATGGCACAGGCTGCAATTGCCTTTCCCGGCGAAGATCCGCGCGCCGCGCTGTGCGGCGACCGGATAGCGCGCGGCCGCCGCCCGGTCGCCGCGCGCGAGCGCATCGCGGAACTCGTCGAACGGGGTCCGGCCGGAGCCGAGCGTCGCGACGTAAGCGGCGATCGCTTTCGCTGCGTCGACCATCACCCGCGTATCCTCGCGCGCCGCAGCGTGCGCCCCGAACGCCGCCTCGTAGGCGCACGCGAACCCGCGGTCGGTGCGGATCACGCCGGCGACGCTCGCCGCGCTCGCGCCCATCTCGTCCGGATGCAGCATCGCGCGGAGCCCCTGCGCCCACAGGCTGTCGGCACCGCCGTCCCAGGAGAACCAGCGCAGCAACCCCGCGTTCACGATGCTCGGCGTGTTGCGGTCGGTCGTCGCGAGTCCGATCGCGCGCGGCCGGCCGTCGGTCCACGCGCGCTCAGGGGTATGGCAGGTCGCGCAGGCGACGCTGCCGTTCGCCGAGAGCCGCACATCGAAGAAAAGCCGTTGCCCCAACGCGATCGCGCGCGGATCACCCGCGGCGCGGTTCGACGGATCGGGTAGCACCGGCTGCGGCCACGGGCCGTGCTGGACGATGCGCCGGATCTCGTGCGGCTCGAAGGCGATGAGCTCCGCCGCCTGGACGCTCGCCGCCCCGGCAAATGCCGCCGCGAGCAACGCACCGGCCTTCATTCCAGATTGATGTCCGCGGTGAGCCGCTCGGCCCGGCCCGCGCCGTCGACGTCGAACAAGAGTTGCCACCGGCCCGGCATGTGGAACAGCAGGCCCTCGGCGAGATAGCGCCCATCGCCCTTCGCGGTCACCTTCGTCTTGTAGTTCATGCCGTGACGGTGCTCGGGCATGGTCGCATCGACCCGCAGCCCCGCGGGCGCGGCGGCGACGCCCTTCGCGCACACGCGCGCCTCCACGGTGAAATGCTGCCCGACGGCGATCGTCGCCGGCACGGTGCGGTAGATCACCACCGTGCGGTCGGACTCGATCCGCGCGCCGGGCGCGTCGCACGTCTGGCCCGCGGCGAGCGCTGGTGCCGCGGCGAGGAGCGCACCGAGCCAGTGTTTCGCGATCATTCGGCCTTCACGCCGGCCTGCTTGACGACCTTCGCGTACTTGTCGACGCCGTCTTTCACCATGCCCCCGAGCTCCGCCGGGGTGCTGGTGATCGGCTCCGCGCCCGCCTTGCTGAGCGCCTCGGCCGTGTCCGGCGACGCGATCACCGCCAAGATTTCCTTGTGCAGGCGGTCGACCACGGCGGGCGGCGTGCCCGCCGGCGCCATGATCGCGAGCCAGAGCGACGCGTCGAACCCGGCGAAGCCCGACTCGGCGACGGTCGGCACCTCGGGCAAGGACGGCGAGCGCTTCGGCGTCCCGACCGCGAGCGGCCGGACGCGGCCGGACTTCGCCGCCGGGAGCACCGCCGGCAGGCTGCCGAAGAGCACCTCGACCTGGCCGGCGATCACCGCGGTGCCCGCCGGGCCGTTCCCGTTGTAGGGAATGTGCACGACATACAGGCCGGCGGCGTTCTTGAGCATCTCCATCGCGAGGTGCGTCGTCGAGCCGGTGCCGGCGGACGCGTAGTTCAGCTTGCCCGGGCTCTTCTTCACGAGCGCGACGAACTCCTGCAGCGATCTTGCCTGCACATCGGGATTGACGACCAGCAGATAGGGCGTGACGGCCAGGAGCGAGATCGGCGCGAAATCCTTGACCGGGTCGTAGCCGAGCTTCGCGTAGACGCTCGGCGCCACGACGTGCGTGCTGGTCGTGGCGAGCACGAGCGTGTAGCCGTCCGGTGCCGCCTTCGCGACCGCTTCCGTCCCGATCGTCCCGCCCGCGCCGCCGCGATTCTCGACGACCACCTGCTGGCCGATGCGCTCGCCGAGCTTCTGCGCGACGATCCGGGCGACGATGTCGGTCGAGCCGCCCGGCGGAAAGGGCACGATGAGGCGGATCGGCTTCGCCGGATACGCCTGGGCGACAGCGAACGATGGGGCCAGCGCGGCAAGCGCGAGGGTTGCGAAAGCCGCAAGCGCTCTGTGGTTCATCATGGATCTCCTCCCCACTCCGTGATTCCGGCGTGCGCCGCAATGACCATCAGTGCCGCCGCGCCAGTATCGCCGCAATCATCGCCTCGCCGTTCTTCCATGCGATGCGCTCGGCGACGTCCGGCGGCAACGTCGCGAGCCACGTGCGCGACCACGCGGCATGCTCGGGAACATAGTGCCAGCGCTCGGCGATATAGGTATCCGTGCCGACCATGAACCGGTCGGGAAACTCGAGAAACGCCTCCCGCCATTCCGGCGGCGGCTTGCCGCCGGAACCGTGGTCGGTGCGAAAGGCGAGATCGGCCCACAGGTTCTTGTGCTTGCGCAGGAGCTCGCGCACCTTCTCGGGCCGCTCGAAGCCGGCGTGCGCCCACAGGATGTAAGCGTCGGGGTCCTGCTTGAAGAGCCGCTCGACCGCGTCGGCGTCGGAGTGCGCGTGCAGCAGCAGGCGGTACTCCTTCGCGAGCTGCACCATCCGGCGCGGCACCGGCAGGTCCGCATCGGCGCCGTAGAGATGGAACTCGCCGATCGCCACGTAACGGTGCTTCCGCAGCCGCTCCTCGACGTACTCGACGATCGCGTTCTCCCGCACCCAGATGCCTAGATCGCCGCGCGTCCGATACGGACGCAGCTCCGGCACGATGAGATCCGGCGCCGCGGCGGCGAGCCGCTGGGTACCTTCGTCGTTCGAGCTCGACACCATCCCGCGCCGAACGCCCGCCTTGCGCAGGAGCGCGATCGCGTCCTTCGCCGGCAGCTGCTCCCATGCGTCGTGGCTATAGTGAAGATGGGCGTCGAAGAGCGGCAACTCGGCCGCCTTGGACCCGTTCGCGAAGACCGCAGCGCACAACAGCGCCGCCCCGATGGTCAGACCCCTTGTGGCGTTCATCCTCGCTCCGACTGATAATCCCGATGCACGGTTATAGGGCGAGGGCGCAGGGTTGTCGAGAGGCCCGGTCAGCCGATGTGACGCCGCCACCCGGAACTTTCGCTGCAGCCGCACAACCAACGGACTCGATGCCCCGCCTGGCCTTCCTCGCCGCCCTCCTCCTGGCGCTCCCCGCGGATGCAGCGCCGGTTCGGACGCCGCACGTCGAAGCCGAGCTGGTCGCCGAGCGCACTGCATTTGTGCCCGGCGAGCCGCTGGTCGTCGCGCTGCGGCTCGCGATGATCCCCGAGCTGGCACACCTATTGGCAGAACCCCGGCGATTCGGGCGAGCCGACCCGGCTCACGTGGCGGCTGCCGGCGGGTTTCGAGGCGAGCGAGATCTATTGGCCGTATCCCCGCCGCCTGCCCGCGGGACCCCTGCTCAACTACGGCTACGAGCGCGAGGTGTTGCTGCTCGCCCGGATCACGCCCCCGCGCGATCTCGCGTCCGGAACGCCGGTCACGCTCGCGGCCAAGGCGACCTGGCTGGTCTGCAGCAAGGACCACTGTATTCCCGAGGACGGCGAGCTCGCGCTCACCCTTCCGGTCGCGCGCGAGTCGAGCGAGGACCCGCGTTGGGCGAAGCCGATCGCCGCGTCGCGCGCGAGCCTGCCCGCGCCGCCCGGCGCGCTCGCGGGCTGGACGCTCGCCGCGAGCGGCGAAGCCGGCGGCGCGACGCTCGCGCTCGCGCCGCCCTCCGACCTCGCGCTCCGCGAGCTGCAGTTCTTCCCGTTCGAGCAGGGCAAGATCGAGCCGGCCGCAGCACAGACGCTCGTGCGCACCGGCGACGGCTATCGTCTGAAGCTCGCGAGCGCGGCACAGCCGGTGGGAGAGTTCACCCGACTGAGTGGCGTCCTGGTGTCGGCGCAAGGCTTCGGTGCCGCGACGCCGGCGCGCGCGGTGACGATCGACGTCCCGATCGCGGGCAGCGTCACGCCGGCATTGACGCCGCCGCTCCGCGCGCCGGCGGCGAGCGAGCTCGGTCCGGGTCTCGGTCTCGGTCTAGCGCTGGTGTTCGCGTTCGCCGGCGGGCTCGTTCTCAATCTGATGCCGTGCGTGCTGCCGGTGCTGTCGATCAAGGTGCTCGGCTTCGCCGGGCCGGGCGCGGGCGAGCGCCGGACGCGCCGCCGCCACGGGCTCGTGTACGCCGCTGGCGTGCTCGCGTCCTTCTGGCTGCTCGCGGCATTGCTGCTCGGCCTGCGCGCGCTCGGCGCGGAGCTCGGCTGGGGCTTCCAGCTCCAGTCGCCGGTCGCGGTCGCGGCGCTCGCGCTGTTCTTCTTCGCGCTCGGGCTCAATCTCTCCGGCGTGTTCGAGGTCGGAACGATGCTGCCCGGTCGCGTTGCCGGCTGGCGCGCCGCCAATCCGTCCGTCGACTGGTTCCTGTCGGGCGTGCTGGCCGTGGTGATCGCCTCGCCCTGCACTGCCCCGCTGATGGGTGCGGCGCTCGGCTACGCGATCGGCGAATCCGGCTGGCGCGCATTCGCGGTGTTTACCGCGCTCGGCGTCGGGATGGCATTGCCGTACGTGCTGCTCGCCTGGTTTCCGGGCTGGCTGAAGCGCGTGCCGAAGCCGGGGCCGTGGATGATCCGGCTCAAGCAGGCGCTGGCGTTTCCCCTGTACGGCACGGTGGTCTGGCTCGCGTGGGTGCTCGGCGAGCAGGCGGGGCTTGCTGCGGTCGTGTGGCTGCTCGCGGCGCTGGTGGCCGTCGCCGCCGCCGGGTGGCTCGCGGGCATGCCGCGGCTGCGCCTCGCGGCGGCCGTGCTCGCCGCGGCCGCCGTGGTCGCCGCCCTCCCGGCGGCGAGAACCGCGCCGCCCGCGCCGGTCGCCGATGCGGTGTGGCAGCCGTTCTCCGCCGACAAGGTTGCAACGCTCGCCGCCATGGGCAAGCCGGTGTTCGTCGACTTCACCGCGGCGTGGTGCGTGACCTGCCAGGTGAACAAGCGCCTGGTGCTCGGACGCGGCGACGTGCTCGCGGCGTTTCGCGCGCGCGGGGTCGAGCTGGTGCGCGCCGACTGGACGCGCCGCGACGACGACATCACGCGCGCGCTCGCGGCGCTCGGCCGCAATGGCGTGCCGGTGTACGTGCTATACAAGCCGGGCCAGGCCCCGGTGCTGCTGCCCGAGGTGCTCACCCGCGAGCGGCTGCTTGCGGCGCTGGCAGGCTGACCCGATACTGTCGCGGACGAAACCATCCGACGAACATCCCGCTCGATCGACCAGGAGACATCGATGAAACGACTCGCTCTCGCACTCGCCGCCGCGCTCGCGATCCCCGGGCTCGCGCTCGCCGCCGCCACCGTCGGCCAGCCGGCCCCCGACTTCAGCGCGCCCGACCTCCAGGGCAAGACGGTCAGGCTCGCCGACTTCAAGGGCAAGTTCGTGGTGCTCGAGTGGGTGAACCCGGAGTGCCCGTACGTCCGCCGCCACTACACGAGCGGCAACATGCCGTCGCTGCAGAAAGAGATCGCCACGAAGGACGTCGTCTGGCTCGCGGTGAACTCCTCCAACCCGTCGAGCGGCGAGTTCAAGACGCCGGAGGAGATGGCGAAGTGGCTCGGGCAGCAGGGCGCGGCGCCCAAGGCCGCGCTGATCGACAAGGACGGCCAGGTCGGGCGGGCCTACGGCGCGCGCACCACGCCGCATATGTACGTGATCGACCCGCAGGGCAAGCTCATCTATGCCGGCGCCATCGACGACAAGCGCTGGGCGAGCACCGAGGAAACGAAGAGCGCGCGCAACCACGTGCGCGCCGCGCTCGGCGAGGCGATGGCCGGTAAGCCGGTGAGCGTCGCGGCCACCTCGCCCTACGGGTGCTCGGTAAAGTACTAGAGAGAATGGCCGCCGCTAGGCGGCGATTCCCCTGAGATCGGGGAGCGCGAGGGGGTATGCCCCCTCGTATCATGAGGCACTGAGTCCGAACTCCCGGTCGCGCAGCTCGCGCCGCCGCAGCTTCCCGCTCGCCGTCTTCGGCAGCTCGGCGACGAACTCGATCCGGCGCGGGTACTTGTAGGGCGCGGTCACGCGCTTCACGTGCTCCTGCAGCTCGCGGGCCAGCACGTCCGACGGCGCGTGGCCCGGGCGCAGCACCACGAAGGCCTTCACCACCTCGCCCCGCTCCGCGTCGGGGCTCGCCACCACCGCCGATTCCTGCACCGCCGGATGCTCGATGAGCGCGTTCTCGACCTCCATCGGGCCGATGCGGTAGCCCGCCGAGTTGATCACGTCGTCGGTGCGTCCCTCGTAGAAGAGATAGCCCGCTTCGTCGCGGCGCACGATATCGCCGCTCAGCAAGTAGCCGGCGCCGTCGATCTCGACCTTCGCTGCGGCGGTGCGTTCCGGGTCGTCCCAGTACTTCAGCATCGCCTGCGGATTGGGCAGCCGGATCGCCAGCTCACCCGGGTCGCCCGGAGCCACGGGGGTGCGATCCGCCGCGAGCAGCACGACTTCCGTTCCCGGCAGCGGCTTCCCCATCGAGCCGGGCTTTACCGGGACGCAACCGTAGTTGAGCACGGTCATCAGCGTCTCGGTCTGGCCGTAGCCGTCGAGGAGCGGCACGCCGGTCTTCTCCGCCCAGCGCCGCACCACCTCCGGGTTCACCGTCTCGCCCGCCGACACCGCGAGCCGGAGCGAGGCGAGATCGAAACCGGAGATGTCTTCCGCGATCAGCCGCCTGAGCTCGGTCGCCGCCGCGCAGAACACGCTCACGCGGTAGCGCTCGAGCAGCTCGAAGCGCAGCCGCGGCTCGAACCGCCCGTTGTAGAAGAGCACCTGCGCGCCGCAGCTCCACGGGCCGAAGAGGATGCTGGTCCCCGCCTTGCTCCAGCCGGTGTCCGCCGTGCACCACATCAGATCGCCGGGTGCGAGGTCGAGCCAGTACCACGCCGAAACGCGCCAGGCCCAGATCGCGCGCGCCGCGTGCGTCACGCCCTTCGGGTTTCCGGTCGAGCCGGAGGTGTAGTACATGATCGCCGGCTCGTCGGGCGCGAGCGCGACCGCGTCGAACGTCTCGGGCTGCGCCCCGAGCGCGCGATCGAGCTCGGTCCAGCCGTCCGCTTCGCCGACCGACAGCGCGAGCCGGAAGCGCGCCGGCTCGGCGAACTTCGGCGTGCCGGCTGCGGTCGTCACCGCCGCCGCCGCGCCGGAGTGCCCGACACGGTAAGCGATGTCCTTCGCGGTGAGCATGTCGATGCAGGGAATCGGGATCGCGCCGGCGCGCAAGATGCCGATCATGGCGATCTGCCACTCCGGGATGCGCGGCAGCATGACGATCACGCGGTCGCCCTTGCCGACGCCGTGCGCGGCGAGCAGGTTGGCGAACCGCACCGACGCGCGGGATATGTCGGCGAAAGTGAAGCGGCGCTCGCGGCCCGCGTCGTCGCACCACAGGAGCGCCGGCTTGTCCGGATCCTCCGCCCAGAAATCGACGACGTCGCGCGCGAAGTTGAAGCGCTCGGGAATCTCCCAGCGGAACGCGCGCGCGGTCGCGGCATAGTCGGTCATTCGAGGCGGCAGCATCGCGGATCGTCGTAGCGCGCGGGCGTTATCGATCGTCGGCCTCACCGGGTTCAGCGCGGCTCGGGCGGGATGCGAGAGCCGGCCCCGCGCCGGGTCGCCGCTCAGGCGATCGCCGAGGAGTCGAGGCGCTTGACGCCGGCGGTCTTCATCGCCGCCCAGGCCTTTGCGAGCGAGCCCTGCGCGTCGATGCCGCGGCACAGGTCTTCGATCACCGCGGCGTTGAAGGCGAGCTTGCGCGCGTCGAGCGCGGTCCACGCCACGCAGAAGTCGGTGGCGAGCCCGCACACGTAGACCGACGTCACCCCGCGCGCCTTCAGATAGCCGTCGAGCCCGGTCTTCGTCTTCCCGTCGGCCTCGATGAACGCCGAGTAGCTGTCGACCTTGTCGTTGTGGCCCTTGCGGATGATGAGCTGCGCGTGGGGAACGGCGAGCCCCGGCGCGAGCTCCGCGTCCTCGGTGCCCTGCACGCAATGATCCGGCCACAGCACCTGCGTTCCGTAGGCGAGCTTCACGGTCTCGAACGGCTTCTTGCCGTGCGTGGACGCGAACGAGATGTGCCCCGGAGTGTGCCAGTCCTGGGTGAGGATCACGTTCTGGAAGCGCTTCGCCATCGCGTTGACGAGCGGCACGATCTCGTCGCCCTTCCCCACCGCGAGGCTGCCGCCGGGCAGGAAGCATTTCTGCACGTCGGCGACGATCAGCGCGTCCTTGGGTCCGGGCTTGATCTTCGCCTGCGCGAGAGCGACGCCGAAGCCTCCGGGCAGCGCGGCGGTCGCGGCGACGGCACCGAACGCGCCGAGGAGCGAGCGTCGAGTGACGGTGGTCATGGGCCAGTCCCTCCAATTGCCGTCATTCCGGCGAAAGCCGGAGTCCAGCATGTGCCGTAACTGGATCCCGGCTCGCGCCGGGATGACCCGGACTAGGCCCGGGTCGCCTGTACGAGACAGTCGTAGAAAGTCGCCGCGCCGCCGAGGTCGGCGGTGGCCTGCGAGGTCACGTCGTTCGCGTTGCGGCCGTCGGGCGAGAGCTTCTTCCACCACACCGAGGGTGCGACGACCACGCCGGGGCGCGCGCGCGTCGAAACCGAGGCCTTCAGGGTGAACGCGCCGCGATCGTTGAATACGCGGACCCGGTCGCCGTTCGCGATGTCGCGCGTCCGGGCATCGTCCGGATGGATGTCGAGCCGCGGCTCGCCGTCCTCCGAGTCGAGCGCGAACGCGAGATTCGCGAAGCTCGAGTTGAGGAAGTTGCGGCACGGCGGCGAGATGAACGCCAGCGGATAGCGCTCGGCCAGCGCCGGCGCCGAATTCACGTTTTCGCGCGGCGGGATGTAGTGCGGCAGCGGGTCGTGGCCGAGCTTCGTCGCGGCCTCGCTGTGGAACTCGCATTTGCCCGACGGCGTGGGGAAGCCGCCCTCGGCAAACGGGGCGAACCGGTCGGGCACCGCGAGGCGCTGCCAGCCCTGCTCTTTCACCGCGTCCCACGCGATCCCGCTCATGCGCGGATTGTCGGAGCGCAGCGCCTGTCGGCAGACGTCCTCGTCCGAGTCGTCGAAGCACGCGTCCGTGAACCCCATGCGCTTCGCGAGCAGCCGGAACACCTCGATGTTCGGCTTCGCCTCGCCGAGCGGCGCGATCGCGGGATTGTTGCCGACGACGTAGAGGTGACCGTACGACTTGTGGAGGTCGGTGTGCTCGAGCTGCGTCGTCGCCGGGAGCACGATGTCGGCGTAATCGCAGGTGTCGGTGAAGAAAATCTCGTGCACGACCGTGAAAAGATCCGGCCGCGAGAACCCGGCGATCACCTTGTTCGAGTCGGGGCAGACCGCGACCGGATTGTTGTTATAAACGTAGACCGCCTTGACCGGCGGATCGGCGCCGAGCAGCGCGTCGCCGAGCTTCGACTGGTTGATCGTGCGCGGCGAGTTCCAGATCATGTCGGGGCGCTCGAGCGCCTTGTGATCCAGGCCGTAGAAGTCGGCGGTCGTGAGCACGATGCCGCCGGCGGGATCGCGCCAGGCGCCCACGAGCGCCGGCAGGCAGGCGATCGTGCGCGCCGCCATGCCGCCGCCCGAGTGGCGCTGCATGCCGTAGTTGAGCCGGATCGCCGCCGGCCTCGTCGACGCGTAATCGCGCGCGAGGTTCACGATCTCCTCGGCGGTGATGCCGCAGATGCCGGCGACCTTCTCCGGCGGATAGTCCTGCACGCGCTCGGCGAGCTCGTCGAAGCCGAGCGCGTAGCGCTCGACGTAGTCGCGGTCGTAGCGGCCCTCGCCGATGATGACGTGCATCATCCCGAGCGCCAGCGCGCCGTCGGTGCCGGGCAGGAGCGCGACGTGCTGGTGGCATTTCTCCGCGGTCTGGCTTCGCCACGGATCGATCGCGACGAGCTTCGCGCCGCGGCGCTTCGCTTCCTGGCAGCGCGTCCAGAGATGCAGGTTGGAGACGATCGGGTTCGAGCCCCAGATCAGGATCAGCTTCGCTTCGTCGAACCGCTCCGGATCCATGCCGACCGACCCGCCGAGCGTGAGCTTCATGCCGACCTTGCCGGCGGAGGAGCAGAGCGTACGCTCGAGCAGGCTCGCGCCGAGCCGATGGAAGAAGCGCCGGTCCATCGACGCGTATTGCAGCAGCCCCATCGTGCCGGCGTAGCTGCATGGCAGGATCTGCTGAGGGTTCTCGGCGGCGATCGCCTTGAACCGCGCGGCGATCTCGGCGAGCGCGTCGTCCCAACTGATGCGCTCGAACTCGCCCTTGCCGGGGCCCTTGGCGCCAACGCGGCGCATCGGGTGGAGCACGCGGTCCTTCGAATAAGTGCGGTCGAGATACTTGGCGACCTTGGTGCAGAGGACGCCTTCGGTGAACGGCATCGCGCCGCCCTTGATATCGACGGCGACGCCGTTCTCGACCGTGACGTCCATCGCACACGTGTCGGGGCAGTCATGCGGACACGCCGCTTTGACGATGCGGCGGCTGGTGGAGCGGAGGTCGTCGGTGCCCATGGCAAGCCTCGGTACGTGATGCCCCGATTCTACGCCGTCGGCGCGACCGAACCGGCCCGCCGAGTCGTTCGGCGTGGCCGCGCCCGCCCCGGAATGAGCGGCTGCTCTCAACGGCTTCGCACCGGTGGTCGCGGCCTGCTGCTCGTGGCCAACGTTCCAAAGGCGTAGAGCGGAGTGCATCCATTGCGAACTGCAGTTCGTAGCGAGTGCGCTCACATCAATTTCCGCCTGTTCGCGGCGAACGAGGTTTGACATGCGTGCGTCGCCGAGGGAGAGCATCGCCTGCGCTTCGGCGTACTTCGGCTGAGGCGACGGCTTGACCGGAACAAGCTTGCGTTCATGCTTACTGCAAAGCTCGCAGCGTAGAGACCAGCCGGCGGCAGCGTGTAATGCGTGCACCGCTCGCATCGCGTTCGGGCCGCGCGCTAACCAGAAAGGTGTGAGCCGGCAGGGTGCATTGCCCCGAGATGAACGGGCAGCGCGAGCGCTGTGCGGCGACGGCCAAGGTTTCAGTCGACCGTAGTGCGCTGCGGCGCGAGGAACGCACCTCACTGGAGCCACGAGCGCCAGCGCCGCGTCGAGCCCGAGCAGCAGGCTCATCGCTGCACCCGACCCGACCGGTGGAGCAGCCCTAATGAGCACCAGCCCGACGCCCATCGGCCCGGGCAGCGCGAGCGGGGGCATTGCGTCTGCCCGACGCCGAAGCGTCCTTCGCCGATTCCTTGCTCCCCCGGGCGGTTTCCGAAGACATCTTCGCTTCTCCCATCGCTCACGCGCAGCGGAACAGGCGCGTTTACCTCGTAAGCATCGTCCGCTACTCCATGGGCATGTTTCGTGCAGTACGCAGCGCGAGACCGCATGGCCGTGCGATAGATCGTTAGCGGAGTAGGAGATTGCTATGCGTCGATCTGACGAGGCGATGGAGCTATACGGGGAAGACACGGAGTTTGACGAGTGGGAAGGCTCCGAGCTCGGTGGTGAGGAGGTGTCAACGTTCGAGGCGGCCGAAGCGCTCGATGAAACCGAGGAAATGGAACTCGCTTCAAGGTTGCTCGAGATCACCGACGAGTCGGAACTCGACCAATTCATCGGCGGCCTGATCAAGCGGGCAGGTCGGGCAGTGGGGCAGTTTGCCCGATCGGGCGCAGGCCGCGCGCTCGGCGGAATTCTCAAAGGCGCCGCCAAGAAGGCTCTGCCGGTCGTGGGCGGCGCGATCGGTGGCTACATCGGCGGGCCGGCCGGTAGCCGAGTCGGGAGCCAGCTTGCGGCCAAGGCCGGCAGCTTGTTCGGCCTCGAGCTCGAAGGTCTCAGTGAAGAAGACCAGGAATTCGAAGTGGCGCGGCGGCTGGTGCGCTTCGCGGATGCGGCGGCGAAGAACCTGGCGTCCGCTCCCTCATCCACGAGTCCGCAGCAAGCAGCCAACGCTGCGGCGATTGCGGCCGCCAAGCGGCACGCCCCTGGATTGGTCCGCGCCGCCGGGCCTTCTGCCGCTCGCTCTTCAGAGGGCTGCCCAAACTGCGGCAAGACTGGCGACGGCCGCGGTGATCGAGCCTGCCCGAAGTGCAGCAAGGCCTCGAGCGGCCGTTGGATACGCCGCGGGCCTCACATCATCATCGTCAACGCTCATGGTTCCGGGCAGCCTCGCAACAAGTCCCCGGGTTAACTGCGCAACGAGCCCTCAAGGAGAACAGCCGTGCATGACATCGATCGCACATTGACTGAAATCGACCAAGAGATGGACGAATTCGAAACCGATGAGTTCGAAACCGATGAGTTCGAGCTCGATGGCGAAACCGATCTGGAGAGCCCGTTCGAAGAATTCGAAGAGATGGAGTTCGCGGCCGAGCTGCTGTCGATCCAGAGCGAGGAAGAGCTGGATCAGTTCCTCGGCAAGCTCATCAAGCGTGCCGGGCGCGGACTGCGCAAGATCGGACGCGTTTTCCGACCGCTGGGCGGGGTCCTCAAGGGCTTGGCGAAGAAAGCGCTGCCTTTCGTCGGCGGCGCCCTGGGATCTCTTATTCCCATACCCGGGGTGGGAACAGCTGTGGGCTCTGCGCTGGGTTCCGCGGTGAGCAAAGCGCTGGAAGCCGAGTTTGAAGGCATGGAGCCCGAGGACCAGGAATTCGAAATGGCGAAGCGTTTCGTTCGCGTCGCCGGCGCGGCCGCGAAACAAGCCGCAAGCGCGGGGGCAGATGCCGATCCTCAGCAGGCCGTGAAGTCCGCGGTCATCGCGGCGGCGCGCCGGCATGTACCCAGCCTGGGCAACGGTGCGCGTAGCGGTGCGGGCCAATCGAGCGCTGACGCTTCCGGCAGGCGTCGCAGCGGACGCTGGATACGCCGTGGTCGCAAGATTCTCCTGCTAGGTGTCTGACCGTCATGCCGAGCCGCCCGGTGGCTTCACTGATGCTGACGCAGGAGGCGCGCGGACTGCTCACGCGTCTGGCGCGGGTGAAGCCGTTCGCGCTCTCCGAAGCGATGGTGCCGGCCGCCGCGATCTCACCGCAGGCACAGATCGCGGTCGAGCGCTACCTGACCACCGGGAGGCGTGAGTTGCGCGCCCGTGTGCTCGGCTATCTGCAGTGGCTGCAAGGACCCGAGGGCCGGATGGCCAGCCCCGAGCTGGCGCAGCGCCGGTTCACGTTTCTGCGTCTGCGTTTCAACACCATCTTGTCGCAGTTCGACCTGTTCGCCGACGTCATCACCCAGCGCAGCGAGCATGACACCGGGGTGTGGTTGTCCGGGCTCGACGCCGTTGCCGCCGACGCCCTGCACCTGCCCGGCGGCTATTTCGAGTCACCGCCGCTGATCTGCTACCTGGATCGCGGAACCGGCGCCGCGATCCGCCGCGCCCGCACGCGCTTGCCGGGTGGCGGCGAAAACCCGGTCGCGATCGTGCGCGTGCCGCGCGAGCGCATGGTCGGCAGCGGCATCGCGTCCTCGCTGATCCACGAGGTGGGCCATCAAGGTGCGGCGTTGCTCGATCTGGTTGCGTCGTTGCGCCCGGTGCTCAAAGGTCTGCAAGGCAACGCCGGCAGCGAACGCATCGCGTGGCGTTCGTGGGAGCGCTGGATCTCGGAAATCCTCTCCGACTTCTGGTCCGTCGCCAGAGTCGGCATTGCGTCCACGCTCGGACTCATCGGCGTCGTCAGCCTGCCACGCGTGTTCGTGTTTCGGCTGAGCCTGGAGGACCCGCATCCGATCCCCTGGATCCGGGTCAAGCTCTCCTGCGCTATCGGGCAAGCGCTCTATCCGCACCCGCAATGGGCGAGGCTCGCCGCGCTATGGGAGTCGTTCTATCCGTTGGACGGGTTGGACGGCGAGCGGCGGCAGCTGTTCGCGATTCTCGAGGCAGCGATGCCGGGCTTTGTAGCGCTGCTGGTCAACCACCGTCCGCGCGCGTTGCGCGGTAAATCGCTGGGCGAGGTCATGGAGACCGAACAACGCCAGCCGGCGCGGCTGAGTAGCTACTGGCGCGCCTGGCGCGGTTCGCCGGCACAGATGGGCAAGGCGTCGCCGTCGCTCGCTTTCGCAGTCATCGGTCAGGCGAAGTCGGACGGGCAGATCACGCCAGAGGAGGAGAGCGACCTGCTCGCCAGCCTGCTCACTCACTGGGCGCTTCAAAGCACCCTGGCAACCCGCGCAGTCACCCGTCCGGCTTTGGCCGCATAGGGCCGTTCGATTTGTAACAGCGCCTTAACTGTAACCCGACTTACTGCAGCAAGGAGATGAGCGATGAAGATCGAAATCAATTGTCAACCGACGGAAATACAAGAAGGCATGCAGGTCACATTGACCGCTTCCGCTCCGGCCAAGATTAGCGACTGCAAATGGCGTGTGAAAGGGCCCCTCGGCGAGGACGTACTGAAGATTCAGCCGCTTGAGCCGGACGTCACCGACGTCATTGTCTGGGACACCACTGGCCTCCCATCGGGCCACTACACGATCCACGTCAAAGCGAAGGTGGCGGGCAGGGGATCGGCTGGCGCCACCGAAAGTGCTGGGGACATCGATGTCAACGTGCTGCCGCGGTCGGTTTCGTCCCAGGACGTCGAGCGGTTAGCCAAGGGCGCAAAAGAATTCGCTCAGCATCTAAAGTACAACCTCGACAGCAAGATGGATAACCTCACGGGCGAAGTCTCGAAGGTAGCCACCGGCGTCGGGGTGCTCGCGAATCAAGCATCTGGGAGCGGCCAACCGCTCAAGGTGGTTCTGCAGCGCTCCGCTACGCTACAGACACCCGATCAGGCTCTGTGGCCGGCGATCCGGCATCACACCGAGATGATCGGTTTCAACCGCTACAGCGAGTTCATCAATCGTGTCTTGTGCGTGGGCAGCGATCAGGACGGACCACTGGCGTCCGGCGCGCTGGATTTGGGGGCGCCGACGCTCGGTGAGCGACGGGACGACCTGATCAGCCGCCCCACCATCCATGGTGTAGACGCGTATGAACTGCTGCGGACGGCAACCGAAGTCTTTCTGATTCTCGAATGCGGAATCGGGATTCGCCATGGCGAGTTGCTGAATCTTGCGGAAGAGGAATCGCGGCTGGGCGCGCGTCCCACTCTCGCTGATATCACCGGTCGCTTGCAGCAGTATCTCGGCCCGACCCAAGCACTCCCTTATCTCACGCGCATCGTCAATGCGCTGTTTGGGTTCGATCCAGCGAGAAGGGACGAGAAACTTCCTTACTGCGACGGGATTCTCAGAAAGCGCTTCTCCTGCCCGAGCCTGATCGAGTTGATCTGGTCTTATTGGCATGAGGAAGGGATGCTGGTCCAAACGCTCAACGCGATTGCCCTGCGGTTCCAGAATCGCCATCGTGGCGGCGATCGAGATCCGCTGGCGCATCTTGAAATCGATCCCTTGCGACCGCTCAACAATCTATTTTGGGGTTATATCCAAAGTGAGTACAAGCGGCTCAGCGTGCCCCGCCGCGCCTACGAGTATGACCACCACTATGGCCTCGCTCTTTACGGTAAGGCGGTGCCGGCCATGCGAACCGCGGATAGTCGCTCCAAGTTTCTCGAAGCCTTCCATAACCTGCTTTATCGGACTTCGGTCTTCTACCATGAAGATGCCGATACCACGGTGATCGCGGATGGCTTCGCGCTGCTTATCGCGTTGCGCGAAGTACACCTGCTGCTCGCCGAAGGCGCCCACAATCAATTCGGCGATCTTCCGTGGACGGCGCGGGTGGAGATGCTCATCGAGCAATGGTTGCTGGCGCGACCGGAAATCCGCGAGTTTCTGCGCGGGCGTGCAATGGTTCCGTACAGGGAAGCGTGGATGGGCCAGGTCGACACGATGAAGAAACTCCAGGGATGGAGCGATACCACGATCACCCATTTCAGCGATCTCGGAGTCTGGGGAGAGCAGATCGTGCTCTCGATCCGCTATGGTGATTGGATCGACGTCAACGATCAGGAGCAAGCCAAGAACTGGGCGCGTTATTGGAGACCGGAGATTCAAGGTTACATCCATGCCTATCGCGCCGCGACCGGAGTCGACCTGTCGGTCGAGACCGTGGGAACCGAGAAAGGATCCGCGCGCTATCTCCAGCCTTCCGTGCATCTTCGCAATCGACTTGTGGAACAGCAAAGAAGGCCGGGGCGGGCATGAATCAGATCGCGAATGCTCGACTTCACTTCGGCGCTCTATCTCGGTCTGCGCCATCCGAGCTGGTCGCTTGCGCCATGGGACCAGCTCACGACCGGGCGGCCGGCGGCCCTAGCGGAGTCGCGGAGTCATGCGACGGTCGCCGAGGCACTTGCCGGCCTAGTGGGGTGCGAGCGCGCGACGCTGGGGTCCTCGACGCTGCACTTGTTCTGGGATCTGTTCGGGATGCTGGACAGACGCCACGCGATCTATATGGATGCGGGTGTCTACCCGATCGGCCGCTGGGGAGTCGAGCGCGCCGCCGCACGCCGGATTCCGGTGCTGACTTTCTCGCATCACGACGGCGAAGCTCTCCGACGCACACTGCAACGGAGCGCCAGACAGCGGTTGCGGCCGGTAGTGGTAGCGGACGGCTTTTGTCCGGGCTGCGGACAGCCGGCGCCGATTGCCGCCTATCTGCAGATCATTCAGCACAGCGGCGGGCTGCTGGTGCTGGACGATACCCAGGCACTCGGAATCCTCGGCCACTCGCCAGGTGCGGAAACACCCTTGGGCATCGGAGGCGGCGGATCGCTGCGCTTTCACGACGTCTCGCACTCGAACGTTCTCCTGATCAGTTCGCTGGCGAAGGCGTTCGGCGCGCCGCTGGCGATGCTCGCCGGGAGCAATGCCATGGTGCGGACCTTTGAAGCGAAGAGCGAGACGCGCGTGCACACGAGCCCGCCGTCGCGCGCGGTCATTCACGCCGCACGGCGGGCGCTGGAAATCAATCATTCGCACGGGGACAAGTTAAGGCAGCGGCTTACACGGCTTCTCAGACGCTTCCAAGACCGCCTTGCGAAAACCGGGCTGCAGGCAATTGGCGGATCGTTCCCCGTACAGACCCTGCTTCCCGTGTCCGGGACCGACGCTGCAGCGACGCACGAGCACCTCCTGCGATCCGGAGTTCGGACAGTCGCGCACCATGCGCGTGACGGACAACGATCACGCGTCAGTTTGCTCATCACCGCTCGCCATACTCCTGCCGACATCGACCGTGCGGTTGCCGCCATAAAAGA
This sequence comes from uncultured beta proteobacterium, assembly GCA_963754305.1. Classification (GTDB taxonomy): domain Bacteria; phylum Pseudomonadota; class Gammaproteobacteria; order Burkholderiales; family SG8-39; genus DATEDA01. The sequence continues at coordinate 40,277 of CAVWFR010000002.1, read as the reverse complement.
CGCGACCGGCATTGAGCAACGAACCCCCTTGCGATCGGGAGATCACCATGAACGGGCGATCTGATTTCGAGAATGCGTACTTCGAATTCGATTCGGAGCTCGACGGCGAGTCATCGCAGGACAGCCTGGAATCTTTCGACCTTGAGTCGGATCAGGAATCGGCTGCTCGATACGGTTGCCCATGGTGTGGCAAATCGACGCAAGACTCGTCGCTGGAATTCGACGAAGCCGAGCAGCTCGCTTTCGACGCAAACGAGACGGGAGTCTACGATCCGTCGCGAGCGCCGGGCTGGCCCTCTCGTTCCCGCTTCAAGGGACCCGCGGGTGGAACGATACCTTCCGGCCCCTACAAGACGAGCCCGCTGCCATGCCAGGCGCCTTACCTGGACTTTCACGCCTTGCGCAGGCTCCTTCAGTCTTTCAACCAGCGGATCCTCATGCTGCGCGCGCTGCAGAAGAAGACGCCCCGGGACCAGGCGAAGATCGACGAGCTCACGAAGACGGCAAAGCGGGAATTCACGACCCTTCAGAACATGCTCAAAGCCATGCGGCAGCGCGTGCAAAGCGGGGCCTATCTGCGCCAAGGCTGCACCCCGAAGGACATCGCGAAAGTGACCTGCCTCGTGAAGCAGCTGCAAGGGTTCTGGAGAAAATCACGGACGCTCGAGCGGCTGCGCGATCAGCTGGTATTCACCCTAAGCAATGGACGGGGCCGTTTTGCGTCGGCATCGTGCTCAAGCCTGGGAGTCAAGTAACTGCCTCGACATCGGCACTCGATACGCCATCTCGATCCATGCGATCAGGAGGGAGTCATGAACGAACGTCTTACTTTCGCGGCAGAGCGCTTCGAGCTGGACCCGGAACTCGATGAGTCGAGCGAACTGTCTAGCGACGAACTGGAGGATCTCGAAGCCGACGGTTATGCTGAATTTGCCGATGGCGAAGACTCGTTTGAAGGCGAGTTCACCGAAGAGGCGATCGACCTGGAGGATTTCGAGGATTTCGAGGAAGCACCATCGCTAGAGAGCGAAACTCGCAAGCGTGCGCCGCCAGGCGGTGGTTTTTTTCAACGCCCTCAACGCGAGATTGGGCCAGCGGTTCCCGACGGCTCCCGCGAAGAAGAGCTCGAGGTCGCCGGCGCCCGGTGCGTGCCGACCCCGCGAATACTGACGAGTCCGGCGGCGGTAAGCAGGGCGGTGGCGTTCAACGTTCGGTCAGCGCGCTCGATCGGCTGGGGAACCCTCGTCGATCAGATCGAAGTCAATCTGCTCCGGTGCGCGCGTGCCGGCGGGCCGTTGCCCGCTGCCGACTTTGCCCAGTCCGTCGCCCGGTTTCAGCGCATCCAACGGATAAAGGTCGACGGGATGCTTGGGCCACAGACCTGGACGAGGATGAAAACCATCCGTGCCGAGCGCGATCCATTCCCACGCGCGCGCCTGACCCAGGATTTCGACGCCACCCCCAACGCCGCTCTATGCGAGCTGCGCCAGCACCCGGCCATCGACATCGATGTACCGGCCGGCACACCTATTCCGGTAGTCGCCGACGGGCTGGTTGTCTACGCGGGCGATGTGGGCACACTGCAAACCTGCGCAGTCGCCATCGGCTGCGTCAACGGGACCAACACCAGCGCCGCGTGCAATACCTTGAGTTACGGCCGCGCGGTTATCGTCGAGCACGCCGGTCGCGGCCCGGGCCGGCAACCCCGCGGTTTGTCCGTGTACACCATCTACGCCCATGTGCAGTTCAGCCCTCGACACCGCGTGGGGACCGGGCAGCAGGTGGCAGCAGGCCGTCTGATCGCCGAGGTCGGCGCCGATTGCGTCGGCTTCAGCTCCGGTACCCATCTGCACTACGCCGTGGTCACTGGGCCGCGCTCGCTGCGTCTCCGGCGCGGGCCGTCCCGACCGCAAATCTGCGGCACCTTCTGGCCGGCGGTCACGCCACGTCGGCCGCGAACGACGACGGCCGCGGCGTTTACGTGGTGAAGCGCATGCATATCCGTCGTCATTGCTGCGGAACGCACGCGTAAACGCGAAAGGAAGCGTCATGAAAGATTCGTTCCTTCTTGAAGCCGAACCATACGAAGCCGAAACCCAGGCCGCAAACTTCGAGTCGTTCGATACCGAGCTTGCCGACGAAGAGTGGGAAGACGAGTTTCGTCGTTTCGGGCGGATGCCCGGCCGCGCCCCGCGACCGCGAATGCGCGGCGCGCCGCCTCGCCGCCCACCACAGCGCCGTCCCGGGCCGCCCAAACGTCTGATCCGGCGTCCGCAGCGATCACCGAGACGCCCGCCGCGATCAGCCAGACGAGCCGGGTGGCCAACCGATTCGATTCGGGAGCCGGTCACCGCCGCACCGGTAGAACAGCGCAGCGAGTACGTGCGCTGGGTACAGATCTCGCTGAATCAGGTGCTGGGTTTGCGTCTGCCGATAACCGGGGTGATGAATGCCGCCGCGCGCAGCGCGCTGCGCACGTTTCAGGGACAGCAGAATCTGCCCGCGGATGGCATTGCCGGGCCGGAAACCAGGAAGGCGCTGATCGCAGCCAAAGCGAAACCATCCGGGCGTGGCGCCGAGCCGTCGCCATCAGGTCAGGGTCCGGAACCGTCGCAACCAGGCCCCGGCGGAGAGCCGTCGCCATCGGGGGCGACCGAAGAGCCTTCGTCATCAGCGCCCAGCGAGGAGCCATCGTCCTCGGGGGCAAGCCAGGAACCATCGCAATCGGAGGAGCTGGAATGGCTCGGCGGGGACGAGCTCGAATGGGAAAACGAAGCCCGCGCATCGAAGCTCCAGACCGCTCTTGAACGTCTGAAGAGAATTGTCGGTTCCCTGGGATTGAAGTTATCTCCGCGGGAAATGAGGGATCTGCTCGGCGGCAAGAAGATCTCGCTCGCAGCGAGACCGCTATCGGAACTCGGCGGAGCATTGATCCGGGCGGAACGGCTCTATGAGCGACAGAACCCGGCTGGAGCTCCCGCTGCCGGCGAGCTCGAAGCTCCGTCGGGCGGCGGAAAGTGCAAGGGATGCAAAGGAATCTGTATTGCGGTCAGCGAGCGAAATTGTCTCTGTTTCGGGCTTCTCTCCGATTAGCTATTGCCGGAGATTTCGTTATCCGTGATACGGGGCGGAGCCGAGGAATTGTCGAAGGGCTTCGGATATGCGGCCCTTTGGCCGAAGGAGAACAGAAATGCCGCCACCTTACATTTGGCCTCTGAGCAAGAGCGCAACGCCCGACGAGATGAACACATCGTTCGGGCCGCGCATAAACAGAAACAGGTGGGACTTCCACGATGGCATCGATCTGCCCGCGCCGATCGGCACGAACGTCTATGCCATGCGTGAAGGCACCGTACACCGTGCCGGGCCCGGTGGAACCGGAGGGTTCAGTTCTCGCCATGTCGTCATCGAGGTCGACGAGCCCACGCGCGAGAAGATGTATCACGTCTATGTGCATCTCGACAGCATCGACGCGGCCGTTAGGCAGGGCGCGAGCATCGCTCAAGGGCAGAAAATCGGCACCGTCGGAGACGACGACGCGACGTACCCGCATTTGCATATCGAGCTCCGCAAAGGCACCAGCAGGCAAATAGGGAGCGTTCACCCGCTCCGCTACCTGCCCTATCCCGACAGCTTCAACTTCACTCCCCCGATCGGTGATCGCTTCCACCGAGTCGGCAAACTCATGGCCGCGCGCCTGCTGTTCGGCGCGGGGAGCAAGCTCGAGGGGGACCTGAGCCGTGTCGAGGTCGATCTCAGATGCGGCGCGGCGTTGCTCGAAACGCGTGTCGTCGACTTCGATGACAAGACTACCGTCAACGAAGGAAACGGCGATGAGTTCACCTTCGTCAATGACATCGGCGTGGAGGGCTATCAGAAATCCAATATGGTCGCGCAGGGCCGAACGGACCTCAGGTACGGCATCCTCGTCCGCAACATCCCGGCAGAGTGCAATGCGCTCATCGCCCGCGTTATCGATGTCGGCGGTAACACGGCCACCAGTTCGATCATTGCAGTTCCGGATCGAGCGGCGATCGAGGAGTGCGTCGACTTCGAAACCGGCGAGACACCCGCCGGTTGGTCCGCAGTGACAAGCGCCTCGGGAGCCGGTACGTCATTGCAATTCGAGGTCACGGAGGATCATCCCAAAGCCGAGGCGGATTCCGCTGTCATGGTAAGCATCGACGCATCGACGACCGAAGCGACCACACAACGCGCGGGCATCGAGTTTCCATTGATCGAAAATTGCGCCGAGTGGACGGCGCGAAGGCTGGTTTAATCCCGCGAAGCTTGGCCTGGATCCAGGCCAATCTATCTATCTACTCCATTTTCTCGAGTGAAGCGGGCCTGTACGTCGCGGCTCGTCTTTACAAGGGCGCAGGACCGGTTTGGGCTGGTATTGCCGCGAGGAACTCGGATGGCAGCCCGGAGGTGGCCGACAGCAATGTCGAAATCAAGATAGACAGTTGGCGCAAGTGGAAGCTGCACCTACTGCGGATCGGCACCCGAGAACCAACCGCGGTTCTTTACCTGAATGATGACGAGAAGGCGCGCATCAACTGGGATTCGATTGACCACGAGCCGCGCAAGCTGCGCGCCGGCATAGGCCGGTCGTCGGCAGGCGCAACCGCGACCGTGCTTACTGCTGGACTGCGGGTTAGTGGAGCGAGTGATTGATCTGATATTTTGATCGCCGTGATTCGCCTTGCTTGAATGTAGCGTTCCCGCCGGTTCATACAGACGACTCCCGGACCTCGCGCTGTTTTGGTGGAGGCATGATGAATCAAACAACGACCGGCAGGTGGTTGCGTCAAAACGGTGCAATTATCGTGTTTCTCGATCCTGCCTCGGCGCGCCGCGCGGAGGTCGATTCGGAATCCGCGCTGAAAACAGCATGGGCCAACCAGGCGATCCGTCGAGTTCATCGCGGGTCTAACGCGTACAAGGAAGACCAACTTCCTAACCGCTACGGATTCGACGGGCTCGGTCTGAATCCCGAGCGAGAGGAAGAAGAGTTTCGCGCGGTCGATCTGCCCAATAAAGTCAAAGAAGCTTTCGCTAGAGGACCGTTGGCCTGGCCAGCGGTCGTTCAGCGCGCCATCGAAGCCGGGATACGAGATTCGGCAAAGCTCGCCAGTATCGTCTTCTTTTTGCATCACTCCGAGCGCGATGGACGCGCGCTAGACTCCAATGAACCTAACTTCAAGAAGCTCAGCGAGGAATGGAAAGCTTGGCGGACTCTAATCGAGCCAATTCTGGAGAAGAACGTTGGGTGCGTCCGCACCATCGACTCCAGGTTCTGGCATCGAGTCGCCCGGCGGAGGGCGGATAAGGACAAGAGAGAACCCCGGCGCGAGGACCTGATAACGGTGATCGGGTACAAGGGGCGAAAGGTGCTTCTGCATAGACGTGCTGCTCAAGCGCTAGAAGCAATGATCCAAACTGCACGCGCGGATGGTATTCCTCAGCCTCTGCTGACGCTCGTTTCCGGTTATCGCAGCGTGGCCCGTCAGGAAAAGCTCTGGAAAATAGGCCTCGGGAAGCATGGGTCGGCACAAGAAGCGAGAAAGTGGATAGCGCCGCCAGGGTCTAGCGCCCATCATTCCGGGCGTGCGGTCGACTTGTGGATGGGTCGCGGGATCGGCAAGCGCAATGCGGGAGCCATGCGAAAAGAAATTGCCTACGCGTGGATGTCCAGAAACGCCGTGCGGTTCGGTTTTTATCCGTATGAACGAGAGCCGTGGCACTGGGAATACAATCCGCCCGCTGCGGGGTAGGGAGACGGCGGCGTGGAAATCAGAATAGTTGCGGTGGTACACGCTTTACTGCGGCACACGAGGGCATAGACGACGGAGAAGAGCCGCATCGGCGGAGGCTTCGGGGATTGCATTACCGGCTAATCTCGGCCGTCCCTCCTTGAGACGAGCAACGGTGTCGCCGCCCTGTCCCCAAAAGGCTCGATTTGTGCCGTACTCGGTGTACATCGATCGAGGCGTTCTATGAGAACGTGCATTGCACCAAACCCCTTTGCTGATCCGTATTTTGAGATGGAAGAGGAATTCAGCTTTCAGGACTTCCCGCACTCGATCCTCGAAGCACTGGGCAACGGGCTGGAAGGCGTGGCGATAAAACTCGCGGCGGCTTTCGGTGACCGCGATGAGAACAGGCTGACGAATCTGGTTTTCTTCGCGCGGCACCCTGAGCGGTCAGGCGGCAAGCTTGTGAAAGGGGAGCCGGGTTATGACCAGCTCAGCGCCGAATGGCTAGACATCCGCGACAACCTGGTACGTCCGGCGATGAAGAGGTATCAACCGCCTTCGATTCAGCCGACGCGCCCGAAGTTCGGCTCTCCCTGCGCGTCAAATGGGGAATCCGATCCGGGAAAAATCCGCCGTCTGGCGTCATTAGTCGAGAAGTCGGGGATCGACGGTTTCGCAACTTTTGCAGTTGCTGCCGCCTACACCGAGAGCCGTTGGAAGAATCTGTCGGCTAATTGTGTTCCCTCGGAGGCCAAAGCTGCTTGCAAGCTGTTCGCCGGGGCGAAATCTCGGGGCTATTACGGCGGCAACGCTTTCCCACGGGAGCGTTGGTGTTTTGGCAGCGGCGGCTGGTTCGGCTTGCTTCCCGCTACCGGGCTTGCCGCAGGTGGCGCGAAGGGGCCGTTTGCTCAGGCCGATCCATTTCTGGTGTTTGATCCGGCGTCATCGGTCGTGATGCTTGCAGACTTCGTGGTCCGACTGGTTCGCCGCTATGGTGCACAGAACTGGCTGGCTGTGCGAAGAGGTATGGCAAGCGTCAACCTGATCGGCGACATAAACGAGACTAAACCTCGCTCCAAAGACGTGCGAGCGCGTTTTGCGGATGCCTTGAAAAAATCCGGGGTCGATCCCGCATCGATGTATGAAAAACCCGTTGTCGATAATTACCCGGGCGCTCGCTCGCTCTTGAAGCTATTGCAAGTGAGCAAACTTTAGTCGGTACCGTTAGCTCATAACTTCATCATGATCATCGACTGCCACTGCCACGCCGGCAAAGGCGACGGCCTGACCGGCCCTTGGGACACCGCGGCGCCGCTCGAACGCTATCTGCTGCGGGCCGCCCGGGCCGGCATCGATCGCACGGTGCTGCTGGCCGCGTTCCATTCGGATTACGCCCGCGCCAACCGTCAGGTTGCGCGGATCGTGGCCAGCCGGCCCGATCGGTTCTACGGGTTCGCGTTCATCAACGCCGATCGGGATCGTGCGCGCGTGTATGAAATGGTAGAGACGGCCGTCCTGCGGTACGGGTTCGTGGGCATCAAGGTTCATCGCCATGACGCACGCATCACCCGCGAGGTTTGCGAGGCCGCCCGGGCGTTCTCACTGCCGGTGCTCTACGACGTGATGGGTGAAGTCTCGGTGGTGGAGCTCCTGGCGCGAGAGTATCCGGAGGTGTCCTTCATCATTCCGCACCTCGGCAGCTTTGCCGACGACTGGCAGGCGCAACGGGCGCTGATCGATCACCTGCAACGCCATCCGAACGTCTATGCCGATACCTCCGGGGTTCGACGCTTCGACCTGCTGGTGGAAGCAGTGCGGCGCGCAGGGCCGGACAAGCTGCTGTTCGGATCGGACGGCCCGTGGCTGCATCCCGGCGTAGAGCTCGCGAAGATACGCGCGCTCGGATTGCGGCCTGGCGATGCGCGGCTGGTGCTGGGCGACAACCTGCTACGGCTTATTTCTGGCGTCCGCAAGCGCCGACCGCGGCATTTCGTGGGAACCGACCCGGGACGCGGCCACCCCGAGCGCGAGGTTCCGGACCCCTGGCTGTCTCTGCCCAGTTACGCCTGATCCGCCGGGTGCGAACGGCGCCCGCTGGCACGGCGCATTTGCAGCGCCCTATCGGTAACGCCCAGCCTGCTCGCCGCCCGTTGCAGGTTGCCTTGTTCATCGGAAAGCGCGACTCGAACCGCGGTTTCCTCCGCGCCACGACCAATCTCCTTGAGCTTGGCCCCGCGCAACAGCGCGTGCTGGATTGCGCGCTCGAATGCTTCGTCGCGCCAGTCGTTCGATTGCCCTTCGCGCGGGCGATCGTCTTCGGGAATATCGCCGACCGTGATCGGTCCGCAGCCGACATGCCTGTCCATCATGCGGGCGATCACCTGCCACAACTCGCGCACGTTCCCGGGGTACTCGCGCTGCACGAGATATTCGCGAACGGGCGAATCGATCTCCCGCGGTTCCGCATCGGGACGTAACTGGCGCATGAAATGCCGCGCCAGCGGGAGGATGTCCTGACGGCGATCCCTGAGCGGGGGCAGTGTGATGATCCAGGTAGCGATCCGGTAATAGAGATCGTGCCGAAACTTGCCCTGCTGCACCGTTTCGTACAAGTCCTTGTTGGTCGCGCAAACGAGCCGAAAATCGGCGGTTTCCCACGCATTGCCGCCGACGCGCTTGTAGGTGTGCTCCTGCACCGCGCGCAGTAGCTGGGCTTGCACGGGCATCGGCAGCTCGCCGACTTCATCGAGAAACAGCGTCCCTTTGTCGGCGAGCGCAAATGCGCCGTCGCGAGCATGCACCGCGCCGGTAAACGCGCCGCGTTCGTGGCCGAAGAATTCGCTACCCGAGAGCTCCGGAACGGTCGTTGCGCAATCGAGGACCACAAACTCGCCTGTCTTCTTCTCGCGCGGGTCGAGTGCGTGCACCAGTCGCGCCACAAGCTCCTTGCCGGTGCCGCTTTCTCCCAGGATCAGGACGGTGCTGAGAGTGAAGTGCGCGAGCTCGACAATCCGCCGCAGCATCCTCTTCCAGACCGGGCTTTGTCCGACCAGGGTCGTCTGAACGGCGGGGGATTCAACCAGCTCGTCTACGGCGGCCCAGCGCTCAAGCCGGCATACTATTTCGGCAACCGGATCACTGGAATGATCCCAAGTCAAGACCTCGGATGCGCCGGCTTGCAACAGTTGCCAGGCGCCGGCACTGGTGAGCGCCGCCTTCCCAGGTGCGATGGCCAAGACCCGCTCCACGCCGCCGCCGCTAAACTCCTGCACGCGTTCGCAAAGGCTGTGGTCGAACTCATCAAAGAAACAGATCACCGGACCCGGTCCAGCCGAGCCGAACGACTGCGTACTTATCCCTGCTTCAGCCAGAGCTCTGCTCAAAGACCTTTCGGAAACAACGTTGTTGGAGCCAAGGAATTGAAGGCAGGCGCGCATGGAACGCACCTGATCACGAGACAAGCCGATTACCAAACGGCGCAGGCGGCATGACCGTGTTCCCCTCAAATCATCGACTTACGGTCTTCGTGGGAACTTGTCGCCCGCCTCGATGCTCCGAGCCACCCGAACGCTTCGAAAGGTGGGTTCTGTAGCGTTATAGGATAAGGAAATGCCTTTCGCCAGCTCCGTTGGCGGCGACCCGAGCGAACAGAAAGCGCCTCTTTACGCCGATCGCGACGTTCTCTGGACAGGTGAGCGTAGATCTCTCCGCCCATCGCTGTGATGTCTAGGATCCTAGACATTGCAAGGGACCGGAAGACTGCAGCGGGTCAGGCCGCTTGTGGGCGCCCGTAATGCCGATATCCTACGGGAGCGCTTCCGCATCCGGCGACCCGCTCGGTCGGTAGAGCTGCACCGGAATCTCCCCGCCAGGCCGCGGCGCGCGCAGCGCCGCGACGCTCGCAACCTCCTGCAAACGGAGCCGCTCGCGCACCGCGCGTTTCCCTATGGAGCTTGCGCGCGCCCTCGGCGCCGAGTTGCGGATACGGCGGCAGGTTCGCGCGCGTGACCCGTTCTACCGCCCTCCGGCGCTTGCCCGAACCGTCCGATTGGGTGCAGCATGCGCGGCTGGCGACGACGTGCAGTCCGGGGCAGGCGGATCGGGGTTTTCATCTCAAGGAGGAGGATCGTCATGAATCTCAAGCTATGGAGCTCGCTCGGCGCGGCGGCGCTGCTCGCCGGCCCGGTCGCGGCGCAGGACGTCATCCGGATCGGCGTGACCCAGCCGCTGACCGGCGCCTTCGCCGCCTCCGGCAACTACGTCGCGCAAGGCGCGCGAATCGCCGAGGACCAGATCAACGCGAGCGGCGGGGTGCTCGGCCGCAAGATCCAGCTCGTCATCGAGGACAACAAGTCGAACCCGACCGAGGCGGTGGCGACGGCCGAGAAGCTGATCGGCAAGGACAAGGTGCCGGTGATGATGGGGGCGTGGAGCTCGACCCTGACGCTCGCGGTCATGCCGAAGCTCATGGAGTACGGGGTGCCGATGCTGGTCGAGACCTCGTCCTCCGGGAAGATCACCACCTCGGGCAACCCCTGGATCTTCCGCATCAGCCCGACCTCAGAAATGGAGGCGCGCGCGTTCGCGCCCCTGGTGAAGACGCTCGGCATCAAGAAGGCCGATTTCCTGTCGACCAACAACGACTTCGGGCTCGGCGCGGCCAAGGAGTTCTCCGACATGCTCAAGGCCCAGGGCGCGCAGATCGGGATCATGGAGACCATGGATCCGAAGGCGACCGACTTCTCGGCGCAGCTCGCCAAGATCAAGGCATCGGGCGGCGACACGGTGTTCGTGACGACGGCGGTCGAGCAGATCACGCTGATCCTCAAGCAGGCCAAGGAGCAGCAGCTCAAGGCGCGCATCCTCACCACCGGCGGCTCGAACTCGCCCGACCAGCTGATCCAGCAGGCAGGGGACGCCGCGAACGGTTCGATGCATCTCGTGTTCTTCACGCCGTGGTTCCCCGACGCGGTGAAGAACCCCGACCTCGCCAAGAAGTTCGTGGCCGAATGGAACGCACGCAAGCACAACGTCGGCGGGCTCACCGAGGGCTTCCGCGGCTGGGACGGGATCATGACCATCGTCGAGGCCGTCAAGACGGCCGGGAAGGCCGACCCGGCGGCGATCCAGAAGGCCCTGTGGAACGTGAAAGTCAAGGGCATCAACGGCGATATCGCCTTCATCAAGCAGGGTCCGGCGGGCCAGGAAAGCGCCCAGAACGTCCCGAGCGTGTACCTCGTGAAGATCGAGAACGGCAAGGTCACGAAGAACTGACCGGCCTCCCCCGCTACCAGCGTCACGCCGCGGCGCCCGGTCTCCGGCGCGCCGCGGGCCGATCACACCATCGATTCGACTTGCGGCCCGGGTCCGGCGCGGCCCGCGCCGGGCCGCGGCCCGTTTTCGGAGTCTGAGGCTTGGACCAGTTGCTGCAGCACGGCCTGAACGCGCTGATGCTCGGCGGCACCTATGCGCTGCTCGGGATCGGCCTGACGCTGATCTTCGGGATCATGAGAGTCGTGAACTTCACGCACGGCGAGCTGTACGCGTTCGGCGCGTACATGATGTACATGTTCGTGATGCTCACCGGCGCGAACTTCTTCGTCGCGCTCGTGCTCGCGGTCGTGCTCGGGGTGGCGCTCGGCGCGGCGATCGAGTTCCTGCTCCTGCGCAAGCTCCGCGGCGCCGACATCGACACGACCATGCTGGTCATGATCGGCGCCTGGATCGCGCTGCAGAACGCCGAGCAGCTCGCCTGGACCGGCGTCGCCAAGTCGATCGACAACCCGTTTCCGGCGGCGCCGCTCGTGATCGGCGCGGTGTCGGTGGCGTGGAACCGGGTCTTCGTCTTCGCCGTCGCGCTCGCGCTGATCGCCGGGACGTACGCGCTGATCAACCACACCCGGCTCGGCAAGGCCATGCGCGCGACGTTCCAGGACCGCGACACCGCGGCGCTGATGGGCATCCAGATCGGCACGATCCATACCGCGACCTTCGCGCTCGGGTCCGGTCTCGCCGCGGCGGCCGGCGCGCTCCTCGGGCCGGTCTTCGTCGTCTATCCGACGATGGGCGATCTCGCCGCAGCCAAGGCGTTCGCCGTCGTCATCCTGGGCGGGCTCGGCAACATCGTCGGTGCGACGGTCGGCGGGTTCATCCTCGCCCTGGTCGAAGAGCTCGGCGCCGGCTACATCTCCTCGGGCTACCGCGACGCCATGGGGTTCCTGCTGATCATCCTGATCCTCGTCTTCAGGCCGACCGGGCTCGTCGCCCAGAAGGAGCGCATCGGGTGAAGACCGGCCTGACCACGCTTTGGGTGGGTTGCCTCTGCTCGATTCCGCTCTGGATGACGGACCAGTACGTGCTGCACATCCTGGTCGTCACCGGCATCTTCATCGTCGCGGCGATGAGCCTCAACCTGCTCCTCGGCTACGCCGGGCAGCTCTCGCTCGGGCACGTCGCGTTCTTCGGCATCGGCGCGTACGCGAGCGCGCTCGTCTCGCTCGGGCTCAACGTGCAGCTCGCGCCGGGGGTCGTGCTCGCCCTGGACCCGAAGCCGGTGTGGTGCGGAATGCTCGCGGCGGTCCTGGTGTCGGGTGCGTTCGGGTGGTTCATCGGGAAGATCTCGTTCCGGGTGCGCGGCGCGTACTTCGTGATCGTGTCGATCAGCTTCGCCGAGGTGATGCGGCTGGTCGCGGTGAACTGGGTCGAGCTGACGCAGGGGCCGATGGCGCTGAACAACATCCCGCCGCTCACCCTGTGGCTGCCGGGAGTCGGCGCGCACGCCTTCTGGAAGAAGCCGGAGAACTACTGGCTGGTCTTGAGCGTCGCGGTCGTCTCGTACATCCTGGTCCGCCGGCTCGTTCACTCGCGCGCCGGCCGCGCCATGATCGCCCTCCGGGAGAACGAGCCGCTCGCGACCTCGGTCGGCATCGACGTGACCCGCTACCTCGTGCTCACCACGGTCGTTTCGGCCGCAATGGCGGGCGCGGCGGGCGCGCTCTACGCGCACTACATCCGCATCGTCGATCCCGACGTGTTCCTGTTCATCTACACCGTGACGATGGTGATCATGGTCATCACCGGCGGGAAGGGCACGCTCGCCGGCCCGATCGTCGGCGGGCTGATCTTCGGCCTGCTGCCCGAGACGCTGCGCGCGTTCGCGATCCGGCCCGAGGTGCAGTGGATCGTCTATGGCGTGCTCATGATCCTCGTCCTGTACTTCCTGCCCGCGGGGATCGTGCCGGCGGTGCGGCAGTGGTGGCAGCGGCGCCGCAGCGACGCCGCCGCCGCCGTCAAGGCGAGCGCATGACGAGCGTAGCGGCGGGTCGAGGCGCGTTCCTCAGCGTCGAGGGACTCTCGATCCGCTTCGGCGGACTGGTCGCGGTCGACGCCGTGACCTTCGAGGTGAGGGAAGGCGAGGTCCTTTCCCTCATCGGGCCGAACGGCGCGGGAAAGACCACGGCGTTCAACGCCATTACCGGTTATCTCGCGCCGAGCGCGGGCGAGATCCGGTTCCGCGGCGCGCGCCTGAACGGCCTGAAGCCGAACCGCATCGCCGAGCTGGGGCTGGTGCGAACCTTCCAGAAGACGAGCGTCTTCGGCGGGCGCAGCGTGCTCGAGAACATCCTGATCGGGCTTCATCTGCGCTCGAAGCAGCGGCCGCTCGCGATCATGCTCGGCCTGCCCTCGGTCGCGCGCGAGGAGCGCGTCCTCGAGGCCGAGGCGCGCCGGATCCTCGAGTTCGTGGGCTTGAGCGCACGCGCGCTCGAGCTGGGCAGCGCCCTCCCCTACGGCGAGCAGCGCCTGCTCGAGATCGCGGTGGCGCTCGCCGCGCGGCCGCAGCTCGTGCTGCTCGACGAGCCGGTGTCGGGCATGAACGCAGTCGAGACCGCGAGCTTCATGGCGAAGCTCGCGGAGATCCGGGCGCTCGGCATCACCGTGCTGCTGGTCGAGCACGACATGAAGATGGTGATGGGCGTATCCGACCGCATCGTGTGTCTGAACCAGGGCCGCATCATCGCGAGCGGCACGCCGGCCGAGATCCAGCGCGACCCGGAGGTGATCCGCGCCTACCTCGGCGAACGATACGCCCGTGCTCACGGTTGAGGGGCTGGAGTGCCGCTACGGCAAGGTCGCGGCGGTCCGCGACCTGTCGCTCGAGGTGCGCAAGGGCGAGCTCGTGAGCCTGATCGGCGCCAACGGCGCCGGCAAGACGACCACGCTGAAGGCGATCTCCGGCGTGCTCGCGTCGAGCGCCGGACGCATCGTCTTCGAGGGCGAGGACATCACGCGCGCGACAGCGCGGCGCGTGCTTCAGCTCGGCATCGCGCACTGTCCCGAGGGCCGGCGCGTCTTCCCCTACATGTCGGTCCGCGAGAATCTCGAGATGGGGTGCTACCTCAGGCGCGATGCGGCCGGCATCGAGGCCGACATGCGGCGGCTCTACGAGCGCTTCCCGATCCTCCACGAGCGGCGCAACCAGGCGGCGGGCACGCTCTCGGGCGGCGAGCAGCAGATGCTCGCGATCTCGCGCGCGCTGATGTCGCGGCCGAAGCTCGTCCTCTTCGACGAGCCTTCGTTGGGCCTCGCGCCCAACATCGTCGAGCGGACGTTCGACATCATCCGGCAGATCCGCGGCGAGGGCGTGACCGTCGTCATGGTCGAGCAGAACGCGCTCGCGGCGCTCGAGCTGTCGGATCGCTCCTACGTGCTCGAGCAGGGGCGCGTGAGTCTGACCGGCACCGGCCAGGCGCTGCTCGACGATCCGCACGTGAGGAAGGCGTATCTAGGGGCGTAGCGGGGGTCGACACCGGGCTTCCGGCTCCGGGGGATGGTGGCCGTCGGGCGCGGTCCGCCCGCGCCCGGAACGACGGACACCAACTATCCGAGCTGCAGCTACACTAGCCCGGATCTCCTTGATGAAACATTCCGGACCTGCCCGCATGAACTTCGGCTTCAGCATCCCGACGCGTGGCCCGCTCGCGACCCAGGAAAGCGTGCTTGCCCTCGCCAAGCGCGGTGAAGAGCTCGGCTTCGCCTACCTCGCACTGTCGGACCACATCGTCATCCCGCGCAAGATCGCATCGCCCTATCCGTACAACGCCGAACGCAAGATGGTGGGCGCTGCGGACGGCGACTGCCTGGAGCAGCTCGCGGTGCTGGCGTTTCTCGCTGCCGCCACCCGGAAGATTCGGCTGCTGACGTCGGTGATGGTCGTGCCGCATCGGCCACCGGTGTTCACGGCCAAAGCGCTGGCCACCATCGATGTGCTATCGCAGGGACGCGTGGTGGTGGGTGTCGGCGCCGGCTGGATGGACGAGGAGTTCCAGGCGGTGGGTGCGCCGCCGTTCTCCGAGCGCGGCAAGGTCACCGACGAGTACCTGCGTGCGTTCAAGACGTTATGGACGCAGGACGATCCGCGCTTCGAGGGCCGCTACACCCGCTTCGCCGACATCAGCTTCCTGCCGAAGCCGGTGCAAAAGCCGCACCCGCCATTGTGGATCGGCGGCGAGAGCCCGGCGGCGCGGCGCCGCGTCGTGGCGCTGGGAGATGCCTGGTATCCGATCGGCGCCAATCCGCAATATCCCCTCGATACGGTGGAGCGCTATGCGCAAGCGGTCGCCGGCTTGCGCGAGGAAGCCAAACGCGCACAGCGCGACCCGGACAGCATCGCCCTCGCCTACTGGGCCTCCTGGTACAAGGAGGGTGAGACGCTCAAGCTCGACGACGGACAACGGCGAGTGTTCACGGGCAGCGATGCCGACGTCGCACGCGACATCGCTGCGTTCCGCGCGCTGGGTGTGAGCGACCTGCTGTTCAACTTCGCCCGGTCCACGCTCGCTGAGTCGCTCTCCGCGATGGAGCGCTTCGTGGCGCAAGTAGTACCGCTGGTGCCGAAGAGCTAGCTGGGTCGTTTGAGTCTGGTCGCCTGGGCTGGACCGGATGGGCAAGGGTCGGTAGCCGACCTGTTGCTGCCTGTCACGCGCTTGAGAAGCAGACGTTCGCGGACTTCGCTGTACGGCCAAGAGCAGCTGTACAGCCAAGTCGCCGAAGGCAGTCGTTCGACGGCGCAATCGGCCCTAAGGAGACGCTCGGCGATTGCAGAGAACAGCCGAGAGAGCCAACCGCGAGCAAGCGATAGAACCTGACAGGGATTCACAAGCGGCACGCCTCCGCCCGCAAGGTGCGTGACATCTGACCCAGACCGCGGTCACTTTAGCGGCGTGTCGCGACTGTTTGCCCCAATGTCACGCTGATAAACGGTACCGCTGGCTCAAGACATGCGCGGGCGTTCCTTGCACAATCGTCGCCATTGAAGTCGTTGAATCGCTGTCTCGACGCGAGGAGGGGCCAATGAAGCAGATGCTTGGTGTGATGCTTGCCGTGTCAGCAATAGTGACCGTGGCCGATGCGACCGAGCAAACGGCTTACCCCGAAAAACCGATCCGCATCGTCGTCGGTTTCCCGCCCGGCAGTGGGCTGGACATCGTCGCGCGCCAGATCGGCCAAAAACTTTCCGGGTCGCTGGGAACGCCGGTCGTGGTCGACAACGTTGCCGGCGCCGGCGGCAATATCGCGACAGAGCGCGTGGCGAAGGCGGCGCCCGACGGCTATACGCTGGCACTCGCCGGAAACGCGCAGATCGTCGTTAATCCGAGCCTGTATAAGCTGGCGTATGACCCGGTGAAAGATTTCGTGCCGGTCACGCAGGTCACTGCGTGGTCGACCATCTTGGTCGTGCACAACGTGGTGCCGGCGAAGAGCGTCCAGGAGTTGGTCGCCCTGGCCAAAACGCAGCCTGGCGGGCTCACGTTCGCTTCCGGCGGCAGCGGCAGTGCCCCTCACCTAGCCGCAGAGTTGTTCAAGTCCACGGCAAGCCTCGACATTCGGCATATTCCCTACAAAGGCGCCGTCTCGGCGATGCCGGACCTACTTGCCGGGCGCGTCACGATGATGTTCGGTCCCCCGTCGGTGGTCTTGCCCGCGGTGCGAGAAGGGAAGTTGCGCGCGCTCGCGGTGACCTCGCCGAGGCGCTCGTCGACGGTCGCCGAGCTACCGACCATTGCCGAATCGGGCTTTCCGAGCTTCGAGGTTACGTCGTGGAACGGCTTGTTCGCCCCGGCCGGAACCCCTGCGGCGATCGTCCGCAAACTCCATCTCGAAACCGTCAAGGTGCTCGCGTTGGCCGAGGTGAGCGCCAGATTTGCCGAGCTTGGCTTAGCGACCATCGGCAACTCGCCCGACGAGTTCGCCACAATCATCAAAACCGAGATACCAAAGTGGGCGAAGCTCATTGACGAGTCGGGCATCAAACCGGATTGATTGCGGTGAAATTCGTAACCGAGACTTAGGCGTGCCAACACGATGGAGGAGCAAGTTGGATCGGCCGCGTGCCCTGGTGATTGGCGGATCGGTGAGCGGGTTGTTTGTGGCGAACCTGCTGCGCACCATCGGGTGGGAGGTCACCGTATTCGAACGCGCCCGTGGCGATCTGGCAGGTCGGGGAGCCGGCCTCGGCATCCATGAAGAGCTTTTCGCGGTCATGCGGCGGATCGGTATCTGCGCCGACGACTCGATCGGGGTCGAGGTGCGCTCGCGCATCGCTCTCGACCGCAGCGGCAACGTCGCTTGCGAGGTGCCGCTGCGCGGAATCGCCAGCGCTTGGGACCGCATCTATCGGGCGCTGAAGAACTCGCTCCCCGCGCAATGCCACCGCTCGGGAGTGCAGCTCGAGCGATTCGAGCAGGAGGCGCGGAGCGTCACCGCCGTATTCGCCGACGGCTCGCGCGCCGAGGGAGACTTGCTGATCGGTGCGGATGGCGTTCGTTCCACCGTCCGCCGGTTGCTCATGCCGGAGCTCGAGCCTCGCTATGCCGGTTACGTCCACTGGCGCGGCATGGTGGAGGAAGGCGACGCGCCAGCCGCGCTGCACGACCTGATCTTCCATCACATGGCCTTCTGCTTCCTGGACGGCGAGGTGGCGTTCTCAGTTCCGAGCGCGCCTGAGGACGACACCCGTCGGTGCGGTCGCCGCTGTCAATTCGTCTGGGTCCGGCCGGTCGACTACAAGAGCACGTTGCCCCAGCTGTGCACCGACGCGAGCGGGCGCCGCCACGGCATCTCGATCCCCCCGCCGCTGATCCGGCCCGAGCTCATCAGCGATTTGAAGGAGCAGGCCGAGGCCCGGCTTGCGCCGCAGATCGCCGCGCTGGTCGCGCAGGCACCACAACCCATTCTTCAGGCCATCTTCGATCTCGATTCGCCGCGGATCGTGTTCGGCAGGGTCGTGCTACTGGGGGACGCCGCCTTCGTCGCGCGGCCGCACGTCGGCATGGGGGTCACCAAGGCGGCTCTCGACGCACAGGGGCTCACCGATGCGCTCGCGGCGTCAGCCGGCGACGTCGCGGCGGCGCTCGAGCGGTATGACCGCGAGCGGCGGCGAGTCGGCAGCCTGCTCGTCGCGCGCGGACGCCGTCTCGGCGCCTATCTCGATGCGCAACGCAGACCGCCCGGCGGGCTGCAAACCATCCTGCGCGAGTGGGGCGCTGCCGGCGTGATCGACGGAAAGTCGATCAGCGCCGCCGTCGCTTAGCGCATCGACGCGAGCGCTCGTTACATACCCTCCGTGTGTCAGCGATTCCCATCCGCTATGATTGTGCGCAGACTCCTGACCGGATCTCATGTCCCAACCTGGGCAACAGATACGCTTCTGCGCGAGCCGCGACGGCACGCGGATCGCGTATGCGACCAGCGGCGCCGGTCCGCCGCTAGTTTGGGCCGCGTTTTGGGTGCACCACCTCAAGCTCGACTGGGACAGCCCCGTCTGGCGTCCTTGGCTCTCCATGCTGACGCGACGCCACACGCTCGTCCGCTACGATTTGCGCGGCTGCGGCCTGTCGGACCGGGAGGCGGTCGAATTCTCCTTTGAGAAGCTCGTCGAAGATTTCGAGGCGGTGATCGAGGCGACCGGCTTCGATCAGTTCGTTTTATTCGGAATGGCGGCCGGTTCGGCGATCGGCATGACGTACGCGGTGCGCCGCCCGGAGCAGGTGAGCCATCTCGTCCTCTACGGGTCGCAGACTCACGGGCGGCTGACGCGCGGCGCGAGCCCAGAGCAGGTCGAGGAGGCCGAGACCCGGCTCAAGGTGATCCAGCTCGGCTGGCCCAACGACACCCCGGCGTTCGGCCAGTTCTTCACGTCGCTGCACATGCCGGACGCGTCCGCCGAGCAATTTCGGTCGTTCAATGATCTGGTGCGCCGGACGACGTCCCCGGCCGACGCCGTCGCGTTGCTGCGGACTTTCTTCCAGATCGACGTGCGGGAGATCTTGTCGAAAATCCACTGCCCGACGCTCGTGCTGCACGCGCGAGAGGACTCGATCATCCCGTTCGAGAAGGGCCGGTCGGTCGCGGGCCTCATTCCCGGCGCCCGTTTCGTTCCGCTCGAGAGCCGCAACCATTTGCTCCTAGATACCGAGCCGGCGTGGCAGCAACTCGTCGAGGCGATCGATGATTTCCTGCCGTCGCCGCCGACCAAGCCCGCTGCCGGGTCGCAATTTCCGCTCGACGTGCTCACTCCGCGCGAGTGCGAAGTCCTGGAACTGGTTGCGCAGGGTCTCGACAATGGCACGATCGGGGCGCGGCTTGGCATCAGCGAGCGAACCGCACGTAACCACCTGTCAACCATTCTCAGCAAGCTCGGGATCAAGAGCCGCGCCCAAGCGATTGTGCAGGCTCGCGAGGCAGGTTTCGGCCGCAGGACTTCCGGCTGAGCCACGTCCCAAGCCCCATTTCTTTGTAGGCAAGTGTGTGGGAAGCGCCATCGCCCGTTGCCGTGGATGACCTCACGCCGATACGAGGTCGAACGCTCAAGCTGCAAGTTGACTACGAGGCACTGACGTCACCGCCTGATCAAAATCGGCGGACGGTATACGCAGCGGCACGCTTGATCGCCTGAACGTCCGCGTCTGGCCGCGCAGCGAAGTCCGCCAAGGTCCGCTTCTTTCGAGCCCGACGGCAGCAACGGGTCGACTTGAGCCCTTCGGCTGACCGTCGCTGACCGGTAGAGTCGAGATGTGGCGCGGTGGCAGTAGGTCCGGTTTGTCTGTTGCCGCCCCTTTCGTCTGGCAGTGCCCGAGTAACCTCACCGTAGCTCCGTTTCCACATCCCGCTCATCGAACCGGACGTGCAGATCTCCCGCATCCGGCTCTCGGACAAGACGCATGCTTTCGCCCACGAAAGGTCGCGTTCTGCTTGACCGAGCAACAGTAGGGCCGTGTGTCCCTGGCTGCAATTCTCACGGCCGAGCAGTCACAACCGCCGATGCGACCCCCTGGGCCGACATCCGCTCCCCGGACCAAGGGCCCGAGTCCTTCCTTCGCTTCAGCATGTGACGCCGGCCGCGGCTCTCGTGCCTTGGCGGAGTTTGCTAGGGTTGCCCCAATCTCCAGCACTTCGCCACTTTCAACGTCAGCCTTGAACTGAGGTCCCTTCCCTCCGCCGGCGTTACCCGGCTTCGTCGGTACTGCGGACCTCTCCGCCACCCGATAGCGCCCTCTCTGACCGTCACCGGTCTCAGGTTGGTCGTCACGACCGACCACGCCATCGGGGCTTCCCGTGTTGCGTGCGCTTTCCTGGTGTGCATGCTGTCGCCACTACCCCGGCGCAGCCACTGGGAGTGCTGCTTTGCTCAAATCCCCCAGCCGTGTCAGCCTTCCCCGATAGGGTAGTCGGGTCGGCCTGCAGTCGCCGGGTGGGGCTTGCACCCACTGGAAAAGCGCCGCCTTATCACGGCGCACGCCATCAGCGGCCGTTTCGGCGTCACGCAAGAATGCGCGTTGAGCGGACGTTCAAAGGCAAGTGCCCTTATCGAGTTACGAGCACCGGGATCTTCGAGTGTGTGAGCACCTTGGTCGTCTCGCTGCCGAGGAGGAGGGCACTGACGCCGCTGCGTCCGTGCGAGGCCATGAAAATCAGGTCGCAGCCTTGCTCCGTCGCGACCTTGATGATCTCCTCCCACGGACGATTGTTGGCCCGATGGAGCGCGTTGCAGGCGACGCCCGCTTCGCGTGCCGCCTCCTCGACCGCCCCAAGCACCCGCACAGCCTCCTCTTTAGTCTCCTTCTCATACTCGCGCGCTCGCTCGATGATCCCGTTTGTGAGCATTTGGGACGGATAGA
Organism: uncultured beta proteobacterium; assembly: GCA_963754305.1. Taxonomy (GTDB): domain Bacteria; phylum Pseudomonadota; class Gammaproteobacteria; order Burkholderiales; family SG8-39; genus DATEDA01. The sequence continues at coordinate 19,342 of CAVWFR010000002.1, read as the reverse complement.
ACTCCTGCGTCGTATGCAACGCCGTTACCCGGCCGCCGAGGGATTTCGCTAAGCGGATACCCGCGCGGACGGCCCGCGTCGAAAGCTCCGACCCGTCGGTGGGCAGCAAGATATGCTGGTACATGTGACGTCTCCCGAGATCGCCTTGATTGGCGTGACGTTAGGGTATGCCTCTATCAGCCTGGTGCGCTACCGCTTGCTGCCGGCCTTTGGTAGGCCCGCGTAGCGGTCCAGCCCCTGCGTGCCAAAACAGTCATTTGATGTGAGTCTTCGGGGCATGCGCCGGAATTGACGTTGGGTACTTGAGTCATTCGTGGAAACACTTGCTCGGTGAAGTATTCGACGGCACCGACGCGCCCGCCCTGGTTGAGCGAGGGCACATTGGCTTGCGACGACCGGAACTTGGAGTACGATATTCGAGAACTGCGATCGTAGTGTATCGCGACCGAAGCGTTACACCTTCCTCACTGCGCGTGCGATCACTGCGTGGAGATTGACGCCCGTCACAGAAGGAGAGAATCCATGGCCAACATGATGAAGGCGGCTGTCGTCCGCGAGCTTGGCAAGCCGCTTGCAATCGAGGAAGTGCCCGTTCCGGAACCGAAGGAGAACCAAATCCTGGTCCGCATGGCGGCGACTGGGATCTGCCACACCGATCTTCACGCCGCAAAGGGCGATTGGCCCGTAAAGCCGAACCCGCCCTTCATCCCCGGCCACGAAGGCGTCGGGACGGCGGTCGCCATCGGCCGCGCCGTCCGCAGCGTAAAGGAGGGCGATCGCGTCGGGGTTCCATGGTTGCACACGGCCTGCGGCTACTGCTCATACTGTCGTACTGGGTGGGAGACGTTGTGCGGCGCGCAGTTGAACAGCGGCTATTCGGTAAATGGTAGCTTCGCCGAATATGCACTCGCCGACCCGAACTACGTGGGTCGCCTCCCGAACTCCCTTGAATGGGGTCCCGCGGCACCGATCCTCTGCGCCGGGGTGACCGTCTACAAGGCACTCAAGGAGACGGAGGTGAAGCCGGGCGAATGGGTGGTGATCTCGGGGATCGGAGGGCTTGGCCACATGGCGGTTCAGTACGCCAAGGCGATGGGCATGCATGTCGCCGCCGTCGATGTACATGCCGACAAGCTCGAGCTTGCCAAATCACTTGGTGCCGAGATCGCTCTGAACGCTCAGGTCACGGATGTCGCGGCCGAGATGCAAAGGCTCGTCAACGGCGCCCACGGCGCGCTCGTTACAGCGGTATCGCCTAAGGCGTTCGAACAGGCGTTCGATATGCTGCGGTCACGCGGCACGATGTCATTGGTCGGTCTGCCGCCGGGCAAGATGTCCCTGTCGATCTTCCATACGGTCCTCAAGCGCATCACCGTGCGCGGCTCTATCGTCGGCACGCGGCAGGACCTGGAAGAGGCGCTGGCCTTCGCAGGCAGCGGCGCCGTCTCCGCGCACTTCTCCTGGGACAAGTTGGAAAATATCAACGAGATCTTCGCGCGCATGGAGGACGGCAAGATCGATGGTCGCATCGTAGTAAAGATGCAGTGACCGGCGAGATCGACTCGACGCGGCCGCACCGACATTCGCTTATGTCTTCCTTTCGGCAGTGACAACGCCCATTGATAAGCGTATCGATGACCATCAAGTTAGTCTCAAAGACTTCATTGTTAGGCGCCGATCTCCACAGACCCCGAAGTGCGTTGGCCCGGCGATTAGTAGCGCTTCGCTGGTAAACGCCACACCGGCGAGTCGGCACTCAGCGAAGCCTGCTGCCTCTCCGATGAGAACATGGGACGGGACTCCAAATGGCGTGCGAGCCGCACGCGCCTCGCGCCTGGTCCACCGCCATCAAGCGACTCGTGTGTGCACCAGTCCGCTTAAGGGTTGAACAGAGTTGTTGAACAGAGTTCGGCCGCCTTGAGGAAGTGCGCGCAGGAGGCGTTCAACCACCGAGGTGCTCATTGCGGCGTCGCTCTTGTGATAAGAGCGTAGCGCCCTGCTGTAAGGGGTGTGAAGTCTTTAGGACACGCGGGTTCGATTCTTGCCGCCTCCACCACTTACCGTATTTCTAGCGATTCGCGATCACTGCGATGGAACCAAGCCAGTGTTTCAATTGGCGTGGGTGGCGCCGACGACTGCGAGCGCCCATCGTCCACGTACGGAAAAAGCGATCGCGTGCTTCGAATGTATCAATTGGACACCGGAAAGCCATCGATTAAGCTTTGTAAGCCCACTCGCAACAATCGGAGATTGCAATGGCAAATGACAGCAAGTGCCCCTTCACGGGCGGAACCCGCGCACGCAAAAACCGCGACTGGTGGCCGGACGCGCTGGACGTTTCGGTTCTCCACCGGGACTCCAATTTGTCCGATCCGATGGGCGAGGCGTTCGACTACGCCAAGGAGTTCAAGACTCTCGACCTCAACGCGGTGATCAAGGACCTGCATGCCTTGATGACGGATTCGCAGGAGTGGTGGCCGGCCGACTTCGGCCACTACGGCGGTCTGATGATCCGTATGGCATGGCACAGCGCGGGTACGTACCGCATCAGCGACGGCCGCGGCGGCGCCGGCGCGGGTCAGCAGCGCTTCGCGCCGCTGGACAGCTGGCCTGACAACGCCAACCTGGACAAGGCGCGCCGGCTGCTGTGGCCGATCAAGCAGAAGTACGGCCGGAAAATCTCCTGGGCCGACCTGATGATTCTCGCCGGCAACGTCGCGCTCGAGTCCATGGGCTTCAAGACATTCGGCTTCGCCGGCGGCCGCCCCGACGTCTGGGAGCCCGAAGAGCTCTACTGGGGTCCCGAGGGCACCTGGCTCGGCGACGAGCGCTACAGCGGCGAACGCCAGCTCGCGGAGCCGCTCGGCGCGGTGCAGATGGGCCTGATCTACGTCAACCCGGAAGGGCCGAACGGCAACCCGGATCCCGTCGCAGCGGCCCGCGACATCCGCGAAACGTTCTTCCGGATGGCGATGAACGACGAAGAGACCGTCGCGCTCATCGCCGGCGGCCACAGCTTCGGCAAAACCCACGGCGCCGGCGATCCGTCCCTGGTCGGACCGGAGCCCGAAAGCGGCGCCCTCGAGGATCAGGGCCTCGGCTGGAAGAGCAAGCATGGCACGGGCTTCGGCGCCGACGCCATCACCGGTGGTCCGGAAGTCACCTGGACGCAGACGCCGACGAAGTGGAGCAACCTCTTCTTCAAGAACCTGTTCGAAAACGAATGGGAGCTGACGAAGAGCCCGGCGGGAGCAAAGCAGTGGCGGGCCAAGAATGCGCAAGCCACCATCCCGGACGCCTTCGACAAGTCGAAGAAGCATATGCCGACGATGCTGACCACAGACCTCTCGCTGCGGTTCGACCCGGCCTACGAGAAGATCTCGCGCCGCTTCTACGAGAACCCGGACCAGTTCGCGGACGCGTTTGCCCGCGCGTGGTTCAAGCTTACGCACCGCGACATGGGTCCGCGCGCGCGCTACCTCGGCCCGCTCGTGCCGAAGGAGCCGCTGATCTGGCAGGACCCGATCCCGGCTGCGGATCGTCCGCCGATTGACGAAAAGGATGTCGATGCGCTGAAGGCGAAGATCCTGGCGTCCGGCCTCTCGGTGTCGCAGCTTGTCTCGACCGCCTGGGCGTCGGCATCGACGTTCCGCCGCTCCGACAAGCGCGGTGGCGCGAACGGGGCGCGCATCCGTCTCGCGCCGCAGAAGGACTGGGAGGTCAACCAGCCGGCTCAGCTGAAGACGGTGCTTGCGAAGCTCGAGGCGATCCAGAAGGAGTTCAACGGTGCGGCCAGCGGCGGCAAGAAGGTCTCGCTCGCAGACCTGATCGTTCTCGCCGGCGGCGTGGGCGTCGAGAAGGCCGCGAAGGCCGGCGGCGTCGATGTGAAGGTCCGCTTCACGCCGGGACGCATGGACGCGTCGCAGGAGCAGACCGACGTCGACTCCTTCGCGCCGCTCGAACCGCGTGCCGACGGCTTCCGCAACCATATAAGTGGCAAGCAGTTCATGCAGCCTGAGGAGGCATTGGTGGATCGGGCACAGTTGCTGGCGCTGACGGCGCCGGAGATGACAGTGCTCGTCGGCGGCTTGCGGGTCCTAGGTGCAAACACCGGACAGTCCAAGCACGGCGTCTTCACCAAGAAGCCCGAAACGCTGACTAACGACTTCTTCGTCAACCTGCTCGACATGGCCACGCAGTGGGAGCCGGCCGCCGGCTCGGACGGCGTGTACCAGGGGCGCGACCGCAAAACGAACGAGATCAAGTGGACCGGCACCCGTGTCGACCTGATCTTCGGTTCGCACTCGCAGTTGCGCGCCTTCGCGGAAGTCTATGCGTGCGCGGACTCGAAGGAGAAGTTCGTGAAGGACTTCGTGGCGGCGTGGAACAAGGTGATGAACGCGGATCGCTTCGACATCAGCTGACGTATTAGCGGCCGCCGGTCAGGCCATTCCTCGCCAGCGCCATCACGTGGCGCTCGAGCTTGGCCCGGTCAGCGTCCGCGTCCGCGTGAAAGGCCGGTCAGCGACGGTCAGCTGAAGGTCGCGAAGCGACCCACAGCGGGCAGTTGCCGTGGCGAAGAACAGACATTCGGCAAAGCCTGATGTCGGCCAAATGCGGCTATACGGTCACGTCGCCCGAAGCGGTTGTTCGACGGCTCTCTCGACGATCAATACGGCTTGCTCATGCTCGGCAAGTATCGGCAAATGACGGTAGGCTTGTAACGAGCAACGTAACACCGCCCGCACATTGCGCCCAACCCAAGGGGAGGGAGTACGCCATGTCTGCAACCACTCTGCCATCCCACGAAACGTTGTCCCCTTGGTGGCCGCGAAGTGTCGTCATCGTCATGATCTTCGGCTTCGCGGTCCTCATCCTGATGTCGCTCCGCGCGTATCAGAACGCGCCCCCGATCCCGGTGAAGGCCATCGCGCTGGGCGACGAGGTTGTGTTCACCGCCGAGGACGTCGCCGCAGGCCAGGAGGTCTTCCTCAAGTACGGCCTGATGGACAACGGCACGATCTGGGGCCACGGCGGCTATCTCGGGCCGGATTTCTCCGCGCAAACGCTGCACGGCCTTGCCTTGTACTTCGCGGGGCGGATTGCGCAAACGCAGTTTCAGAAGACGTACGCCAACCTCCGCGAGAACGAGAAGGCGGTCGTGGACGGAGCGGTTGCGTCGGCGTTCAAGACCAACCGGTACGACGCGGCTACGGGCACGCTGACCCTGCCTGACGACAGCAAGGCGGCGTTCAGCGAGCAGGTCGCATACTGGACGAACTACTTCGCCGACCCCGCGAAGAATGGCGGGCTTTCGAGAGGCGCCGTCGCCGATCCGATCGAGCTGCACAAGCTCACCGCGTTCTTCGTCTGGACGGCCTGGGCCTCGGCCGCCCAACGGCCTGGCAGTACCCACTCCTACACCAACAATTTCCCGTACGACCCGCTGGTTGGCAATCACCACACCGGTGGCGCGCTGCTGTGGAGCGCCATCAGCCTGGTGTTCCTGCTCGGTGGCATCGCGGTTGTGCTGCTCGCCTTCGGCAAGTTTGACTACCTCGGCTGGCACGGAGGCCCGACGGCGGCCGCAGCCCGGCCGGCGAACGTTCGTCCGGCGCAGATCACCCCGGCCCAGGCCGCCACGGTGAAGTTCATGGTGGTTGCCGGCCTGCTCTTCCTCGCGCAAGTGCTGATCGGCGGCGCGCTCGCGCACTATCGGGCCGAGCCGGGCGACTTCTACGGCTTCGACTTGTCGGCTGTGTTCCCGAGCAATCTGCTCCGCGCCTGGCATCTGCAAACGATGATCTTCTGGGTCGCGACTTCCTACGTGGCCGGCGCGCTATTCGTCGCCTCGGCGCTCGGCGGCGGCGACCCGAAGGGACAGCGCCCGCTCGTCCATCTGCTCTTCTGGGCAGTCGTCGTGGTCGTCGTCGGCAGCCTGCTCGGCCAGTGGGCTGGGATCAACAACCTCCTCGGCGAGCTGTGGTTCTGGATCGGCAACCAGGGCTGGGAATACCTAGAGATCGGGCGGTTCTGGCAGATCCTGCTCGCAGCAGGGCTCCTCTTCTGGTTCTGGCTGGTGCTTCGCGCGGTCGAGCCCGTTCGCCGCAACCCCGAGCTGCGGACTTTCATCGTCTTCTTCCTGATCGCCGCCTTCGCAATCCCGTTTTTCTATCTACCCGCGTTCTTCTTCGGTGCGAAGACACACTACTCGATCGTCGACGTGTGGCGGTTCTGGATCATTCACCTCTGGGTCGAGGGTTTCTTCGAGTTCTTCGTGACGGTGATTGTCTCGATCATCCTCTTCCAACTCGGCCTGGTCCGCCGGATCACGGCGATCCGCGTCATCTACCTCGACGCCATACTGTATTTCGGCGGCGGGTTGATCGGCACCGCGCACCACTGGTACTTCACGGGCCAAACGGAGCTCGCCATGGCGCTCGGTGCCACGTTCTCCGCGCTCGAGGTCGTGCCGCTCACGCTTCTCACGCTGGATGCGTGGGACTTCTACCGGCTCACACGCGGCGAGCGCGCTCCCGCATTCCGGCACCGCTGGACCTTCTTCTTCCTGATGGCGGTCGGGTTCTGGAACTTCGTCGGCGCTGGCGTCTTCGGCTTCCTGATCAACACGCCGATCGTGAGCTACTACGAGGTGGGGACGCTCCTCACGGTCAACCACGGGCACGCCGCGTTCATCGGCGTCTTCGGGATGCTGGCCGTCGGGCTCATGGCCTACGTTCTGCGCGAGGTCACGGCCGACGCGCTGTGGCCGCGGGTCGAGAAGTTCCTAAAGGTTGGCTTCTGGGGGCTCAACATCGGGCTCGCCATGATGATCGTCTTCAGCCTCTTCCCCGCCGGCGTCCTGCAGCTCCAGGACGTCCTGCAGAACGGCTACTGGCATGCCCGCTCGCTCGAGTACACGGGCACCGCGCTCGCGCGCACCCTGGAGTGGATGCGCACGCCGGGCGACCTGGTGTTCATCTTCGTCGGTGTGGTCCCGATCGTGCTCGGCCTGCTCGTGTCCTATCGTGGGCTGTGGAGCGGCCGCCCAGCTGCGATGGAGATGAAGCCGGCGAGTTGACCGGCGTCGAATCGGTGGCTGCGCGCCGGTAAAGCAGGTCGTTGAGTCTGTATAAAAACCCCCTCGCGTCTGCGCGCACATCGTCTATCTTGAGAGAGGCAACGACACCTCGCGAGGGATGAACGACGATGGCGAAGTACAAGCACTACGACTACGGCCAGGCGAAGATGCTCCCGGTTCGATTCGAGGAGCAGATCCTTCCAGGCACTTTCGAGCACACGCTGAACCGCCTGATCGACGAGCGCTTCAACCTCGCGGTGTTCGAGGCACACTACAAGAACGACGAGACCGGGGCACCCGCCTACGACCCGGCGATTCTGCTCAAGATCATCCTCTACGCCTACGCACGCGGGGTTACCTCGAGCCGCGAGATCGCGCGGCTGTGCCGCGAGAACGTGGTCTTCATCGCCCTGAGTGCCGACAGCCAGCCCCACTTCACCACGATTGCCGCCTTCATCGCCCGGCTCGACGGCGAGATCATCTCGTTGTTCCGGGACGTGCTCTTGGTCTGCGACGAGATGGGGCTCATCGGACGGGAGATGTTCGCGGTGGACGGGGTGAAGCTCCCCTCGAACGCGTCCAAGGCGTGGAGCGGGACGAGGGCCGACTTCGGCAAGAAGATCGAGAAGATGGAGCGTGCGGTGGAGCACCTGGTCAAGCGCCATCGCGAAGCGGACGCCGCGAAGGACGACTCGCCGGTCCAGGCAGCGCGGGCAAAGCAGATCGATACGCTGGAAACGGCGCTGACCAAGGTTCGGGGGTTTCTTCGATGCCACGCGGATAAAGTCGGAGCCAGCGGACGAGTGAGGAAGTCGAATATCACCGACCCGGAGAGCGCCAAGATGAAGACGAGCAAGGGGGTGATCCAGGGTTACACCGGGGTGGCGGTGGTCGACGACAAACATCAGATCGTGGTGGGCGCCGAAGCCTTCGGCGAAGGCCAGGAGCACGGGCTGCTGGTCCCGATGCTCGAGCAGACACGGGAGAGCTTCGGCAGCATCGCCGAAGCCCCTGATGTTCTTCGCCGGGCGGTCCTCACCGCCGATGCAGGCTACTGCAGCGAGGCGAATCTCGAGTACCTGGAGGCCAGCGGGATCGAGGGCTACATCGCCGACACGATGTTCCGCAGGCGCGATCCGCGCTTTGCCACCGCCGAGCGCCACAAGCCACCGTCTGAGCCCGATCCGGACCGGTTGTTCCGCCCCGAGGACTTTCAGTTCGACCAGGCCGCGCGCCGCTGCATCTGTCCGGCCGGCAAGCGACTCTACGCGAACGGCGAGAATGTGGTGATCAATGGCTATCGAGGAATGAAGTTCTGCGGCGCCAAGCGCGACTGTGGTCCTTGCCCGCTTCGCCGTCAGTGCCTGAAACACCCCGAGCGGACACCGGTCCGGCAGATCGTCTTCTTTCTCGGACGGGCAAAGGGAAAACCCGAAACAGCAAGCGCCCGGATGAAGCGCAAGATCGACACCGACCACGGACGCTACCAGTACAGCCGGCGCCTGGGAACGGTGGAGCCGGTGTTCGCCAATATCTGTAGCGCCCACAGCTTGCGACGCTTCAGCCTGCGAACGAAGCGAAAGGTGAACACCCAATGGCTGCTCTACTGCATGGTGCACAACCTCGGCAAGGTGCAGCGATTCGGAGCACCGAGTGCGCAGTGAAGGAAGATCGAACAACAATGATGGATCGAGCGCAAAGCGCTCGGACATAACACCCGATCAGGCGCGTCGGGCCGCAACCGCACCAATGCTAGGCTTTGCCAACCGCGTTTTTCTACAGACTCGTTGAACGGCCGCTTTCGGGAGGCGCGAACGGCTGGAAAGGGTCGGGTGCGTGAGTCCGGCGCGGTGGGCAGCAGACATTCGATTGGTCCTCGATGCCCAATGGCCACGGCATCGATTGAGCTGGCGCTCTGGAAACCACCTCGCCACGCACATGCGGCGGGCTACGTCTGCACTACCTTGAGAGCGGTCATCGGCGTCACGATCTCTCTGGCACCTGGATGACCGGAATGTGGCCGAGACCGCGAGTTCACGCTGTGGCCGCGAATGACCGGACCCGCTGCACAACTGCCGCTCAGCTGGAAGCCGCCAACGGCTGCAAGGGGTCGATCTGCGCCGGTCGTGAAGGTCGCAATCCGGGTCGGGATGGGACCTTCGGCGAGGGACCCGCCGGTGGCTACATCAAGCCGAGTTCATTCCCACCGGGTCGCCTCGATTACATAGTGGCGCAGCTTGCCAACGCCGTCGTAACTCGCTGAAACACCGATGACCTTGAGCTTGACACCCTCGACTTCGATCAGGTCGGCAACGTTCGCGGTGGTGGTGATCTGCAGCAGAAGTACGACATCCGCGACCGGACCCGGCGAAGCCGGGTAGTCCGGTGTGTTGCGGATTCCGTCTGTGACAGCACGGGCGTTTCCGAAGAGCTTGAGCACGGCACACCGCTCGTCCCGCGATTCGCCGAGCATCGGCTGGCCGCGAGCGTCCGCGGCTACGACCTTCGTGACGATGCATCGGGTGTTGAAAGCGTCCACGGAATCCCTGCTCGGCTGGGGTCGCCACCGACCGCTTTACGCCAGAGATCAAGATTCTAGCCGGCGCCTGGTATCGTGCAGTGTTCCGTCCTGAACTGCAGACCACTCCGCTCAGCAGTCCGCGATGCAGGCGGTGAACGTCTGCTTCCGAGAGACTAACCATCCGTATTGGGTCGAGACTGTGTAAAAACAAAAGCACGTTTTTCGAACGTAGGAAGAATCGCCTCGAACAGGCGCTCCTCCATGCGCGAGTGAAGCCGCAACGAGGGAAAACTAGTGCTTTGGTCGGGGAAAAAATCTGAGCCCATCGTCTTCCCAAGTTTTTACACAGCCTCGGCCGATTGCCGCCTCGTAGGATCGCCGGTGGTCTCGTCCGTGGGACGGAACTCTCAGCTATGCGACGCTGATAGGCTTAGGCCTTGTAGTTTTTGATGAGATCGGACATCGATGAAGGCTGCTTTCTTCATGCAGCATGGGGGTCCCGAGGTCTTGCAGTACGGCGATGTACCCGACCCCGCGGCCGGCGCAGGCGAACTGCTCGTGGACGTTCATGCCGCCAGCGTGAACGCCGCGGACTGGAAGATGCGTGCCGGCAGCCATGCGCCCGTTTCGCACTTCCCCTATGTACCGGGCCGAGACTTTTCCGGCGTCGCCGCCGCGTCAGGCGAATTTTGCTGACCGTTCCGAGCGCTTCCCGGATCGATTGGCCTTGGCACTCGGTCTGATCTTGGGCGCGTTCCGACCGAGGCGCAATGCGCCTTCGCCCGCCAACTCCGTGGCGGTCTCGCGAATGAGTTGCGCAACCACCTTGCACGCGAGGGTCAACGGCCCCTTCTTGGGCATCGCCAGGGTGACGAAGCGCTTGAGGTCGGGGTTGACGATTCGCGACGCTTGCAGCCGTCCCGCCCGCACGTCCTCCATCATGGCGTAGGGGCCAAGTACGGTGTAGGTGCCGCCTTTTGCCGCGACCTCCTTCTGAATGGCCACGGAATCGGCTTCCAGAACGACGAGCAGCGAGATGCCTTTGCGCCTGCTCACCCCGTCGAGCAGGTGACGCCAAGGGCTTGGCCTGCTGGGCAGGATGAGGGGCAGTCGATCGAGCCGGGAGAAGTCGATCGTGCCGGACCGGGTGATCTCGTCGTTCGCTGCGCCCACGAGAAAGGTATCCACCGTCGCCAGATGCTGCTCATCGCCGCGCGCGCTTTTCTCGTAGCGGAAGAGAATCGCAAGGTCCACCGCTCCGCTGTCGAGCAGCGCATCGAGCTCGGCGCCTTGCCCTTCGCGCACGCTGAGCCTGATGCCGGGATAGCGCTCACGAGCGCGCTCGTACACGGTGGTGACAAGTGGGTGGGCGGCGGAAGGTAGGATGCCGATGCGCACCTCGCCGACCGGGACCTCGGCGCTCGACTTGATGTCATTGACGAGTTGATCGGTCTCCGCGAGCCACGTCCGGACGCGCGGAACGATCCGCTGGCCCAGGTCCGTCAACACCACGCCCCGCCCGGTGCGCTGGAAAAGCCGCACCCCGCACTCGCGCTCCAGATCGCTGATCTGACGACTGATGTGCGACTGAACCGTCCGGCGCGCAATCGCTGCCTTGCTGAAACTGCCGAGGTCTGCGACTTCGAGGAAGAGCTTGAGCGTCGCGGGATGCATGGGCAGGCTCCGGAAGAGATATCACTCCTCAAGCATATCTGAAATCTCTGAGATCTGACTAGTGTGAGAGCAGCGGGCGCCCTAGACTCCTTTCACGCGACCGACATCCTTGAATACGGCGCTCTTCCGAAAGGCGAGTGGAGACGACGAAGGGTGCATGCGACGGTCTTCTCGAGCCATCTCATTTTCAAGATATTTGAATCAACTGTGACATGTCTATTCTCAGATCGAGTGGTGTCCGAGAGTCGGTCCGGCAAGCGATCGATACGGCGACGATCACACCGGAGATGCGGACGGAGTTGCTGGTGCCGAACCCCACTGTAGACAAGCTGAGGCAGGTCCGCGAGGGTCTTAGGGCAAACCGTCTTCTGGCCATGCTGTCCGAAGGCCAGCCGCGAACTCTTGGTTCCTCATCTCGCACGCGCACGCTTTGCGAAGGGTGACGTCCTTTACCAGCCTGGCGACCGCATTCATTCCATCTACTTCCCCACCAGCGGGATGATCAGCCTGGTCTACGGCACGAAAGATGGCACGGCAATCGCGGTCGACACCGTCGGGAAGGGAGGCATGATCGGCGTACCCCTTGTGCTGGGCGTCGGCATATCGGCCTATCGGGCTGTCGTTGAAGCCCCTTCCGAAGCGCTGGTGATCAGCGCCGCTGCATCTAAGCTCGCGCTCAAACAGCCAGAGTTAAAGGAGCTGTTGCTGCGTTATGCGCACGAGCTGCTGGTCCAGGTTTCGCAAGCCGCGGTTTGCTCTCACGACCATACCGTTGAACAGCGGCTCTGCACTCACTTGCTGACCGTCAAGGACTGCTTGGGCGGTGACAAGTTCCAGCTGACCCACGAGCTGCTTTCTTATCTGCTGGCCGCAGGGCGGCCAACCGTCACACAGGCCGCGCGCGCGATCCACGACAAGGGCCTGATTCGCTACCGGTGGGGCAGCATCGAGATCCTTGATCGGCGCAGGCTGGAAGCCGGTGCCTGCGAATGCTATCGACGGGAGTTCCGACTATGCGTGTAGTCAGGAAATCCGGGAGCGTCGAATCCAGATGCCAACGCAGGACTGTCTGCTATCGGACATTGTCGCCTGACGAACAGACAGCCGAGCGAAGCTTCCGTATTCTTTTTCTTGTCCCCACGAGCATCTACAGGCCGATGATGAAACTCGCCCGGATCCTGATTGCTTTGCTTGCGCTTGGCATCTCCCTCCCCGCCATCGGTCAGGCCTATCCCTCTAAGGTCGTCCGGATAATCGTCCCTTTCCCCCCCGGCGGCACAGTCGATGCGGTGGCGCGCGTGGTCGCGCAAAGCCTGTCGGAGCAGCTGGGGCAGCAGTTCATCGTCGAGAACAAGTCCGGAGCGAACGGGACGATCGGTAGTGACGCCGTCGCGAAGTCCAAGCCGGACGGCTACACGCTGCTGGTGCAGGCGTCGACCTTCGTCACCAATCCCCTGTTCCTCAAGAGCGTGCCCTACGACGTCACGCGCGACTTCACGCCGTTGTCCAATTTGGGTTCGGTCCCGTTGCTCGTGACAGCGCACCCGAGCGCGCAGGCGTCGAATCTTCGCGAGCTGATCGATGTCGCGCGTGCCCAGCCCGGAAAGCTTGCGTTTGGTCACTCGTCCCTCGGTTCGGCGAGCCACCTCGCGGAGGAGGCGATCAAGCGCGAGGCCAAGATCGACATCCTCATCGTTCCCTACAAAGGAACCGGCGCGGTGATCACCGACCTCCTCGGTGGGCATGTGAACGCGTTCATCGATGCGCTGCCCTCCTCGTATCCCCTCGTGAAGTCGGGAAAGGTGAAGCCGATGGCCGTCACGACCTCGAAGCGCATTCCGTTGCTGCCCAACGTTCCGACCGTTGCCGAGTCGGGCCTGCCCGGGTTTGAAATGGTCTCGTGGTACGGCGTGTGGGGTCCGGCGAAGCTGCCGAACGAACTGGCTCAACGCATCTCCGCCGAGATCGCCAAGGCCATACGCTCGCCGCTCGCCTCGAGCCGGCTGGGCGAGCAGGGGTTCGACGCAGTCGGCTCGACCCCTGAGCAGTTCGCTGCCTACATCAAGACCGAAATGAGCAAGTACGGTCAAATCATCAAAGCCGCGAATATCAAGCCCGAGTAGAGGTACCGATCTTGTGACGACCGCTCGTCAACATTTATCCCCGCTTTCTTGCGCCATGGAGGAAATGAAATGAAAGCCCCTGATCTCAGAGGTCTCAATCCCGCGCCCGTTACGCCGTTCACCCGGGAAGGTGAAATCGATCATGCGGCCATCCAGCGACTGGGCGCCTGGCTTGGCAGCATTCCTGGCGTCAAGAGCCTGGTCGTTCTCGGTCACGCCGGGGAGGGAACTTTCCTCACCGCCGACGAGCAGACTGCGGTCATCGAAAGCTTCGTCAAATCGGTGAACGGAAAGATCCCGATCATCGCCGGGATCACGCTCGAAGGCACCCAAGTGGCCGCGCTGGAGGCGAAACGGTCCGTCAAGGCGGGAGCTCAGGCCGGCCTCGTGTATCCGTCCCACGGCTGGCTGCGCTTCGGCTACCAGAAGGGCGCGCCGCAGGATCGCTACCGTGCAATCTACGAAGAGAGCGGCCTCCCGCTCATCCTCTTCCAGTATCCGGACGAGACCGAAGCTACCTACAACCTCGAGACGCAGCTCGAGATTGCAGCGCAACCGGGTGTTTTCGCCATGAAGAACGGTGTGCGCAACATGAAGCGCTGGGACACGGAGATTCCCGTCATCCGTCGTGAGCGTCCCGACCTGCAAATCTACACCTGCCACGACGAATATCTCCTGCACACCATGTTCGACGTCGACGGGGCCCTGGTGGGCTACGGTAATATTGCACCCGAGCCGCTCCTCGAACTGATTGCGGCCGGCAAAGCCAAGGACTATGCGAAGGCGCGCGCCGTCCACAACCGACTGCTCCCCGTGACCAGCACCGTCTATCACCGCGGGTCGCACATGGAAGGAACGGTCGCGCTCAAGCATGCGCTCGTCGCGCGGGGGATCCTCGAGCACGCAACGGTTCGGTCTCCCCTCCGGCCGCTCCCGCCCGGCGCCGACGTCGAGATCGCGAACGCAATGCGCAAGGCCGAGCTGGGGCCCGTTCGCTAGTCGTCGGCTGGGCTAGTCGACATGGCGCAAGCCAGTGGAGCGGGGCTACCGCTCCGCTGGCGCGGCGTTGCAGGTGCGCCACCTGACGCTCCTTGGTTTCAGCTTCGACGAGGACCTTTGTCTCGAGTTGGTTGGTACGCCGAGACAGATATTGGATGATCACCTGCGCGCTCCATAGCGCCCGCAGCGTGCCGCCCAGCGATGTACCCGAAGGTCATCGCCGGACCAAGGTTGATTCCGCCTGAGGGGTAGAAACCGCCCATGATGCTGGCCATGTCCGTACCCACGGCATACAGGCCCGCGATTGGCCTGTCTTCGCGGCCGAGCACCTGCGCAAAACCATTCGTCTTCAGTCCGGCGAATGTCCCGAAGCTGCCTGGCAGCACCTTCACGGCATAAAACGGAGCGTGCTCGATCGTTGCCACGCACGGATTGGGGCCGTGCAACGGGTCGCCTTGCTTCCGGTTGTACGGGGTCGAGCCGCGCCCAAACTCCGGGTCCTCGCCTCGACGCGCATGCTCGTTATAGACCCTGACGGTTTGGGCCAACGCATCCGGAGCGATGCCGCACGCCGCGGCAAGTTCCTCGATGGAGGCACCGCGCTTCAGATAGCCGCTGCGAATGTAGGGTGTCAGCGGAAGGGGAAAGGGCTTCGCAAAACCGAGGCCATATCGGCGCTGAAAACGATGGTCACAGATGAGCCACGACGCCACCTCCTGGCCTCCTGGCACCGCTGCCACCATGGCCGCCGTGTAGTCGTAGTAGCCATCGGCTTCATTGACGAAGCGCTTGCCATCGGCCAGCACACCGATCAGACCCGGCTTGGCACGGTCGATGATGTGCGGGAAGTGACCAATGCTTCCGTCGGCGTACTGCACCTTGGACACCGGCGCCCACGCGGCGGGCGAGGCCAGGTCCGTGACCAATGAACCGCCGGCCGACTCGCCCAGGCTGATCCCGTCGCCGGAACAACTCTTCGGTGGCAGCGCAAGATGTTCCAGGCCAGTCGGCGTACGCGGGAATAGTGCTTTGCGCCGCTGCACGTCGTTGGGGAAGCCGCCTGCGGCCAGTACGACGCCTTTCGCCGCGCGAATCTCGATTTCCCCTTGTGCGGTTGACACAACCGCACCGCGCACGGCGCCGTCCTCCAGAATCAAACGCTTCGCGGGCGCGGAATCGGTCAGCTGGACTCCCAGCTTCTCAGCCGACTTCGCCAGCCGTGCAATCAGCGCCACGCCATTGACCAACTGCATCGCGCGCCCGTAAATCGCGAGGTCCAATAGGTGGCGGCAAAACCGCTTGCTAACGTGCAGCAGCGATTTGATCGAGCGGGTCATGCTGAGAAAAGCCATGAGGTCCGCGCCGGCCATGATCGGCATGCCCATGAACGACGTCTCGCGCATCGTCTTGCGCATGCGACCGATCAGTGGCCCCACTTCTCGGCCATCGTACGGCGCGGCGATCACTTGATGCCCTTGCGTCCCGGCGCCCGGCACTTTGCCATGCACGTCCGGAATCGCGTTCCCATCGACAAACTGAAGCTCGGTGTGGTCTTCGAAAAACGCCACCATGTGCGGACAGTTGTCGAGGAACGCGTCAACACGCGACGGGTCATAGCGATCACCCAGTTCGTTCTTGAGATAGGTTCGCGGCTGCTGGGGATCCTCATCGATGCCGGCGCGCTTCGCGAGCGGATTGCCTGGCACCCACATCCATCCGCCCGACCACGCTGTTGCGCCGCCGAACACCGGATCTTTTTCCACGACAATAACCTTGAGACCGTGCCAGGCGGCGGTTACCGCGGCGGCGAGGCCGGAGGCTCCAGAGCCTACGACGAGCAGGTCGCAGCTCATCCGATTTGGGTCGGTCGCTTTCCTGGGTGTCATCATCACCCCTTGCAAAGACTCGTGTCGAAGTGCGCTTTGCGGCACCGAGTTCGAGCAATCGAATGACTGAACGGGTCCGAATCCGGCTGTTGGCAAGAAGCGAACGTCGCACTGACGCGACCGCCGAGCCGCGGGCTGCAGCGCCCGCCCCTACTCCGCCTTCGCCCCCGACTCGCGTATCACCTTGGCCCAGCGCCCGAACTCCGAGCGCATGTACGCCGCGTACTGGTCGGCGGTGCCGCCGAGCGGCTCCGAGCCTTGCGCGGCGAGGCGGGCACGAAACTCCTCGCCCGCGAGCGCCTTGTTCACCTCCGCGTTCAGCCGGACGACGATCTCCTTCGGCGTCGCCGCCGGGACGACGATGCCTTGCCAGGCGCTCATCTCGAAGCCCTGCAGTTTCGCCGCCTCCTCCAGCGTCGGGACGTCCGGGAGCGCGGACGAGCGGCGCGGCACGGCGATCGCTAGCGCGCGCAGGCGGTTGTCCTTCACGTAGGGCAGCACGGTGTTGATGGTGTCGATCATCAGCTGCGTCTGCCCGCCGGCGACGTCGATCAGCGCCGGCGCGCTGCCCTTGTACGGAATGTGCTGCGCCTGCAATCCCATCTGGCTGAGGAACAGCGCGGCCGCGAGATGCGTGATGGTCCCCGAGCCGGACGAGGCGTAGTTGAGCTTGCCCTGGTTCGCGCGGGCGTAGGCGAGGAAGTCGCCTAGCGTCTTCGCCGGGACCTGCGGGTTCACCACCAGCACGAGCGGCACGGTGGCGGTGAGCGCCACCGGTGCGAAATCCTTGAACGGATCGAACGCCACCTTCGCATAGAGCGAGGGCCCGATCACGATCGCGGACGTGTTGTAGAAGAGCGTGTAGCCGTCGGGCAGCGCCTTGGCGGCCTCGCCGGCGCCGATGTTGCCGCCCGCGCCCGGCCGGTTGTCGACCACGACCTGCTGGCCGAGTTGCTCGGAGAGTCGCTGCGCGAAGAGCCGGGCGTTGATGTCGGTCGGTCCGCCGGGCGGGAACGCGAGGATCATGCGGATCGGCTTCGACGGATAGGTCTGCGCCGACGCGGCGAGCGCGAAGGACGACAAGGCGAACGCGAGGAGCCTGACGATCTTCTTCATTGCCTCTCTCCCTCCCTCGACCGCGATCAAGCGTTGAAGCTCGTGAGCACCTGTCCCGGGCCGGTCCCGGACAGCATCCCCTGCCTGCCGTCGAATACCCGCGTGCCGTTGACCCAGACGCCTTCGACACCCTGCGGCCGGCGCGTCATCCGTGAGCCGCCGCCTGGAAGATCGGCGATGCGTTCGAGGCCCGACAGGCCTACCGTTCGCGGGTCGAAGAGCAGCAGGTCCGCCCACATCCCTGGCGCGATGCGTCCGCGCGCCGGAATTCGATACAGCGATGCGGGATGGCTCGTCAGCCGCCGCACGCCCTCCTCCAGCGTGAAGGTGCCGGTCTCGCGCACCCAGTGCTTCAGGAAGTACAACCCGAAGCCCGCGTCGCACATGAAGATCAGATGCGCGCCGGCGTCGGAGAGCGTGATCACGCCGGCCGGATGCCGGAGCAGCGGTGCGACGCCGGCGTCGTCGTTCTGGAACAGCTTGCCGACGAAGCCCGCGTCGAGGCCGGTCGCGAGCGCGAAGTCGAAGAAGAAGTCGACCGGATCCTGGCCCGCTTCGCGCGCGAGCTCCGCGATGCTGCGTCCCTCGGCCTGCCGGTGCGCCGGCCCCGCGGCCGCGACCTCGAGCGTCGCCCAGTCGCCCGCGAACAGGATTCCGGGCGCGGGTCGCGCGAGGTTCTCCCGGAAGCGCCGGCGAAACGCCGGGTCGGCGTAGATCGCAGCGAGATCTTCGGGCCGCGCGGTCTTCACGCGATCGAAGGCGTCGTGCGACAGCAGGAGATACGGATCGCGCAGGGTGAAGTCGAACGACAGCGGCTGGCACGTCGTCTGGATATAGACCTCGCGGCCGCGGGCGAGCGCCGCCGCGCACCGCTCGTAGTAGCTGCGCCCGCGCTCGGGCTCGGACTCCGTGTACATGGTCAACACGGTGGAGATGAACACCGGGCGCCCGGTCGCCGCGGCGAGCGACTCCATGTACTCCGGCGTCGCGCGCGGCCCCGTAGCCATCATGAAGACGCCGCGGCCCGCTTCGCCGAGCGTGCCGACGAGCGCGCGCAACTCCGCGTCGTCCGCGATCGTCGAGGGCATCGGCAGCCCCGCGAAGCCCGAATGATTCGGCGAGAACGACGAGGCGAAGCCGATCGCGCCGGCGTCGACCGCCTCGCGCACCGTAGCCCGCATCCGCGCCAGCTCTTCGGGCGTCGGCTCGGTCCGAGTCGACGCTTCCGCGCCCATCACCGCGGTCCGGATCGTCGAGTGCTGGGCGAACACGCCGACGTTGATCGCCGGCTGCACCCGCCGCAGGAGCGCCATGTAGTCCGGAAAGGTCTCGAAGTCCCAGCGCGTTCCGGCCGCCAGCACGTCGAGCTCCATGCCCTCCACCACCGACAGGTTCTGCAGCATCGTCTCGCGCAGGCTGCGCGGGCACGGCGCGATGCCGAAGCCGCAGTTGCCGAGGATCGCGGTGGTGACGCCGAGCGACGGCGAGGGCGAGAGCGTCGGGTCCCAGGTGATCTGGGCGTCGTAGTGCGTGTGCAGGTCGACGATGCCCGGCATGAGCGCGAGGCCGGCGGCGTCGACCGTCTCGCGCGCCGTGCCGTCGACGCGGCCGACCTCCGCGATCCGGCCATCTCGGACCGCGACGTCGGCGGTGATGGCGGGGTCACCGCTGCCGTCGTAGACGGTCGCGCCGCGCAGGACGAGATCGAACATCGCGATACCTCCTCAAGGATCGAAGCGCAGGTTGCGGTCGCGCACGAGCCGGGTCCACTTGGCCACCTCGGCGGCCACGAGCTGCCCGAGCTGCTCGGGCGTGCCGCCGCCCGGATCGGCACCCGCCGCGCTCAACCGCTCCTTGACATCCGCCGCACCGAGCGCGCGATTGATCTCGCCGTTCAGCCGCTCGATGATCGGTCGCGGCGTCCCGGCGGGTGCGAAAACGC
>CAVWFR010000001.1:0-34697 GCA_963754305.1 uncultured beta proteobacterium | reverse complement strand
TGATCCCTCCCAAAAAAAGAGGCGGCCGCAAGGCCGCCCTCTCATCACCGAATGGCGCCGGCGGCTTTAACGCCAGCCTTTCTTTGGTCGTCGTCGTCGTGGTCGTGGGGTGGTGGTGGCCCGGGGGACCCTTATCCCTTCCGAGGCCGATCCTTCTCGCCTCGCCGCGCAGCTCCAGAATATCCAACCCGGCCCCGTTGCGGTCGACCGCGAGGATGTACCCGCGGTTGTCGACTTCGAGGTTGTTCGTCATGTAGCCGGCCGGCTCGGTCAGGGCATTGCTCTCCGGCACATAGAACCCCACCTCGACCGGACCTTGCGGCTCGCGGATGTCCCAGGCCCGCACGCCACCGGTGAAGTAAGCGAGGAACGTCAGCCTGCCGTAATACGGATTGCGGAAGTTCTCCTCGCTCGAGTGCACCCCGTAGCGCGCTCCGCGCGTGCAGTAGTTGCCGCGGGGGTATTTCTCGCCGGCGCGCGGATCGACCCACATCGTCGACAGGACCATCGGCCCCTGCCACACATTCTGCTGCACGCGGGTCCCCGGCGGCGCGGTCTTCGAGTTTTCAACCGTCACATCGACCACGAAGCTCCAGTGCGGCGCTTCCTGGCACAGGTCGGCCGTCGACTCCGAGGCGAGAAGCACGATGTCGCGCGTCTTGAACTCGGTGAAGCCCTGGTAGCTCTTCGGCACGAGCCCGAACACCGGGAAGCTGGTGTGGCCGCCCTGATCCGGAGACATGTACAGGATAGAGGTTTGCGCAAACTCCAGATCTTCGTTCGACGGATCGTCCGGGTTGCCGGGGAAGGTCCCATAGGGGGGCGGAAGCAGCTTTTTCCTGTCCAGAATCTGCAACACCCCATCGTCCCCGACGCCCCACGCGAGATAAAGGCGGTTGCCGATCACATCGTCCGCCGTGGCGGCACGCGCCAGCGCCCCCGCCTTATTGGGATGGTCGTACGCGGAGATCGGACCATGCAGCGACGGGGGCACCGGTCCCGATCCACTCGGTTGGCCGCCCTGGAGCCCGTGAGTGCGCAGGTAAATCGGCGTAGCAGGATTCTTCCAGTCGACGATCATCATCGACTGCCCCTGGCGCCATTGCGGCGCCGGCGCGCCTTGGCTGCCCGGCAGGTAAGCGATACCGGTCTTGCACTCCCACCAATGCTTGTGCGTGTTGCGAAGGTTGCGCAACGCTCCCACCAAGGTGGGGTTGGTGACGTCCGTGACGTCCCAAACCTCGTAACCTGAGACGGCGAGAACCCCCACCTGAACGTTGCGCATCATGTAGACGCGACCAGGGGTGCCGCCTGGCAGGTCGGAGCCCAGGCATATGCGGTTGGATTGCGTCTGGGCTGCGCCGCTTGGGATCGGGCCGGGAATGTGGAATTTGTCGACCGCCTTGCTCGGATTGGTGATGTCGATGATCATCGTTCCGTTCGGCTCCACCGGGCTGCCCGGCTGCAGCGGATTGGGTCTGGGACCGTTGTCGGTCGTATTGCTGTGCGTGCCCACGAACGCGATCACCCTTCCATCCGGGTAACGGATGAAGTCGGGGTGATAGGCCGCACGCCCCTGCAGGTCGGAGTGTCCCACCCGGCGCATGTTCTTCTGCTCGCCGCTCTGGCTGATGTCGCGCGCGAGCGCACTGCTCGCGCCTAATGCCAAAACGACCAAAGCCGTCGCTGACATGGCGGAGCCCCGCATCCAGATATCCCTTCTGCATGACATGCGCATGGTCTTCTCCTTTGGTATTCGAGCTTGTTAGGCGCGTCAGTGAACGCGCAACGAACGAAGCTAGCCAGGCCCGGCCGGGCCGTATATCGAAAACTTGCGCGGTTTCAGCGCTTCGCTTGTTGGGCGGCGCGATAGGAGAGGGGTGTCAGACCGGTGAAGCGGTGGAACAGCGCGGAGAAATGGCTCTGGTTCGCGCAGCCCACGGAGAGCGCGATCTCGACGATCGGCAGATCGGTCGAGTCGAGGAGCGACTTGGCCCGCTCGACTCGGCGGCGGATGACATATTGGTGCGGCGCAACGCCAACTTTCTGTTTGAACACGTGCGCGAAATGATGCGGACTCACGCAAAGCGCTTCGGCCATCTGCGGCAGCGTGAGGTCGTCGCCGAGATGACTGTCGATGAATGCCAGTGCCTGTTGCATCTTGCGCACCGTTGATCCTCCTATCCAACGCCTGCTCCTCTCCCTCTTCTCGCGGTCTTCGTCGGCGCGTGTGTCGCCGTGTTCAGGATGATCTGGAATAACGACAAGCGGTCGAAGCGGTAGGTGCCGCTTCCCCGCTCCCCCCCCCCCCCCTCCACCCCGTCACGCGCGCCATCGAACGCGGGGTGAGGGGAAGTCTATGCCGGCATGCGAGCGTGCCGCCTGCAAGGGCTATAGGGCACGGATGTCGATTGAGTTGCGTCGCGGTAACTGCCTCCCCGCGTCACGCCTACGCTGGAAATGTTCGAGCATCCATGCCAATCTCTGCCGCCCACTACTCATCGTTGGGCCCACGGTCAGAATCCCGGAGCTCCACATGCCTGTAAAAGTAGTGGTCGATACGTCGGAGGCGACTCCGTCGGAGCAGCAAAGCTTCTTGACTCAGCACGGGGCCACGATCCAAAGCATCGGGGCTGCAGCCACGAGTCATGGCTATGAGTTCGTCTACGGTTCCTCAAATGGAATACCGCCCGCGCCTTCTCAGGCTGATGTCTACAAGGAGATGATGCAGTCGCTCCGGTACTACGGTGGTGTCCGATACGTGCTGTTGCCCTTGTATCTGACAACAATGGCCGTTCTCGTCGGCGCGTACTACAAGGGTGAATACAAGGTCCCGAACCACATAGTTGCCATTGCGGGCTTCGTTGCCTCGAGTGCTTGGTTGATACTCGAGTGGGGCTTGTCGGAGAATTTGCGCGCGATTTGGCGTGAGGTCGGCAAAATAGTCATAGACGGAAAGATATTTCCGTCAGGTATCGACCCACTTCCGCAACGAAAGCGGACCGCGAATCTCGCCATCACGAGGATTACGTTCTACGCAACCTACGCTGCAGGGATGCTCTTTTGGCTCTGTGTTGTGTTCGATGCTTGCCGCTGTGCGCTTCTCTCCCCCTAGCATGCGGCCCTAAAACCGCCGCAGGATCCGCACTGCAATCGCCGTCGCTGCGGGTGTTTCCAACAGGCTGTTGACCGGCCCGTGCCTATGGATGCCGACGTCCTCGTCGTCGGAGCCGGCCCGACCGGGCTGATGCTCGCGAATCAGCTTGGTCGGCGAGGGGTGCGGGCGATGGTCATAGACCGGCATGCAGGCCCGGCTCTCCAGACGAGGGCGCTCGGCGTGCAGGCACGCACGTTGGAGATTTACGCCCACCTTGGCATCGTCGAGCGAGCGCTCGAACTCGGCAAACGCGCGACCGGCGCCAACATCTGGTCCCAAGGGCGGCGGGCGGCGCGACTCCCTTTGGGCGACATCGGACGCGATCTGAGTCCGTATCCTTTTCTCTTGATCCTGGGCCAGGACGACAACGAACGGCTGCTGGGCGACGTTCTTCGCGGTACGGGGATGGTCGTCCAGTGGAACACGGAACTCGTCGGCCTTGCACAGGGCGCTAGCCAGGTCAAGGCAACGCTCAAGCGCCCGGACGGCGCGATCGGCGATGTGACCGTCGCGTGGGTCGCAGGATGCGACGGCGCGCGTAGTGCAGTGCGCGAACTGAGCGGGATCGCGTTCGAGGGTGCACCGTACGAGCACGTGTTCTTCGTCGCCGATACGCAAGTGACGGGACCGATGGTGCCGGACGAGCTCAACGTCTACTTGTGGCGCGAAGGATTCCACCTGTTCTTCCCGATGCGCGGGACCGATCACTGGCGACTCGTCGGTATCTTGCCGCGGAACTGGCGCGGAAGGGACGATCCGTCTTTCGACGAAGTAATTCCCTCGGTGCGGCAGGAGGTGGGACCGGCGCTGTCCTTCAAAGCGTGCAGCTGGTACTCCACCTATCGCATCCATCACCGGTGCGCTGCGCGCTTTCGCGACCGGCGCTGCTTCCTGCTCGGCGACGCGGCGCACATACACAGTCCGGTGGGCGCGCAAGGCATGAACACCGGTCTGCAGGATGCTTACAACCTGGCGTGGAAGCTCGCGCTCGTGGTGTCGGGAGATGCGGGTCCGGCCCTGCTCGACTCCTACGAGGACGAGCGCCTCCCTGTCGCCAAGCGGTTGCTGAGGACGACCGACCGGGCTTTCTCACTGTTGGTCTCCGACAGCTGGCTGGCCGGCCTGGTCCGCACACGGGTGCTGGCGAAGATCATGGCGGCGGCGATGAGCCTGGACGGGATACGAATGCTCGCGTTTCGAACCATTTCCCAGACCGGTATCCGGTACCCCGACAGCCCGTTATCGGAAACGCTGCCGGGCCTGCCGGACGCCGCGCCGCGCGCCGGCGATCGGTTTCCGTGGCTGCGGCTCAGGCTCCAGGCGAACGGTCCCACTGAGGACCTGTTCGGAAAGCAAGACGACACGCGATTCGATCTGATCGTCATCGGGCAACCTCCGCCAGCGGACGGTTTGCCAGCGCTCGGCGATCGGTTGCGCATCCATGCGGTACCGAGCGATGCCGCCAACGATCGGGAGCTCGCGCGCGTCCGGATCCCCCAACCCTCGTTCTACCTCCTGCGTCCTGACGGCCACGTCGGACTTGCCGGAACTCACCTGGATGCCGTCGCAGCGACCCGGTACGTCTCCGAGCGTCTGCATCTTGGAACCGATGGCGCGTGAACTGCTAATGCGGCAAGACACGTGACGTCTTTGGGCTTAAGGCGGGCCCTCCGCGTCCTTGCACGGCGGTGCAGCCGAAGCCCTCGCGCGCGGACGGGATGAGCCATCGTTTGACCCGGCGCAGTGGCCGCGGCGATCGGCAGGCGGTCGCCCGAGGAGGCCGAGAGGGCGATGCACAAGCTGCTCGCCGGCACCGCGCGCGATCTCGAGCCCGCATTTCACCCGCGCAACACTTCCAAGCGCCATCCAAAAGGAGGAGGCAAATCATGAAACGTTCCCTGCCAGTCCTGTTCGCCGTCCTGCTCGTCGCGGCCGCCGCACCCGCCGCCGCGCAGAAGAAGGTGCTGCGCATCCATACCGCCGGACCCAACGACACCAACGTCGACAACACCATGCTCGCGGTGACGTTCGCGAACAACGCCAACGCGGCGGCGAGCACGGTCGACGTCAAGGTGTTCCCCGCGAGCCAGCTCGGCCAGACGCGGGAGGTGATCGAGGCGATGCGACTCGGCTCGGGCGCCGCGGGCACCACCGGCGGACCCGCGGAGTACGCCTCGTTCGTGAAACGCCTCGGCGTCCTCGGGCTCCCGTTCATGTGGAAGAGCTACGACCACGCGATCGCGGTGCTCGACGGCCCGGTGGGCAAGGAGCTCGACCAGGACATGGAGAAGGCGGGCTTCAAGGTGCTGGCCTGGTCGGTGAGCTGGGGCTATCGCAACGTGGTCACCGCGAAGAAGGAGGTGAAGCAGGCCGCCGACCTGAAGGGCCTCAAGATCCGCACCATCCCGACGAAGGTGTTCGTCGCGGCGATCAACGCCATGGGCGCCAACGCCACGCCGATGAACTTCGGCGAGATCTACACCTCGATGCAGAGCGGCGTGCTCGACGGCTTCGAGCACACCGCGGCGACGGTGATCTCGTTCAAGATGAACGAGGTCGCCTGCTGCATCGCGCTGACGAAGCACCTGATGGACCCGACCTTCCTCGTGTTCTCGTTGCCCGAGTGGAAGAAGCTGACGCCCGCCGAGCAGCAGGCCCTGCAGAAGGCCGCGACGGACGCCGGCCTGCTGGTGCGCCGGATGGCGCCGCAGCGCGAGGGCGAGGCGCTCGCCGAGGTGAAGAAGCTCGGCATGAAAGTGAACGAGATCGACCTCGCGCCGCTGCAGAAGGCGGCGCTGCAGGCGCAGGACGACATGGCGAAGGAGTTCGGCGCCGAGGCGCTGCTCGCGCAGATCCGCAAGCAGTAGCGGGAGCGCCGATGAGGCGGCTGTTCGCGGCGATCGATCGCGGCGTGGAGGCGCTCGTCGCCGCGATTTTCGCCGCGATGTGCGTCGTCGGCCTGCTGCAGGTCTTCAACCGCTTCGTCCTGAACAGGTCCCTCAGCTGGAGCGAGGAGTTCCAGATCTTCTGCCACGTCTGGATCGTGTTCCTCGCGATCCCGATCGCGTATCGCCGCGGCGCCCATCTCGCCATCGAGTCGTTCCGCGCCCGGTTGCCCCGCCGCGCCGGGGTAGCCTTCGACTACGCGATCGAGCTCCTGTGGGCGGCGTTCGCCGGCTCACTGGCATGGCTGAGCTATCGCGTCGCACAGGTCGCGCAGCTGCAGCACTCCCCGGGCCTCGAGATCCCGATGAGCTGGCCGTACTACGGCATGGTGATCGGCGGGGCCTACCTGTTCTTCGTGGTGGCGCGCCGTCTCGCCGGCGAGCCCCTCCCGGCGGAGAAGTCGGCGTCATGATCTGGCTGATGCTCGCGCTGCTGTTCGGAACGATGCTGACCGGCGTCCCGATCCTGCTGTGCATCGCGCTCGTGAGCTTCATCGGCATCGCCGCGGAGCCGGGGATCGTGCTACCGCTGTACGCGCAGAAGACTTTCGCCCAGCTCGACTCCTACACGCTGCTCGCGCTGCCCTACTTCATCCTCGCCGGCGTGCTGATGTCGGCGGGCGGGATGAGCCAGCAGCTCGTCGATTTCGCGCGCGTCCTGGTCGGCTACCTGAAGGCCGGCCTCGCGCACGCGGCGATCGTGGCCAGCATGGTGTTCGCGGGGATCTCCGGCTCCTCCACGGCGGACGCCTCGGCGATCGCCGCGGTCGTCATCCCGACGATGAAGCGCTCGGGCTACAAGCCGGGTTTCGCCGCGGCGCTCATCGCCTGCGCGGGCACCATCGGCGCGATCATTCCGCCCAGCATGACGATGGTTGTCTACGGCGCCATCGCGCAGGTGTCGATCGGCGGCTTGTTTCTCGGCGGCATCATCCCCGGGATCCTCATCGGCCTCTTCCTGATGGCGACCGTGAAGCTGTACACCTACCACCCGAACTACCCGGAGCTGCGCGTGGTGCACGGGAAGTTCGACCCCGGCGCGATCGTGCGATCGCTGCGCGCGGTCTGGCCGGCCCTGATGGCGCCGGTCATCATCGTCGGCGGCATCCTGACCGGCGTTTTCACGGCGACCGAGGCAGGGGTGGTCGCGTGCCTGTACGCTTTCGTCGTCGGCTACTTCTTCTACCGCAAGATCAGGCTGCGCGATATGGTCGACATCTTCGTCGAGGCGGCGATCACGACCACGATGGTCTCGGCGATCATCGCCGTTTCGGGCGCGATGGGCTGGCTGCTCGCGTACATGCAGTTCAACGACATGGCGGTCTCGTGGGTCACCTCGGCGTCGACGAGCCCGGTGATCGTGCTGCTCATTTTCGCGGCCGTAATGATCCTGCTCGGCACGTTCGTCGACTCGCTCGCTATACTGCTCGTGTTCGCGCCGGTCGCAGTCCAGCTCAGCAAGCAGTACGGCATCGACCCGATCCAGATGGGCCTGGTCATGGTGATGTGCAACCAGATCGGCGCGGTGTCGCCGCCGACCGCGCCGCTGCTGTTCGTGACGACCAACATCGCCAAGACGACTTTCGACGACACCAATCGCCACGTCTGGCCGTTCTTCTCCGCCGAATGCCTGGTGCTGCTGCTCGTGATCTTCGTCCCGGGCCTGTCGAACTGGATCCCGCGCCACTTTCTCGGCTGATGCGCCACGATGCCGCCACACTCTTTTGGGTGCTAGGGGAGGCCCGGCCTCGAGAGTAAGGAACACCCGCATGCCTTCCGATGGAGCACCGCCCGCGGATGCGCGGGCTCACCTGCAAGTCTCGAACCTGATGGACGGGTATCTGGCGACGCAACTGCTATATGTCGCGGCCAAGTTGGGGCTCGCCGACGCCCTCGCCGACAGCCCTCGAGGGGCCGCTACGTTGGCGCAGGACGTGGCCGCCGAGCCGAACGTCCTGCATCGCGTGCTGCGAGGTCTGGCGGCCGAGGGGGTGCTCGACGAATCCGCGGACGGGCGCTTCAGTCTCACCGCGCTCGGGACTTGCCTCCGTAGCGACGTGCCGAGCTCGCTGCGTGGCGCGATCATCGCGCGGGGCGACCTGTACTACCGCGCGGGCGCGGGCCTGCTGGAGGCGGTGCTGCACGGCGGCGTGCCGTTCGAGCGCGTGCACGGCCTCGGGTTCTTCGAGTCCCTGGCGCAACATCCCGATCGCACCGCTTCGTTCCAGGCCTCCATGGTGGACCGATCGCGCCGGGAGGCTGCCGACGTCGTCGCCGCCTACGATTTCGGGGCCTGCGGGCGGTTGGTCGACGTCGGCGGGGGACAAGGCGTCCTGCTCGGAACGATCCTGGCGGCGGTGCCGCGGCTGCAGGGCACGCTGTTCGATCAACCTCCGGTCGTCGAGGGCGCCAGGGAACGGCTGGCGTCGATGGGATTGGCGGGGCGCTGCGAGTTCATCGCCGGCGACTTTCTCGCCGCGATGCCGCCCGGCGGCGATACCTATCTTCTCTCGCGGGTGATCCACGACTGGGACGACGAGCGCGCAGTGCGCATCCTCACCAACTGCCGCCGGGCGATGAGACAGGGCGCCACCTTGCTGCTGGTCGAGGTGGTCCTGCCGGAGCGCGCCATCGAACGGCCGTCGGCGATCCGCATGGACGTGCACATGCTCATGCTCGTGGGCGGACGCGAACGGACTACGGCAGAGTACGAGCGGCTGCTGGGGGCGGCCGGGTTTCGGCTGGTGCGCGTGGTGCCGACCCGCTCGCCCGCCGGGGTCAGCGTGATCGAGGCCGTGCCGGCAGCGTTGCAAGATAGTCGAGACGCGAGCGGACCATGAACACGGCGCCGAGCGGGCGAAGTCCCTTGGCCAAGACACCGCGCGAGAGCGCCGGAGGTGATGAGAATGCACCGCCCATGACGAAAGTAATCCTCACTCTGAAGAGCGTCCGGGCGCGCGCCGTCGTCGTGCCTTTGAAGCGGCCGGTCGTTTCGAAAGTCGGGCTCTTTCGCGACTGGCCGATGATCCTCATCGACCTCTACACCAACGAAGGGATCGTCGGTCATAGCTACCTCGAGCCGTATCTGAAGCAGTCGCTGCGCTACATCGTTCCTGCGATCGAGGATCTCGCCGAAGCGGCGAAAGGCCAGCCCGTGGCGCCGTTCGACGCGTACCGCCGGGGGGTCGGTTCGCTCCATCTCGTCGGCCGCGAAGGCGTCTCCCTGATCGCCATCTCCGGCCTCGACATGGCCGCATGGGATGCATTGGCGAAAGCGGCCGGGATGCCGCTCGCGGCATTCCTCGGCGGGACGGTGGGACCGGTCCCCGCCTACAACAGCAACGGGCTATGGTTGACGCCGATCGAAACGCTGGCTGCCGAGGCGGCAGCGCTCGTGGCCGAAGGCGGATTCACCGGCCTGAAGCTCAGGCTCGGACGGGAAAAGCTCGCCGACGATCTGGCGGCGATCGCCGCGGTGCGGGAGGCGGCCGGCGAGACGGTGAAGCTCATGTGCGACTTCAACCAGGGCTTGTCGCTGGGTGACGCGCTCGTCCGCTGCCACGCGCTCGACGATCAGGGCCTCTATTGGTTCGAGGAGCCGACGACGTACGACAACATCCCGGGCTACGCTCAGCTCGCGCGCGAGTTGAAGACGCCGATCCAGCTCGGGGAGAACTTCTACGGGCCGCGCCTGTTGTATCAGGCAGTGCTTGCTGGCGCCGGCGACTATGTGATGCCCGATCTCATGCGCATCGGCGGTGTCAGCGGATGGCTGCGCGCCGCGGCGATCACCGGCGCCGCGGGCATCCCTATGTCCACGCACCTCTACCCGGAGATCGCTGCGCACCTGATGCGCGTCACCGATAGCGCGCACTGGCTCGAGTGGCAGGACTGGGCCGACCCGATCCTGTCCGAGCCGTTCCAGGTCAAGGACGGCCAGGTCCTGGTTCCCGACCGCCCGGGCCAAGGCATCGATTGGGACGAGAAGGCCGTCGCGAAGTTCGCGTTGTGACGGAGCAGGAGGCCGGGCGCGCGTTTCCGCTCGGCCGCGCGCCCGTCTTTCATATCGGTCGACCTGCCCGCCGCGCGCGGCCACGAACAGCGGTCGCGCTACTTCTCGAGCATCGACCGCAGCATCCACGCCGTCTTCTCGTGCACCTGCATGCGCTGGGTGAGCAGATCGGCGCTCGGCTCGTCGTTCGCCTGCTCGACCGTGGGGAAGATCGACCGCGCGGTGCGCACGACCGCTTCCTGGCCCTTGACGAGGTCGGCGATCATCGCTTTCGCGGATGGGACGCCCGGGCGCTCCTGGATCGACGAGAGCCGCGCGTAGTCCGCGTACGTCCCGGGTGCCGGGAATCCCGAGCGCGCGGATGCGCTCGGCGATCAGGTCCACCGCCAGCGCGAGCTCGTTGTACTGCGTCTCGAACATGAGGTGCAGCGTGTTGAACATCGGCCCGGTCACGTTCCAGTGATAGTTGTGGGTCTTCAGGTAGAGCGTGTAGGTGTCGGCGAGCAGCCGCGAAAGGCCGTCCGCGATCTCCTTGCGGTTCTTCGAGGGGATGCCGATATCGATTGCGGGCGCCGCGCCCGCCGCTTTTGTTGCCATCGTCTTCTCCTTGCTGAAGTGCGCCGAGTGAATTCTATGCCGCGAGCACCGTGTCGAGCAGCATCGCGACGAAACCGATCATCACGCCGAACGTGGCCTGCGCCTCGTGTCCCCTCCGGTGAGACTCGGGGATGATCTCATGGCTCACCACGAAGAGCATCGCGCCGGCGGCGAACGCCAGCCCCCAAGGGCAGCGCCTGCGACACCCCGAAGACCCCGGCGCCGAATGCGCCGCCGAGCGCTCGGCGAGCCCGGTCGCCGCGGCGATCGCAACGGCGGCAATACGGATTGCCGCCGAGCCACGGCAGCGCCGGGCGTCTGAGGATTGCGGGCATGACCGGAAGGTAAGCGCCCGCGGCGAGACTTTCCAACGGCTTTTACCGAACGGCTTGATCGAACCAGTCGAACACCGTTAAGGTGCCGGCGATGCGCATGCCGCTCCTGGCCGCCCTGATGATCGCGCTAGCACCGGCATCCGGCCTGGCGCAGCTCGAGGCGCTATACGAAGCGCCGATCGTCGACGGCAAGGACGTGATCTGGGTGCCCACCCCGGACGGCGCCGTCGACCGCATGCTCACCCTCGCTCGCGTGGGTCCGGGCGACGTGGTCGTCGATCTCGGCTCCGGCGACGGCAAGATCGTGATCGCCGCGGCGCGGCGCTACGGCGCGCGCGGCCTAGGCATCGAGTACAGCCCCGATCTCGTCGCGGCGAGCCGGCGCGATGCGCGGATCGGCGGCGTCGCCGACCGCGTGCGCTTCGTGCAGGCGGATCTCTTCGAGGCGGATTTCCGCGAGGCGACCGTCGTGACGCTCTATCTCCTCACCTCGCTCAACCTCAAGCTGCGTCCGAAGCTGCTCGACATGCGTCCGGGAACGCGCGTGGTGTCGCACGTTTTCCGCATGGGCGACTGGGAGCCCGACGCGACGGCGACGACCGGCTCGAGCGAGATCTACCTCTGGGTGGTCCCGGCGAGGGTTGCGGGTCGCTGGCAGGTCAATGTCCGCGACGGACCGGCATTCGAGCTCGCGCTCGACCAGCGGCATCAACGGATCACCGGCAAGACGCTTCCCGGCGGGGCGCCGTTGCAGAGCGCGCGGCTGGCGGGCGACGAGATCCGCATCGGTCTCGCCGACCCGGGCGGCAGTCCGCGCGCGCTCGTCGGCAGGGTCGCCGGCGATCGCATCGAGGGCGCCGAAGGCGGGTGGCGCGCGGTGCGGATCGGACCCTAGAAGGAAGCGCGGCGCCCCCGCGCCGCTGTGCTGCAGACTGGGATCGGCCCGGCGAGCTGGCGCGCGAGCGCGTGCGCATAGCCCTCGTCGTAAGCGAGCCGCTCTTCCTCGAACTTGCGCCGCAGCCCCGGCCACGGCAGCGCGGGATGCCGGTGATGCACGCCGTGGTAGGTGAAGCCGAGCAGCGCAGCCTCGAGCCAGCGCGGCGCGCGCACGTTCTTCGCCCGCCGCGGCGCATCGAGCGGGGTGTCGTAGTGATAGGCGTTGTCCGCGAACGAGATCAGGAACGCGCGTGCGAGCACCGCGGCGGCCAGCACCCACGCGTGCGCGCCGTAGAGCCAGATCGACGTTCCGTACACGGCAATGATCGCCGGGCCGTCGAGACGCAGCATCGCAGCCGCCTCCGGCCGGCGCAGCGCGCCCACGACCAAGCCTGCGACCGTCTCCGCGCCGTCGAGACGGCGCTCGAGCCGCGCGAGCGCGCGCGCGGGCGCGAACGCGGCGAGCGTTCCGAGCGTCTCGAGGAAGTACATTCCGCCGCAGAGACGCGCGTAATAGGCAAGCGCCGCCCGCCAGCGCGGAGTTCGCGCCGCGTCGTAAACCTCGGTGCGCTCGCGGACGGTGCGGCTGTAGCGGTGATGGAGCAGATGACCCGCTCGCAGCACCGCGAGCGGCGCGCCGAACGCGACCCCCATCGCGCGGCCGAGGAGATCGTTTATCCTCCGGTCCCGCATTGCGAGGCCGTGGATCGCTTCGTGGATGAGCGACCACAGCGTCGGCGTCGTGAGCGCGATCGCCGCCGCGAGCCATGCCCAGCGGCGATCGGCGTGGACGAGAAGCGGTAGTGCGAAGAGCAGGACGCCGTGCGCCGCGAGCACGAGCGCGGCGAGCAGGGCGTTGAGCCGATCCGGGATGGCCGTCATCGCGCGAGAGTGTAGCGAGCTGGGCGGCCGCGGGAAATGACCGAAGCGTTACAGCCGGAGACGAAGACTGCCACGCTGCCCGACGGCCGCGTGCTCGCCTACACCGAGTGCGGCGCGCCGGCCGGCCGGCCGGTGTTCGCTTTCCACGGACTCCCGGGGTCGCGGATGCAGCGCTACCCCGACGAGTCGGTCGCCCGGGACGCCGGATTGCGCGTTATCCATCCCGACCGGCCGGGCTTCGGCCTGTCGACGCCGCGGCCCGGCCGCACGCTCGCCGACTGGCCGCGCGACGTAACGTTCCTCGCCGACCACCTCGGCTGCGACCGCTTCGCGATCGCCGGAATCTCGGGCGGCGGTCCGTACGCCGCGGCGTGTCTCGCCCTGCTCCGCGGCCGGATCTCGCGCGCCGCGTTCGTGAGCAGTGTCGGGCCGCCGGGGTCGATGCCGCCCGGCGGCATGACCATCGCCGCGCGCCTCGGTTTCGCCCTCGCGCTGCGCGCACCGTGGGCCCTGCGCCGACCGCTCGGTGCGATCGCGCAGCTCGTCGTGCGGGCGCCGTCGCGGTACGTCAGCGTGCTCGCGCTGCACATGTCGCCCGCCGACCGCCCGATCCTGGCGCGGCCAGAGGTGCGCGCGATGCTCGCGCAGGACCTGCGCGAAGCGTTCCGCCAAGGCGCCGGTGCGCTCGTCGACGATCTTGCGCTGCACGCGCGGCCGTGGGCGTTGGCGTGGGACAACGTCGCTTGCCCGGTCGCGTTGTGGCACGGCGGCGACGACCGCATGATCCCGCTTTCGGCGAGCCGGGCGCTCGCGGACGCGATCCCGGGCGCGCGGCTGCACGCGTTGCCGGGCGAAGGGCACTTCCTCGTGCTCGATCGGTGGCCCGAGATCTGCGCTTGGCTCGCGGGCTAGAAGTCAGCCCGGCGGACGAGATCCGGCGCTGAATCCGCCGGTACCCTCCGCAACGCCTCCGAGTTGGCCGCCGGGCCGGCCTACGCTATCCTTCGCGCGCCCTTGGCACGGCCCCGCCGATGAGCGCCATCCCACAACCGCTGTCCTGGCGCGCGCGCCTCGCCGGCTGGATCGAACGCCCCCTCGTACAGCACGCGCTGGTGGCGCTGATCCTCGTCAACGCCGCGATCCTCGGCATGGAGACGAGCCGGACGCTGATGGACGCGGCGGGTGACTGGCTGGTCGCGATCGACCATGCGATCCTCGCGGTGTTCGTGGTCGAGATCGGGGTGCGGCTCATCGCGCATGGGTGGCGTTTCTTCCGCGATCCGTGGAGCGTGTTCGACTTCGTGGTGGTCGCGATCTCGCTCGCGCCGTCGAGCGAGGAGTTCTCGGTGCTCCGGGCGCTGCGCGTGCTGCGGGTGCTGCGCCTCGTGACGCTGGTGCCGAGCATGCGGCGCGTCGTCGCCGGCCTGCTCGCCGCGCTGCCCGGGCTCGGTTCGGTGGCCGCGATCATGTGCATCATCTTCTATGTCGCCGCGGTGATGGCGACCAAGCTCTTCGACGACCGCTTCCCCGAGCTCTTCGGCACTCTCGGCGGAAGCCTCTACACGCTGTTCCAGATCATGACGCTTGGACGGATGGTCGGCGGAGATCGCGCGCCCGGTGATGGAGGCGTTTCCCTACGCGTGGATCTTCTTCGTGGTCTTCATCCTGGTGTCGACGTTCACGCTGCTCAACCTCTTCATCGGCGTGATCGTCAATGCCATCGAGACCGAGGTGCAGCAGGACACGCAGGCCGCGCGCGACGCGGTCGCCGCCCGGGTCGACGAGGACGCGGCCGCGCTCGCGCGCGAGATCGCCGCGCTGCGATCGGAGCTGCGCGAGCTGAAGGCGGCCCTGGTCGCGCGGGAGCCCCGATAGAGCGTTCCGGTCGGCGCCGCAATCCAGTACATTCCCGCCCCATCACCATTGGAGGCAGTCGCCCATGTCGAGAGGAGCGATCGTCGGGGTCGTTTGCGTAGCGCTGGCGGGCTGCGCCATAGCCCCGAGTCCGCCGCCGGGTGCGGACATCCGCCTGCCCGCGGTCGGGCAGTTCTCGTCCGAGAAGCCGGGCGACGTGTTGCCGTCGGGCTGGCGGGTATGGCAGATCTCCGGCCTCAAGCGCCCCACCGAGTACCGGCTGGTCGACCACGAGGGCCGCACGGTGGTCTTCGCGCGCTCGCGCGGTTCGGCCTCCGGGCTCGTCTTCCCGATCGCGATCGATCCGAAGGAGTATCCGGTCCTCAATTGGCGCTGGAAAGTGCCGGCGCTGATCGCGGGCGCCGACAACACCCAGCGCTCCACCGAGGACTCGCCCGTGCGCATCGTCATCGCGTTCGACGGGGACCGCTCGAAGCTGCCGCTCGACGAGCGTCTGTTCGCCGAGCAGTTCCGGATGTTCACGAAACAGGAGTTTCCGTACGCCCTGCTGATGTACATCTGGGAGAACCGCGCGCCGGTCGGCGCCGTGATCGAGAACCTGCACACCTCGCGCATCCGCATGATCGTCGCCGACTCGGGCGAGGCGAATCTCGGCGTCTGGCGCGAGGAGACGCGCAATGTCTACGAGGACTACAGGCGGGCGTTCGGCGAGGATCCGCCCCGCATCCGGTCGGTCGGGATCATGACCGACTCCGACAACACCGGCGAGGACGCGCAGGCGTACTACGGGGACATCTCGTTCTCGCGCGCCAGATGAGGAAACGACGCCCGCGGGGGCGTGCTCGCACGCGAGCGCGGGGTCTACTTCGAGTCTACTTCGCGACCCCGGGCGCGTTCATGATCGGTGCCGCGATCGGCTGGATCACCGGCGAGGGTCGAAAGGTGCCCACGCCCGCGCTGTGACGACCCAGTGACGATGTAAGAAATCCGGCGCCCCGCTCAAGCCCGCAGCCGCGCACGCTCGATGATCGCCGCGCACTCGATGCGCCCGGGGAGCGTGCCGAACGCTTTTCCGCCGTCGCGGCCGAGCCGCGCTGCCGAGAAGGCGTCCGACACCTCCTTCGGCGCATGCTGCGCGAGGAGCGCCGCCGACAGGATCTGCGCGAGCATCTCGGTGATGCGGCGCGCCCGCCCCTCGGCGCCTTGCGCATTGCCGAGCTCGGTGCCGATCACGTCGAGGTAGCGCGACACGCGGCCGTCGCGCTCGATCCCCGGCGCGAGCTCGCGGAAGAAGGCGTCGCGCGCGTTCGGGGTCTTCTGCATCGCGCGCAGGACGTCGAGGCAGATCACGTTCCCGCTGCCTTCCCAGATGCCGTTCAGCGGCGCCTCGCGGTACAGGCGCGCGAGCGGGCCCGTCTCCTCGACGTAGCCGTTGCCGCCGAGCACCTCCATGCACTCGGCGATCATCATCGGCAGCCGCTTGCACAGCCAGAACTTCGCGATCGGCGTGACGAGGCGCGTGATGAACCGCTCGTGCTCGTCGTGCTCCATGCGGTCGAACGCGCGCGCGAGGCGGAAGGCGAGCGCCATGGCCGCCTCGGACTCGAGCGCGAGATCGGCGAGCACGTTCTGCATGAGCGGCTGCTCGACGAGCCGGCGGCCGAACGCGACCCGGTGCTCGCACCAGTGCAGCGCCTGGTGCAGCGCCGCGCGCATCATGCCTGCCGCCGCGACGACGATGTCGAAGCGCGTGAGATGCGCCATATCGATCAGTGTCGCGATGCCGCGGCCCGGCTCGCCGACGAGCATCGCGAGCGTGCCGTCGTACTCGATCTCGCTGGAAGCGTTCGAGCGGTTGCCGACCTTGTCTTTCAGGCGCTGGATCAGGAACCGGTTGCGCGTCCCGTCGGCGAGCGAGCGCGGGACGAAGAAGCAGGTGAGCGCGCCGTCGAGGAGCGCGAGCGAGAGGAAGCCGTCGGACATCGGCGCCGAGCAGAACCACTTGTGCCCGCGCAGCTCGTAGAGGTCGCCCGCGATTCTCCGGGCGCGCGTCTGGTTGGCGCGCAAATCGGAGCCGCCCTGCTTCTCGGTCATCGCCATGCCGATCGTGGCCGCGAACTTCTCCCCGATCGGGAGCGGGCGCGGGTCGTAGGCCGGGGCGAGGATCTTCGGCTCCCAGTCGCATGCGATCGCCGGCGCCGTGCGCAGCACCTGCACGGAGGCGAAGGTCATCGTCACCGGACACGAGGTGCCGTTCTCGCCCTGGTTCCAGAGGTAGTTGAGCGCGGCGCGGGCGACGAACCCGCCGGGACCGGCGGCGGTCCAGGCGAGCGAGTGCAGGCCGTTGCCGAACGCGAGCTGCATCAGCTCGTGGTACGCGGGGTGGTACTCGACCTCGTCGATGCGGTGACCTGCTGGGTCGTGGGTGCGGAGCTCCGGCGGCCGGCGGTTCGCCTGGTTGGCGAGGAGCTGCATGCGCTCGCCGCCGACGAGATCGCCGAGGCTCGCCGCCTGCTCGTCGACCCAGCCGCCGCCTTCGCGGAAGACGGTCGCGCGCAAGGTCGGATCGCCGGTCCACGCGTTGTAGCCGACGAGCGGCTCGGGCTGGTTGGTGACCTCGTGGGTCGCCCGGGTGAAGCGGACGGTATCGAGGTCGTCGAGGCGCTCGTTCATGGCTGACCCCGGTGGCTGAACGCGGACCCTAACGCTACCAGAGAGGGATGGTTCGTGGCGCGCAGAAACTGGCTATTCGACGACACCAAGGCATGCGCCCGGAGTGCCGCTCCGCACCGAGACGAATCGGCGCCCCGGCCGGGATCCTCCCCTCGAATTCTCCCGGCGAGGCGCCGAAGGCCAACGGTTCGCGCGTCAGTCGGGCTTGATCGGTTTGGCGCGCGCGCGGAGGAAGGCGACGAGCGCAGCCCGCTCATCGGACAGCTCGCCATCGCCGAAACGCGTTTCCACTTTCGGCGCGCCCTCGCGCTCGACAGTGATCTCGTACTGCTGTCGGTCGGCGCCGCGCGCGGCCGTGCCCTTCGCAGACGCGAGCCGCGCGGCCGCAATCAGCCGCTCGAGCGCCGCCGCCTCCGGGGCAGGGAGCGCGGCGGTGTCGATGTCGGCGCCGCGGATGAGCCCGGCAAAACCGCCGGACTGGCGGAAGCGAATCTTCATGCGCTGGAGTATCGCACCGCTTCATCACCCTGGCGAGCGCTCGTCACCCCGGCGGAAGCCGGGGTCCAGAGCAGCGTCCTGCACGAAGTCTGGATTCCGGCGTGCGCCGGAATGACGTGCCCTACAAGCCCACCGCCGTCCAGGCCGCGTCGATCGCGTCCACCGTGCGCTGGCCGAGCTGCGGCGACATGCCGCGCGCAACCTGGCGGCACTGGCGCGCGCAATCCGCGAAGTTGCTCCGCGGCAGCAGGTTGAGCATCACCTGGTACCAGACCTTGCCGACCGCGCCCCACGCCTTCCCGCCGACCGCGGTCGCGGCGAGATAGAAGGCGTGGTTGGGGATGCCCGAGTTGATATGTACGCCGGCGTTGTCGGCCGTCCCGCGATAGCGATCGCGATAGTGGCTGGGCTGCGGGTCGTCGCCGAGATCGGGGTCGTTCTGATAGGCGGTGCCCGGGGCCTTCATGCTGCGCAACGCCGTGCGCGTCGGCGCCGGCACCATGATCTCCTTGCCGATCAGCCAGTCGGCGCTCTTCGCGGTCTGGCCGCGCCGGTATTGCCGCACGAGGGTGCCGAAGACGTCGGCGAAATGCTCGTTCAGCGCGCCCGGCTCCGCGTAGTACTCGAGCCCGCAGGTGTACTGCACGACGCCGTGCGTCAGCTCGTGCGCGACCACGTCGACCGACTTGGTGAACCGCGTGAAGATCACACCGCCCCCGTCGCCGTAGACCATCTGGCGGCCGTCCCAGAACGCGTTGTCGTAGCCGGTGCCGGCGTGCACGCTCTGCACGAGCGTCATGCCCTGGTCGTCGAGGGAGTTCCGCCCGAAGATCTTGTTGTAGAGCCGCCACGTCGAGCCGGCGTAGTTGTACGCCTCGTCGACCGCCGGATCGCGGCTCGCCGAGTCGCCCTCGTCGCGGACGAGCCGGCCGGGGAGAAACCGGTCGGGCGGGTTGCGATTGCCCTGGGTGTACACCTCGCGCCGCAGGCGCGGACGGCCGGTCGTCGCCCCGTGGCGGATCACCGCGGAGGGCAGGGTCGAGACGACCGCCCGCGTCGCGCGGAACTGCGCCGCGATCTGCAGATTCTCCAGCGCGCGATCGCGCACGCGTTTGTCTTCGGACTTGGCGAGCCGCTCGAGCACGAACGGCGGAATGACGCAGTGGAGCGGGTTGTGGCCGCGGCAAGCGGATCGGTCGCGCAAGGTACACCTCCGGTGTTGTTGGGGGGTAGGGTGCGCGCACCATACGCCGCACTCACCGCGCGCGCGATATGCCCGGCGACCTATGGCGTTCGTTCGATGCCGCCGGCGAACGACGCGAGCGCCGCCCGGGCAATCTCCTCGCCCCATTCCTGCGCGAAGTGCCCGGCCTGCGGATGGATCCACGGTTCGGGGCAGCCGCGAATCAGCGGCTGCAGGGCTTTCATCACCGGCGGGCCGAGCACCGGGTCCGTCGCGCCCACCGCCATGAAGGTCGCACCGCGCCAGTCGTCGCGCCACCAGTCGCGCGCCCGCCGCGACAACGCCGCGCCATCCGCGTCCGGACGGTCGGGCACGAGGTTGGGGAACCGGCGTACGCCCGCCTTGAAGCGTGCGTCCGGATAGGGCGCGGCGTACGCGGCGGCTTCGGCGGCGGCGAGATGCGGGCAGGCGCGCTGCATCAGCTTCGCAACGTCCATGTCGGGGTTCTTGTTCGACCACGCACGCCAGGCGAGGAAGCCTTCGCCGAGGGGCGCGTCGCCGGTGCCGAGCGCAGTGTTCATGACGAGGAGTCGGGTGAAGCGCGCCGGCATTTCCATCGGCAAAGTCAGCCCGAGGATGCCGCCCCAATCCTGGCAGACAAGCGTGATGGCGCGGAGGTCGAGCCGCTCGACGAACGCGACGAGCGAATCGCGATGACTCTTGAACGTGTACCAGGCGTCGTCGTCCGGCTTGTCCGAGCGGCCGAAGCCGAAGAGATCGGGCGCGACGACTCGCGCGCCCGCCGCGAGGAACACCGGGATCATCCGGCGATACAGGTAACTCCACGTCGGCTGGCCATGCAGGCAGAGGAAGACCTGAGCGGCCTCCGCCGGGCCTTCGTCGAGGTAGTGCATCCGCAGCCCGCCGGCGAGCTCGACGTAGCGCGGCGCGAACGGGAATCCCGGTAAGCCGGCGAAGCGCTCGTCGGGGGTTCGCAAGCCGTTCATGTCGGGCTCATCCTATGTCACGCTGCCGGCGGCGGGGCGCCCGTATCGTGACGGCAGGAAAGTAAGGGGCGGGGCACGGGCGCCGACGAACCGGAAAGGCATTGGCCATGGCGGGATCCATCTCGAAGTTTATCCTCGTGTTCGTGAGCGGCGGACTGCTCGGCGCGATCGCCGGGTTCGCGTTTGGCATCTTCGTCTATCCGTACGTGTTCCTCGCCGACATCGTCGCGGCCGAGCAGGTGGACCCCGCCGCCGGGAAGCGTCCGACCGCGCGCGGCACCTTCGTCCACGCCAACCCCTCGGACCCGATCCACTACGGCCAGGGGCGGGTGACGGTGTACGACGGCCTGGTGTTCCTCGAATCCGACTTCGAAGTCGGGCCGGGCCCGAAATTCCACGTCTACCTCGTGCCCGAGAAAAGCGTGACGCCGGCCACCGCGGTCGCGAAGACGATGTACGTCGACCTCGGGCGGCTCAAGGCGTTCAAAGGCAGCCAGAACTACCCGGTACCGGCCGGGGTGGACGCGGCGAGCTACGGCAGCGTCGTCATCTGGTGCGAGCGTTTCGGCGTGCTCATCTCGCCCGCCGAGCTCAAGCGCGAGTAGCCGCGCACGACTAGTCGCGCGCGGATGCGGTGTTCAAGGACAAGTTCGGCGCGCTGGCGGCGATGTGCACCGACTCGAAGGAGCTGGGGTACGAGATGCTTTGGCAGGGGTCGGTCTGAAGGTTCACGCTCCGGCCAGCAGATCCGCCCCGATCGCGCCGATCCGCGGCGTGCCGCACAGCTGCATCGTGCGCACCAGCTCGTCCTGCAGGATCGCGAGCGCCCGCCGCGCTCCCGGCTCGCCGCCCGCACACGCGCCGAAAAGCGTCGCGCGCCCGACCAGCACCGCTTCCGCCCCGAGCGCGACGGCCTTCAGGCAATCGCCGCCGCGACGGACGCCACCGTCGATCAGCACGCTGATCCTGCCGCCGACCGCGCGCGCGATCGGGGGCAGGGCGTCGAGCGTCGCGACGGCGCCGTCGAGCTGGCGCCCGCCGTGGTTCGACACGATCAGCCCGTCGCAGCCGATCGCGGCGATGCGCTCGGCGTCGTCCGCGCGCGCGACGCCTTTCACCAGCAGCTTCCGCGGCCAGGCGTCGCGGAGCTGCTTGAGCCCGTCCCAGTCGAAGCCGCTGTCGTAGCTGCGCCCGACCGACGACGCGAGCTCCGCCGTGCTCGTCCTCCCTGGGTCGAAGCCGACCAAGTTCTCCATCACCGGCATGCCGCCCCGCATCGACCACGCCCAGGCGGGTCGCGACGCGAAGTCGAGGACGTTCCGCGGCGTGAAGCGGAACGGAATCGAGAAGTCGTTGTGGAAGTCGCGCTCGCGCTTCCCGCCCACCGGGAGATCGACGGTCACGACCAGTGCCTCGTAGCCGGCCGCGCGTGCGCGCTCCACGAGGCCGAGCGTGAACGCCTGCTGCTTGAGGATATAGGCCTGGAACCACAGCCGGCCGGGCGCTTCCGCGGCGATTCTCTCGATCGACGCCGTCGCGGTGGTCGAGAGAGTGTAGGGGATGCCGAACGCCGCCGCCGCGCGCGCGATCGCGATGTCGCCGCCCGGCCGGCCGAACCCGACTGCGCCGGTCGGCGAGACGCAGATCGGCAGCTTCGAGGGGGCGCCGAGGATGGTCGTGGAGGTGTCGATGTTCGCGACGTCGACGAGCACCTTCGGCAGCAGGCGCACGCGCTCGAACGCCGCGCAGTTGTCGCGCAGCGTGACCTCGTTCTCCGCGCCGCCGTCGATGAAATCGAACACGGCGCGCGGCAGCCGCCGCCGCGCGAGCCGACGCAGGTCCGCAATCGACCACGCGCGGGCGAGTGCGCCGCTCAAGGGCCCGCTCCGCCTCGCCTGTCGCCGCGCGAGCGCGCGCGGCGGGCTCCATCGATTTTCATTGGTCCTCCCCGGCGGCGCCGACGCCGCTCGCGCGCGATTGTAGGCACTGGCCGCCCGGGCGGCAATTACGGCGCGGCGGGCGTCGATTCCGCTGCGATCGGAAGCACGAGAGGGTGCCCGCTCGTCTCGGGATCAGATCGACGTGAAGTCCCCGTGCCGCCCCTTGCCGGAAGCGAACGCGCCCGCGCCTCGCACCGCCTCGGCCAGGGCCGGGACACCGTTCAGCCATTCGAGCGCGAGCGCGTCGCGCACCGGCAGCGCGTGCGTTTCGTAGGCCGACTGCCGGTCCGCGCGCACCGCGCCTTGCGGGAAGCGAGCGATCTCGCGCGCGAGCGCTTCCGCCGCCTCGCGCGCGGTGCCGCGCGGCACGACCCGCTCGCACAGACCGATGCGATGGGCCTCTTCCGCGCTCACCTTGCGGCCGGTGAGGATCAGGTCCATCGCCCGGCCCATGCCGACGATGCGCGGCAGCCGTACCGTGCCGCCGTCGATCAGCGGCACGCCCCAGCGGCGGCAGTAGACGCCGAAGTACGCGTCTTCCTCCATCACGCGCATATCGCACCACAGCGCGAGCTCCATGCCGCCCGCGACGGCCGGCCCGGCGACCGCCGCGATCACCGGCTTGCCGAGCGCGAGGCGCGACGGCCCCATCGGTCCGCGCGGCGGCGGTCCGTCGTCCGGGAACTCGAGCGCAAGCGCGGCCCGCGTGTCCTGCCCGGCGAGCGAGGCGCCATACTTGAGGTCCCAGCCGGCGCAGAACGCGCCGTGCGACCCGAAGAAGACGCCCACCCGCGCATCCGGGTCGCGGTCAAAGGCTTGAAATGCGGTGACCAACGCATCCGCAGTGGCCGGATCGACGGCATTGCGGGCGTCCGGCCGCTCCATGATCACCGTGGTGACAGGGCCATCCTTCTCGACATATACCGTCATGGTCTTTCGGTCCTCCGTACGCTGAAGCCGCGCGCTAGATAGAAAAGCCCGCCGTAGCGGCGGCGTGCCGCCTCGCATCGTAAACGCTAACGCGCGTGCACCGCGCCGAATTGCGGGATCGGCCGCATCGCGTTACCGTGCCGCATGGCTCTCGCCGCCGACTCGAGCTTCGCATCGTCGCCAGACGACATCGCGCGCGAGCTGCTCGACATCCTCAACGCCTTTCTCGCCGAGACGCGCGGCGCCGGCGCGCCGGTCGTCACCGCGAGCCTCGACAGCCTGCTCGAGCGCGATCTCGGCCTCGACAGCCTGAGCCGGTTCGAGCTGTGGCTGAGAGTCGAGCACGGGTTCGGCGTTTCCGTCGACGAGGACGCGCTCGCGCAGATCGAGACGCCGCGCGACCTCCTCCGCCTGCTGCTCGGCGGCTCGAAACGTCAGGCGCACGCGGCCGACGTGGTGCAGCTCGCCGAACGCGGCAGCGCTAGCGTCCCCGAGGCGGCAACGACCTTGCTAGAGGTGCTCCACTGGCACGCGCGCGCGCATCCCGACCGCTTGCACGTCACGTACCTCGAGAGCGAGGACGCTCAGGCGAGCCTCACCTATGCCGGCCTGGTCCGCCAGATGGAGACCGTCGCGGCGGGCCTGCAGCGCGAGGGCCTCGAGCCAGGGCAGGCGGTCGCGATCATGCTGCCGACGGGGCTCGAGTTCTTCGCCGCGTACTACGGCGCGCTCGCGGCCGGCGGCATTCCGGTGCCGATCTATCCGCCCGTCCGGCTGGCGCAGCTCGCCGATCACGTAGCCCGCCAAGCGGGCATCTTGGACAGCTGCCT
The DNA here is from genome assembly GCA_963754305.1 of uncultured beta proteobacterium. Classification (GTDB taxonomy): domain Bacteria; phylum Pseudomonadota; class Gammaproteobacteria; order Burkholderiales; family SG8-39; genus DATEDA01. The sequence continues at coordinate 10,897 of CAVWFR010000001.1, read as the reverse complement.
CGCGCGGATGCTGGTCACGTTTCGCGAGGCGAAGACGGTGGGCACGCTGCTTCGCGGCCGGGTCGCTAGCCTCGCGCGCGTCGTCACCGTCGACGACCTGCGCGAGCATGCCGCCCGACCGACGCCGGTCCCCGTCACGGCCAAGGACATCGCGTTCATCCAGTACACCTCGGGCTCGACCGGCAACCCGAAGGGCGTGGTCCTCACGCACGCCAACCTGCTCGCGAACGTCCGCGCGATGGTGCGCGCCACCGGCGCGACCGCCGAGGACGTATTCGTGTCGTGGCTGCCGCTCTATCACGACATGGGGTTGATCGGCGCGTGGCTCTGTCCGCTTTATGGCGGCCTGCCGCTCGCGGTGATGTCGCCACTCTCGTTCTTGGCGCGGCCCTCCCGCTGGCTGTGGGCGATCCACCGCTATCGCGGCACGATCTCTGCAGGACCCAATTTCGCCTACGAGCTGGTGGCCTCGCGGCTCGACGAGCGCGAGCTCGAGGGGCTCGACCTCTCGTCGTGGCGCTGGACGTTCAACGGCGCCGAGCCGGTCAGCGCCGACACGATGGCGCGCTTCGCCGTGCGCTTCGCGAAGTACGGCTTCGACGCGCGGACGCTCGCACCGGTGTACGGGCTTGCCGAGTGCGGGCTCGATCTCGCGTTCCCGCCGGGGCGGCGCGGCGTGCTAGTCGATCGCGTGCAGCGCGCACGGCTCGCCGCCGACGGCATCGCCGCGCCGGCGGCCGCGAACGACGAGCACGCGGTGGCGATCGTCGCCTGCGGGCAGCCGCTGCCCGGCTACCAGCTCCGCATCGCGGACGACTCTAGCCGCGAGCTGCCCGAGCGCCACATCGGGCGCGTCGAGTTCCAGGGGCCGTCGGCGACGAGCGGTTACTACCGCAACCCGGAGGCGACGGCCGAGCTCTTCGACGGCGACTGGATCGACACCGGCGATCTCGGCTACGTCGCCGCGGGCGAGCTGTATCTCACCGGCCGCTCCAAGGACATGATGATCCGCGGCGGCCAGAACGTGTATCCCTACGAGCTGGAGGAAGCGGCCGGCAACGTGCCGAGCATCCGCAAGGGCTGCGTCGCGGTGTTCGGCGTCGGCGACCCGGCGACCGGCACCGAGCGCGTGGTGGTGCTCGCCGAGACGCGCGAGACCGACGCTGCGAAGCGCACCGACCTGACCGCGCGGATCAACGCGCTCGCCGCCGATCTGATCGGCGGTCCGGCCGACGAGGTCGTGCTCGCGCCGGCGCACACCGTGCTGAAGACCTCCAGCGGCAAGATTCGCCGTGGGGCGAGCCGCGAAATCTACGAGCGCGGGCTCGTCGGCGCGCGCCGGCCGGCGCTGTGGCGCGAGCTGACGGCGCTCACGCTGCGGGCGGCGAGCGGCCGCATCGCGCAGTTGTATCGGAGCGCGGCGGCGATCGCCTACGCCGGCTGGGCCTACCTCGAGTTCGCGGTGTTCGCCGCCGTCGCCTTCGTGATCACGCTCGCGCTTCCGCGCGGGGCCGCGAGGCATGTCTGGCGCGCGTGCGCGCGCGGTGCGGTGCGAATGGCGGGCCTGGACGTCGCGGTCGAAGGCCTGGATCGCATCCAGGCCGCGGGTCCGGTCGTCGTCGTCGCGAACCACGCGAGCTATGTCGACGGCTTGCTCTTCTATGCGCTGCTGCCCGCGCGGTTCACGTTCGCCGCGAAGGAGGGCTACCGGCGCAACCCGATCACTCGCATCGCGTTCGAGAAGGCCGGCGCCTTCTTCGTCGAGCGTTTCGACGCCGCGCGCGGCGTCGAGGACACGCACGAGCTTTCCGGGCTCGCGAAGAGCGGCGCGGCGCTCGGCATCTTTCCCGAGGGCACCTTCACCCGCACACCGGGGCTGGGGCCCTTCCGCATGGGCGCCTTCGTGATCGCTGCCGAGGCCGGCGTGCCGGTCGTGCCGGCAGCGTTCCAGGGCTCGCGGTCGGTGCTGCGCGCGGGCGAGTGGATCGTCCGGCGCAGTCCGATTCGAGTCGTGTTCGGCGTGCCGATCGCGCCGGAGGGGACGGGCTGGAGCGCGGCGGTGAAGTTGCGCGACGCGGCGCGCGCCGAGATCCTGCGGCATTGCGGTGAACCGGATCTCGCAGACGCGAATCTGGGGTAGCGTCACCAGCGAGCGTCGCCACCGAGCGCCGCCGCCGGCGCCATAGGCCATCCGGGCGCGGCGCTTCAGCCATCGGGTCTCATCCGTTCAGCAGATTTCCCGCGCCGAGCTTCCACCTATTGTGAAGGGGAGCGCGGGCGCGGCGCGCGCGGGCCGGCGGGGTGTGGTGGTCCACCCCGCCGGCCTGGCCCGTTGAATTGCAGTGCTCGAACCACGTTTCGCAACCACCGCACTCTAGCCGGGCCGCGCCGAGCCGCCGGAAAATACATTGCGCGTGATCGAGGCTTGCAGCGCGGATGGAAAGGCCTCAGGCTAGCGCTGCCGCCCGCTCTCTCCCGCCGCCCGCGCGATGGCCGCCACGACACTCCTCGACACCGTCGGCAACACGCCGCTCGTGCAGCTGACGCGGTTCGACACCGGACCGTGCGAGCTCTTCGTCAAGCTGGAGAACCAGAACCCCGGCGGCTCGATCAAAGACCGCATCGCCGCCGCGATGATCGCGGCGGCGGAGCGCGACGGACGCCTGCCGCCCGGCGGCACGGTCGTCGAGGCGACCGCCGGGAACACCGGGCTCGCGCTGGCGCTGGTCGCGACGCTGAAGGGCTACCGCACGCTGCTCGTCGTCCCGGACAAGATGAGCCGGGAGAAGATCCTGCACCTCAAGGCGCTCGGCGCAGAGGTAGTGATGACGCGCTCGGACGTCGGGCGCGGACATCCCGAGTACTACCAGGACGTCGCGGCGCGGCTCGCCGCCGAGCGCCCTGGCGCGTTCTTCGTGAACCAGTTCGCGAATCCGGCCAACCCGGCGGCCCACGAGGGCAGCACCGGCCCCGAGATCTGGGAGCAGATGGAGCAAAGAGTCGATGCCGTCGTCTGCGGCGTGGGCAGCGGCGGCACGCTCGCTGGCCTGACGCATTTCTTCCAGCGCGTCGCGCCGGCGACGAAGATGGTTCTCGCCGACCCCGCGGGCTCGATCCTCGTCGACTATCTGCGCACCGGCGAGGTCGGTCCGGCCGGGGCGTGGCTGGTGGAGGGCATCGGGGAGGATTTCATACCGCCGATCGCCGATCTCTCGGGCGTGCGCGAGGCCTACTCCATCCCGGACGCGGAGAGCTTCGCCACGGCGCGCGAGCTCCTGCGCGCCGAAGGCATCCTCGGCGGCTCGTCGTCCGGGACGCTGGTCGCGGCGGCGCTGCGCTACTGCCGCAGCCGAAGCGCGCCCGAGCGCGTCGTGACCTTCATCTGCGATACGGGCGCGAAAGTACCTGTCGAAGATGTACAACGACTTCTGGCTCGCCGACCAGGGGCTCGTCGAGCGGCCGACCGCCGGCGATCTCACCGATCTGGTTTCGCGGCGCTTCGCCGAAGGCGCGGTGGTGACGATCGCGCCCGGCGACACGCTGCTCACCGCCTACGGGCGCTTCAAGCTCTACGAGGTGTCGCAGCTCCCGGTGCTCGAGGACGGGAAAGTCACCGGCATCGTCGACGAATCCGACGTCCTGCTCGCGGTCGTGCGCGAGCCGGCGCGCTTCGCCGAACCGGTGTCGGGCGTAATGAGCACCAAGCTCGAGACGGTGTCGCCGGATGCGCCGATCGAGATCCTGCTCGAGATCTTCGAGCGCGGGCACGTGCCGATCGTCGTCGCCGGCGGCGTCTTCCTCGGCCTGATCACGCGGATCGACGTCCTCAACTATCTGCGGCTGAGGTTGAAATGAGGCACAAGCTCGCGACGCTCGCCATCCACGCCGGGCAGCCGCCCGATCCCGCGACCGGAGCGGTGATCACGCCGATCTACGCCACCTCGACCTACGTCCAGGCGAGTCCCGGCATGCACAAGGGACTCGACTACGGGCGCTCGCACAACCCGACGCGCTGGGCCTACGAGGCGTGCGTCGCGGCGCTCGAGTCGGGGACGGCCGCGTTCGCGTTCGCCTCCGGGATGGCCGCGAGCGCCACGGTGCTCGAGCTGCTCGACGCGGGCGCGCACGTGGTCGCGCTCGACGATCTCTACGGGGGCACGCGGCGCCTCTTCGAGCGCGTGCGCAAGCAGAGCGCCGGGCTGCGCTTCACCTACCTGCCGCTCGAGCGCGCCGAGGCGCTCGAGTCGGCGCTCACGCCCGAGACGCGCATGATCTGGGTCGAGTCGCCGTCGAATCCGCTGCTGAAGCTGGTGGATCTCGAAGCGGTGGCGGCGATCGCCCGCCGGCGCGGCATCACCACGGTCGCGGACAACACGTTCGCCTCGCCGTGGGTGCAGCGGCCGCTCGAGCTCGGCTTCGACATCGTCGTGCACTCGGCGACGAAGTATCTCAACGGTCATTCGGACGTGATCGGCGGGGTGGCGATCACGCGCGACGACGCTCTCGCCGAGCGGCTCGGATTCCTGCAGAACGCGGTCGGCGCGGTGCCGAGCCCGTTCGATTCGTTCCTCGTCACCCGCGGCCTGAAGACGCTCGCGGTGCGGATGGAGCGGCACTGCGCCAACGCGCTCGCGCTCGCCGAGCGCTTCGAGCGCCATCCGAAGATCGAGCGCGTGATCTATCCCGGGCTCGCTTCGCACCCGCAGCACGCGCTCGCGCAGCGGCAGATGAACGGGTTCGGCGGGATGGCGTCGATGCGCCTGAAGGGCGGGCTCGACGAGACGCGACGGTTCCTCGAGCGCTGCGAGCTCTTCACGCTCGCCGAGAGCCTCGGCGGCGTCGAGAGCCTGATCGAGCACCCGGCGATCATGACCCACGCTTCGGTGCCGGCGGAAGTGCGGCAGGGCCTCGGCATCGGGGACAACCTCGTCCGGCTCTCCGTGGGTATCGAGGATCTCGACGATCTCGCCGCCGATCTCGAGCGCGCGCTGAGCTAGAGAGAGAATCACCGCGAGCCGACGATTCTCCCGATCGGGAGCGCGAGGGGGTATGCTCCCTCGCATCGTGACAACTAGAAAGGCCGCGCCGGACATAAACTCGCGTCATGTCCGCGCGGCTCGTCCTCCTCGTCACCGGCTACGTCCTCGCCTACCTTGCGCTCGACTGGGTGAGCTACATCCACCCGCTCGGGCCGTTCGCGATCACGCCGTGGAACCCGCCGCCGGGTCTCTCACTCGCATGGCTGCTCACCCACGGGCTCGCTTTCGCGCCCGCGCTCGCGGTCGCCGGCCTGGCGGCGGAGATCGTCATACGCGGGTCGCCGGGCGGGATAGTCGCCGCGATCGCCTCCTCGCTGGTGCTTGCGGCCGGATACACCGCTCTGGCGTGGTGTCTCCGCGGCCCGCTGCGCATCGACGCGCAGCTCCGCTCCGTGCGCGACGTCGCACGTTTCGTAGGGACGGTCGTCGCCGCGACGCTCCTCGTCGCCGGCGGCTACGTGGCGGTCTACTACGCCGCCGGACGCATCGCCGCCGGCGAGGTCGTCCGATCGGCCGCTCAGTTCTGGCTCGGCGATGCGCTCGGGATCCTCGTGACCGCGCCGGTGCTGCTCGTGTTCTTCGACCGCCGCGACCCGGGCCCGGTGTTCCGGTGGTCGTGGGAGAAGATCGCTCAGGCGCTGGCGGTGATCGCAGCGCTCTGGGTGGTGTTCGGCATTAACCCGGCGTACTCCGCGAAGTTCTTCTATGTGCTCTTCCTGCCGCTCATCTGGATCGGCGTCCGGCACGGGATCCGGGGCGCGGCCGCGGCGCTGCTGGCCGTCCAGCTCGGCATCGTCGCCGCAGTGCAGATCGAGGGGCTCACCTCGGCGACCCTGCTCGAGCTGCAGCTCTTCATGGTCGCGCTCGCGCTCACCGGGCTGTTCCTCGGTGCGGTCGTAACCGAGCGCCGGCGCACCGGCGAAGCGCTCGAGGCGCGCGAGACCGAGCTGCAGCGCAGCTTGCGTCTCGCCGCGGCGGCCGAAACCGCATCCGCGCTCGCGCACGAGCTGAACCAGCCGCTATCGGCGATCGCGACTTACGTGCGCGCCTGCGTGCTGCTCGCGGAGCGTCCGGAGGAGAACCGCGCGCGACTCGTCGAGACGATGCGCACGGTCACCGCGGAGGTGACGCGCGCCGCGGACGTGGTGCGGCGCCTGCGGGAATTCTTTCGCAGCGGCTCGTCCCGTCTCGAGGGGGTGACGGTGGCGGCGCTGCTGGCCGTCGCCGCCGAGCGGGCAGCGCCGCGGCTCGAGCGGCATGGCATCGCGCTTCACGTCGACGCGGCGGCAGAATTGCCGGCGGTATTCGTCGACCGGCTCCAGATCGAGACCGTGCTGCACAATCTGCTCACCAATGCGATCGACGCGACGCTCGCGGCCGAGTCGTCCGACCGCGCGATAGCGTTGCGCGCGGCGCCGGATGCGCACGGTGGAGTCAGGATCACAGTGACGGATTCGGGACCGGGGCTGCCGGAAGCGATGAGGCAAGACGCCTTCCAGCCGTTCGCCACGACCAAGCCGCTCGGCATGGGCCTCGGGCTCGCGATCAGCCGCTCGATCGTCGAGAGCCACGGCGGGCGACTCGCCGCGGATGCGGTGGCGCGCGGCGCCTCGTTCTCGTTCACCTTGCCGGCGCGCGACGCGCTCGAGGGCCGCCGGTGACGCGGCCGACCGTCTTCATCGTCGACGACGACGCCGGGGTCCGCGACTCGCTCGCCATGCTCCTCGAGCTGAAGGGCTTCCAGACGCGCACGTTTCCCGCGGCGGAGGCGTTCCTTGCCGCCTACCGCGCCGACTCGCCGGGCTGCGTGGTGCTCGATCTCCGCATGCCCGGGATGACCGGTCTCGAGTTGCAGGCCGAGCTCGCCCGCCGCGGCTCGGGACTGCCGGTCATCATCGTCACCGCGCACGGCGATGTGGCCACCACGCGGGCCGCGCTGAAGGGCGGAGCGCTCGACTTCATCGAGAAGCCGATCGACGACGAAGTGCTAGTCGCCGCGATCACCGCCGCGCTCGACCGCGACGCGCAGGCGCGCAGCCACGCCCAGTCGGCCGCCGGCGTGGCCGCGCGGATGGCGCGCCTGACCGGGCGCGAGCGCGAGGTGCTCGCGTTGGTCGCCGACGGCCGGCACAACCGCGAAATCGCGATCGAGCTCGGGATCAGCCCGCGCACCGTCGAGGTTTACAAGGCGCGGCTGATGGAAAAGCTGCAGGTCCGGCGCGTGACCGAGCTGGTGCGGCTAGTCCTCGCGCAGCGGTGCTGACGCGCGGCCAGGGGCGCCCTCCCGGATAAGGGCTTCCCGTACGGATGAAGACGTAAGGATCATGCCCGATTCGGTGCACCTCTCGGCTCCCTATGATCCTCGGGATCCGGCGGAGGTCATCATGGAAGCCATCAACGGGCTGTGGACGTGGCTCGCAGGCCTGGACGCGACGTTCGCGTTCCTCGTCGCGCTGCCGTTTGTAATTGGCGCATTCGGCCTGGCCGCGTTCGCGGCCGAGCACCGTCGCGTAAACCGCCCGCGAACTGCACCCTCGCCCCGCGAGCGCCCGGGCCGAACCGTCCAGATCCAGTAGCGCCGGCGCGAACGATGCTCGCCGCCCGCGTCGGCCTGTTCGCCCCGATCGCATTGATCGCGACCGATGCGCACGCGGCGGTCGGCGACGCGGTCGCGCAGAGCTTCCTCTGGCTGGCGGTTATCCTGGTCGCCGCCAAGCTCGGTACCCTCGTCGGGCGATTCGGGCAACCGCTCGTGCTTGGCGAAATCCTGATCGGCGTCCTGCTCGGCAATCTCGCCTTTTTCGGCATCGGCTTCGCCGAGACGATGCGCGCCGATCCGGTGGTCGCGTTCCTCGCCCAGCTCGGCGCGGTCATCTTGCTCTTCCAGATCGGCCTGGAGTCGAACGTGCGCAGCATGCGCCGGGTGGGCGGGCGCGCGCTCGGCGTAGCGGTGATCGGCGTGGTGGTGCCGTTCGCGCTCGGGACATGGCTGGTGGGTCCGTGGCTGCTGCCAGGGCTGCCCCAGACCGCCTACCTGTTTCTCGGCGCGGCGCTCACCGCCACTTCGGTGGGGATCACCGGCCGCGTGTTCCGCGATGCCGGCGTCCTGCAGCGCGCCGAATCGCAGATCGTGCTCGGAGCGGCGGTGATCGACGACGTGCTGGGGCTGATCATCCTCGCGGTGGTGTCGTCAATCGCCACCAGCGGTGCGGTCGACCCGGCCGGCGTCGGCGTCACCGTCCTGCAGGCACTCGCGTTCCTGGCTGGCGCGCTTGTGATCGGCCAGGCGGGCGCGCCGTGGCTGAGCCGCGCGTTCGCTCGAATCCATCCGGGCGCCGGCATGAAGCTCACCGTCGCCCTCGCCATGTGCCTCTTGTTCGCGTACGCCGCGCACGCGATCGGCCTCGCGCCGATCGTCGGTGCGTTCGCCGCGGGCCTCGTCCTGGAGGAGGTGCACTTCCGCGACTTCGAAGCGCCGACCATCCGCACCGAGGTGCTGGGCGCGCTGGCCGGTAGCGACGCGCCGACGCGCGCGTCGGTGAGCGCGGTACTCGATCACCATCGTGAGCGGCACCTCGAGCACCTGGTCGAGCCGGTCGGCCACCTCCTGGTGCCGATCTTCTTCGTCGTCGCCGGGATGCAGGTCAACCTCGAGGCGCTTGCGAGCCCGGGCGTGCTCGGACTCACGCTGGCGCTCACCGCGGTCGCGGTCGCGGGCAAGCTCGTGTCGGGCATGGCGGCCGGGAACGTGAACCGCTGGCTGGTCGGATGGGGCATGGTGCCGCGCGGCGAGGTCGGGCTGATCTTCGCTTTCGTCGGCAAGGCGGTCGGCGTGCTCAACGACGAGCTGTTCTCGGTGATCGTGCTGATGGTCGTCGGGACCACGCTCGTCACGCCCCCGGTGCTCGCCTGGCTGCTGCGCCGCCAGGCGACGCCCGCGATGCCGGTCGCGGGACGCGAGCCGGTCGTCGCGGACGAACGCGGCTAACGCGCCCTCCGCAGGAGCACGTCCGGCGCCGGTTGCGCTACGCTCCGCGCTTCCGATCTGGATGAGGAGCGTGGCATGGCCACGATCTTCCTGACCCATCCCCCCACGGCCCTCGCCAATTACTACGGCGAGCGCGCCGTCGCGGGTCTCAAGGCGCTCGGCGAGCTGCGCTTCAACACCGCCGGCCGCGAGCTCGCAACCGCGGAGCTCGTCGAGGCAGCGCGCGGATGCGAAGTCATCGTCTCCTACCGGCAGACGCCGGGAGAGCCGGCGCTCTTCGCCGGCAGCCCGGACCTGGTGGCGTTCTCGCGCTGCGCGATCGACATCCGCAACATCGATGTCGCGGCCGCGAGCAAGGCGGGCATCCTGGTCACCCAGGCGAGCGCGGGCTTCATCGCCTCGGTGAGCGAGTGGGTGATCGGCGCGATGGTCGACCTCGGGCGCGGCATCACCGCCGCGACCGAGGCCTATCACGCCGGGTTGGTACCGCGCGGCATGACCGGCCTGCAGCTCGCCGGGTCCACGCTCGGGATCCTCGGCTACGGCCAGATCGGGCGCAATCTCGCGCGGCTGGGCGTGGCGCTCGGGATGCGCGTGCTCGTCTACGATCCGTACGTGCGGGCGGAGGACCCGGCGATCGCGCAGGTCGGGATGCCGGACGTGCTGCGCGAGGCCGATTTTGTGGTGTGCCTGGTCGTGGCGAACGATGCGACCGAGAAGCTGATCGACGCCGCCGCGTTCGCGCAGATGAAGCCGGACGCTTACTTCATCAACGCCTCGCGCGGCAACCTGGTCGATGACGACGCGCTCGTGGCGGCCCTCGAGTCCGGGCGACTCGCCGGCTGCGCGCTCGACGTCGGCCGGGCGCCCGACCAGATGCCGGCGCCCTCGATCGCGCGGCATCCGCTGGTAATCGCCACGCCGCACACGGCCGGACTGACGCAGCCCGCGATCGAGCATCAGTCGCTGGAGACCGTGGCGCAGGTGGCGGAGATCCTTCGCGGCCGCGCCCCGACGGGCGCGGTGAACGCCGAGCACGCGACGCGGCTCTCTCGGCTGCGCTCGAAGGCCAGCTGAGACGGGGTTCGGGCGTTCAGGCGAAAGCCGGAACGACAACGGTGTAGCGCGCGCGGACCGGCGGCGCCCGAGTAAGACGTTGTCGCAACCGTGTCAAGTGGTGCATGGCCGCGCGTGCGGGCGGATAATTCCCGCGGGCGCTTTCCCGGAGACGGCCATGCGACGTGTCACGCTCACCCAGTACCTCATCGAGCACCAGCGGCGGGCGGCGCCGCGACCAACGGCGGCGAGCGCATCCTCGACGTCCAGCCCAGGGCGCTGCACGAGCGTGTCGGCGTGGTCCTCGGCTCGAAGAACGAGGTCGATCGGGTGACTCGCTACCACCAGGGAAGCTCGAGCCGGACGTGACGGGCCGGTTCGCGCTCTACGCGACGATGCTTCTCGCCGTGCTCCGGCCGGATGCGGCGCTCGCGCAGAAGGACGTCGGCGATCCGCTCGAGCATTTTCTCGGCACCGCGCCGCCGGGACGCGCGCAACGCGGGCTCGCCGACGGCGTCGTGCGCGCCAGCGGCGACTTCAACAACGACGGCTTCGCGGACGTCGCGCTGTGGCAAGAGCCTGACTTCGGGCCGCGCGACGGGCCGGTGTTTCTCTACCTCGGCCGCAAGGACGGGCGCTATACCGCCTCGGGGCTGATCATCGTCAACGCCGCGACGCTATTCCAGCCGGTCGCGCGCGAACGCGGCGCGGCACAGCTCCTGGTATGCGAGAGCGGCGCGGCGAAGGGAACGGTCGCCGGTGGTTACGCGCTCGACGGCTACATCGTCTCGGATCTTCCGCGCGAGGCGCTGCC